>CALXHG010000040.1 GCA_944388045.1 uncultured Clostridia bacterium | reverse complement strand
ATTTTCCATAAAATTAATTTAAGAAATTCTAAATTTCCTCCAATCGTATTCAAAATTTATTTATTATTAATATATATTTTTTTCTCGCGTAACTGTAGCAGTACAAATTATTGATTTATTACATTTTTGGAGTCGCCTAAAATTTCTATAAATTCTTTCAAAATTTCGTCTGTTAAATATATTGCACCACAAGGCTTAATTTCTTCTCCAATTTTTATAGCAATTGCAACATTGTTTTTATCTCCATTAAAATAACGAATTGCACCTCTTAATTTATCTTTTTGCTCTTCAGAAACATTTGTAATATCAAAAACTATTTTTTTTGGTCTTTTTATTTCTGGCTTCATAACATTTTCTTGTTGAATATTATTAAAATCCTCTCCAAAGTTTTTTATATCTTGTGCAACAATTTTTGTTTCATCATCTTCTCTAATACTTAATCTACCTTTTACAATAATAATATTTTCCTCTATTAATTTGTCTTGATATTTTAAATATGTAGATTCAAATACAATTAATTCAGCTGTTCCATTTAAATCTTCAATATTAACAAATGCCATAATTTTATTATTTTTAGTATATTTCTTTTTTACAGATATAACTATTCCAGCAATTATAACTTCTTGACCATCCCTGTATTTAATATTCTCTTGAACTTGTTGTTCTACATCTTCATTAGCAGAAACATTTTGCTCATCAATTTCTTTCATTTCCTTAGAAGAAATATTTGTTAATTTTAAAATTTGTTCTCTTATTTTTTCTAATGGATGACCGGTAATATATATTCCAAGCATTTCTTTTTCCATAGATAGTTTTTCTTTTTCACTCATTTCTTCTTTTTCATTAAATTCATATTTTATTTTATTGTCTTGTGTATTTCCAATATCAAACATGGAAACTTGACCATTTATTCCTTTTTTATTATCACTTTGTATTATATCTATTATATTTTCAAATGATGCTAAAAGTGTTGCTCTATTTTCTTTAAATTCATCAAATGTTCCTGCTTTTATTAGACTTTCAATACATTTCTTATTTACCGCTTCTCCTGACATTCTTTCACAAAAATCGGCAAAATCTTTAAATTTTCCATTTTCATTTCTTTCATTTATTATGCTTGATATAGGTTGTAAACCAACATTTTTTATACTTCCTAATCCAAAACGGATTTTTCCTATATCTTTACATTTTTCAGTATTATCATCATATTCTACTGTAAATTTTGCACTACTACTATTTATTTCTGGTTTTAAAATTTCTATTCCAAGTCTTTTACATTCTTCTATATATTCAGGCACTTTATCTAAATTTCCTAAAAAACTATTTAACATAGATGCCATAAATTCTGCTGGATAATATGCTTTTAAATAAGCTGTTCTATATGCTACTACTGCATAACATGCTGCATGTGATTTATTAAATGCGTATTTTGCAAATTCTGCCATTTCATCAAATATTTTATTTGCAGATTCTGCATCTATTCCATTTCTTACACAACCTGGAACTACTACATTTCCATTTTCATCAACTTGACCATTTATAAATACTTCCCTTTCTTTAGCCATTACATCAAGTTTTTTCTTTCCCATTGCTCTACGTACTAAATCTGCTCTACCTAAAGAATATCCTGCTAAATCTCTTACAATTTGCATTACCTGTTCTTGATATACCATACATCCATATGTTACATTTAAAATTGGCTCTAGGCTTGGGTGTGTATATTCATTGTGTCCTGGGTTTTGTTTTCCTTTAATATATCTTGGAATTTGATCCATTGGCCCGGGTCTATATAAAGAAACTCCTGCTATTAAATCTTCTAAACAGTCTGGCTTTAATTCTTTCATAAAGTTTGTCATACCTTGAGATTCAAATTGGAATATTCCTGATGTAAATCCATTTTGCCATAATTTGTAAACTTTAGGGTCTGACATATCTTTATCAAATTGTACATCTATCCCTCTGCCTTCTTTTACTAATTTTATTGTATGTTGAATAACTGTTAATGTCCTTAATCCTAAAAAGTCCATTTTTAAAAGTCCAAGTTCTTCAAGTGTTGTCATTATATATTGTGTAGATATTTGTCCATCTCTTACATATAATGGAACATATGTATCAACTGGTTCTTTTGTTATAACAACTCCACATGCATGTGTTGAAGCTTGTCTTGGCATTCCTTCTAATGCCATTGCTATATCTAAAAGTTTTTTTACATTTTCTTCAGTTTCATATAAATCCTTTAACTCTTTGTTTTGTTCTAAAGCTTTTTTTATTGTAATATGTACTTCATTTGGAATCATTTTTGCAAGTTTATCTGCTTCTGCATATGGATAATCTAGTACTCTTGCTACATCACGAATTACCATTTTTGCTGCCATTGTTCCAAATGTGATAATTTGTGATACATGGTCATGTCCATATTTATTTGCAACATAATCAATTACATCTTGCCTTTTTTCATCACTAAAATCAACATCAAAATCTGGCATGCTTATTCTTTCTGGATTTAAAAATCTTTCAAAAAGCAATCCATATTTCATTGGGTCAATATCTGTAATTCCTATTGCATATGCAAGTATTGAACCTGCTCCTGACCCTCTACCTGGTCCTACTGGAATTCCATGGCTTTTTGCATAATGTATAAAATCCCACACAATTAGATAATAGTCTACATATCCCATTTTTTTGATTATACCAATTTCATATTCTGCTCTTTTTATTATTTCATCTGATAAATTTTCTCCATATCTTTCTTTTAATCCATTATCACATAATTCTTTTAAATAATCATAGTGTGTGGCATATTGTTCTGGTACATCATAATTAGGTAGTATTGTATGTCCAAATTCAAATTCTACATTACATTTTTCTGCAATTTTTACTGTATTTTCTATTGCATCTGGGAAAGCTGAGAAGTATTCACTCATTTCTTCTGGAGATTTTACATATAATTCATCTGTATCAAATTTCATTCTGTCTTCATCACTCATTCTTTTTCCTGTTTGAATACATAATAAAATTTCATGATTATATGCATCTTCTTTTTTTAAATAATGTGCATCATTTGTTGCAACTAGTGGTATATCTAGTTTTCTTGCCAATTGTACTAACTTTTGATTTGCTAAAACTTGTTCATTAATTCCATTATTCTGTATTTCTATATAATAATCTTCTCCGAATACTTTTTTATGCCATAAAGCAATTTCTTCTGCTTTTTCTGTTTGTCCATTCATTAAAGCTTGATTTACTGCTCCTGCTAAACATCCACTTAAGCAGATTAGTCCTTCATGATATTTTTCTAAAATCTCCAAATCTATACGTGGTTTATAATAATACCCCTCAGTAAATCCTAATGAAACTAATTTACTTAAATTTTTATATCCTTGTGTGTCTTTTGCAAGTAAAATTAAATGATAATATTGCTTGTCTATTCCAGGCTCTTTATCAAATCTAGAACGTGGTGCAACATATACTTCACAACCAATAATTGGCTTTATTCCTTCTTTTTTGCATGCTTTATAAAAATCAATAACACCATACATTACTCCATGGTCTGTTATTGCCATTGCTTTCATTCCTAATTCTTTTGCTCTTACTGGCAAATCTTTTATTCTATTTGCTCCATCTAATAAACTAAATTCACTGTGTATGTGTAAGTGAACAAATTCTGCCATATGTTTCACCCTTTCTTTTATCATATATTAAATATTAATTTGCTTTTTTGTTATGTGTGTATTATATCATAATTTAATTTGGAAAAAAAGGTGCCGGTTCTCTTTTTTCCTATTTATTGGGGTCGGTCCCAAATTATACTAGGGTCGGTCCCTTTTTTATCTGGGGTCGGTCCCTTTTTCGTCTGGGGTCGGTCCCAAATCAAACCAATATATAAAATGTTTTGAAATACCACGTAAGCGACCAAATAAGCGTAGCGAATGTGATTTGGCGCAACCTACTTATTGAAATTCTTTTATAGATTACAACATACAAGATATAAAAAATTATATATTAGTATGATTTAGAACCGACCCCAGACAAAAAAAGGACCGACCCTAGTATAATTTGGGACCGACCCCAGACAAAAAAAGGACCGACCCCAATCGATCAATCCTATTTTTTATTTATAATATTAGTCTTTTGCTGCATATGGTAATATTGCAATATGTCTAGCTCTTTTTACAGCAAGTGTGATATCTCTTTGATGTTTTGCACATGCTCCTGTTGTTCTTCTTGGTAAAATTTTTCCTTTATCATTGATGAATTTTTTTAATTGGTCTGCATTTTTAAAATCTAAAACAAAGTTTTTATCACCACATAATGGACAAACTTTTTTCTTGATTTTTTTCATTTTTGGATTAAAATCATCATCATAGTCTTTATTTCTCATGTTATTTCTTTTTTTGCTTTTATCTGCCATTTTTAATTTCCTCCTTGTTCCTAAAATGGTAAGTCATCACTTGAAGATATTTCAAAATCAGATCCTCCTGTTGTTGTTCCTGGAATAGAACTTCCAAATGTGTTCTCAAAAGAACTACTTCCAGCTTCTGCTTCTTTTTTGCTATCAGCAAAATATGCTTCTTCTGCAACAACTTCTGTAACATAGTGTTTTTGACCTTGGTCATCATCCCATGTTCTTGTTTGAATTCTTCCAACAACTCCTACTTGTTGACCTTTCTTAAAGTATTTGCCACAAAATTCTCCTAGTTTACTCCAAGCAACTATATTTATGAAATCTGCTTGTCTTTCTTCTCCTTGTTTCGCAAATCTTCTATTAACTGCTAGTGAAAATGATGCAACAACTGTATTACTTGTTTGTGTATATCTTATTTCTGGGTCTCTTGTTAATCTACCCATTAAAATTACTTTATTCATATTTTATCCCTTTACCTTTCTACTTTAATTCGGCCCCTTTATCGTTAAATTTCTTGATATTTATTTTTTTATAATATTTTTTGATTAATTAATTTTCAATTTCTAAATTTCTATTTTAAAGTTTTTTTACTTTTTTAGAATTAATTTCTAAAATTTATTATTAAAAATTAGTCAATATTTTTTGTTGTAATAAATTTAAGTATTCCATCTGTTATTCTGTAAACTCTTTCTAATTCAGCTATAAGTGTTGGGTTTGCTTCAAATTTAAATACCATATAATAAGCTTCTTTATTTTTTTGGATATCATAAGCTAATTTCTTTTTACCCATGTTTACAACTTCATTTACTTTTCCATTTTCATTAATTAATCCTGTAAATTTGTCTTCTAGAGCTTTTAAACCAGCTTCATCAACATTTGGATTAATAATGATAACACTTTCGTAATTATTCATTACTTTCACCTCCTTTTGGATAAATAACCCATTTTTATAAATGAGTAAGGTAGTGATTTCTCACTTTAATATTGTATAAGAAATATTATAAAACTTTTTTATTAATATTATTAATTATAATAAGAACATTAATGTTTAAAAATTTATTTTTATATGAGAAATCATTTTTTCTTATACAATAATAAAATAGAAACAAACGATATTATCGTTTGTTTCATTTTATTTGGAGCAGGTAGTGGGAATCGAACCCACGTCATCAGCTTGGAAGGCTGAGGTTCTACCATTGAACTACACCTGC
>CALXHG010000039.1 GCA_944388045.1 uncultured Clostridia bacterium | reverse complement strand
CCAATTATGAAAGTAGAAATAACAGTTCCAGAAGAATACATGGGAGATGTTATAGGAGATGTAAACTCTAGACGTGGAAGAATGGAAGGAATGGAAGCAAATGACGGAATGCAAGAAATAAGAGCATTTATACCATTATCAGAAATGTTTGGTTATGCAACAGACTTACGTTCAAAAACACAAGGTAGAGGAACATACTCAATGGAACCATCTCATTATGAAGAAGTTCCAAAATCAGTATTAGAAGCTATTGTTGCATCAAGAGCTAAAAAACAAGATTAATACTGAAATTATATATTATCATAAAAATTAATGATAAAATATATAAATTATTAATAAAATATCAAAAATTATTAAATATTATCTAATAAAAATTCGAAATTTATAAAAACACTTGATTTTTTAATAAATATGTTATAAAATGCAAGTGTAAAATAAAAAAGTTAATAAATTTATAAATTAAGTATATAAATAAATATATAATTAATTTATACAAAAAAAGTATTTAAAATTAAAATGAAAAAATAGAAGAGAGAAATCTCAAATATAAGGAGGAATTTAAAAATGGCAAAAGCAAAATTTGAAAGAACAAAGCCACATGTTAACATTGGTACTATTGGACACGTAGACCATGGAAAAACAACAACAACAGCTGCTATTACAAAATACCTAGGATTATTAGGAAAAGCTCAATATACAGCTTATGATCAAATTGACGGAGCTCCAGAAGAAAAAGCAAGAGGAATTACAATAAATACAGCTCACGTAGAATATGAAACAGATAAAAGACATTATGCACACGTAGACTGCCCAGGACATGCTGACTATGTAAAAAACATGATTACAGGTGCAGCTCAAATGGATGGAGCTATATTAGTAGTATCTGCTGCTGATGGACCAATGCCACAAACTAGAGAACACATATTATTAGCTAGACAAGTAGGTGTAAAATACATCGTTGTTTACTTAAATAAATGTGATATGGTTGATGATCCAGAATTATTAGAATTAGTAGAAATGGAAGTTAGAGACTTATTAACAGAATATGGTTTCCCAGGAGATGAAATTCCAATTATAAAAGGTTCTTCATTAAAAGTATTAGAAAGCACATCAACAGATCCTAATGATCCTGTTTATGCTCCAATGAAAGAATTAATGGATGCAGTTGACAACTATATTCCAACACCAGAAAGACCAGTTGACCAACCATTCTTAATGCCAGTTGAAGATGTATTCACAATTACAGGACGTGGAACAGTTGCAACAGGTAGAGTAGAAAGAGGAGTTGTAAAAGTTTCTGATGAAGTAGAAATAATTGGTTTATCTACAGAAAGAAAGAAAACTGTAGTAACAGGTGTAGAAATGTTCAGAAAATTATTAGATCAAGCTGAAGCTGGAGATAATATAGGAACATTATTAAGAGGAATTGATAGAAAAGACATCGAAAGAGGTCAAGTACTATGTAAACCAGGAACAATTCATCCACATACAAAATTCACAGCAGAAGTATACGTTTTAACAAAAGAAGAAGGTGGACGTCATACACCATTCTTCAATGGATATAGACCACAATTCTATTTCAGAACAACAGACGTTACAGGTGTTATCGAATTACCTGCTGGAACAGAAATGGTTATGCCAGGAGATAACGTATCAATGACAATCGAATTAATTACACCTATCGCTATCGAAAAAGGATTAAGATTCGCTATTCGTGAAGGTGGTAGAACAGTTGGTTCAGGTGTTGTTGCTGATATCATTGCTTAATTTATAAATAAAATAATATAAAGAAAAGAATAGAAAATCTACTAGAAAATAGGGATTTGAGATTCTTTTCTTTTTTGTATTATTATTTAAAATGATATAAATATATAAAATATTAAAAGAAGCCCGCTATTGTTCTCTAAATGTGTAATAAAAACTTAATATAAATTTAATATTATTGTAATAAAAAATAATGATATATATTGTATAATTATAGTGTATATTGGAAGTTATGAAGAGGTTTACGTAATATTGACAACTGCCTTACAATATGATAAAATAATATATGTAAAGAAAAGATTAATAAAAGGAAGGATTGTGTAATATATGGAAGAAGAATTAAAAAAACTACAAGAAGAAGTTAATGAATTAAAGAACGAATTAAAGAAAAATCAAGATATAATTAATCAAAGAATTAATTCAAGAATGGATACTTTAGAACAAGAAAGTAGAGATATTTATTCTGATGAAGAAATTGTTAATTTAAATTTAAGTTTACGAACAATAGAGAGAAATGTTAATAATAAACTAAAACAATTACAAGTTCAAATTGATGAAATAACAGAATTTGAAAATGGAAAAAAAGTAAAAATTGATGAAATCACTAAAAGAATAAATGATAGAATGGAACAACTTTACCAAGACGGATATTCTTATTCTGATGTATTTGCAGATTCTGAAATACATGATTTACAAGTAGAAATAGAGAAAATCAAAGAAGAAAAAATGCTTACAAAAGCAGAATTGCAAACAGCAAAACAAGAATATCAAGGGTATAAAAATGATAAACAAAGGTTAGAAAAAGAAATTCAAGATATAAATAAAATAGAAATACCACAACATTTATTAGAAGAGAAAAAACAGCTTGAAGATGAAATAAAAAATTTAAAAGCAAAAGGTAAAGATGAGAATGACCCAGAAATTAAAGAATATCAATCTGATATAAATAAAATAAATGAAGAGATTGAAAAAAATATGCAAAAAAGCAAAGATAAAAGAACAAAACTTGCTAAAGTAATTAAAAAAATGGAAGAATTAGAAGGTAAATATGGAAAAGACAAGTTAACTGAGACTGAAAAGAAAGAAGAAAAAAAGGAAGAAAAAGTATCACAAAAAAATACAGAGCCAGTTCAATCAGCAACACAACCTGCACAAACAAAAACAGAACCAGCTCAGTCAGTAGCACAACCAACACAAACAAAAACAGAACCAGCTCAGTCAGTGGCACAATCAGAACAACCAAGCTCAGTAAATAATAAAGAAAATAAAGAACCAGAGGAAAAAGATATTGAGCAACTTATAAAAGAAATTATGGATAAAGCAAAAGTTCAAACGCCACAAAATTCAGGACAACAACAAGCAACAAGTCAAAGCACACCACAAAATCCTGGACAACAGCAAGCAACAAGTCAAAGCACACCACAAAATCCAGGGCAACAACAATCAACAGGTCAAACTACACCACAAAATCCTGGACAACAGCAAGCAACAAGTCAAAATGTACAACAAAATCCAGGGCAATCTCAACAACAAAATGCAACTCAAGCAACATCACAAAATTTAGTACAGGCACAACAACAATCTAAAGACTCATCAAAATCTCAAAAAACATTTAATATTTTATTTAGACAAGATGGAATTTGGTGTGGTGATAAATGGGTAGATATAAGTAAAATTGATAATTTACAAGAATTTGTAGAAGATATTAAAAAAACAGAGAAAAATGTAAAACTAAATTTTGATTTAAGAGGAATGTCTTTACTTTCAAGAGTTTTAAATCAATGTTCACTTAACAAAGAACAAGTAAAAATGGTAAAAGACTTTGCATATGAAAATAGAGGAAATGCTCATATTATACACGGATTATTAACAAAGCCAGGATTTATGCTAAAAGATTTTGTAAACAAAATAAAGCAACAACCATTATTTACAACAAAACAACAAAAACAAGTAATGCAATTACCAGAAAAAGCAGAGTCTATTCAAAATGATAAATCTAATGCAAAAACTATAGCTCAAATACCAGAAAAAGCTGAATCATTAAATAATGAGGCAAGACAAAACTTTATGCAACAAATAGATGCAAGAGATAGTGTTTCAAATACAGAAAAAACTCAAACAAATGGTAATACTCAAGAATCAAGTAGAAATGGTGAGTTTGATTTACCACTAGAAGAAAGTAAATCAAGTGATAATGAAAGATAATATGATTAAATGTCAATAATTTGGGTAGAGAACCTAAAAAGAATAAAGAGAATGTTTTATAACATTCTCTTTATAAATTTTTCCAAAACTATTGCAATTTTAAGAAAACAATAATAAAATAATAAAGTCATGAATAACTATAATATAAATCAAACTAAAAATAGTATTAAAATTCATAGAAAAAAGCAAACAAGAAAGGAAGCTTACATATGAATATTTTGTTAGATGCAATGGGAGGAGATAATGCCCCAGATGCAAATATAAAAGGAGCAATAAAAGCTGTAAATGAGATAAAAGCAACAGTTACATTAATAGGAAAAGAAGAAATAATTAGAAAAAAAGCAAAAGAATTTACAAATAAAGAAATAGAAGAAATTTCTGACAGATTAAAAATAAAAAATGCAACAGAAACAATAGAAATGGAAGATGGACCAACAGATGCAATAAAACACAAAAAAGATTCCTCTATGGTTGTTGGATTTAAAATGTTAAAAGAAAATGAAGGAGATGTATTTATATCTGCTGGAAATTCAGGAGCTTTATTGGCAGGAGCAACATTAATTGTTGGAAGAATAAAAGGAATAGATAGACCAGCATTAGCAGGTATATTACCAGCATATAAAAGCCAATTATTACTAATTGATGCAGGCTCAAACACTAATTGTAAACCAATTAATTTATTACAATTTGCACAAATGTCAACAATATATTTAAGAAATACATTTGGAATAGAAAAACCAGCAATTGGATTATTAAATATAGGAACAGAAGAAACAAAAGGAAATGACTTAGTAAAAGAAAGTTACCAATTACTAAAAGAAAAGTCTGCAGAATTAAACATTAATTTTGTAGGAAATGTTGAGGGAAGAGATGCATTTTCTGGAAAAATAGATGCAATAGTAACAGATGGTTTTACTGGAAATGTATTTTTAAAAACTACAGAAGGTATTGGAAAATTTGTAAAAAGAACATTAACAGAAAGTTTAACACAAAATTTACTTGCAAAACTTTGTACTATACCATGTTTACCTGCAATTAATCGTTTTAAAAAAACAATGGATTATAAATCTTATGGAGGAGCTTTATTTTTAGGAGTAAAAAAACCAGTTGTAAAGGCACATGGTAGCAGTGATGAAGAATTATTTGAATTTACTATAAAACAAGCAGAAAAATTTGTAGAGAATAAAGCAGTAGAAAAAATGATAGAGCACTTTGAACAATATGGTAAATAAATTGTTAAAAAATCATTATTTTGCTATAAAAAGTTAATGTTATTAAATTATTTATTTGAATGGGTAGTCAAAAATAAAAAAAAATATTAAATATGCTTGACAAAATAATAAACATATAATATAAATGTTAGAGACACATTTGAATAATTAAATGAAATATATCATTTAAAATTTGGGAGGGGGTGAACTTATAATGAGTTCAGAAGAAATATTTGAAAAAGTAAAAGGAATAATTGTTGAACAATTAGGAGTAGCAGATTCAGCAGTTACAATGGAAGCATCTTTTATAGATGACTTAGGAGCAGATTCTTTAGATATAGTAGAACTAGTTATGGCATTAGAAGAAGAATTTAATATAGAAATCCCAGACACTGATGCAGAAAAAGTTGTTACTGTAGGAGATGTTGTTGACTATATAAAAGAAAATGTAGCATAAGAAAAAATGGTTGAATGTCAATAGTTGGGGCGGAAAACTTTAAAAAGTTTTCTGCTTCAGCTTTTTTTTGTATATTAAAAAATAA
>CALXHG010000038.1 GCA_944388045.1 uncultured Clostridia bacterium | reverse complement strand
AAAATTATTTTAGAAATTCTTATATTTCCGTATTGAGTCGAAAAATTTATGCAATTATTAATATATCAAAATTTCTCGCTGAACTGGAACATTTTTTTATTATGTTTTTGGAAAATTTTTTATAAATATTTAATTTTTTATAGGAAATAATAATTTTTGAAAATGGTAGATATATTTTTCATGATATAAACAATTACATCTTTTAGTTTTATCTTTTATTAAATGCTTTTTCTATTTAATAAAAGAAATTTGCTTAATAAATTCACACAATTATATATATTTACCAAAATTTAAGAAAGGAATAATTTAACATGAAAAGAATAATTAATTTTATTTTATTTTTTATATTAACTGCTGTTTTTGCAATAGCATTACCAAACTTTGCTAATGCAACAACTTCTACAACAAGCCCATCTACAAATTCAGCACATGATGAAGAATCTTTAAACAGTGTAATATCAAGTGCAGATCCAGGTGCAACAATTACATTAGAAAATGATATTACTATAACAAAACCAATAGTAATTGCTAAAGAATTAATAATAGATGGTAATGGTCACAATGTTGTTGGTTCAAAGGATTGGACATCAACATCTGGAAATCAAACAATGTTTACAGCACAACTTTCTGATGCAAAACTTACTTTAAAAGATATTAATTTAAAAAATGGACCAAAATATGGTGTTCAGTCATATGATGGTGCTTCTGTAATTTTAGACAATGTTTCTATTTCTGGATTTAAATATGGTGGTGTACTTGTAAATG
Organism: uncultured Clostridia bacterium; assembly: GCA_944388045.1. Taxonomy (GTDB): domain Bacteria; phylum Bacillota; class Clostridia; order TANB77; family CAG-508; genus CAG-269. Next base: position 5,918 of record CALXHG010000038.1, on the reverse strand, counting down.
GTGGTAAATTAGAAGTTAAACAACTACATTTAGGAATAAATGGTACAGGTGCAAATAATGGTATAGAAATAGATAAGGGTGCTTATGCAACAAATAACCCTACTTTAGTAATGAATGGTGTTTTAACAACAGAATCAAATGAGAATGTTGTTCGTGCCGCAGAAAATGGACATCTTACTGAATTTACAATCGAAAACTCTGCTAGTACAACAAATAAAGTTGTTTTAGCAGGAAATAAAGTAGTTTTAACAGATTCAAACAATAATGTAATATCAGAAACAAAAGTTCCTGATAATGCTACAGCAAATGCTGATGTAACACAAAATATTGTTACTATTTTTGCTGGTGATGTAACTTATAAAATTACAGTAAATTCTGGTGAAAAAGTTACAGCAGATTTACTAAATTCTCATATAAAATTAGGAGAAAAAGAAAAAATTGATGGATATTTTACAGATTCTAATTTTGAAAATGAATTTGATTTTAATAATTCTATAACTACAGATACTACAATATATGCAAAAATTTCAGAAATAGAAGAACCTACTCCTGAACCAACACCAGAACCTACTCCTGAGCCTACTCCAGAAGTTGATAATAACGAAAAAGATGATACTCCAAAAACAGGTGTTGCAAATTATACAATTTTAGCAGGTCTTACTCTTATTTTATCTACTTTAACTATTATTGCAATTAATAAGAAAAAAGAGTTATTTTAAGCAAAATTATTTAGATATTTTTATATAAAACTCCATAGTATTTATATAAAAACGAACTAATTTAAGGACAATTGTTTAGGTATAGGATTTTTTAGAATTCCTATACCTAAATATTTTTTATAGTAATTTTGTAAATCATGTTTAAAGAACCTAAATTAATACATAAAAAATTTTAAAGCCATTTATATATATATTATGCTAGAAAGGATTAGAATTCATTATGAAGAAAACATTTACAAAAAAGAAAAAATTTCTCCTTATTATTGATTTTCTTTTAATTGTATTTATAATTATATCTTTAATATATATTATAAACTCTCTTATTCAAAAAAAGGAAGCTATTGAAGAATCAAATTTATTAAATGAAATAAATATTGGAGAATCTCTTTCTAATTCTTCAGAAAATACTTATAATAAAGAAAACTCTGCTAATGAGCAAAATGTAGAAAATCCAGAATTAAAAGAAAATCAACTTAATATAGAATCTAATGAAAATCAATCTAATTTAGGTTCATCAAACAATATATCTTCTTCTAAAAATTTTGCTAAATCATCCAAAACAGAGCGAATGATTAAAGTTGAAAACTTAAAAAAACAAAATTCAGATATTATTGGTTGGCTAGAAATTCCTAATACAAATATTAATTACCCTGTTTTACAAGGTACAGATAATAAATATTACATGACTCATAATTACAAAAAGCAAAAATCAAAAAATGGTTCAATTTTTTTAACAAAAGATTATAATTGGGATATTCCAAGTAGTAATTTGTTGATTTTTGGTCATAATTTAAATAATGGTACTATGTTCCAAGATTTATTAAAATATTCTAATAAATCTTTTTACGAAAAACATCCTACAATACGTTTTACTACAGTTAATGATGATTCAGAATATGAAATAATTTCTGTGTTAAAAACTAGAGTTTTTTATCAATCAGAAAAAAATGTTTTTAGATATTATTATTTTATAAATGCTGAAACAGAAGAAGAATACAATGAATTTATAAAAAATGCAAAAAAGGAATCTTTATATAATATTAATGCAACTGCAAATTATGGTGAGCAATTAATTACACTTTCTACTTGCTCTTATCATGTAAAAGATGGTAGATTTGCTATTATTGCAAGGAAAAAATAATCAATTATTATTTTCTTAATTAATATCCATTATAATTCGTACAAAATCCCTAATTATATAAATTGTTTTTTATATAATTAGGGATTTTGTACGGATTTCAATAAATATATTTATTAATCCATTTCTACTACTGTTAAAGGTTTTAAATCTTCTTCAGGTATCAATAAATATATTTGACTTAATCCCCTATTTTTTCTATATCTATTCTTGCATTATCATATCTAATATCTTCAATAGATACTCCATTTAATTTTAAAACATCTCCAGCTTGTAGTCTTAGAATAACAGTACTTGTAAGTGTCATTCTGTTTTCTGGACTATTTCGTATTACAGGCGATTCGTTAAAAGTATCATTTAAAGGTTGATTATTAACTAATAAAACTGCATTAAAGTTAAATGTTCCTGATGTATCTTGAACACCAAATAACTGATATGATATTTGATATATCCCATTTTCATTTATTCTTATTTCATCACTTCCTGGTTCATGACTAATTGCCGTTCCTTCTACAATTTGATTTTGACTAAATTTAATTGTAGTTGTTCCTAAAGTTGTATTGTCTCCATCCCTTGCTATTGCTACTAATATATTATCTGTTTTATCTGGATTTTCGTTGTTTATTGAAACAACAATTAATATTATTAATAAGATTATTATAAGTGATGAAATAATTGGTTTTAATATATTATTTTCACAACACATATTTTCCCTCTTTTTTATTTGCATCCACAATCATTATTACTCATATTTCCAAATTGCATATTATTCATATAAAATTTCTTTTCTGCTAATTTGTCTTGAACTCCACGAAGTGCTTCTCCAAATCTTTGGAAGTGTACTACTTCTCTTTCTCTTAAGAATTTTAATGGGTCTACTACATCTGGATTGTCTCTACACAAATCTATTAGTTTTTCATAAGTTGCTCTTGCTTTTTGCTCAGCTGCTAAATCTTCTTGTAAATTTGCTATTGCATCTCCTTTACATGCTATATATGCAGCTGTAAAAGGTGCTCCTGCTGCAGATTGTGGATATACATCTACACCATGATCTGTATAATATGCACTTAATCCTGCTGATTCTATTTCTTCAATTGATGCATTTTTTGTTAATTGGTGTACTATTGTTCCTACCATTTCTAAATGTGCTAATTCGTTCGTACCAAAACCTTATCAAAAAAAATTTTTGGAACTATTTTTAATAATTTAATGGCTAGTTCCTTGCCAAATATATTATACAAACTTGTCCTTTTGGATTATACAATATTTATCCTACATTTGGATAAATATCCAATTCAAAATCTGTTGGATCTGAATCTTTTTTTATAGCTTTTTTTGTTTTTAGATATTCTATTCGTTTAACCACAGTTTTAAGTAAAAGGTTTTTTTCTTCTGCTGTTTGTAAGTTAGGATATAAATCAAGTACATTTTCTATTTTAGGAATAATTGTTTTTTTGCCTTCTTCCTTTTTTATCTCTAATTCAATTTGTTTTTCAAATTCTTCTATATTGCTTTTAATATTTGCTATTGTAGATGTTATAAGACTACATCTTTCTGAAAACATTTCTCTGCTATAAGTTCCTTCTTCAAAAAAATCATATACATTTGCTAATTTCTTGTTTTGTATTTCTAATTCTTTATTTAAGTTCTTAATATTATCTTCTAATATTGTCTTTTTTTTGCTCTTTATTTCATCTACATACTCTCCATAGTCAATGTGATAATTTTTTAACCATTCTTTAAGAGATGAAATTATCTTTTCCTCAACAATGCAAAGTTTTGAACTTACATTATCACAATGTTTATTTGGACACATTAAAGTATCTGGGATTCCTGTGGCTTTATATGGTCTTCTTTGCATCTTTTTTCCACATTTGCTACAATATACAATTCCTACTAAAGGATTTTGAACTATGTTATTATGTACTACAGCAGGAGTATGCTTACTTCGCTTCTCTTGGACTACCTGCCAAGTCTGTAAATCTATAATGGGTTCATGCAAACCATCACACAAAATATATTCTGTATTTCTTGGTCGAGTATTTGTTATCTTTCCATTTTTGTATTCTTTAACAACTTTCCTAGAATTCCATCTTAATTTTCCAATATAAACAGGATTATTTAACATGTCTTTGATAGCTGAAATTGTCCACTCGTTTGCTTTTCGTGGTTTGTATCCTCCAGAGTTTAATTGATTAGCGACTTCATTTATTGAAATATCATTATAAGCATACATATTAAATATTTTTTCAACAATTTGTGCTTCATCATCATTCTTTTTTAGTGTAAATCCTTTATCCTTTTCTATTTTTACCCTGTCATAGCCATAAGGAGGAATACTCCCTACATATTTTCCCTCTTTAACAGATGCAATTCGACCTCTTTGTAATCTTCTATTAATTACTTTATACTCCCTTCTTGACATAAATAATCCAAATTCAAAATATTCTTCATCAAATTCGTTATTTGGGTCATATATCTTGATTGGAGTAATGATTTTAGTATTAGAGAACTTAAAACTTTTTGCTACCCTACCTTGATCCATCGTATCGCCACGGGCAAGTCTTTCAACTTCTACAACCAGAACTCCTTTCCATCTTCCAGATTCAACATTCCTTAATAATTCTTGGACAACTGGTCTTGATTCAATACTTTCTCCACTTACAATTTCACGATAAATTTTACCAATAGAAAAGCCATATCTTCTGGCTAACTCTAACAACATCTTTTCATGTCTTGCTAAAGTTTCACCTTCTCCTTTTGCTTCGGCTTCTAAATCTGCTCTTGATTTTCTTAAATATAAGGCATATTCTCCATTAATTAAGTCTATGATTGCATCGTTAGAATACCCTAAATGTATATTGCTCAAGAGTCCTCCTTTCTCCGAATATTGCTTTTCTATCAACATGATTTATTTTAACATGTTGTAGCAATATTTTCAATTATTCATTATTATTTTTTAAGAAATTTATTATTAAACTTATTAGAATTTCTTTAGCTTTATTTTTCTCATCTGTATTTATATAATCATCGTGAATCCTTATATTTGTATTTTCATTTTTGTATTCTTTTACAACACTCATATAAATACCCTCTTTACTATTTTTATTAAATACTATGCAGATATTCTTAGTAAAATTCTTCAATCTCTTCGTCATCTTCTAGTTGTTGTTTGTTTCTAATCCCATAATTTTCATGAATTTTAAGTTCTCTATTGCTATTTTGGTATCTTGTATATTCGGGATAACGAATCTTTATAGCTTCCCAAAAATATGGTGCATAAGAACAGCAAAATATTTCACTTGGTGCGTAGGCACTAGAAATATGTTCCTTTTCCAAATCTTCCTCACTATCATACATAATACTATGATTCCAAAGATTAAGTGCCATCCTTGTTACTTTGGAAGATGTACTTGTTTGCCATGCAGTATCCACTGAATCAAGGTTTATAACTCTTTCTTTTTCATTAAATATTTCGTTGAAATGGTCTCTTGTTGTTTCGCAAATTCCGTAATGTATATACTAATGCTTTATAGTAAACATCTTCTGTATTTGTATTTCCATACTTCTTCAATTTATTTTCATAAAAATCTTTATGTTCTTTATCCATAAAAATCAATTAAATCACCTCACCTTATGTGGTTATTTTTAATTTTTTGTTTTACAATTATCTTTTAGAAACTTGATTTGTTCTTGATTTTCTAATTCTTTTTCCTCATTAGTTTTATTCATATTTCCACCTACAATTACCAAATACATACAACATGCTATTATTATTGAAAGTATTACTATAATTTTTAATACAACTGCCACTATAATCACTCCTGAATATTTTTTTCTTTTAATTTTTTATTTTCATTTTCTAATAATCTATTTGCATAATTTACTGCAAACTCTTTACTATGTAACTTTTCTAATGGTTCTAAAAACATTTTAAAAGTATTTAAGTTAATATTGTCTTTGTTTGCTGAATTTAATAAATTTTGCAATCCAATTAATGCAAATGCTTCTACTTGTTTATAATTGTATAAACTTCCCACTTTACACCTCCACTTTTATAA
>CALXHG010000037.1 GCA_944388045.1 uncultured Clostridia bacterium | reverse complement strand
TTCGTTTGTTTTTTCTTCTATCATTTCTTGTTCTATACACATTTGTAATTTATCCGAATATACATTTAAGACATTTAATGGCATTGTTTCCTCTACAATATATCCTTTTTTCCTTGAACTTCCGGTGTCTACATTTCCATCAAACGATAATATATCTTTAAAAAATTTATTATCCATAAATTGGATACTTTTAACAAAATCTACAAATATTTTATTTAACTCTTGACAATCTCTTAAACTTATGACTCTTTCATATGTTTTTGACGATGAAATTCCGCCTGTTAATTTTAAAAACTTCTTTAAAAAGTCTTTTTGTTCTTTTGCTCCATTTCAAAGATATTATATCGTAATTTTTATATATTTGGAACTGGTTTTTACAAGGACTTATGATACATTTAATTTCTAAATTTATAAATAATAATATTACTTATTGTTAAATAAAATTTTTAATTTATTTAATATTCTTTTAAATAGTGGTTCTTTATATTTTATTATAGCAACATTATTGTTTTCAATATTACTAGATACATTTATTTTTTTCCTGTTAGCAAATAAACTATTCGGATCATAATGTTCAAATAAAGTACTATCATAATCGTTGTATTTTTTAAATAATTTAAGCAATATCTTTGATGTATCACAAGTATTTTTGATTGTTTCAATTTCTTTTTGTGTTTTCATAAATAATCTCCTTACCTATTTTGACCTTCGTTCTCTAATTGTCTCATTTTTTTAAAAATCTGTAAATATTGTTTATGATTAAATCCTGGTGTTTGACCTTCTGTTTGCATACAATCGGCAAAATTCTTTCTTTCTGTTGAAATAAGTCTGCCCATTGTATTTATATTGGCATACCTTAATGATTTATCTTCAATTGCTTTAATAGTATCAATTATTTGATTTAGCATTTCTTGCATAGAACTCGAAGAAAAATAAGTTTCTCTTATATAATCATGTGGTTTTCTATTTCCCACTCTATTATTTTCAAATTGTGTTATTATACTTGGTAATAAAGATGAATCTTTAGTTTCTAAATATTTACTGAATGTTTCTTGAATTTTTTTAATTTCACTCTTGGCACATTCTTCTCTATTAATCTTTACAATAGGCAAAGGAACTGAAATTCCATCTTCATTCGTTCGCCTGAAATTAATAGAGGCTTTTTTAGTTTCTTCCCATATTCTTTTTTGGTCTTGTAATATTTTTTTCTTTTCATCATCTTTCTCATTTTGAATATCTTCATCAGTTAATGTTTCAATATTTTCTCCCTCAAATTCTTCAAAATAAACTAAATAATCTGGATTCTTTTTAAAATTTGGTCTATTATTAGATAAGTCTCTTCTTTCATACACTAATTCATTATAAGTACCTCTAGTGGAATTAATCAAATCATCTGGTAACATAAAAGTTCCATTTCTCATTGATACATCTAAGTCCCTACTATATATTGTAGAATTTAAATCTTTATTTCCAGCACGTAATAACATTCCTGGTTCAAACTCTGAAAACCCAAAACATATATTATTAATTGTTGCTGTTGATAAATTATTATTTGCTATTAAACTACAGCAATTTCCATGTGAACGAATATGTGGACTATTCCAATATTCATTGTAATTATCTACGTTTAAATTTCCTTGATATGCACCAATAGATGTCATAACCATTTTAAAATCTGTTCCGGCAGCATAAACGTGAATACCATCAACAATTTGATATTGTTGGTCATTTATTTTAAAAGATACCTTATTTAATTCTTGTAAGAACATATCTCTTAATTCGCTCTCAATAAGTACTGGCTGCATATAGTTAAATGATGTTTCTTTTTGTTCTGAAAATTCATCAAAAATTTTAATCAGTTTTCCTGCATCTTTTTCTGTAACAATTTTATAAAGACTTAAATATAACCCGCATAGTATCTCTATTGTCATCTGTTATCACAATATTTCCAGCTTTATATTTTGAAACAATATCTTGAGCATCAGTTAATGAAATACCATAACTTTTCCATAATAACGCATTTTGTATATTTGTAATATTTTTTGTAGAAGAATTTCTTTCATTGTTAACCATCTCTTCTATCTCTAACATATCTTTAGAGCCTTTTTCTCCAAATGAAGTTAAATCTTCTATGGATGCTACTGTCCAATTAGTATTGCTTGTATATATAAATAATAATTTTTCTTTATCTGATTCACTTAATGGAATGCCCTGTTTTAATTGTTCTTCTAAATTAGAATTTAGAGTAGCATAACGGTTAGAGTCATAAATTTGATTTATATATGGAGATGTTCCTAATCGACTTAATAATTTTGTGATTATTGGAATAGGATTACTTACTTCATTTTTTATTTTATTGAAAAGCTGTTTAAATAGTTCTAATCTTTCATCTGAAAGACTGACTAACCTTTGCTGTACTTCTATATCAGTTATAATCGAGTCTAATAAATTTCCTAAAAAAGAATACCTATCGGATAATAATTCAATATTTATTGTTTCATCTATATCAGCATTTGTTTTTTTTAATTTAAGATATAGTTGTTTTTGTTTTTTATCTGTGATTGAATCATTAATCAATTTGCCAGCTAATTCAAAGTCATGAGCCATTTGGGATAAAGTTATTTTATCTGAAATAAAACCTAATTGTTCAATTGTATCTTCAACATCTAATACAAATTCAAATGTACCATAATAATCTATTGTACCTTTGTCATCAGCTGAATTATATAATTCTAATATTTTTTCTTGTCTCTTGTTCATATATTCCTCCTACGAATATTATAATTTAAATTTTAACATAATAGGATATTTTTAACAATAATTTTATATTAAATTACTTGATTTTTATAAAATAATTTGTCAATGGGGACGGAGATTTTGACAACTTTTATAATAAAAAATTAAAATAGTTACAAGTTTCGACAAAAAATACAAAAATAGTATGATATAATGTTTGCTAATATATCATACTATTTTTGTAAAGGAGGAATTTAATGTCAAGACTTCCGCGAAACTACACGAATACGCCATTTTTTCATGTAATTACTCAAGGAATTGAAAAAAGTTATATATTTGAAAATGCAGAAGATATAAAATATTATGTAAAAATAATGTATAAAATAAAAGAAGAACATGACATCAATATAATAGCATATTGTATAATGAATAATCATACACATATGCTAGCAGAAACAAAATCAATAGAACAATTAAGTAAATATATGCAAAGAATTAATACTACATATGGAAAATATTATAATAAAAAATATAGTAGAGTTGGCTATGTTTTTAGAGATAGGTATAAAGCGGAAGGAATATATAGTGAAAAACATTTATATAACTGCATAAAATATATCTATAATAATCCCGTAAAAGCAGGAATATGTAACAAACCTGAAGAATATCCTTATTCAAATTATAAAATGATGAAAACAAAGTTAGAAGAAAAATATAAGTCAATTATTAATTACGAGAATAATAAAGAGAAATATGTATTTATTGATGTAGATGAAAAAAATAATGTAATATGTAATGAAATTCTTGAAAAATATCTTAAAGAAAATAGCACAGACTTAAAAACTATAAAACAAAGTAAGGAGATGTTAAAACAGTTAATTCTATTTTTTAAAGATGAAAATAAAATATCTTTGAGGAAAATAGCGGAGGAAATAGAGATAAGTAGAGAGACAGTTAGAAAAATCTATAATCAACAAAAAAATAACTATTAAAAGTTATCAAAATCTAAGTTCCAATAGGTAATTTAATATTTTGACAAAATTATGTGAAACTTGATTAATATATTTTTCCATGTTATAATTATATCCAGATAATATTAGGAGAATGTATATGAAAGATGTATTGAATAAATTCAAAAAAGGAACAACAATTGAATTTGGAGATAATAAAGCAATTGTTGTGTCTGATTTAATGAAATTTAAAGAATTTTACTTTATTTATGCAGATATAATTGAAAATACTGATAATAATATTCCATGTTGTACATATAAAATAGACGATAAAATAGCTTTAATAATTAGAGATAAAAATATATTATTACAAATGGGTTTAACAACTGAAGAAAGAAAAGCAATATATTGTCATGAATTAGGGCACTGTTTTAGTATAAATCAAAAAAACAAAGTGCAAAAAGGAAGAGATGTTTTTGAAGAAGTGGATAGTGATACATTTGCAGTAAAACAGTGTGGAATTTCTCCATATATTTTAGAAAGAGCATTACAAAAAAGTTATGAATATGAAATAAAGAATATGTCAAAGAAAAATGGTTTAACTCAAGAAAGAGTAAATAGATATATACAAGAGATGAAAGCAAGAAAAAGAAATGTTGAAAAATTAATTCAAGAATATGAAAGAGGAAGATAATGTACAAATAGTTGTATATTTTTATATTTTACAAAACCATGTGTATGTTATGGAAAATAGAAAATGGCATCATAAAGAACAGAGCCTTTTACAACCATATTTAATAATTTACAAATTATTTTGTGGTTTGACATCATGGAGATTTATGGATCGAAGATTTACATGCTCTGGAATGATTGCTGTGGTAGAGACTTTGGCAAATTGAAGCAAACTATCAAATATCTAGAAAGTGGTAGGTTGTCAAAAGAACAGATTCATGAAAATCTGAATCGGGAGCGTGCAAAACCCTTCATCTAAATTCGACAAAAAAAAACAATATGTTTTCTCCCTATTATAAGGGAGTTTTTTTGTTTTATGTCAGCGGGAACGGAGATTTTTGTCAGCGGGGACGGAGATTTTGACAACCATATTTAATAATTTACCAATTAATAGAGTTGTCAAAATCTCCGTCCCCACTGACAAAAGGACTATTTTTTATTCCTAATATATTCCAAGGACTACCAAGTCTAATCCTATTTTTGTTAGCAAAATTTAAATAAAAATTTTTAATATCTAGTAATTGTTCTTTTGACAAATCCATATAAGTTGTTCCTTTACCATGTGGTACAAATCTTAGTAGACTAATTTTATCAAAATATTTTTTATTTTTAAATGTACTTATTGTACTAGTTAGTACATTTTTTAATTTTGAATATGAATCTTTTGAAACAGTGTAATGAAATCCTAGTATGGCATCATTTCCTTCAAAAACTTTATCAAAAAATTCTTCATTATTAAATATAGATATATCTTTTTCATCGGTTAAAGAATCTGCAAGAGAATAAACAATTTTACTTAATCCTAAATTAATTAAATTTCTATATTTATTCAAAGTTTCAGCTGTTCTATATGCAAAAGTATATATAGTTGATTGCATACCTAAATTTGAAGTTAATTCAATAAGTTCGGAAAGTCTATCGTACATTAAAGGTTCTCCTCCAGTGAAAACTATAGTTTCAACTCCTATTGTTTTTGCTTCATTAATGATTTTATAAACACTATTAAAATCTAATTCTTTTATATTATCAATATTACTAGTAGCATTACTAGAACAATGTTTGCAATTTCTGGCACATTTATTAGTTAATTCTATTTTAATTTCTTTTAACATATAATCACTCCATAAAGTATAAATATGTAATTATTATATAACATATATCAAAAATTTTCTATATTTCCATTGAATTTGAATAATAATTCATATATAATAATTTTGGAAAGAGAATAATTTTAAAGATATAAAAGAAAATTATGGAATTGACATTTACATGAAGAAATATTAAAAAATGGAACTAAGGTTTTGGAAAAATATAAAGTGGCTGTATTAAATTTATAAATTTAATACAGTTGTCAAAATCAACGTCACCATTAACCAAAAAGGAGAAAACAAATGAAAACTTCAATAAATCAAGCATTTTGTGAAGTGTATGATATTATATAATCATATGAGTAAAGAAATGCAAGAAAAAATACCAAAAAGTTTTGTTAATTTAATAAAAGATAATAGAGACTTAGATTTTAAATTTTATATAGATTATTCAATTGATATAAAAGGACAATTATTAGAAGAAACGAAAGTAATACTTTCCCTTATCTATAGAGATTATTTGTGCGACAAAGAAAAAAGAGAAAAGTTATTAGCTATCGATTTAGAAGAAATTAGAAGAGAAGAAACAATATTACAAGAAAAATATAAAATTGATTTTGAAAATAGAAAAAAAGATATACAAGAAGAAAATTTACCTATAAAAGTAGAAAAAGGTAAATGGTACATAAAGATAATTGATTTTATAAAGAAAATATTAAAAAGATAATTTAAAAGAGGTACAAATGGAAGAAAAAGATATTGATATATTAATAGGAATGATAGAAAAAATTGTAGATGCTGGTTATTTAACAGATGATGGGGACATTAGATATTCTTTTGGTATTAAATTTAAATATGATGATGAACCCAACCTCAATGAAATCAAAAGTTTTTTAGATAAAATTGGAGTAAAATATCACCAAGATGATGATCTTCCTATTTTTTTGCAAAATTTAAGGTTGTATGATGGTGGAGAACAGAAAATAAAAGATTGGGTAAAAGAAAATAGTGAGCAATTAACAGAATATATAAAAACAAAAGACAAAAAAACTATAGGAAAGTTTGCATTAATATTTGGAGAAACTTTAGATGATGATTTATTGAAAGAAATTGTTGAAAGTAAAGAAGTTTGGGATGAAGAGGAGTATAAGTATCATAGAGAATATGGTCTTGATAATACAGAACGAGGAAAAGTACTTTGTTATGTAAAAGATGTGGAATATAAGAAAAAAGTATTAGAAAATATCAGCGAATATGAATTAAGTGGTGCTTATGATTATCCTTCAGGTATTTTGATAAGCATAAATGATATTGATTATATAAAAAAGTGGATAGATAATAGCAAAGTGAGTGAAAATAGTTTAGTTAGGCTACTTGAATTTGTTAATGATCCTAGTTATATAGAGAAAATATTAGAAGAAGGAAATTACCATTTTTATAGAGAAGATGTGGTAGAGTTAGTTCAATTTATAAATAAATCTGAATTTACTAAACACATAATAGAAAATGCTGAAAAATATGATTTATATAGTTTTGATATACTATACTTATTAAGACAAGTTAAAGATATTGAATTTACAAAACATGTAATAGAAAATGCAAAAAATTATGACTTAAACAATTCTGATATACTAGACTTATTAGAACAAGTTAAAGATATTGAATTTACAAAACATGTAATAGAAAATGCAAAAAATTATGATTTAGACAGTTCTGATATACGATACTTATTATTAAATCAAGTTAAAGATATTGAATTTACAAAAC
>CALXHG010000036.1 GCA_944388045.1 uncultured Clostridia bacterium | reverse complement strand
CTATATATATTGGTTTGATTTGGGACCGACCCTAGATGAAAAAAGGACCGACCCCAGACAACTACCCCAGTCAAAAAAGGGACCGACCCCAAGCGTATACATACCAGGAAAATTTAATCATCTTTGTTAAATTGTAATAAAAGATATTGTTTTTTTGCATTTTATGTGATATATTTAAGATTGAATTTAGCATAGATATACAAATGAAGAAATATAAAAAGAACAAATAAGAAAAATCTTCGATTTTTATTTAATTGAAATTTAATTAATTTGATGTATTTGCAACAAAAAGAAGAATCAAAAAATATTTAAATTTATGAAAGGAATGTAAAAAATGTCTTTTATTGATGAAATAAAAAATAGAGCAAAAAAAGAAATAAAAACAATAATATTACCAGAAGCAACAGATATAAGAATATTAAAAGCAGCAGAAATTGTAAAAAAGGAGCAATATGCAAAATTAATATTAATAGGTAATGAGCAAGAAGTTTTAAAACAAATTAAAGATAATAACTTGGATTTAGAAGAGATAAAAATAATAGATCCTTTAAAATCAGAAAAAACTGAAGAATATGCAAGCAAATTATATGAATTAAGAAAAGCAAAAGGAATGACATTAGAACAAGCACAAAAAATAATTTTAGACCCAATCTATTTTGGAATGATGATGGTAAAATTAGATGAAGCAGATGGACTTGTTTCAGGAGCAGCTCATTCAACAGCAGATACATTAAGACCAGCATTGCAAATATTAAAAACTGCACCAGGAACAAAACTAGTATCAGCATTTTTTGTAATGGTAGTTCCAAATTGTGAGTATGGTGCAAATGGCACATTTATTTTTGCAGATAGTGGACTAAATGCAGAACCTAATAGTGACGAACTTTCTGAGATAGCAATATCTTCTAGCAAAAGTTTTGAACAATTAGTAGGAAAAGAGCCAAAAGTTGCAATGTTATCATATTCTACATATGGAAGTGCACATTCAGCATCTACAGAAAAAGTAATAGAAGCAACAAGATTAGTTAAAGAAAAAGCACCTTGTTTATTAGTTGATGGAGAATTGCAATTAGATGCAGCAATTATTCCAGAAATAGCTGAATTTAAAGCAAAAGGAAGCCCATTAAAAGGAGAAGCAAATGTTTTAATATTCCCAGATTTAGGTGCTGGAAATATTGGATATAAATTAACACAAAGGTTAGCTAAAGCAGAAGCATATGGACCTTTATGCCAAGGAATAGCAAAACCAGTAAATGATTTATCGAGAGGTTGTAACGAATTTGATGTAGCAGGGGTTATAGCAATAACTGCTGTACAAGCTCAAAATATACAATAAACAAGTTTTTTTATATAATTAAAATAGTATTGTTATACAGTTTATAAATCAATAAAAATATTTACTTATAATAATACTTGATACAACAGTATTTTAATTAGAAAAAAATATTGTTCAGGAAGGAATAAATTTAAATATGAAAATTTTAGTTTTAAATTCTGGCAGTTCATCATTAAAATATCAAGTAATTGATACAAAAACAGGAGAAATGCTTGTAAAAGGATATTACGAAAGAATTGGACAACAAGGAGCTTTTTTAACACACAAAGTTCATGGAGAAAAACATAAATTTGAACATCCTGCTCAAAATCATGAAAAAGCAATTCAGTTTGTTATAAAAAGATTAACAAGTGATCATTATGGCGTTTTTAAAGATTTAAATGAATTAGATGCAATTGGACATAGAGTTGTACATGGAGGAGAAAAATTTAAAGATGCAGTTTTTATAACAGATGAAGTTATACAAGGAATAAAGGAAAATGCAAGTTTAGCACCATTACATAATCCTGCTTCAATTTTAGGAATAGAAGCATGCAGAAAAATACTTCCTAATAAACCAATGGTTGCAGTATTTGACACATCATTTCATCAAACAATCTCAAAAGAAAAATACATTTATCCAATTCCATATGAATATTATGAAAAATATCATATTAGAAAATATGGATTTCATGGAACATCACACAAATTTGTGGCATATAGAGTTGCAGAATTAATTGGAAAAGATATAAAAGAATTAAAAATAGTAACATGTCATTTAGGGCAAGGTGCAAGCATATGTGCAATAAAAGATGGAAAATCCGTTGAAACAAGTATGGGATTAACACCTCTTGGTGGAATTCCTATGGGCACACGCTCAGGAGACCTAGATCCATCAGTTGTAACATTTTTAATGAAAAAAGAAAGCCTTGATGCAGAAGAAACAGAAAATCTTTTAAATAAAGAATCAGGTGTTTATGGTGTATCCATGGTATCTGTAGACTTTAGAGACATTGAGGCAGAAGCATTAGCAGGAGGTAAACATGCAAAACTTGCTTTAGATAATTATCATTATTCAATTGCAGGTTATATTGCAAAATGTGCTGTTGCAATGGGTGGAATAGATGCTCTAGTATTTACAGCCGGAGTTGGAGAAAAGTCTCCATATTCTAGAAGTGAGATTTGTAAGCAACTTAGCATTTTAGGTGTAGATATTTCTGGAAAATTAAATTTAATAAAAGGTGAAGAAGCAGAAATATCATCAGAACAATCTAGAGTAAGAGTTTTTGTTATTCCAACAAATGAGGAATTGATGATTGCTAGAGAAACAGAAGCAGTCTTAAAAACAAATTTTTAGAAAAAATGTATATTATGTTATTAAAATTAATTATAAAATATAAAAAATATTATTAATGTTTGAAAGGAATAGAAAATGAAAATATTAGTATTAAATTGTGGTAGTTCATCACTAAAATATCAATTAATTAATATGGAAAATGAAGAAGTTTTAGCTTCAGGAAAATATGAAAGAATTGGAGAAGATGAAGCATTTATAACACATAAAGTAAATGGAAAGAAAATGGAAATAAAACATCCTGCGAAAACACATGAAGAAGCAATAGATTTTACATTAAAACAATTAATTCATCCAGAATATAAAGTTATAGATAATTTAGATGAAATTTCAGCAATTGGTCATAGATTAGTTCATGGAGGAGAAAAAATTAATAAATCTGTAGTTATTACAGATGAAGTTGTGAATGTTTTAAAAGAATGTATAGATTTAGCTCCATTACATAACCCAGCAGGAATAATTGGAATAGAGGCATGTAAAAAAGTTATGCCAGGAAAGCCAATGGTTGGGGTATTTGATACAGCATTTCATCAATCAATACCAAAAGAAAGATATATTTATCCAATACCATATGAATATTATAAAAAATATGGAATTAGAAAATATGGATTTCATGGAACATCACACATGTATGTATCACAAAGATTGGCAAAAATTGTTGGTAAAGATATAGAAGAATTAAAAATTGTAACATGCCATTTAGGACAGGGGTCAAGTATATGTGCAGTACAAGGTGGCAAATCTGTTGATACAAGTATGGGACTAACACCACTTGCTGGAATTCCAATGGTTACACGTTCAGGAGATTTAGATCCATCTGTAGTTACATTTATAATGAAAAAAGAAAACTTAAATGCAGAAGAAGTTGAAAATATATTAAACAAAAAATCTGGAGTACAAGGTATTTCTGGATTAGCCCCAGATTTTAGAGAAATTGAAGCAGCATCTTATGGAGATAATGAAAGAGCAGAAATTGCAATGGAAAAATTCAAATATGAAATAGCTTCATATATTGCAAAATATGGAGTTGCAATGAATGGAATTGATTATATAGTATTTACTGGTGGAGTTGGAGAAAATCAAATAAATATTAGAAAAGGAATTTGTGAAAAACTTGAATTTTTAGGAGTAAAACTTGATGTAGAAGCTAATAATATAAGAGGAGAAGAAAAGGAAATTTCTTCTAAAGATTCAAAAATTAAGGTATATGTTGTGCCAACAAATGAAGAACTAATGATAGCAAAAGAAACAGAGAGATTAGTAAAATAAAAATAAGGAGGATTTTCGAATGATAAAAAAAGTAGCAATATTAGCAAATGGTGGAGATGTATCTGGATTTAATGCAGTAATTAGAGCAATTGTAAAAACTGCTGAAAATAACGGAGTAGAATGTTATGGATTTATTGATGGATATAATGGTTTATTAAAAAATGAATATGAAAAATTAAGTACAGCAAATGATGAACATGCATCAGGAATACTTCCAAAAGGAGGTTCAATTATAGGTTCATCAACAAATGCAAATGTATTTAATTACAAAACTATAGAAAACGGAGAAGTTGTATATAAAGATTTGTCAGATGTATGTGTAGAAAATATAAAAAAAGATGGATTTGACTGTTTGTTTACACTAGGAGGAGATGGAACACAAAAATCAGCAAGAGACTTTTCATTAAAAGGAATAAATGTAATAGGTGTTCCAAAAACAATAGATAATGATGTTGCATGTACAGAAATTACATTTGGATATAATACAGCAGTATCTGTTGCAACAGAAGCAATAGATAGACTTCATACAACAGGGGAAACACATCATAGAATAATGGTATTAGAAGTAATGGGAAGATATGCAGGATGGATTGCACTAGAGTCAGCAATTGCTGGAGGTGCAGATATAGCTTTAATACCAGAAATACCTTATGATATTAATAAAGCTGTTGAAAAAATAAACAGTAGAAAAGCAAAAGGAAAAAGATTTAGTATAGTTGTTGTTGCCGAAGGAGCATTACCAAAAGGAGGAACAATTACAGTTGCTAATACAAGAAATAATGGAGCAGGTGTTGACAACACAAAACTTGGAGGAATAGGGCAAATTGTTGCAAAACAACTTGAAGAATTAACAGGTTTAGAAGCTAGAAATACAACACTAGGATATATGCAAAGAGGTGGAACACCAACAGCTTTTGATAGAGTTTTATCAACAAAGTATGGAGCTAAAGCTATGGAATTAGCATTAGAAGGAAAATTTGGAGTTTTAACTGTAATAAAAGATGGCAGACTAAATTATGTATCATTAGAAGATGTTGTTGGAAATAACAAAACAATAGGTGCAGTTTCTGGAAATACTGCAGAAAGCAATATTAGAAAAGTAAATATGGATCATGATTTAGTAAAAACAGCAAGAGATATTGGAATATGCTTAGGAGATTAATTTTATATAAGAGGAAAAAATATGTTAGAGCAAATAAATTCACCAAATGATTTAAAAAATCTAACACTAAAGCAAAAAGAAGAATTAGCACAAGAAATTAGAAATTATATATTAGAAATAGTTTCTGAAAATGGAGGACATTTATCATCAAACTTAGGAGTTGTAGAACTAACAATTGCTCTACATTCTGTATTTAATGTACCAGAAGACAAAATAGTATGGGATGTAGGACATCAAACTTATGTGCATAAAATTCTTACAGGAAGAAGAGAAGAATTAAAAAATATTAGAAAATTAAATGGTATAGCTGGATTTCCTAAAACAAAAGAATCTGAAACAGATTGTTTTAATACAGGTCATAGTAGTACATCTGTTTCAGCTGCATTAGGAATGGCTAGAGCAAGAGATTTGCAGGGAAAAAATAATGCATGTATTGCTGTAATAGGAGATGGAGCCTTAACAGGAGGAATGGCATTAGAAGCTTTAAATGACGCAGGGTTTAGTAAAACAAATATAACAGTAATACTAAATGACAATGAAATGAGTATTTCTAAAAATATTGGTGGTATGAATCAGTTTTTAGATAAATTAAGAGCAAAAAAGTTATATACAAGAACAAATAAGTTAATAAAAAATAGATTAAATTCTATCCCAGTTATTGGAACAAAAATGGTAAGAATTATTCAAAGAATTAAAAGAGCATTTAAGCAATTACTTGTACATGGAATGTTCTTTGAAGATATAGGTTTTACATAT
The DNA here is from genome assembly GCA_944388045.1 of uncultured Clostridia bacterium. Classification (GTDB taxonomy): domain Bacteria; phylum Bacillota; class Clostridia; order TANB77; family CAG-508; genus CAG-269. Next base: position 2,481 of record CALXHG010000036.1, on the reverse strand, counting down.
TTAGGTCCTGTTGATGGACATAATATAGAAAAATTAGAAAGTATTTTAAGATTAAGTAATCAAATCGAAGGACCTAAAATTATACATGTATTAACTAAAAAAGGTAAAGGATATACTATTGCAGAAAAAAATCCAGACAGATTTCATGCAACATCTCCATTTAATATTGAAACTGGAGAGCCAAAAAAACAAAAACAAGATGATTATTCTAAAATATTTGGCAAAAAATTAGTTGAACTTGCAAAAAATAATGAAAAAATTGTAGCTATAACAGCATCAATGAAAGATGGAACAGGATTGAGAACATTCCAAAAAGAATTTCCAAAAAGATTTTTTGACATAGGAATAGCAGAACAACATGCAATAACAATGGCTGCTGGAATGGCTAAAGAAGGAATGATTCCTGTAGTACCTATATATTCATCATTTTATCAAAGGGCATATGACCAAGTAATACATGATGTAGCAATGCAAAATTTACATGTAATAATGTGTGTAGATAGAGCTGGAGTAGTAGGAGCAGATGGAGAAACACACCAAGGAACTTTAGATATGGCATTTTTTAGATTAGTTCCCAATTTGGTTATTATGGCACCAAAAGATTTTAAAGAATTAGAAGATATGCTAGAATATGCAGTAAAACTAAACAAACCGATTATTATAAGATATCCAAGAGGTGGAGAAGATAAAAAGACAAAATTTGAAAAACATGACAAGATTAAACTTGGAAAAGCAGAAATTTTAAGAAGAATAGATGAAAATCTTAAATTTAAGAATCAAATTATAGAAAATCAAACGAAAAATGAACAAATGGAAAAAACAAAAAATAAACCACAACTTTCTATAATTGCAATAGGAAAAATGGTATCAAGAGCCATGAATATAGCTGAAGAAATACAAGATAAAATTGATGTTGAAGTTATAAATGCAAGATTTTTAAAACCTTTTGATAATCAAACTATTATTAAATGTATTCAAAAGACGAAGAATGTAGTTACAATTGAAGATGGAACAATTATAAATGGATTAGGGACAACAGTAAAAGAATTAATTTCTGATAATAAATTGGAGGGAATTAAAATAGAATGTTTTGCATATCCTGATGAATTTATTAAACATGGAAAAGTTGAAGAACTTGAAGAAATATATGGACTTGATGAGAATACAATAATAAGTAAAATTATGTCTCAATTTAATTTAAATTAGGAGTTGAAATGGAAGAATACAATTATATTAGAAAAAGTAATGTAAAAAAACGTAAGGTTTCATCAAATAGAAAACATAAGAACAATAAAAGCAGTAGAGCAAACAATGGGTACATTAAAAGTGATAACTATAGAAATAGTGAATATTATACTGCTGAAATGGAATATGGAAGTAATAGACAATATAGATATAATCAAAATTCTAATTATAATGATAGATACAATAGAACTAAAACAACTAGAAATAAGAAGAACACCAGACATCGTGCAAAACATTCAAATAATAGATATAAATATAAAACTAGAAAAATAAATAAAAAGAAAGTATTTTTTGTAATTGTAATTCCTTTTATTATTATAATTTCCATTATAATAAAAAACAATAAAAATGAAGGACAAAAAGTGGAAGAAGTAAGTTCAAATAATTTAGGTCAGAATTTAGAAATTACAGAAAATATTACATCTTCAACAAATCAAACCCAAGGTACCAACATAGAAGGAAACCATGGCACAGGAAATACAATAAATCAAAATACTGAAAGTACTTCAGGAAAAGATACGGAAAATACTAGTGATACAAATTCAGGACAAAATACTGGTAATACAGCTTCAACATCTGATTGGAGAATTAGACTTGCAAATTATAATCATCAATTACCAGAAGATTTTGAAGTTGAATTAGCAGATATTGATTCAACTAGACAATTTGATGCAAGAGCAATAAAATATTTAAAAGATATGTTAAATGATATGAGAGAAGACGGAAACACAAATATTTGGGTACAATCATCTTATAGAAGTGTAAAAAGACAAAAAGAACTATATGATAATAGTATTCAAAAATATTTAAAACAGGGAAAAAGTGAAGAAGAAGCAATTAAATTAACAGATGAATACATTAATAGGCCAGGTTGTAGTGATCATAATTTAGGACTAGCAGTAGATTTTAATTATGTAGATAATAGCTTTGAAGATACAAAAGAATTTAAATGGCTACAAGAAAATGCAGAAAATTATGGATTTATTTTAAGATATCCAAAAGATAAAGAAGATATAACAACAATTGCATATGAATCATGGCATTGGAGATATGTCGGTGAAGAACATGCAAAAAAGATGAATGAATTAAATATGTGTTTAGAAGAATATGTAGAATATTTAGAGAATGGGTAAAATGGTGCCGGTTCTCTTTTTTTTCTGGTTGAATGTCAATAGTTGGGGCGGAAAACTTTAAAAAGTTTTCTGCTTCAGCTTTTTTTAGTATATTAAAAAATAA
>CALXHG010000035.1 GCA_944388045.1 uncultured Clostridia bacterium | reverse complement strand
TCTAATAATTCTTCCTTTGTATAATCCGGAAAATCAAATTTATAACCTATCCTTGATGTTATTCCAGGATTCATATTGATAAAATCATACATTTCATCTTTATAACCTGCAAATATCACAATGAATTCTCCTTTATGATCTTCCATTGCTTTTATTAATGTCGCTATCACTTCTTCTCCAAAATCATTATATGCTTCATTTCTATATGCTAAAGAATATGCCTCATCTATAAATAATACTCCTCCCATTGCTTTATCAATAACTTCTGCTGTTTTTGGCGCTGTTTGACCAATATATCCTGCTACTAAATCTTTTCTCTCTACTTCTATTAATTTATTTTCTTGTAAAACTCCTGCATTATATAGTATTTTTGCCATTATTCTTGCTATTGTTGTCTTCCCTGTTCCTGGATTTCCTGTAAATATCATATGCATATTTTGACTTGGCACTTTTATATTTTTCTTTTCTGCTTCCTTTATAAATTTTACATATTGCTCAAACTTCTTTATTTTTTCTTTTAATTCACTTAGTCCTATAATATTTGAAAGCAATTCTTCTGTTGTTTCTTCATTGTCTGAAGAATTATTTAAATCTCTTATCTCTGGTATATCATTTTCTTCTATTAAGTTAATAGTACTTCCATTTGTAGCATGTTTTATAGTTATTTCTTGTATTAACTTGTCTATAAATCTTCCATTTCCAAATGATTTTCTTCTTGAAAAATATTCTAATATTTTAATTATTTTTATATTACATTCATCTTTAATTTCAAATCCTATTTTTTTCATCTTTTTATTTAGTATTTCTAATAATTCTTCCTTTGTATAATCCGGAAAATCAAATTTATAACCTATCCTTGATGTTATTCCAGGATTCATATTCATAAAATCATACATCTCATCTTTATAACCTGCAAATATCACAATGAATTCTCCTTTATGATCTTCCATTGCTTTTATTAATGTTGCTATCGCTTCTTGTCCAAAATCATTTCTTGAACCATATGCTAAAGAATATGCCTCATCTATAAATAATACTCCTCCCATTGCTTTATCAATAACTTCTGCTGTTTTTTGCGCTGTATGACCAATATATCCTGCTACTAAATCTTTTCTCTCTACTTCTATTAATTTATTTTCTTTTATAATCCCCATATCAAAAAGCATTTTTGCCATTATTCTTGCTATTGTTGTCTTCCCTGTTCCTGGATTTCCTGTAAATATCATATGCATATTTGTATTTTCTAATTTAAGTCCTTCAGATTCTGCTTTTACCTTAAATAGCATAAATTTTTCGAATTCTTTAACTTTTTCCTTTACTGTTTCTAATCCTACAATATTTTGTAAAGCCTCATCCACAGTTTCCTTTTTATATATATTTTCTGGAAAAACTGCATCATTTTTGGAATTACTATACATAGCAAGATATGATGCAAGTTGCCTATTTGAAAATGGAATAAAGTTTTTATTTATGCTTATATATTCAAAGAATTGTTTTTTATATTCACTTTCATTATTTTTTATTTTATTAAAAATATCATTTTCTAAACTTCTTAAATATAATTCAAATGTTTCCTCTAAATCAAATTCATGAAATTTAAACCTATAATTTTGATATATATATTGTAATTTTGGATCAAGTTGCATAAGGTAATCTATTTCTTCACTTGTTCCATCCAGTATTATGTAATTTGAACTTGCTGTTTCTACTAATAAATCTAGAACATGATACATTTGTTTTTGTTTTATTATACTATTTTTATCAAGTCCTCGAAATTCTTTAACAAATTCTCTAATATTTTCAATAATATATAATTTCTTTTCTCTTAACACAGTATAATTTATTCCATATTGTGCACCATATTTTATTCCAAACCTATCTACATCTTCTGAAGAAACATCTTTATTTCTATGTGCAGATCGTGTTGGTATAAAACTATATTCATAAGCATTGTTAGCAGCTAAATTATATAAAGTAATTCTTTCATAATTATTATCTAATATTTTTTTAGAATTAACCAAAAATTCACATATATTTTGTATTAGCTTATCTTTTTCAACATAGTCATCTCCTTCTATAGTACAATGTAAGCTTTTTTGATTAGGATTTTCCAATGCATCTACAAAGTCATCAAATTTATCTATTTTTGAATTAAATTTTTTTATATTTTCTAAAGATTTATCAATTTTTTTTCTAATCTCTTTATTTTGGTTATCTATCATGTCTTTCAATTGTTTTTCTGACTCTTCTTTATGTTCATGATAATATTTTCTTTCTTGTTCAACAAAATCATATCTTTTTAGTTCTTTTAGATAATATAATATTCCAAAAATAGCATCAGCACAACCAGGTAATCCACAATTATATGTATTACATAATTCTATATTATTAAAATAATTTCTTTTTAGGATTATCCACTTATTTTTATCCATTTCAATATTTTTTATTTTATCTGAATTTCCATATATTAATTTAATGTCTTCACAAGAAAAAGGAGTTCTAACATATACTAATTCATCATTAAGCAAATATCTGTCAACATATACTAAACCTTTTTCTACCATTGCATTACAGAAATCATACATGTCATCTGGAATTATTCTTAAAATATTTCCAAATTTCCATTCAAAAGAAAAGGTATCATTATCATTCAATCCACTACTCATTGCTCTAAAATTTTTTCTATCCTCTAACATTTCTTTTAATTGATTTTTATCTATTAAATATAAAATATAACCTGCAATATGTTTAGGACATTTTTGAAATTTACAATCAATACAAATTCTATTTATGGTTAAATCTCTATTTATAGTAAACATTGCATTATTATTTTCTATCAATGATGCTTTATCATTTTTAATTTTTTCCAATAATTCTTTTGTTGTATACTTTTTATTACATAAATTAATTAAGTTATTATTTATTTGTATTTTTTCTTCTTTAAGAGATATTGTTATCTTTGAATTAATTAGCATTTCATATGCTAATTCTAAACTTTCATCAGATACATATCTTAATCCATCTTTTTGCTTCCATTCAAAATTTATTTCTTGTTTATTTTCTATGCTATTACTTAATTCTAATAACTTTTTTTCGATTTCACTAAAGTTATCCATCTTGTTTTCTTGATTTTCTGGATTCAAATTATCTTCCATAAATTTCTCCTTTATTGGTTATTTTCATAATAATATTATTTTTACTTCTAAAATTATTTAGTTCATCTCTACTTTTCCAATAATCTCATGAATATCCTCAATATTATTTTTTCTCATATAATCTTCAATTTGGGCAATAGTATCAATACTAGTTGTAGGAGAAATAAAATTACCTGCACCAATAGAAATTGCACTTGCACCTGCAAGCATAAATTCAATTGCATCTTCTCCATTTACAATTCCTCCCATACCTAATATAGGAATTTTTACTGCTTGTGCAACTTGGTATACCATTCGTACTGCAACTGGTTTTATAGCTGGACCAGATAGTCCTCCTGTGTTATTTGCTAATACAGGTTTTCTTTTATTTATATCAATTTTCATTCCAAGTAATGTGTTTATTAATGATACTCCATCAGCTCCTGCATCTTCTACTGCTTTTGCTATTTCTGTAATATTTGTTACATTTGGTGTTAATTTTACTATAAGTGGTTTTTCTATCACTTTTCTTACTTTACTTGTTACTTCTTTTACTCCTTCATAAGTATTACCAAATGCCATGCAACCAGCTTTTACATTTGGGCAAGATAAGTTTAACTCAACTCCATCAATATCAAGTGTGTTTAATATTTTGCACAATTCAACATATTCGTCAATAGTACTTCCACATACATTTACTATTATTGCTGTATCAAATTTTCTTAAAAATGGTAAATCATTTTCTGCAAAATATTCTACTCCTGGATTTTGAAGTCCTATACTATTTAGCATTCCACTTGCTGTTTCACATACTCTTGGTGGTTTGTTTCCACTTTTTGGCTTTAATGATGTTCCTTTTGTTATTATTCCACCTAATTTACTTAAATCAAAAAAATTGCTAAATTCTCTACCATATCCAAATGTTCCAGAAGCTACTGTTACTGGATTTTTCATTTCAATTCCTGCAAAATTTATTTTTGTATTCATTTATATCTTCCTTTCATTTTTATTAAATATCTACATCTTTAGCTTGAAATACAGGTCCTGCTTTGCAAACATGCCAATATTCTGGATTTTCGGCTGTACTTTTTGATGTTTTTACTGCACATCCAAGGCATACTCCTAATCCACATGCCATCCTTTCTTCTAATGAAATTTGACATGGTATTTCTTTTTCTTCTGCTAGTTGTTTTACCGCTCTTAACATTGGTAATGGTCCACATGCAAATATGCTATCAATTTTACCATCTTCAATATCCTTTTTTAAGAAATCTATTGCAAAACCTTTTTCAGCATAGCTTCCATCATCTGTTGTAATTTTTAGTTTGTCTGATACTCCTTTAAATTCATCTTCTAATACTACTAAATCTTTGTTTCTAAATCCAAGATATATATTTACATTTTTATTTTCAGATTTAGCACTTTTAGCTAGTTCATATAATGGGAATACTCCTATTCCTCCACCTATTATTCCTAATTTTTGATAATTTGAATATTTAAATGGACCAAATCCTAAAGGACCTAATATATCTATTTTGTCTCCTTCTCTTTTTTTGGATAATATTTCTGTTCCTTTACCTTTAATTTGAAATATAAATTCTAATATTCCATTTTCTTTATCAATATTATAAATACTAATTGGTCTTCTTAAAAATGGTTCAATATCATCATTTACTCTAATTTCTATAAATTGTCCTGTTTTTGCTGTATCTGTTATTTCTTTTGCTTTAACACTATATTTTAACATTTCTGGTCCTATTTCTTGTTTTTGTATTAATTCTGCTTTAATGTTTACAGGCATATAAATTCCTCCTATTTTATTTTAATTTTTGAGCCTAGCTCTTCTTTCATTCTTAATGCTTCTGCTCTTGTGGCTTTTGCATAATCTTTTTCTTCAAATTTGTTTTTCCACATATCAGACTTATATGCACACATTAAACTTCTAGATGCATTAACAATTCCGCCTAATCCATTTTCGTCAAATCCTAGTGCAATATCTTCTGCTTTTCCTCCTTGAGCTCCATACCCTGGTATTAAAAAATATGTATGTGGTGCAATTTGTCTTAATTGTTTTAATTGTTCTGGATATGTTGCACCTACTACTGCTGAAATACTACTATAATTGTATTCTCCTCTTAAGTCTTCTCCCCATTTTTCCACATATTTTGCAACTCTTGTGTATACTTCTTCTCCATTTTCTAGTTTTACATCTTGTAATTCACCTGATGATGGATTTGATGTTTTTACTAATATAAATAATCCTTTATTGTATTTTTTACAATCTTCTATAAATGGTTTAACACAATCTGTACCCATATATGGATTTACTGTTACAAAATCAATATCATACAATGATTGCTCGCTTTCTCCTATTTTTGTTTTTCCTAAATATGCATTTGAATATCCTTGTGCAGTAGAACCTATGTCTCCTCTTTTTATGTCTGCAATTACAAACATTCCTTTTTGTTTTGCATATTCACAAGTTTCTTTAAATGCTTGTATTCCTGGTATTCCATACATTTCGTAAAAAGCTATTTGTGGTTTTATTGCAGGTATAATATCATATATTGCATCAATTAGTGCTTTGTTATATTCTATTATTGCTTGTCCAACTCCTTCTAATGTTTTTGGATATTTATCTTTAACACATTTTGGAAGCTTTTCATATCTTGGGTCTAATCCTATTACTGTTGGATTTTTCATTATTTTTATTTTTTCTATTAATTGGTCTATTATATTTTTCAATTTATTCAATCCTTTCTTATTTTAAAAGATTATCTTCCCATTCTTTTTGTTTAAAGCCTAATAGTATTGTTTTGCCAGAAACAAAAATTGGTCTTTTTATTAACATTCCATTTGATGAAAGTAATTCTAGCTTTTCTTCTTCTGACATTTGTGGCAATTTTTCTCTTAAATTTAATTCCTTATATTTCATTCCACTTGTATTAAAAAATTTTTTTATTTCTATATTACTCATTTTTATCCATTCTTTTAATTCATCTTTTGTTGGTGTTTGCTCTACTATATGTCTGTCTTCATATTTTACTTTATTTTCATCTAGCCACTTTTTTGCTTTTTGACAAGTTGAACATTTTGGATATTCAATAAATAAATTTTTTTCCATGTTTTCTTTCCTTTCTATCTCGCGAATTTATGATTTATATACAATCTTTCCTGATACAATTGTGTATTTTACTTTTCCTTTTAGTTTTTTTCCTATAAAAGGACTGTTTTTTGATTTTGATACAATCATTTCTTTTGTATATACATATTGTTCATTTGGGTCGAATATTGTTATATCAGCTACTTTTCCAACTTCTATTGTTCCTCTGTCTATTTTTATTAATTTTGCAGGATTGTATGATGTAAGTTTTACTAAATCTAAATATGATATATCTCCTGTATCTACTAAGTTCATTATTTCTGCTGGTAAAGCTGTTTCAAATCCTATTATACCATTTGGTGCTTTTGATAAATCTTGTGCTTTTTCTTCTTCTGAATGTGGTGCATGGTCTGTTATTATGCAGTCTATTGTTCCTTCCTTTAAACCTTCTATTATTGCAAGTCTATCTTTTTCTTCTCTTAATGGTGGATTCATTTTTGCATTTGTTCCAGATTTTTTTACTTCATCTACTGTAAATGTAAAATAATGTGGGCAAGTTTCACATGTTATTTTTACTCCTCTTTTTTTGGCATCTCTAATCATATTTTTTGAAGTTTTTGTACTAATATGACATATATGTGCTCTTACATTATTTGTTTCAGATATTACAATTTCTCTTGCTGCCATTATTTCTTCCGCTTCTGGTAATACTCCTTCTACTCCAAGTTCTTCTGCAACTTTTCCTGCATTTATTGCTCCTTGTGATACTGTTTTTTCTTCACAATGTGATGATACAAATGTTCCTAATCTATCAGCTTCAATTATTGCTTGTCTCATTGTTCTGCTATTTACAACAGGCATTCCGTCATCTGAAAATGCTATTGCTCCTGCTTTTTTCAATTCTTCAAAATTTACTAATTCTTCTCCTTTTTCTCCTTTGGTTACTGATGCATATGGCAATATGTTGCATAGCCCTACTCTTTTTCCTTCTTCTATGATTTTTTGCAAAATAATAGCACTGTCTGGGGTTGGTTTTGTATTTGGCATAGGGCAAATTGTTGTAAATCCTCCGCAAACAGCACTATTTGCACCCGTTTCAATAGTTTCTTTATATTCAAAGCCAGGCTCTCTTAAATGGCAATGAATATCAATCATTCCGGGCATAATATATAAATTTGTACAGTCAATTATTTTGTCTGCTTTTTCTTCAATGTTTTTCTCTATTTTTACTATTTTGTCTTCTTCTATTAGTATATCGAATTTTCCAAATGTATTTGTTTTGTAATCAATTAATGTTCCGTTTTTTAATAATGTTTTCATATCTTTCATTCCTTTCCTAAGTTATTTTATCATGTTATAGTATCTTTTTCAACTTTTTTATATAAATCTTTTTTAATTATTATATGTCAAGTAAATGTATGCATTTTTTATTTTGCCTACATTAAATTTACACTGATTTTTATTTTTTTATAAGCTATAAATAGCTTATAAAAAATAGATATTAATTATTGACTTTTTGTCATTTTACACATAAAATGTTTGTAAATATATTTTTATGTTTGGAGGGGATTTTTATGTCTAACTTAGTTTCATATTTATTTGAAACAAAAGCAATTAGATTTTGTGCTGAAAATAAGCCATTTTGGTACACTTCTGGCAAAATAGGTCCATATTTTATTAATACTCATTTTGTATATGGAAGTGAAAAAGATGCTACTGAATTATTATCTTTCATTGATGAATGTTTATCAGATAAGCTATCTTTACCAAATAAAGTATTTAAAAAAGTATTAAAACAATATCAAACTAATATTATTTATAAAGATGTTATTGATACTATGAAAGAATTTATTGAAAAAAATATAAATATTTCAGAAATTGACTATATTTCTGGTGGCGAAAGAAGAGATTGGTTTTTCTCTAACATAATTGCACATCTTTTAAATAAGCCTCATTTAAGTATTTATAAAGATTTATCAGTTGTTGAAAGTGATAGTAATTTTACAAATTCTAAAATAATTACTTCTTTACAAGATAAAAAAGTTTTACATATAGCTGATTTAATTACTGTTGCTTCAAGTTATATTCGCGCATGGATTCCAGCAATTAAAAATTTGGGTTCTAAAATATGCTCATCTTGCGTTGTTGTTGATAGAATGCAAGGAGGAAAAGAAAAATTAGAAGCTGAAGGTGTTAAAGCTTTTTCATTAGTTCAAGTTGATACTAACTTATTTAAAAAAGCTTTTGATTTAAATATTATTAATGAAGCTCAACTTTCTATGCTTAATAACTTTTTTGCGGATCCAGATGGAACAATGAAACAGTTTTTAATTGATCATCCTGAATTTATACAAGATTCTTTGAATTCTGATGAAAAAACGAGAAAACGTGCTCAACTTTTGATAGATGGGAACTTATATGGGTAATTTGGTGCCGGTTCTCTTTTTTCCTTTTTTCTTTTCATCACTACTTTATGCATTAATAGGTATAGTTTTATATAATTAATTTATAATATTTTTAGATAAGAAATGGAGGTGATTTTTATGGAATCTTATGAAAATGGTGATGCAATACATTCAGTTGAAACTAATTCTATACTTACTAATACTTTTTTTAGAATGTTTTTAGGATTACTTGCTAGTGCTGGTACAGCATATTATGTATACAGTTCAGGATTATTTGTTTCAGTTATTATGAATGGATTTTTCTTTCCTTTAGTTATAGCTGAACTTGTAGTTGTTTTAGTTTTTTCTTTATTATTTAGAAAACTTTCTCCTACAATGGTTACTATACTATTTTTTGCATATGCATTTTTGAATGGTTTTACATTATCAGTTATTTTTCCGGTTTTTGAATTAACTTCTATTGTTTATGCTTTTGCTGGAACTGCTGGTCTATTTGGAATTTTATCATTAATTGGTTATACAACAAAAAAAGATATTTCAAAATGGGGTTCTATTTTAACTGTAGCTCTTCTTGTTGGACTTGTTTTAACTGTTATTAACATATTTGTTGGTAGTTCACTTTTGGATATTGTTTTAGATTGGGCTATTTTATTAATTTTCTTTGGACTTACAATTTATGATATTAATAAAATAAAGTTAATGCAAGAATCTGGTTTTTGTGATGATGAAAAACTTTACGTTTATGGTGCAATGCAATTATATTTAGATTTTATTAACATTTTCCTTAGAATTTTATCATTGTTTGGAAAACGTAGAAATTAGTTTTGTTTAAAATAAATTGTGACTGCTTTTTTGATGTGGTCATAATTTATTTTTTTACATTTTAGTGTTGCAGGTTAATAGAAAATTTGTTTCACATCATTGACACACTTACACAGAAATTTTTAATTTTTTTAGAAAAACTCTTGATTTTATTTTTGTTTTGTGCTAATATATATTAGTGTTTAGTTATACAATTTATTTCGAGGCGTAGCGCAGTTGGTAGCGCGCGTGGTTTGGGACCATGAGGTCGCAGGTTCGAACCCTGTCGCCTCGACCAAAAGAAAAATATTCTTGAAAGACTTGAAACAACTAGGTTTCAGGTCTTTTGTTTTATCTGAATTTTAGTGTTTTTTAACCGTATTTGAGAGTGTCTGTAAAAGGCTGTAATATGCTATTTTACTCTGTTAGCCTTTGTTAGCCTTTCTCAGCCTTTTTCACAACTGCTTACACTTAACTCTCCAAAATTTTCCCTTTTAATTTTTGGAGAGTTAAAAATAACTCTCCAAATATACAGAGAAAAATACTGCATAAATTCAAATATTATTAAGGTTATCA
>CALXHG010000034.1 GCA_944388045.1 uncultured Clostridia bacterium | reverse complement strand
TGCAATCCAATTAATGCAAATGCTTCTACTTGTTTATAATTGTATAAACTTCCCACTTTACACCTCCACTTTTATAAATTTCGGAACATCATAACTTCTTCCCAATTCTTTTCTAAATTCATAACCGTTTCTTTTTTTATTATAAGTAAATGCACTTTTATTCCAATTCCTATATGCCATATTAGACAATCTCTTCTTTTTTGAAAGTTCTGCTGTTGCTTGATTGTGCATATTCCTTAAATCAATGTTGTCTTTATCTTTTTTTCTTTTTATTACTTCTCTTTTGTATTTCATATACTTTTTTGTCTTTTCATTATGATTTTTTTTATTTTTAGTCTTTCTATTTACTTTCTCTTTTTTATATCTTTTGTCTTTCTGTAATACCTGTGTAACTGCACTCTTTGAAATATTAAGTTCTTTTGCTATTTCTACAGGTTTTAATTTTTCTATAAAATATTTATTTATTATTGTTTCTTTATTATTTTTCATTAGTATCTCTCCTTCATTTACTTAACTTTTTGCTAACACTTTTTTAAGTCGATGAAACTAATGAGCTGTTTTTTCTCATTTTTTCTTTGTGCTTTTGAGCTTTTATTATTCGCTTTTTAAAGTTATTAATTCTTTTTCTTTGTATCATTTGTATTTTTTTCTTTCTTAAATTCTTGACTAATTTTTGATACATTTTTTCAACTCCTTTCACTAATTAAGGTCTTGAGTTTTTATCTAAAATCGGACAAATTATGAAAATTTTTTTAAATTTTTTTGTCTTTCTCTATTTTTAGTTAGTGTTTTATATATTTCTACGGTAATTTCTTGTTTTAAATCTTCATCTATTCTTACATTGATTTTGCTATATTTATTTAATAAATTATCGTATGTATATATAATTTCCATTACTTCATCATCTGTCATATTAAAATTTTTAAAAATCATTTTTATCATTTCCTTTCAATTTTAAATATTCCTTTTTCAATTTTTCTAATGCCCTCTTTCTTGTTTTTCTTGCTGTGTCTGGTTTCATATTTAATTCCTTTGCAACTACTTTGTCAGTTTTTTCAGTAATTTCTCCATTTTCATCTTTTTCCATATAATAAGAAAAAAGCACTAACCTTTCCTTTTTAGTTAATGCTTTTGAAATTTTTATTAAATATGGATCATCAAATATTTTTTCAAAGTCAGAGGCACAAATATCCCCATCAATTTTTTCTGCTACTGTTTTTTCAATATTTTCTTCTGCTATTAAAAGTTCTTCATCTATCATATCTATATCATCTTCTAAATATGTATAGTCATTTTTTCTTAAGTAATCATATCTTGCTCTTCTTGCTATTGTTATTAATGCTGCTTTTTCTTTATTGCTCAATATATACAAAATACTCCCTCTTCTAAGAACTTATGATTTATATCATCAGTTCAAAAAGGAGCAATAATAAATTTTAACAAACTATTATAAATTTAATCCCTCTTACATATTTTCACCACCTTTATATCAAAATTTTAAAAGTATATTTATTTTTTTACCTTTTGTTCTCTTATTACTTTTGTAGCTCCTCTTAAAACTTTGATATAAAGTTCCTGAGGGTATATTAATATGGTTTTTCTCAAATCAATAAAAATGTGTATAAAAAAAGGAAAATGTGGACAAAAAAAGATGAAATTATCATCTAATTTTATTTCTTATATTGTTTTGAATATGTTATATTGTATGGCTCAGTTTGTCTTTTCGACATTATTCGACACAAAACGACACAATTAAGTTGTAGAGTGCATTTCAAAGGAAAAATTATTGACAAAAACTTACAGTTTTCTATTGAATTTACATAAATTGTATGCTATAATGTTGGCAAAAATAGTAAAAACATTTGTGAGGCTAATTATGGTTAATGTACTTATCGGTAGTAAGAATACAACTGAACTTGATATTCTTTACCAAAAACTTGCAAATGATAAAAATTATAGAGTGGAAAATGTTAATACTGGTAAAGATACAATAACTAAGTATCTTAAAATAAATCCAGATATACTAATTTTGGATAATAGTTTACCAGATATGTCTATTGAAGAAGTTGTAGGGCGATTATCTTCTAATCCCTTAGAACGAAAAAAATGTAATACTGTTTTGACATTACCACTAGATTATAATATTAAAATGAATAGATATGAAAAAGTTAGTCAAGTTGTCTATAAACCTTTTGTAGAAAAACAGTTGAGTAATGTAGTCAAAGAAATGGCAGTAGACTTTAATACTCCAGATTTAGAGGTTGGCGAGGTTGATGAATTATTACAATCTTTAAACTTTAATTGTCTTTCTGGGGGTTATAGATACATAAGAAAGGCTATTACATATTGTTATTATAGACCTGAAGAATTAGAATACCTTAAAAATATATTGAATTATCTTTCATACGAATTTAATACTACATATTCACAAGTTAGAGATTCTATGTATGCTTGTATTAGACCATTTAAAAATGCTAGTGATTATAATTGTCCAAAAGAACTATTTGATGCTTTGCATAATCATGGTTATAGACTTTCATTAAAGGATTTCCTTGAGGTAGTAGTCTTGTATTTAATACGCACAAAGAAAAAAGGCAGATTGTTCTAAATTTTAGAATAATCCGCCCTTTTTTTATACATTCATTTTTTTGTAATCTTTATAATCATTAATAATGCCATCATATCTAACTTGTGTTTGTTCTCTAATAATGGTATTCATCTTATCCCCAATCATTCTTCTTGCTTCTAAGAAATCTTCTTTTGGTATTTCTTTCGCAATAAAATTAAATGCTGGTACATTTTCATTTAAAGTTTCCTTTGATTTTTTAATAATATCAAGTCCGTTCATATTTGTTCCTTTAAAATCATATTTAGCAAAGACCATTTCTGGAACATATTTTATAATTTTATTATATGTATCTTCTGGTGTATCAGCTGTTGCTACAACATCAACACCATTAATTTTATCTAATATTCCTGTTACTTGATTTCTTGTTTCTTCGTTATCATCTGCAACAATAACTCTTATTTTATCTTCTATTCTTTTATTTTCCCAATTTAATTCTTTCCATATCATCTCCTGTTGTTTAGGTTTGAATGAAACACATACTGGTACAAATTCTCCATACTTATTATTTTTACTTTGGTTTGTGCAAGGAGTGTTTTCGTCCATTTTATGAGCTCTTAATTCATTCGTTGGTGAATCATCCCATACAATTTTTCCATCATAGTACCTGGCAATGGCGTATGGTGTACCAATCATTAAAGAACATACTCTTAACATTCCGTTTGGGTGTATTAATATTCTTGAACCAGTTTTACAAGAGCAATAACCATAATATGCTGGGTTTTCATCAAATTTTTCTTTCGTAGTAAATGATTGTGGTATTCTAACTGGTATTTTATATTCTTTATTATCTACTTTATCTTCAATTTCATTCCATACCCTAAACCAGTCTTTTATACTTATGTCAAGATTTCCACTAAAGCAATCTCTTGGAACTCCTGTTTTAAATAAGTTATGAAAATTTATTCTTTCTATTCCTAAATCCTCTGCAAATTTTATCATTCTATCAAGATATAGATTACCATCTTCATCTCTTTCTATTAAGAATTTGCTAATGCAAGCAGTTATATCAATATTATATCCAAGCTCTTTTGCTCTTTTAATATTTTTAACACACTTGTCAAATGATCCATAACCTCTGATTGGATCATTAATTTCTTTGTTGGGTCCATCTATACTAAAAGTTATTTCGTCTAACATTTTAAATTCAGGTTGCTCTAATAAACTACTATTGAATTGTCCATTTGTATCAATACGAACATACTCGTATCCTAGTTCTTTTGCCTTTTTTATTAGTTCCAACAATGGTCTGTTTTGTTGTTTAATTCCATATAATGTTGGTTCTCCACCCATTAAAGTTAACTTAACAGCACCCATTTCTCTAAAATCACTTAATAGTTTAATTGCATCATCAAAATCTACTTCTTTTTTCTCTATTTGAAATGCTATTTCAGTTTTATACAAACATTGTTCACATCTCAAATTACAATCATCAATTATATAAAAGAATATTTGTCTTAGGTTTGTTTTAAAATAATCTTTAAATTTCTGATCCATTTTAAAATACATAGTCTTCACCTCATTTTATATAATATAGTGTTTAAATTATATAATAGGTTATGGACCATGTAAATTGAAACTTTTGGGAGTAATCCCCTTCATTTTTAGGGGTAAAAAAAGAATACCCCCTATGGATATTCTAAAAAATATAATTAATTTTTCTTTTTTAAATAATCTTTTATAAATGCTTTGTCTACTTTTGTTAATCTATTTTTTAAATATACTATATTAATGCTATTTGATGGTAACTTTATAGGCATTTTAACCTCATATAATTCGCCATTCTCTATTGCTTGTTTAGCAGCATTTTTCATTACATAGGCTATACCTACCCCACCCTTTGCTGCACTTATTCTTTGTTCTGTTGTTGGACATTTTAAAGTTACTTTCATGTCTGTTTTTAATTCTTTTAATGTGCTTAATAACCTGTTTGTTGAAACTCTATCGTCATAACTCAAAACATATTTATAATTTTTCATATCATCGACTTTTTTAATATCTATTGGTCTGTTTGATACAAATATATTTTCTATTTTCTCTATTTCATCAATTTCGATTTCGTCTTTATATTCATCTGGAATTGTATCTAAAATAATAAATTCCATTTCATTATTTTTTAATTCTTCTATCATCTTTCTGCTATCAGATTCTGTATCTAACTTTATTTCAATATTAGGAAAGTCTTGTGTTAGTTTAATAAGTTTAGGCATTAAAAAAAATTCAGTTATATGTGATGGACATCCTATAGATAACTTACCATTTTCTAAACTGTTACCACACTCAATAATATTTGGAATAAAATCACATAATGAAACTATCTTTTTAGCTTCTGGGTATATTTCTTCTCCCTTTTCTGTTATTTTTAGTCCATTATTTGAACCCTTATGTTTTCTATAAAATAACTGTATTCCTAATTGTCTTTCTAATGAATTAATATCATTACTTATAGCTTTGTCTGTTGTATCCATTTTTTCAGCAGCTTCTGCAAAAGTTTTTGATTCTGCAACTATTACAAAAGTTCTGTATAAATTTATATTTATTTGATTCAACATAACATATCTCCTAATATCTGTTTACTTTATTTTTTATAAAGTCGTCATTATTATAACATATTATGGTAACAAAGTAAATAGATATAACGAATATTTACTCATTTCAAGCTATTTTGGTTCAATTTATTATACAATAATTCTGCTTTTCTGATATTGAATTCTGTTCCAGCTTGCAAATCCATAGTTTTTATGAATTTAATTAAACCATCAATTGTCTTATTATTTTGATTTTTTGCTTCTAATTCTATAAATACCCCTAAGTCTTTTACTTCTTGAATATATACTATATATTCCTCATTTTCGTACATATAGTTTTTATATTTAAGTGTAAGCATTTTTTCAAATCCTAACAGAAGTAAATGTTTTTCTGCTTCTTGTATATCCTCTACTCTTAATACTGACTTTTCAATTCCAGTGGAATCATATTTTTTACAAATTATCTTCTTATCATTTTCATTTACATATCTCACAACTAATGAATCTGTTAATTTTCCTTCTTTTACTGAAAATTTTTTTGTTTGTTTATTATAAAAATATGTATCATCTATCCAAAATTCCTTTTTGTATGAAAAGCCTCTTCTTTCTAATTCTTCTTTAATTTTAAGAATATCTTTAAACACCTGACAAGTTATTTCTAATTCGCTCATAAGTATCTCCTTTGTAAATATAATAACACATTTATTGAAATAGAAAAAGAGCCTATTGACCCTTTTTCATATTTCTTATCTTAATGACTTAAATAATTTAATCAAAAACATTTCTTTTTTCTTGTTTCCCAAATCTTTTTGATTATCTTCTTTTTCTTCTTTTAAGTCTGTAAAATTATCTATATATTCATTTATTCTTTCAGCACTAATTGGTTTGTATTCAATATAAAAACCTAATTCACTTGACCTTATAATTAATGAACTATCTCTATCAGCTGTTACGAGTATAAATTGTGGCTTCTTTTCAATAGAATTATTTGTCATTATTTCCTCTATAACTTCTAATCCAGTCTTTTTAGGCATTTGCATATCTGTGAATACAATATCTGGTCTTAAATTTAATATTGCATTTATCTCATCTTCGCCATTAAATGCACTATCAACTCTTTCTACTTTTGGATTTTTCTCTATTACTGATTTCATATTTCTTACTATTATTTCCATATCATCAGCAACCAATACTTTAATTTTACTTTTCAATATTCTCCATCCCTTCTTTACAATCATCAACAATTTCCTTGATTTTTAAAAATTCTTCATTGCTTGAATAATTAATTATTTTTCTCCTCATACTAGAAATAGAATTTCTTATAGCATTATAACTGCAGCCGTACAATTCAGCAATTTGCTTAAATCCCATATTTTTTCTGTCATTTACATTAAGTCCATAATACAAACAAAATCTTTCTCTTTGATTTTCTGTTGCTCTTTCTTGCTCATCTACTATTTGCATAATTGATATTTTTTGATTTTTATTCAGTTTTGAATTTTTCATTAGTTCTAATAATTCATCTACTAATACACTTTTTTCATCTTCGCTCATATCATTTTCTCCTTTTCTTTTTATTTCTGTTTTGGCGAACCCAGTTTGTCGAATAGGCTAAAAAAATATTATAAAATAATAAATAGAAAAATTGTGAAAGGAGTTAGCATTTGTGGGAACAATTAGAAAATTAGATGAAAATGTTAACATAGTTGGCACAAATCTTAAACGAATACGAGAAAATTGTGGACTTTCCCAATATGATTTATGCTGTAAATTAGAATTGCTTGGTGTAACAATGTATAAAGCTGACATCTATGAAATTGAAAATAACAAAAGATTAGTGAAAGATTTTGAATCTAAAGCACTTTGTCTTGCATTAGGTATTAGCCTTGACGAACTTTATGCTGATACCGATAAATATTTTGAACACTAATTATATATTAGTGTTTTTTGTTATCTTCAAATTATATATCTTCTCTAAATATTCCCTATTTATTATTCTTTATTAAAATGATCTTATTATCTTTTACACATATTTTTAATGCATCATTTTCAATTCTTTTCGTATTTCTATAGGAATTACACAAATTCCTAATTCATCTACTACTCTCAAATTTCCATTACTATTTTCTAATATAGAATCTTTTATCCTACTAATTTGAATATAAATTTCCGTATCATTGTCTATAATCTTTTTTTCACTATAGATTATTTCTTTCTCAACTTTAATATCAGATTTTTCTAAAATTATATTTATACCACTTCTATAAATATATAATTTTTCTCTCTCCTGTATATTTAACATTTTTCGCACCTGAATAGGTATATGTATTCTCCCTAATTCATCCATTTTAATAATAAATTTTGTTTGTTCTTTAGTTTCTAAAATTTGTTCCATAATTTTTTTACCCTTTCTTTATTTATTTGTTATTTGCTTTCTAAAAATTATGGCTCATAGTTCGTATTTTAGTATTTCATAGTACATTTATTGTTGCTTTTAAGCCTATTTATTACATTAACCTCCTTCCTGTTAGATTTATCATATCTACTTATCGTTTACTATTTCCTATATATTCCAACTATTTCTCCTTCTTTTCTATAAAATATGACATTTTATATTATTATAGTTCATTTTTAAATTTTGTCAATCTGTTTTACCGTCAATTTTGTTCCAATTTAGGTGTGTGTAGTCAAGAAAACTTTTCGACATTTTTCTACAAATTACTGTATAACAAAAAAACTGGATTTTACTCCAGTTTTAGTATTATATTATTTAGCTATTTACTGCATTATATATAGCAATATTTACAAGTTTATAGATAGATAAATGATGTTTTGCACTTAATCTTTCTAATTCTCTATAAGCTGTTTCTCTTATATTAAAATTATGTGATTCTGAAATTTCATTTTCTGGTCTATCATAAAGATTAACATTATTATTTTCTACCATTTCCATAATCGCTACATTTACTAATTTATTTATAGAGGCTTCATAAATATTAGATAACTCTTTTAGCCTTTCATATAAACTTGCATCTATTTCAATTCTTCTTTTTAAGATATTATCTCTCTTATAAAAATGTTTATCAAAAACCATATTTTTCACTCCTTTTTGCAACATTATTATATTTTACAAAAAAGAGTATTTTAATTCCTTTATAGGTACATATTTTGACTGTTTTTTGGAGTTATCTTTTTTTCTAACTAATTGATTGATAAATTTTCTATATCTGCCATATTAATATTATTTTCATTTTAGTAACATACCTACTGTCTTTTACAATATTTCATACATACAAATAGTTCTATTACTCATACAATTTGAATATTTCTCCTGAAATATTGATTATATCATTTATTGGTATTTCTGTATCATTAGCTAAATATATATGTTGATTATATAAATCTATCTTTTTTACAATACCTGTAACTGTTATATATGAGCCACCATTTTTCTTTAAATCAGGAATAAAATATGTAATTGATATTTCAGGTTTATTTTTTATCTGTTCCATAATTATTTGTAATTTACTATCCAATATTGATTTTAATTCATCATCAATATCTATTTTCTCACTAGTTTCTCTTGAAGTTTCTTTTATAGCATCTTCATATCCTGTTAATGCTGCAAAGGGGGCAAACTGTGCTGAACGAGCATACAAAGACATTTGTGGATGTTTTTGTGATACATGATGTGGTAAATTTATTATATCATCATATTGTCTATCGTATTTCACTTAACCATCTCCTTTTTCTCTAACTTTTATGTCCTCCAATTTGTCCATTTCTTTCTATTGTAGTTCCACCTTCAATAAAATTCATTCCCTTTAAAACTGCATTTTTTCCATACTTTGTTTTTATATCCAATACTGCTTTTTGCAATTTTTTTTCTAATTTTTCTTTTTTTTGTTGTTTTTCAATTTCATTATAATCTATGAATAAGTCTATTTGTTCAAATTTCTTGTTATTTTTATAATCATCTTCATTTACAACATCTTCAGCTGTAATATTTATTCTTCTAACTAATAATTTTTTGTTAATTATACTTTCATAAAGATTCATTACATAGTCAGTTATTATTTTTGTAGATGATGTCTTGTGGTCTATATTTATAGTACCATGTGCAGCTTTTGGAACTTTTCTTCCATATTGATCTACCGTAATTTCTCCAAAATATGATTTGCTTATTTCTGGATTTGTAAGGTTTTCAATATCATATCCTATCGTTAAAACCATTTTACTTGTAATTAAATTCTTTTTTACTAAATCTAATGTAAGAAGCTCTGTCATTTCTTTTACTATTAATTTTGTATCTTCATAATTATATGGACAATGCAATACTTGTCCTGAACTTAGACTATTCGTTACTGGTTTATACGCTTTTATGCTTTCAATCGTACATGGTTCATATCCCCATGCGTGATCAATTAACAATTCTGCATTTATACCAAATAGTTTATATAGCAATTCCTCGTTTTTTTCTGAAGTACGAGCTACATCTCCCATAGTAAATATACCGTTTTTTTCTAGTTTTCTTGATATACCCTTTCCTACTCTCCAAAAATCTGTTAATGGTTTATGATTCCATAAATATTTTCTATATGTCATTTCATCTAATCCAGCAATCCTTACCCCATTTTTATCTGGTGTTATATGTTTTGCAACAATATCCATAGCCACTTTACAAAGGTATAAATTAGTTCCTATTCCTGCCGTTGCTGTTATTCCAGTTTCATCAAATACATTTTTAATGACTTTAGTAACTAACTCTCTTGGTGTTGTTTTATAAGTTTGTAAATAATGAGTTACATCTATAAATACTTCATCAATAGAATAGACATATATATCATCAACTGAAAACCATTTTAAATAAATATTATAAATTCTAGTGCTATATTCCATATAATAACTCATTCTTGGTGGGGCAATAATATAACTTAATTCCAAATCATTATTTTTCTTTAATGCAATATCATCATAAGATGAGCAAGTAAATTTATGTCCTGGAGCATTAATTTTTCTTTGAGCATTTATTTCATTTACTTTTTGTATAACTTCAAATAATCTTGCTCTTCCTGGTATTCCATATTGTTTTAATGATGGGCTTACAGCAAGGCAAACTGTTTTTTCAGTTCTACTACTATCAGCTACAACTAAATTTGTTGTAATTGGATTCAGACCTCTTTCCTGACATTCTACGGAGGCATAAAAACTTTTTAAATCTATTGCAATATATACTTTATCATATTTATTGTTCACTTTAATACCTCCATTTCTAAAATATCTATTGTCATTATAACACTTTTATTTTTATTTGTAAACATTTGTTTGTGTATAATTTAAAAGAAATATTTTCCAATTATAAAAACTTAATTTAATTTTAAGAGTTTCCTATCAAAAAAGATTAGTTAAAAATAACTAATCTATAACTTGTAATTTGTTTGTCTAATTATGCATTTTGTTTATTATTTCATCTAATTGTTTTTGTTGTTCATTAGATAATATAG
>CALXHG010000033.1 GCA_944388045.1 uncultured Clostridia bacterium | reverse complement strand
TGGAGCAGGTAGTGGGAATCGAACCCACGTCATCAGCTTGGAAGGCTGAGGTTCTACCATTGAACTACACCTGCATGTTTTCTTCTTCCTAAGACATTTATTATTATAGTACTATATTAAAAGTTTGTCAATAGTTTTTTTTAAAAATTTTTATTTTTTTTATAAAAGGTCAGATTCCAATAACAAAAGGGACCGACCCCAATACAAAAAGGGACCGACCCCAGCACAAAAAGGGACCGACCCCAGTAACAAAAGGGACCGACCCCAGCACAAAAAGGGACCGACCCCAACACAAAAAGGGACCGACCCCAATAGCAAAAGGGACCGACCCCAACACAAAAAGGGACCGACCCCAACACAAAAAGGGACCGACCCCAATAACAAAAGGGACCGACCCCAACACAAAAAGGGACCGCCCCCAGCACAAAAAGGGACCGCCCCCAATAGCAAAAGGGACCGACCCCGTTCTAAAATGAAATTGACACCAGTATGACTATTATTTATCATAGCTATATCCTAGATGTTCATAAGCTGAAGGCATAACAAGTCTTCCTCTAGGAGTTCTAGATATAAACCCAATTTGAACTAAATAAGGCTCATATACATCTTCTATTGTATCTACTTCTTCTCCTAAAGATGTTGCAATTGTTTCTGAACCAACTGGACGTCCATTATATTGTGTTATCATAAGTTCTAAAATTCTTCTATCTGTTTCATCTAAACCTAATTCATCAATTTCTAATTGATTTAAAGCATGTTTAGCAATTTTTAATGTTATATCACCATTTCCTAATACTAATGCATAATCTCCAACTCTTTTTAATAATCTATTTGCAATTCTTGGTGTTCCTCTTGAACGTCTTGCAATTTCATATGCTGCATTATCATCTATATTTATATTTAAAATTTTAGCAGATCTTGTTACAATTGTTTTTAAATCTTCTGGAGAATATAATTCTAATTTATGTATAATTCCAAATCTATCTCTTAATGGTGTTGTTAATAATCCTGCTCTTGTTGTAGCTCCAATTAGAGTAAATTTAGGTAAATCTATTCTTATTGATTTTGCACTTGGACCTTTTCCTATTACTATATCTAGTGTAAAATCTTCTAATGCAGGATATAATATTTCTTCAACATTTTTAGTTAAACGATGAATTTCATCTATAAATAATACTTCATTTTCTGACAAATTTGTTAAAATTGCTGCTAAATCACCCGGTTTTTCTATAGCCGGTCCTGATGTGATTTTTATGTTTGATTTCATCTCATTTGCAATTATATTAGCAATTGTTGTTTTTCCTAACCCTGGAGGACCATAAAACAAGCAATGATCTAATGATTCACCTCTTTTTTTTGCAGCTTCTATATATATTTTCATATTTTCTTTTACCTTAGTTTGTCCAATGTATTCATCTAAATAATGTGGTCTAAGTGATTTTTCTAGTTTTTCTTCTATTGGACTTTCAATTTCTGGTCTTATATTAAAATCATCTTCCATAAAAAAGTTCATTCCTTTCTAGCTCAAGCAAGTTTTTTATATTTTAAATTTTATGAATAAAATTTTATGTTTTAAAACAAATATATTATATCATTACTTTTATAAAAAAATAAAGCTATAATGTTAAATTTTATCTAAAACATTATGGCTTTATTTTTATTCTTATATTGATTCTTTTATAATTTATTCTTTTACTGTTTTTTTAGATTTTGCATTTCCTTTATCTTTTTCTACAATTTCATCATAGAAACAAATCAATGCTGTTTGTATATATGGTGTTAACCATATAAATCCAATTCCAAGTGAAAGAACTGCTAGAATTCCCCAACCTAAAAATGATAATACTAGAACAAAATAATCTCCTCTATGACCATTCATTAATCTAGCACTTTCATTTACAGCTTCTCCTATACTCATTTCTGGATGGTCATATGCTACATAATATGCTAAAATATATAATAATCCTCTAACTACTGCATAAAATATTGCTATTAAAACTACAAATACTCCTAATAAAATTAATCCAAAACCAGCTTTAAATGATGTAAACATCATTATTGTATAAAGAGTAATTGCTACTATTACACATATAATAGGCAATATCAATTTTAAAGCCGTCATCCAAAATATAGCCCATGCTTTTGCAAAATTCTTACCAGCTATTTTTACAAAATCAAATAATTTAACTTCTTCATTTCTCTTTAATTTTAAGAAAGAATATATTACTCCAACATTTAGTGGAATACTTATAAATACATAAATTCCAGCTATAATATTTATTAATACCTTTTGTTCTTGAAATTTATATACTACAACATTAATAATTACTCCTATTAGTATTGTAATAAACATAATTATTGAAGCAATACTCCATTTTCCCTTTAGTGCCTCTCTAGCATTTTTTCTAATATTTGTTGCTATCATTTTTTTACTCCTCTCTTTTGTATCAAATTTGATAATTTTTTATCACTCTTATTATATAAATTTAATAAAAATTTTTCAAGTCTTTTTTTTCATTTTTATATTATTATTTCATTTTATTATTATAAATAATTTTTTAAGAAATTATTTCAACTACAATTTCACTTTTTTCTTTATTATTTTCATATTTATCATTTATTTTGTTTTCTTTTAATTTTGTATTATTTGCACTTTTTTTATTTAATTTTTGATTATTTTCTTCATCTAAAATTTCAATTCCAAAAAAATTAAATATAAAATCTTTAATTTTTCTCTTAAATTTTTCAAAAGTTGTTTCTCTTCTAACCATAATCCATTTATTTTGTTCCATTTTTTATATCCTTTCTCATAAAAAAATACAATAAAAAGATTTTTTCTCAAATATCAAATAAATGTACATAATTATTATAAATACTTTATTTTTTATATAACTAGTACCCATATTTATTTACTTGTCAATTTCTCAAGAACAATTATAAACATTGCATGAGACCAACCAAGTCCAATAACCCAATTGGGTTTTAATGTTGAATTATCTATTTGCTCTCCTAAAAAACTATGTTTTCCCATTGTTTTTAAAACAAAATCAAATGTTTCTTTTGCCTTTTTCTTTTCTCCAACTTCTAAATAATATAATGTTAACCACAAATTTGAAATTGGCCATGGAGCTCCATTTCTATAATGGTCATATTCATATCTTTGATAACCACCTGTGTAAGTTCTAAGTGTTAAATTAATATTTTCTATTGTATTTAACACTTTTTTCTCTTTTGGTAAAAAAACATTAAATGGGTAAACAGCTCCAATTAAACTTATATCTATTCTTCTATCTTCTGTATTTCTAACAAAAGACTTTCTATTTTCATCATATAAATTTTCCTCAATAAATTTTTTAACTTCAATTTGTAGTTTTGTAATTTCATTTATATTTTTGCTTATTTTTTCTTCTTTTAATCTATTGTTTTCAAAATCTGAAACATTTTTGCCTAATACATTATATATTTTCTTCATGCTTTCAAATGCCGAAATTATACTCGCCAATGAATAAAAATGTAAACCTCTATCATTTTCTTCCCATATATCGTAACTTACATAAAATTTTCCTGTTTTTTCTAATATATCATAAACATATTTTTTTAAGAAATTAATTGCCATTTCACACATATGTAAATTATCTTTTAAAAATTCTTCATTTTTTGTATATTCATAATGATTATATACACCATATACAACACTTGCTGTTTCATCTACTTGGTATCCCCATGATGGTGCTAATCTTCCATCTGTATAAAAACGTTGCTCCCACATACCATTTTTACTTTGTGTCATTTTGCAAAATTTGTTATAAAATTTATCTGATATATCTGTCATATTTAATATATCTAATGCTCTTGTAATAAATACTGCATCTCTTGGCCAACAATATCCGTATCTACCACATTGTGTTAAATTTTCATCAACTTCTGCACCTGCAACAATTCCACCTGTTTCTGGATTTGTTAATAATGGAAATAATAATATACTTCTTTTATAAATTTGTATAATTTTTTCTTCATAGCTATTTTGTGGCTCACTTAGCTTTAAACCATCATGTTCTTTTAAATATTTTCTCCAATATGATTTTACATCATTATATTCTTTTGAAAAATCTATCTTTTTTATTCTTTCTATTTCATCTATGAATTTATTCATAGTTTTTTTATCTTCATCAATATATATACATATATCAATATCCTTTTTTTCTCCTGGATGAATCACTCCAATGTCAAAACTTATACTTGAATCTCTTGACATACCAACATAATCTTTTCCACCAATTATTCCAGTGTTAATATTGTTATTAGTATTATTTATTTGACAGTTAAATGTATTATCTCCTTTGCCAAATGTTGCAACAGAAAAATCATGAGCAAATTGTACCATTCCATTGTCTATTTTCAATCCACTAACAAAATTATTTTGATCTGTTAATAATTCTGAATGTATTAAAAATTTGATATCTAAGTCAATATGACTTTCATTAATAAAAGAATATCTTTTTATTAATATATTTTCTTTTATAGATGCAAAATCTGTTTGTACAACTTTTAAATTAAAATATGTATTTGATATTTCTGTATTTAAAATATTTGTATCTACATCATAATATTGCAAATATGTATTATTTATATCATCATGTAAATAAATTATATTTGAATCATTTACTTTTACTCCTGTATGAAAATAGTTTAAATATTGTCTATTATCACAATTTGGGTATGATAATCTTAACATTTCTCCTTTATAAGAAAATGTTGCAAGTAATTTACCATTTCCTATTATTGCTTCATTTAAATATTTGTCCATTGTTATTTTATCCCTTTCTTTTCTCTCGTTTTTATTTTAAAATATATTAAATTTTAACACAATCTGTAGTATATATGTATAAAAAGTTTTATCCTTCTATTACATATAAAATTTGTTTTTCCAAATCTTTAATTTTTTCATTAATTCTGAAAATGTCTTCATCACGAAGTTCATTACTTTCAACATCTTCTTTAACCATAATTTGCATATCATTAAATTCCTCATGTAATTTTTCTAATCTATTAATAACTTCTCTTCTCAATAAGTCTGATTTTCCTAATTTAATCTTATTAGTTATTCTTAGCTCGTCATCTAATTGATATGTTTCTCCATATTCTGGTATAGAAACTCCTATCCCTGTTTGTTCAAGAATTTTATTTTTTAATACATCTTGTGAATCTTCTTCTCCATGTACTAAAAATATATGTTTTGGTTTTGAATAAAATGAATAAATAAAATTCATTAACCATTCTTGGTCAGCATGTCCTGAATATCCTTCTATATACTCTATTCTTGCATTAACTGCAAATTCTTCACCAAAAATTGTTACTTTTTTGGCTCCATTTACTATTTCATATCCTAAAGTTCCTGGTGCTTGATATCCTACAAAAAGTATTGTACTTTTTGGGTTCCATATATTGTGTTTTAAATGATGTTTTATTCTTCCAACATCACACATTCCACTTGCAGAAATTATAATTGAAGGTTCTGTACTTTCATTTAATGCTTTAGATTCATCTGCTGTTTGTGTGAATTTTAAACCTGGAAATTCTAGAGGATTATTTCCTCTATTCATTTCTTCTTGTACTTCTTCATCAAAAAGATCTGTATTTTCTCTAAAAATTTGAGTTGCAGATATTGCAAGTGGACTATCTACATATACTGGAACTTTCATTAATGTTTCATATTTTCTTATAAATTCTTCATCATGTCTATTTTCTTTTATTTTATTAATTTCATATAAAATCTCTTGTGTTCTTCCTACTGCAAATGATGGTATTACTACTGTTCCACCATTATCAATTGTTTCTGATACTATATCTAAGAATAATTCTGCTTTTTGGTCATTACGCATATGAAGTCTACTTCCATATGTAGATTCCATAACTAAATAATCACAAGAATCTATCATAGTAGGTTCAGATAATAATGGTATATCATTATTTCCAATATCTCCAGAAAATACTGCTTTTGTTTGTTTACCATCTTCTTTAGCCCAAATTTCAATTATGCTAGAACCTAACATATGTCCTGCATCATTAAAACGTACATATATATTTTCATCAATTTGAATTATTTCATCATATTTAACTGGTACGAAAATTTCCATACAATTAATTGCATCTTCTGCAGTATAAAGAGGTGGTCTAGGTTCTTCTCCTTTTCTTATTCTCTTTTTATTTTTCCATTCTGCTTCCATTTCTTGTATATGTCCACTATCTGGCAACATTATACTACACAAATCACATGTTGCTTTATGAGCATAAATTGGTCCTTTAAATCCTTCATTATATAATTTAGGAATTCTACCAGAATGATCTATATGTGCATGTGTTAATAACATAAAATCTAATTCAGCCGGATTATAGTCAAAATCTCTAAAATTTTGTTCTTCTAATTGTGCTTTACCTTGATACATTCCACAATCAACTATAAATTTTTTTCCTGCAGCCTCAACCAAAAAGTTTGAACCAGTTACTATTTTTGTTGCACCTAAAAAAGTGATTTTCATATAATTTCATTCCTTCCTTTTGGCACAAACTATGTTGAAAATTTTACAGATATTTGGCTATTTAAAATTTTATCAACAATTTATCATTTGTGCATTAAATAAATATCTTTATTTTTTTATTTATTTTATTTTTTTCTATATTATTTATTATATATTTTTCTTCAGAAATTTTCTCATCAAAAATTTGAACATATTTTTTATCATATTCTTTAAAAATTTTATAATATAATTGATTTAATTCTATTATTCTTGTTTCAAAAATATGTGTCCAAACTTCAAAAGGAACATTATTTGATACTATTTTTAATTTTTTTGCTAGTTTTAATAATTCTTTTTTTATTTCTATTATTTTATCTGATAATTCTTCTACATCTTTTATACTTTTATTTTCATCAAATGGTAATAATACATAATATCTAAATTTATAAATTAATTTAATTAATTCTTCTGTTTTTAAATCTTTTAATTGTTTTTCAAAACATTCTAAAAAAATTTTTTCGAATTCTATAAACAATTTATCTTCTTCTTCTTTAGTATAATAAATTGTTTCAATTAATGTTTTTTCATTATTAATTTGCTCTTTTAATTCTAAAAATCTATATGGAGTTAAATCATTATTAATTTCTTCAATTCTATTTAGTAATTCTAAAATTTTTGCCTTAATCTGATTTTTTAAAACCTTTACACTAAAAATCTTCTTTTCAAGTGGGACTGTTTCATTATATTTACAATATTCTTCTTTTAATTTTT
The DNA here is from genome assembly GCA_944388045.1 of uncultured Clostridia bacterium. Taxonomy (GTDB): domain Bacteria; phylum Bacillota; class Clostridia; order TANB77; family CAG-508; genus CAG-269. The sequence goes on along the minus strand of CALXHG010000033.1, from coordinate 4,896 downwards.
TTTCAGAGCTAATAATTTTTTGCAATTCTGCAATCTTATTTTCTATTGATTTTTTTTCGTCTGTTAAATCATTAATATATTTAGTAACATCTTCCATATTTTTGAATTTTATTTGAATATTATTTAATTTTTGAATATATTCTTTTTTAAGTGTATAATAATTTTGTGATTCATTTAATAAACATATTTTTTTTATTAAATTTTCAAAATTTACAGATATATCTTTACCATATTTTTGATTTATTAAATTTTTTAATAAATCAAAATATCCTATAATTCCATCTGTATCCAATGTCCAATTTTGCATAAAATCTTCTCCAAGTAAGATTTGCAATGTTTGATAAACTAAATTTGCTCTTATATTCTCAATTTCTTTTTTTATTGTTGTCCAAGACCATCCATTAAAATCTCTTAAAACTTCCACTCTATCAATATTTTTTCCTGTTATTATAAAATCAGAAATAATTTTTGAAAAATCACCATATTTACCATTAACAATTTTCTTTTTATTAATACTTTTTTCGATTGCGTACAATAATTTTTCTTCAATTGGATATGTAATAATTTGCTTGTCATCAACATAAAATTTATTTTTTTCTAATTCTTCACTTATATCAGAATTAGATATTTTTTCATTAAAACTTATCGTAAATATTTTATTACACCTTTTTTTTATATTTGAAATAATTTCATCTACATATTTTTTTTCTGTTTTATTAATTACTTTTGCTTTTTTATAATCACTATAAGATACTTCTATTTTATACAAAATTCCTTGGAGAAGATTTTTTGTTTTTTCATCAATATCTTTTTGTTCTAAAACCATCTCTAATGCTTCATTTCTATCCATTTTTCTGATTTTTTCTAACATATAATCTTCCCCACCTTTCTTTTGTTAATTTACATTTTCTTCTGCTGGTGCACTTCCCATTTTTAATTCTTCCCATTGTTCTTTTGACATCAACACTTGTCTTGGCTTGCTACCTTGATATCCAGATATAACTCCTCTTTCTTCCATTTGGTCAATAATTCTTCCTGCACGTGCATATCCTACATTAAATCTTCTTTGAATAAATGAAGTAGATGCTTGACCAGTTTCTATTACTAGTTCAATAGCTTCCATTAAATGTTCATCTGTTTTATCTCCAGATTCTTTAGAATTAACTTCTTGAACATCTTTATCTGGTTTACCACTATTTTCTATTGTGTCTAAAATATCTTCATTATATGTAGCTACTCCATTTGACTTAACAAATGAAACAATTTTCTCTACTTCGTCATCAGATACAAATGCTCCTTGTATTCTAGTTGGTTTTGTTGCACCTGTTGGATAAAATAACATATCACCTTTTCCTAATAATTTTTCTGCTCCTACTTGGTCTAATATTGTTCTTGAATCTACTTGTGATGATACTGCAAATGCAATTCTTGAAGGTATATTTGCTTTAATAATTCCTGTAATTACATCAACAGATGGTCTTTGTGTTGCTATTATTAAATGCATTCCTGCTGCTCTAGCTTTTTGTGCTAAACGACATATAGAATCTTCTACATCTTTTGCAGCAACCATCATTAAATCTGCTAACTCATCTATAATAATTAATATTTGTGGTAATTTTCCTGCTCCTTCTTCTTTTTCTATTAATGCATTATAACCCTTTAAGTCTCTAACTCCTTTTTGTGCAAACAAATTGTATCTATTATCCATTTCCTGTACAGCCCATGCTAAAGCTCCTGCTGCTTTTTTGGGATCTGTTACTACAGGTATTAATAAATGTGGTATACCATTATAAACTGATAATTCTACTACTTTTGGGTCAACCATAACAAGTTTAACCTCACTTGGCTTTGCTTTATATATAATACTAGTTATTATAGTATTAATACAAACACTCTTACCAGAACCAGTTGAACCAGCAATCAATGTATGAGGCATTTTTGCCATATCTGCAATAATTACTTTACCAGCAACATCTTTTCCAAGAGCTACACTCATTTTAGATTTACTATCTTCGAATTCATCACTTTCTAGTACTTCCCTTAAGTGAACCATTTCTTTTTCATGATTTGGAACTTCTATTCCCACTGCTTGTTTTCCTGGAATTGGAGCTTCAATTCTTATTGTTTCTGCTGCTAAATTTAAAGCAATATCATCTGCTAAATTTGCAATTTTGCTTACACGAACTCCCTCTGCAGGCTTTAATTCATATCTTGTTATTGCAGGTCCTACTGTAACATTTTCTACTTTAGCTTGAACACCAAAACTATACAGAGTTTTTTGTAATTTTGTTGCAACATCTGCTAATGCTTTAGCTCCACCTTTTATTGCTTTCTTTTCTCCTTTACTTAATAACTCAATTGGAGGATATTGATAATTTTCATCTTCTACAGAAATAGCATGTTCTAATTGTAAAACCTGTTTTGTTTTGTCTTCTTTTTTCTCTTCTTCTTTTTTAAATAAATCATTTTCTATAAAATCTGGTTCTGAAGAATTTGATTGATTTTCTGAATTTATTCTACCATTTAAATTAATTTTAATTTGTTCTTCTTTTTCTGTGTCATCAATATCTAAATAAGCTCTTCTGTTTTCTTCTCTTAATTTAGCTTTTTTCTCTTTTTGTGTTAATTTTTCCTTTTCTGCTTGTTCTCTTGCAACTGCAATTCTTTCTTTTCTTCTAATATTTTTTTCTTCTCTTTCTTCAATTCTTTGCTCATGTTTTTCTTTACTATTATCAACTGCATTTTGCATCATATTTCTAATTATTTCTGATACATTTATTCCAAATGTTGTTGCAAATAAAATAATTGCTGCTCCAACACTTAATATAATTGTTCCTATTTTTCCAAATAATTTAAATAATGGAACTGCAGCTATTGTTCCTAATGCTCCACCACCAATATTATTTTCTCCAAGTTGATATGCATCTTTTACAACTTCTGATATATTTTGTTCTATATTAATTTCTCCATTATATATTTGTACAACACTTAATATTACTGCTATAAATATTAGTAATAAAGTATATTGAAAAATTTTTGAAGATATATATCCATCTTCATCTACACATGCCATTTTTATTGCAACAGCAAATGAGCCTATTGGTAATATATATTTTAAAAAGCCAAACATTCCTCCAAAAAAATCACTTAAAACTATTCCAACAGTACCTGATTGTGTATAAATTAAAACAGTTAATAATATACTAAAAATTATAACAATTATTAAACCAATATCTTGTTTTTTTTCTTGTTTTTTCTTTTTCCTATTTTTTCTTTTTGCCACAATTCACCACATTCCTCTCTTAAAATTAACAACAAGAAAGTGAATTTTATAATTATAAAGTATTTTTCTTTTCTTGTATTTTAAAAATTTTTTTATTCTAAATTATTGTTTTTATTATAATTTGACAAAATCTTAAAATAAGGACACTGCCTTATGTTATATCACATAAGGGGTGTCCCCCTTTTTTATTGTAATTCTTTTTTACTATTTTGAATAGTTTTTATTGTACCTTCTAATGACATTTGCATCATGTTTGCTGCTTCACTAATATCTTTTTCTAATTTAGCTAATGCGTCTGTTAAAACTCCTTCTGTAGAGTTTAATAAGCTATTTGCATATTCTTTTGTCCCTTGAGATATTTCTCTAGACATTTCATTAGCTGTTTCTATAATTTCTGCTTTTTGTTCATAAGCTTTTCTTGTTATTTCATGTTCATCAATCATTGCTATAATTCTATTTTCTGCTTCTTTTACAATTCCATCTGCCTCTTTTTGAGCTTCTGCTAATATTCTTTGTCTTTCTTCTTTTACCCATTTTGCTTGTTTTAATTCATCTGGTAACTTAATTCTAATTTCTTTTATTATATCAAGCATTTCTTCTTTATCAACTAATGTTTTACTTGTAAAAGGTAAACCTTTGCTATTTTCTAATATATCTTCTAATGTTTCTAATAATGTAAATATTTCCATATTCTACCCCTTTCTAGGTATCAGTTCTAATGTATTGTAAGAATATTATAGTAGCTCTTCCATATTTTCTTTTATCAACTACTTTAACATTTATATTTTCTATTTGTTTTAATATTCTTTCTTCATCATCTGTTTCTATAATTATTTTTGAATCATAATTAACTAATTTATTTCTTACTATTTCTTCTACTGCAATTTTAACATAGTCTGTTACATATGGTGGGTCAATATAAATAATATCAAATTTTTGATTTTCTAATTTTTTAATGGCTGTTTTAAAATCCACATTATATATTTCTGCTTTATCTTGAAAATGTGTTTTTTCAACATTTTTCTTTATAATTTGTATTGCCTCTTTAGATTTATCACATAATATAGCTTTTTTTGCTCCTCTACTTAATAATTCTAATCCTATTGCACCACTTCCTGAGAATAAGTCTAAAACTATACTTCCTTTAATTTCATTTTGAATAATATTGAATAATGATTCTTTAACTCTATCTAATGTAGGTCTTGTTTCTAATCCTTCTAGTGTATATAGTTTTGTTCCTCTTGCAGTACCACTTATTATTCTCATTATTATTTAATTATACCTTTCTTATGCATTTTATATATATTTATTTTATACTTTTTTTGTATAATGTCAATAGGATTAATGAAATTGTAACATACATTTAACATTTTCGTAATATTTATAAGTAATGTATGGCTATTTTAACTTATTTTCAAAAATTATTATAATTTCATTTTTACCTTTTTATCAATTTTTCTTTTATTATCTTTAAATTTGTTTTACTTAAATATAAATTTTTGCCTATATTTTTTGCTTAAGTATTATTAATACTATAGGTTCTATAATAAGTGTTGGGGTGGTTAATTAAACTACTTCAACATTTTTATTTTTTTGATAAAAAATATAGCACT
>CALXHG010000032.1 GCA_944388045.1 uncultured Clostridia bacterium | reverse complement strand
AAAAAATTATGATTTAGACAGTTCTGATATACGATACTTATTATTAAATCAAGTTAAAGATATTGAATTTACAAAACGTGTAATAGAAAATGCAAAAAATTATGATTTAGACAGTTCTGATATACGATACTTATTATTAAATCAAGTTAAAGATATTGAATTTACAAAACATGTAATAGAAAATGCAAAAAATTATGGATTAGACAGTTCTGATATACGATACTTATTATTAAATCAAGTTAAAGATATTGAATTTACAAAACATGTAATAGAAAATGCAAAAAATTATGGATTAGACAGTTCTGATGTACGAGACTTATTATTAAACCAAGTTAAAGACATCGAATTTAAAAAAGATGTTGAATTTACAAAACGTGTAATAGAAAATGCAAAAAATTATGACTTAAAAAGTTCTGATATACGATACATATTAGAACAAGTTAAAGATATTGAATTTACAAAAAAGATTATTAAAAATAGAGAAGAGTATGGACTTTCTACGTTTGATGCAGTATATTTTATTGAAGAAAACAATTTAATCCAAAAAGTAGAAAAAAAAGAAGATTTAAAAGAAATATTAACAGATAAAGAAATAAGTGAATATTATAGAAGAATTTATGCATCTGTCCACTTTATAAAAGAACATTTAAGTGAATTTATAGAAATCGAGGGTGCAAATAATATAGAGCAAAGTGTATTACTTAAAATGGCAGAAAAAAATGAAGAAATATTAAAAGGAAATTTTGACATTCTTGCTGAAAGGTATATTAATATACTTGGAACAGAAAAAATAAATCAAATTTCTTGTTATTCTGATACAGTAAAAATGGTATTAAGATTAAGTAATGGCGAATTAGAATTATTGAGAAAAATTTTAGACAAGTACATGGATATAACTAAAGGAGAGGAATGGACACCACTTGCAAATAAAATATTAGAAAATATAGATGGTTATAGAGATTTAGTTTCTAACATAGAAGAAAATGAAAACTTTAATATAGACAAACTTATGCCAATATTAATACATTCAAATGACTTTAATATAAAAACTATTGAAGATGTAGAAAATTTCCAAGAGATAAAAAGAAAAAAATGTGAAGATTTAATGAATGGAGAAACAATAAAAGAAAAACAAAAAGGTGTACTTTTAAAAATATTTGGACAAGGATTGAGAGAAACTAAAGAAATAATTGAAAAATTTGGAGATGACATAGACGAGATAGAAGATGAAGATTTAAAAGCTTATATAAAAAGTTTACAAGAAATTTTGCAAACTCAAAATCCTAAAGTTTTAGAAGAAATATTTAAACAAGTAGAAGAATTAGAAAACATAAATCCACTACTTATGGAAAGAATGCTCAAAACAGAATATTGGAAATTATATAATAAAGACTTATTTAAGCTAGAAAAAGCTGAAAAATTACCAGAAGGAGAAAATTTATATAGTGCTGGAACTGATTTTAAAATGATAATAACTTCTGTTGGAGCATATTGGACAAATGAAGTTACTGATTATAAAGAAGATTGGAATAGACCAGCAATTGGTTCACAACATTTTTGTGCATCTTATATTAGAAATGATATGCTCGGTCATGCACCAATTCCACATATATGTTATGGTTTTAGCGAAATGAAAGAAGATTCTTTGATGTTATCAGGACCAAAAGATATTTGGTCTTCAGATGTATCTTTGGAATCAACTGCTAGTCGCAATGAAAAATATTTAGCACCTAATAATCAAATAGCAAATACAATTGGGCATAATGAAATGGATTTTAGAAGAATTCAAGGAGGAGAGAAAAAACAGCCAGACTATATAGTAGTATTTAGAAAAAATGGAAAAATTAAAAATATGGATACAGCTGAAAAAGCATCAAAAGATTTTGGTGGACTACCAATTGTAGTAATAGATGTAGATGAATGCTTAGCAGCTGAAAGAAAAAAAGCAGAAGAGTTATATGAAGAATATAAAGTAACTGGAAATCCACAAGTAAAAGCTAAGTTGAAAGAAAAATTAAGAAACAATAGAGAAACAAATCGTAAATTTTGCAGAGATACTGATATGGACAGTGTTTTAGAAAATCAAACAGAACAAGAAAAAGCAGAAGAAGCAAAAGTTTCAATGGAAGATTTAGGAGAAATATATGCAGAAGTAAGTGGAAAAGAAAGAGAAGAAGAAACGAAAAAAATAAGAATGGTATATAAAGAAATAAAAAACATAAAAGAAAGAGAGGATAATAATGATGCAAGATAAGGATAAAGATAAAAAGAAAGAAGAAAAAACAAAAAAAGAATATGGAGATACATCTAGAAAAATATTAGAGATAATAAATAAAAATAAAAAAGAACAAGAAAAAGAATAAGGAAGATAATGTCAATGGTTGTCAATGGGGACGGAGATTTTGACAACTTTTATGATAAAAAATTAAAATAGTTACAAGTTTCGACAAAAAATACAAAGATATTATGATATAATATTTGCTACTATATCATACTATTTTTGCAAAGGAGGAATTTAATGTCAAGACTTCCGCGAAACTACATGAATACTCCATTTTTCCATGTAATTACTCAAGGAATTGAAAAAAGTTATATATTTGAAAAACCAGAAGATATAAAATATTATGTAAAAATAATGTATAAAATAAAAGAAGAACATAACATCAATATAATAGCATATTGTATAATGAATAATCATACACATATGTTAATAAAAACGCAATTAATTGAACAATTAAGTAAATATATGCAAAGAATTAATACTACATATGGAAAATATTATAATACCAAATATAATAGAGCAGGGTATGTTTTTAAAAATAGATATAAATCAGAGGGAATATATAGTGAAAAACATTTATATAACTGCATAAAATATATCTATAATAATCCCGTAAAAGCTGGAATATGTAACAAACCTGAAGAATATCCATATTCAAATTATAAAATGATGAAAATAAAGTTTGAAGAAAAATATAAATCAATTATTAATTACGAGAGTAATAATGAAAAATATGTATTTATTGATGTAGATGAAAAAAATAATGTAATATGTAATGAAATTCTTGAAAAATATCTTAAAGAAAATAGCACAGACTTAAAAACTATAAAACAAAGTAAGGAGATGTTAAAACAGTTAATTCTATTTTTTAAAGATGAAAATAAAATATCTTTGAGAAAAATAGCGGAGGAAATAGAGATAAGTAGAGAGACTGTTAGAAAAATCTATAATCAACAAAAAAATGACTATCAAAAGTTATCAAAATCTAAGTTCCAATAGATAATTTAATATTTTGACAAAATTATGTGGAATTTGATTAATATGTTTTTCTATGTTATAATTATATCCAGATAATATTAGGAGAATGTATATGAAAGAGATATTAAATAAATTCAAAAAAGGAACAACAATTGAATTTTGCAGTAAAACAGTGTGGAATTTCTCCATATATTTTAGAAAGAGCTTTATCAAAAAGTTATGAATATGAAATAAAGAATATTTCAAGAAAAAAGGGTTTAACTCAAGAAAGCGTAAATAGATATATACAAGAGATGAAAGCAAGAAAAAGAAATGTTGAAAAATTAATACAAGAATATGAAAGAGGAAGATAATGTACAAATAATTAAAAATAAGTGAGTTGTTTATATGTATCTTTTTGTTATAAAATACGCATGAAAAAAGTTAAAATATGAGGCAATAATTCAAATGAGAATAAATAATAAATTTTTACCATACCAGAAAAAATACGGTATGGTATTTTTATATAATAGGAAAGTTATACTTTCCTATTATATAAAAAGCTATAGCTATAATCTCAAGTTTTTGAGATTTTCTCCATACAGTCGAAAACTCAAATTGTGCGAGAGCAAATTAAAGAAAATTAAAGAAAATCAAAGATTTTCTTATTTTATTGAATAGGAAAAATCGATTTTTCCTATTCAATAAAAGAGCTTCGCTCAAACGGATGCACACAAATTTTACTTTGTAAAATTTGGCGCGCGAACAATAACGCGGACTTTAAAGTGTTATATAAAATGTCCAAAAAAGTCCGCTATTGTTCTCTATATAACAAAACTATGTGTGTATGCTATGAAAAATAGAAAAAAGCATATTAAAGAACGGAGATTTTTACAACAATATTTAATAATTTACAAATTTAATAGAGTTGTCAGAATCAACGTCCCCACTGACAACATTGAGATCATTCTTCATCCAAAGGATTAAATAGAATTCTAATATCAATATCTAATGTTTTAGCAATTTTATCAACAGTAGATAAAGAAAAAGTATTTCTACAAGAACTCTTTGACTCAATTTTTCTAATAAACTCATAACTAAAAAAAGATTTTTCTGCTAATTGTAATTGAGTCATTTTTTTCAATTTTCTCTGTTTTTTTATGTTTTGACCAACTAAATAATAAACATCATAATCCGTATTATTTCCCATATTATCCCTCATTTTTTAATATATTTAAATTTATAATACCAAAAAAATTCAGCAGAATAAGTTCACGAATAACACCAGTAGCAAATAACGTAGGCAAAAAGAGAATGCAGAAAATAAATTCTTAATTTAAATAAAATAAAAAAATAGGGCATAATGCACTTGTCAAAAGTAGAAAAATAGTTTATAATATATTTTCAAGAAAAAAATCGAAAAATGTTTTATAAAAGTTTCATTCTAAAGGGGAAAATAGGAATGTTAGTAGATGACAAAGTAAAAGAAGAATTATTTGAAGATGCTGGAGAAACAAGAGTACAAAAAGCAAGATTATATATGAAAACTGGAAAAGCAGAAATAATAAAAATGGACTTTAAGAACAAAAATAATTTTGAAATTACAGGAAAAGTATTAGGACAAGAAATATATAGAACAAATATATCTGTAGAAAATGGAGAAATAAGTGATATTACATGTGAATGTATAGATTATAGAGAAAGATATGCAGCATGTAAACATATAATAGCAACAATAATGGAATTTGACGAAAATCCAAAATATAAAAATTTATTATTAAGAGAAAATAAAGTAGACATAAATAAAAAATTAAGACTAAATCAAAAATATGGAAGTTTTACGCAAATAGTTAATGAATTATATGAAGAAGAAATGCACGAAACAGAAGAAAAGAAATTAGAAGCAGAAAACCATGGTACAATCAAAATAGAACCTAAAATAATATATAATAAATATTATAATTCTCTAAAAATTGACTTTAAAATTGGTGACAAAAGAATGTATAAAATAAAAAACCTAGTAGAGTTTTATGATAGAATGCAAAAATCAGAAAAATATAAATATGGAAATAATTTAGAATTTATACATAATAAAGAAATGTTTACAGAAAAAGATCAAAAATTATTAGAATTCATATTAAAAAATGCAGAAATAATAAATACAGTTAATTCAAATTCAAACTCAAATTATAGATATTATGGAAAAGCATTAGATGAAAGTAGTATAGTAATAAATAAAACCATATTAGATGAATTGTTTGAAATATTAAAAGACAGAACAATTTTAATGCAAGCAGAAAATGAAGATATTATTATTAGTTTTTCAGAAAATGACCCTGATTTACACTTTAAAATTAAGAAAATTAATGATAAAGAATATAAACTTTTATTAAATGATAATATTGATATTATAAAAGATATCAAAATATTTTCAGGAAAAGAACACACATATATATTATGTAGAAATATTTTTTATAAATGTAGTAAACAGTTTGAAAATACAGTTATAAAATTATTAAAGTTATTTAAAGAAAATTATTTAACAGAAATTATTTTTGGAAAAGAACAATTACCAGAATTATTTTCTGTTATAATTCCTTGCCTAAAAAATAATATAGAAACAGATGAAATAAACGAAAAAGAAATAGAACAATATAAACCAAAAGCATTAGGAGTAAAAATGTTTTTAGACTTTGACGAACATGACAGAATTTTAGCAGAAATAAAATTTTGTTATGGAGATGTAGAGTTTAATCCATTAGAACCTAAAATAGATACAAAATATCCAAGAGATATGATTGCAGAAAATAAAGCAGTAAATATGATTAGAAAAACAGGATTTATGTTTTATGAAGCAAAAAAATGTTTTATCTTACCAAATGAAGAAAAAATATATGAATTTTTATCTGATGATATATATAAATATATGCAAGCATTTGAAGTAATGGTAACAGATCAATTTAAATCAAAGCAAATAAAACAACCAAAAATTGGAAGCATTGGAGTAAAAGTAGAAAATAATTTATTAACAATAGATTTACAAAGCTTAAATATTGATAGTAAAGAATTAGAAGAAATCATAGAAAAATATGAATTAAAGAAAAAATATCACAAATTAAAAGATGGAAGTTTTATCAGTTTAGAAGAAAATCAGGATATAGAATTTTTAGATAAATTAGTAAAAGGAATGGATATAAGTTACAAAGAGCTAGAAAAAGGAACTATAAAATTACCAGTAAATAGAACTTTATATTTAAATCAATTATTAAAAACAATAAATGATACTCAAATCATAAAAAACGCAGAATACAGAAAAATGATAAATGGACTAGATAAGGAAAATGGAGAAGAAGATATACAAATTCCATCAATTTTAGACAATACTTTAAGATATTATCAAAAAACTGGATATAAATGGCTTAAAACATTAGATAATTATAAATTTGGTGGAATTCTTGCAGATGACATGGGACTTGGAAAAACAATTCAAATGTTATCAATTATAGTTGGTTATGTTGAAGAAGAAAAACAAAGAAAAACATCAATTGTAATATGTCCTAGTTCATTAACACTAAATTGGCAAAATGAAGCACAAAAATTTTCAACAAATTTAAAAACATTAGTTATAAAAGGAAGTGCTGAAGAAAGAAAGAAACAAATTTCTGAAATACAAAAATATGATTTAGTAATAACATCATATGATTTATTAAAAAGAGATATAGAAGAATACAAAGAAAAGAAATATGAATTTAAATATGCAATTGCAGATGAAGCGCAATATTTAAAAAATAGTAATACACAAAATGCAAAAGCAGTTAAAGAAATAACTGCAGAAACAAAATATGCTTTAACAGGAACTCCAATAGAAAATTCTTTAGCAGAATTATGGTCAATTTTCGATTTTATAATGCCAGGATATTTATTTGGATATAAAAAATTCAAAACAGAATTCGAAACACCAATTATAAAAGACAATAGTACTTCAGCAATGAAAAAATTAAAAATGTTAATTGAACCATTTGTTTTAAGAAGAACAAAAAAACAAGTACTAACAGAACTTCCTGAAAAAACAATAACAGTTTTAAACAATCAAATGAAAGAAGAACAAGAAAAAATCTATTTAACATATTTAGCACAAGCTAAAAAAGATGTTAAAGAAACAATTCAAATAAATGGATTAGAAAGAAGTCATATTCAAGTATTAGCAGCACTTACAAGGTTAAGGCAAATTTGTTGCCATCCTAGTTTGTTTATTAAAAATTATAAATCTGGAAGTAGTAAATTAGAACAATGTATAGAAATTATTAAAGATGCAGTAGAAGCAGAACATAAAATATTATTATTTTCTGGTTATACATCAATGTTTGAATTAATAGAAGAAGAATTAAATCAAAATGGAATAAAATATTTTAAATTAACAGGAGCAACAAAAGTTGATGAAAGAATTAGAATGGTAGATGAATTTAATGAAAATAAAGATATAAAAGTTTTTTTAATTTCATTAAAAGCAGGTGGAACAGGACTAAATTTGACAGGTGCAGATATGGTAATACATTATGACCCATGGTGGAATGCATCAGCTGAAAATCAAGCAACAGACAGAGCATACAGGATTGGTCAAAAAAATAATGTACAAGTATATAAATTAATAACCAAAAATTCTATAGAAGAAAAAATTTATGAATTACAACAAAGAAAGTCTCAATTAATAGATAATGTGCTAGATACTAAAGTTTCTTTCATTAGTAGATTGTCAAAAGAAGATATTTTAAAACTATTTGATTAAGTAAAAAAATTATGCGACTTAGATTATTAGAAAGGAAAGAAATTTTATTATGAAAGATTATATAACTGTAATTGGTGGAGGACTTGCAGGATGTGAGGCAACATATCAAATAGCAAAAAGAGGAATAAAAGTAAAATTGTATGAGATGAAACCACAAAAATTTTCTGAAGCACATGAAAATAAAAACTTTGCAGAAATTGTCTGTAGTAATTCGTTTAAATCAAACTTGCATACAAATGCTTGTGGACTATTAAAAGAAGAATTAAGATTATTAGATTCGCTTTTAATAAAAACTGCAGATGAAGTTTCTGTTCCAGCAGGACAAGCTTTAGCTGTTGATAGAGAAAAATTTGCAGAAAAAGTGACACAAAAAATAGAAAGTTTAGGAAATGTGGAAATTATAAGACAAGAAGTAGGAGAAAATAGTAATGAAAATAATTTAATAAGCCTAAAAGAACTTGTAAGAGATGGAATAGTTATAATAGCAACAGGACCTCTTACTTCAGAAAACTTGTCTAAAGAAATTATAGAAATAACAGGAAATGAAGGATTACATTTTTATGATGCTGCAGCACCAATAATAGAAAAAAATTCAATAAATATGAATATTGCTTTTTGGGGAGATAGATATAGCCAAGAAAGAGGTTTAGAAGAAAATTTAGAGGATTGGAAAAAAAGGATAAAAGATAATAAAGAAAATAATTATATAAATCTTCCTATGGATAAAGAAGAATATGAAAAGTTTTGGCAAGAATTAGTAAATGCAGAAATTGTAGAATTACATCAATTTGAAAAAAGAGAAATATTTGAAGGATGTATGCCAATAGAAGTTATGGCAAAAAGAGGAATAGACACTTTAAGATATGGACCATTAAAACCAGTTGGATTTACAGATATTAGAACAGGTAAAAGACCATATGCACTTGTTCAATTAAGACAAGATAACACTGAAGGAAATTTATGGAATATGGTGGGATTCCAAACAAATTTAAAATTTGGAGAACAAAAAAGAGTGTTTAGCTTAATACCAGGTTTAGAAAATGCTGAATTTGTTAAATATGGTGTAATGCATAGAAACACATATATAAATTCACCAGATTTATTAGATGAAACTTATAATTTAAAAAGTAATAATAATATATTTTTCGCAGGGCAAATTACAGGTGTAGAGGGATATGTGGAATCTATATCATCAGGACTAATATCAGCATTAAATGCTGTTGAAATTTTTAAACAAGAAAATAAAAAACTAAATGATAAAAATGATAAAGATAAGACTAATTTCAAAAAGATAATTTTTCCAGAAAAAACAATGATTGGAGCTTTGGCTAAATATATTTCTACTACAAATAAAAATTTTCAACCTATGAATGCTAATTTTGGAATTTTGCCAGAACTTGGAGAGAAAATTAAAGATAAAAAATTGAAATATCAAAAATTGGCAGATAGAGCATTAGAATGTTTAAAGAATCAAATTTTTAAATATAAAAGATTATAAACTAACAAAAAAACAAAAAAAATTACAAAAACTGCTTGCAAGAAAAAATACAATATGATAGAATAACAATTGAATAAAAAGCTTAAATATAAACTTAAAACAAAAGAAAGGAATATATTAAGCAAAAGCTTAATATTGCTGGGTTTGATGAAAATGGAAGAAATTTTTGAAAATTTTAAAAGTTTTGTTGAAGAAAGAAAAAATTTACAAGAACAAATAAATCAAGTAGAAAGAAAAAGAAATGAATTAGCTGAGGAAAGAAATGCCAAAAAAGCAATCAACAAAATAAACAATGATGAAGAATTATGTTCAGAAATCAATTGTTTAGGTAGACAAATTTCAGATTTAGGTAATCAAAGTCAGTGGTTTCAAAATCAAATAGATAAGAAATTAATAGAAATAAAAAAACAAGCATATTTAGAAATAGATTCTTTAGTTGCAGAAGAAATGAGAAAAATTCGTATTATAAATGAACAAATAGAAGAAAACGAAAATTGTTCAGATGATGTGAACACTATTTATGATGGAAAAAATGCTATTCAAAAAATACAAGAAAGCATATCAGACTTCTTATGGATAAAAAAGATGATTAAATATGGAGAAATATATAAAATAATTGAAAATAATTCAGAAGAAAATCAAGAAACTAATAGTGTAAATGAAAATGAACAAACAACAATTTCTAACATACAAGAAAATGAATTAGAAGAGATAAAATTAGAAACAGAACCATTAAAAGTAGAAAAATTTGAACCTCAAATAGAAGATATAATAGTAGAAAATTTAGATGTAGAAAAATTCGAACCACAATTTGAAGAAATAGAAATTGATAATTTAAATGTAGAAGAATTTAAACCTCAAACAGAAGAAGTAAAAATAGATAACTTGAATGTTGAAGAATTTGAAACACCAGAAGAGAAAATAGATAACTTGAATGTTGAAGAATTCGAAACACCAGAAGAGTCAAAAACACAAAGAGTGGAAGATGGTGGCTTTGAAGGAATTGAGGATGAAATAATAAAAGCTCTTCAAGAACAGTTAAATAATAAAGAAAAAGAAATTATAACATTTGAAGAAAGTAATTCAAAAGTTGAAGAAAAACCAACAATTACATCAGACGTAAAATTGCAAAACATTATTGTAAAAATTGAAGATAAAACAATTGTATATAAAGTACAATATAGTGATGGAACATCAATAAACATTTATCCAATAAAAGAAAAATTATTTAGTAATGAAAAAGAAAGCAGAAAAGAATTTAAAGAGATAATAGAAAAATATGTTATGTCAACATACAAAAATTTCTATAATAATACAATAAGAAAAATGGATCCAATTGTATGTGAAATAATTAATCAATTTGCTAAAAGATTTAATAAAAATGCACCTAAAATGTTATATAATTATGTAATGTCTTTTTCTAATCAAAATGTAAATATAGAAGAATTACCAAAAATCATATATAATTTATCTTATTTAAATGAAACTGAAATAGATAAAAAAGATATAAGAACTATACAAAAAATTGCAAAAAATGCTAGTAAAAATATTTTAATAGATACAATTGGAACAATTACAATTACAGAAAAAATAAAATATTTTGCAAGAAGATTCTTAAATCTAAACAATATTAAAACATTATCAGAAGGAAATAAAGAGAATTTATAAAAAATACCATAAAAAAACATTGACACAATAGGAAAAAAATGATAAAATATAGACCGCAACAAATAATAAAATATTAGTTGCGGTTACTTTTTATTTAAAAAAAATATATAGAAAAGAGGTGAAATTTAAGTGCCAACAATTAATCAATTAGTAAGAAAAGGAAGAAAAACAACAAAGGCAAAATCAACAGCACCAGCATTACAACATGGATGGAATTCAAAAAATAAAACTGTAACAGATAATAAAGCACCACAAAAAAGAGGTGTATGTACAGTAGTAAAAACAGTAACACCAAAAAAACCAAACTCAGCATTAAGAAAAGTTGCCAGAGTTAGACTTTCAAATGGATATGAAGTAACATCTTATATTCCTGGAATAGGACATAACTTACAAGAACACAGTGTTGTTCTAATAAGAGGAGGAAGAGTAAAAGACCTTCCTGGTGTTAGATATCATATTATTAGAGGAACATTAGATACAGCAGGTGTTAAAGACAGAATGCAAGGACGTTCAAAATATGGTGCAAAACGTCCAAAAAAATAAACAAAATTTAGTTTTGTTATATAGTGCATGCACATCTTACTAAATTAAGGTACTTAAATTTAGAATAGATTATGTAGCACTAAACGGGAAATCAATAGATTTTCAGAGTAACTTAGATATCTTTATTAGATATCAAATAAAGAGATTTAATCTCAAAAAGAAAAGGAGTGAAGAATAGTGCCAAGAAGAGGATTTATAGCAAAAAGAGATGTATTACCAGATCCAATATATAATAGCAAAGTTGTTACAAAATTAATAAATAACATCATGTTAGATGGTAAAAAATCAGTTGCACAAAATATTGTTTATGATGCTTTTAATATTATAAAAGAAAAAGAAGGTAAAAATCCTTTAGAAGTATTTGAAGCAGCATTAGAAAATGTAATGCCAGTTCTTGAAGTTAAAGCTAGAAGAGTTGGTGGTGCAACATATCAAGTACCATTAGAAATTAGACCAGAAAGAAGACAAACTCTAGGTTTAAGATGGTTAGTAACATATGCTAGAACTAGACATGAAAAAACTATGGCTGAAAAATTAGCTAACGAAATTATTGATGCAACTAATGGAAATGGTGGAGCATTTAAGAAAAAAGAAGATACACATAGAATGGCTGAAGCTAATAAGGCTTTTGCACACTATAAATGGTAAAATTTCGATAAAAATCAATAATCTGCACATTTTAGATATCTATTCCAAACTTCAACGTACTTTAGTACGCTTTCAGCTTGGAATAACTATCAAAAATGCACATCTTATTAATTTTTATCAAAATTTCCAATAATAAAAATCAAAGAAAAAGTTCGTTTAAAGAAAACGAAAGGAGGATATAGAAAAATGGCAGGAAGAGCATACCCATTAGAGAGAACTAGAAATATAGGAATAATGGCACATATAGATGCAGGAAAAACAACAACAACAGAGAGAATTCTATTTTATACAGGTAAAACTCATAAAATAGGAGAAGTTCATGAGGGTGCTGCAACAATGGACTGGATGGAACAAGAGCAAGAAAGAGGTATAACAATAACATCAGCTGCTACAACATGTTTCTGGAATAATAACAGAATTAATATTATAGATACACCAGGTCACGTTGATTTTACAGTTGAAGTTCAAAGATCTTTAAGAGTTCTTGATGGTGCAGTTACAGTTCTTGCAGCAAAAGGTGGAGTTCAACCACAAACAGAAACAGTTTGGAGACAAGCAGATAAATATCAAGTACCAAGAATGGTATATGTAAATAAAATGGATGTTGTTGGGGCAAACTTTATGTTATGTGTTGAACAACTAAAAAATAGATTACATGCAAATGCTGTTCCAGTTCAATTACCTATAGGAGCAGAAGATCATTTCTTAGGAATAGTTGACTTAATAAAAATGAGAGCATTTATTCATAAAGATGATTTAGGAAAAGTAATTGAAGAACAAGACATTCCATCAGATATGATGGAAGATGCAAAAAAATTCAGAACAGCAATGATAGAAGCTGCATGTGAACAAGATGAAGAATTAATGATGAAATATTTAGAAGGTGAAGAACTTTCTGAAGAAGAAATAAAAAGAGGAATTCGTAAAGGAACAATTGCAAATACAATAGTTCCTGTAGTATGTGGATCATCATATAAAAATAAAGGTGTACAAGAATTATTAAATGCAATTGTAGATTATATGCCATCACCATTAGATATACCACATATCAAAGGTGTAACATTAGATGGAACAGAAACAGAAGCAAAAACATCTGATAGTGAACCATTTGCTGCATTAGCATTTAAAATTGCAACAGACCCATTTGTTGGAAAACTATGTTTCTTTAGAGTATATTCAGGAACATTAGAAACAGGTTCTACAGTATTAAATTCAAGTAAAGACAAAAAAGAAAGAATTGGTAGAATATTACAAATGCACTCAAATCATAGAGAAGATATTGAAAAAGTATATGCAGGAGATATTGCAGCTGCAGTAGGATTAAAAGATGTTACAACAGGAAATACTTTATGTGATCCAGAACACCCAATTATACTTGAATCAATGGAATTCCCTGAACCAGTTATTGATATAGCTATTGAGCCAAAAGATAAAGCTGCTCAAGAAAAAATGGGAATAGCATTAGGAAAATTAGCTGAAGAGGACCCAACATTTAAAGCTTACACAAATCAAGAAACTGGACAAACAATTATAGCAGGTATGGGTGAATTACACTTAGACATAATTGTAGATAGATTAAAAAGAGAATTCAAAGTAGAATGTAATGTAGGTAAACCACAAGTTGCTTACAAAGAAACAATTAGAAATAAAGTAAAAGTTCAAGGTAAATTTATTCGTCAATCTGGTGGTAAAGGACAATACGGAGACGTATGGTTTGAAATGGAACCATTAGAACCAGGAAAAGGAATTGAATTTGAAAGCAAAATTGTTGGAGGAGCAGTTCCAAAAGAATATATTAAACCAATTGAACAAGGTATGAGAGAAGCTGCTGAAACAGGTATTTTAGCAGGATATCCAGTAATTGACTTCAAATGTACTTTAGTAGATGGATCTTACCATGAAGTTGACTCATCTGAAATGGCATTCAAAATTGCTGCATCTATGGCATTTAAAGAGGGATGTAAACAAGCTAAATCTGTATTATTAGAGCCAATTATGAAAGTAGAAATAACAGTTCCAGAAGAATACATGGGAGATGTTATAGGAGATGTAAACTCTAGACGTGG
>CALXHG010000031.1 GCA_944388045.1 uncultured Clostridia bacterium | reverse complement strand
ATGATTTAGGACCGACCCCAATCAAAAAAGGGACCGACCCCAGTGCCAACGCCAAGCACAAAAAAGGACCGACCCCAATCAAAAAAGGGACCGACCCTAACAATAAAAAACTAATTTTTTGCTGTAACTGTTTCTTCAACTGGATATACACTTACTTGTTTTTTATCTTTACCTTTTCTTTCAAATTTTACTTTTCCATCTACTAATGCAAATAAAGTATCATCACTACCTTTTCCAACATTAGTTCCAGGATGCATTTTTGTTCCTCTTTGTCTTACTAGGATATTTCCTGCTAAAACAAATTGACCATCTGCTCTCTTGACACCAAGTCTTTTAGATTCACTATCTCTACCGTTCTTAATACTACCTTGACCTTTTTTATGTGCCATGATTTTCACTCCTTTCAGTTCTTAGTCTAGTCTTTTAAAGACTGATTTAGGATAATTTTTGCTTTATTTATTATCTCTCTTATTTTACTATGTAAAATTAATTTATTATCTTTTTATTAAGCTTCTACTTTTTCTGCTTTATCAGCAACTTCTGCTTTTTTTGTTGTTTCTGTTTTCTTTGTTGCTGTTTTTATTCCTGTAATTTCTACTTTTGTGTATGGTTGTCTATGTCCTTGTTTTGTTCTTTCATTCTTTTTTGCTTTCATTTTGAAAACAATTATTTTTTTAGATTTTCCATGAACAATAACTTTTCCTTCAACCTTTACACCTTTTACATATGGATTTCCTACTTGTACTTTTCCATCATCAGATACTAATATTACTTTATCAAAAGTAATTTTCTTTCCTTCTTCTACATCTAATTTTTCGAAAAATACTACATCTCCTTCTGCAACTTTGTATTGTTTTCCACAACTTTCAATTACTGCGTACATTTAAAATGCACCTCCCTTATTTGTATACTCGCTAATCCTTAAAAAAGGTAGTTATTTTTTTAACTTTTTGGAACCTTGACTAAGCGGATTACAGTTAAATATTTTAACATATTTATGTATCTTTGTCAATATTTTTTTTAAAATCCTATGATTTTATTATATTCATCTATTGCAAAATTATCTGTCATCCCTGCAATATAATATATAATTGCCCTAGAAAAATCTTTTTCATCTTTAATATTAAATATCACATCATTTTTATAACTAATATCTCTTTCTACATTCCAATAATTAGACAACCATTGTTCAAATCCACTAAAAATTTCTGGATAAATTTTTTTCATTTTTTCAAATTTTGCAATTGTATTTTCTCCATCATAAGCATTTTTTAAAGTTTTATAAATTTCATTTATAACTAAATAGAAATATCTTCTTGCTGGTTTTATTCTGTCTGATAAATATATATACTTATAATTAAATTCTTTAACTTCTTTAATTAAATTAAACATATCTTCTGAGAAACATAATCCTTTTTCTGGTGAAGAATTCATACAAATATCTTGAATTAATTGATTTATTATTACTGTATTATTTATTACTTGTTTTGATTGTAAAATATTATATAATTCTTCTAAATTTTCATCTAAAATTCCTAGAGTAATTGCATCTTCTATATCTCTTCCTAAATAAGATATTTTGTCAGCAATTTTTACAACACATCCTTCCCATGTATAAGGAGCATATTGGTTTGGCTTTTTATATTCATCTAGATTTATATTTTCTTCTCTTGGTTTTAACATATTTTCATCTATTTCTCCACAATGAGATATTATTCCATCTCTAACGGCATATGTTAAATTTAAATTTTGTTTATCTTTTATAAGATCTTCTAATAATTCTATTTTTTCTACATAATCAAGTCCATTTTTTTCATGCCAAAATGTTTCACCTATTTCTGATTTTGATATTTGAGATAATATTCTTTCTCCTTCATGTCCAAATGGACTATGTCCTATATCATGTGCAGTGGCAATTGCTTTTGTTAATTCTGTATTTAGTCCCAAATATCTTGCTATTGTATAACTAATAGATTCTACATGCATTACATGTTCTAATCTTGTGCAAATATGGTCACTTTCTGGTGAAAAAAACACTTGTGTTTTATGTTTAAGTCTTCTATATGCATTACAGTTTATAATTCTTGTATAATCTCTTTCAAATTCTGAACGTAATTCTTTTTTTCTTTTATATATTTCTTTATCTCTTTTTATCATATTTTCCCATTTAGGATTATTTTCATTTGCAGATACTTCTTTAAATTTATTTTCCATAATTAATCACATTCCTCTCTAAATTTTTCTAAAAAAATATTGACAATTAGTAGTTAGTATATATAAGTAAAAATAAAATTAGATACTTATATAATTATATTTATTTTTTCATTCTTATTTAACACATATTTTACATTTAAATTTTATCATATAAAAAATTAAAACTCAAGAATAATAGTGGACATTTTTAGACATTTTTTTATTTATAACATTTATAGTCATCGTTATTGTTCGTGTGCCAAATTTTACAAAGTAAAATTTGTGTGCATCTTATATATATAACATTTTTATAAAAAATAAAAATGACTCTATACAGTTAATTAACCATATTAGAGTCATTCAATTATTTAAGATTTATATTAGCTATATTTTAGTTATGATATTTACCATATTGGTTAATATTTACACCTTAATTTGATTTAAACATCTCTTCTTCTGAGAACCCAAAAATAGATGCAAAAATACTGCCAGGTATATGACCAATTTCTCCATTGTATATAGATACACTTTCATTGTATTTCTCACATGCAATAGAAATTCTACTATCACTCCATTCAAGTTGATTCATAAGACTAATGTAGTATTCAGATGATTTAAGTTCTGGAGAATTTTCTTCTGCTACTGTAATTAAATTATTTAATACACTAGTAAGATTTTCATTTGCATCACTAATTTCGCTTAATTCCCCATCTTTAAGGCATTTGCTAAGTGATTTTCTAGCAGATATTACATCATCAACAATCTGCTCTTCAAGTTCTGCATAATCTTCAACTGTTGAAACAAAATCAGGAATAATCTCTAATCTTCTTTGAAGCATTGTTACCACATTTGTCTTAGCATAAGAAACGTCTTCCTGAAGGTCAACAATATTATTATAGGTTCCAATAAAAACACCAATAAGAGAAAAAAGTGCTACAGCAAAAATTGCTACAAAGATAAGAATTCCAATACTTATTTTTTTTAATACTTTATCAGTCTTTTCTTCATAATAGTTGTCTGTCATAAAAGTAACCTCCATTACTATTTTCTCCCAGTTGTCTCTTTTTTTATAACTTTCGAACTTTTATAAAATCTTAAATTGTCTCTCCTTTCAATTTTGATTAGGATTTTTGCATAAAAAATGCTAAATAAAATTATATCATAAATTTACATAAACATCAAGAATATATCAACATTTTTCATATACTTTTTTACTACTTCTAGCATGATTTATTATAGTTGCAATACCACTAATTATTACAAATAAGTAAAAATTAATTCCTCTACTTAGTAGTACTGCAGTACTCATAACTTCAGATGGATAAACATTCCTAAAAATTTCTGTAAAAGCTCCTTCTGTTACCCCTACAGAACCTGGTGATGGAATTCCTGATACTGTTGCAAATAATATTGATTGCATAGATATTATTTTAAATAATCCATATTCTGAAAATCCTAAAGCTCTATATGTCCAATATGTTACACTATAATAAATTAAAAATTGAATAATTGTTGTGATTAATATTTTTACAATTAACAATTTGTTATTTTTTATATATACTGCTCCTTCATGATATTTTTGCAATTCTGCTTCTAGTTTTTCTTTCTTTTTATCAATATTCTTCAATTTAAAAAATGTAAGTATTTTTATTGCAAAATTAACTAGCCATTTTGATAATCTTTTTGAAAATAATCCTATTATAAGTAATGCTAATGCACTTGCATTTAAAGTAACACCTAATACAAGTAACGCAATTAGTAATCCATTTAAATTTTTATAATTAAAAAATAAACTCACAAAAGCAATTCCTAAAGTACAAATTTGCATACTTGTTAAATTTAAAAGCAATGCTAAAGTTGAATTTGAAACAGATATTCCATCTTTATGCATATAATAAATTTGCATTGGCTGACCACCACTTGCTGCTGGTGTAACTGCACTAAAGAAAAATCCAATTAAAGCATATTTAAAATTTTTTAAAAAATTAGATTTTTCATTTAATTTTTTTAATGTCCTTCCAATATTCACTGCCTCTAGCGAAATATAAATTAACATACAAAAAGCCCCAATGAATACAAATTCTATTCTTGCTGACTTAATTATTTCAACTATATCCATTGGGTTTTGATCTTTAAATAATATATAAAATGTTAATATAATTAATAATATAAATATAATTGAATTTAAAATAATTTTCTTGTTACTCTTCACTTTTCTATATCCTTTTGTTATTTTTTATATATATTATCATATAAAAAATCCTTTATCAACTATATATTTATTAATTTTTTATTTATATTATAATAAATCTTTATTCTTCAATTATTCAATTTTGTATTAATGCTATATTCTAGATTACACAAAAAATTAATTCCTTTCGTCTATATCGTTTAATTTTTGATTTATATCTAGCATTTCTTTAATTCCTTCTTTTTGCATGTCATCTGCAATATATTCATAATATAATTTTGTAAAAATTTCACATGCTTCCCTACTAATATTTTGTTCAGAAAATTTTTTGTTAATATCATAAGAAAAATCAAAATTTTCATCTTTTCCTAAAATAAGTCTACTAATTTCTTCTCTAGGAATTTTTAAATAATGTTTAATAGAAATGTGTCTTAAAATTTCTAGTACTTCATTATATGCTTTATTACCCATTTTTTATCTAAATCCTTTCATAAAATACTTTAAATTTACATTTACATAAATATCATTTGTTTGATAAATTTTTAAATTTAAAAAATTATTTTATCTACCTTCATCATCATTATTTGATGGTAAATTTGGATTTGAAATATTTTTTCCTTTTTTTCTTGTATTTTGTTTGTCTATTTGCAAATCAGATGTTTTTACTTTTTTACCAATTAAAGCTTCTTTTAATGCTTCCAATTCTATTGACTTTCCATCTACTGATTGATTAATGCTTTCATTTACTTTTTCTGCTACTTGGTTAATTACATCTAATAATTTTTTTGCAGAAATTTTAACCTCAAAATCTTTTTCTCTTGATTTTGGATAATAAGTAGGAAAATAAATTTCAATTTCTTCAATATGAGATGTATTATAAAATTTAGAATAATCTATCTTATACCATCCATGTGCAATACAATTTCTTAAGTGTGAAAAAAAATTAGAACTATCAACAACTTCATTCCCATATTTTTTTATCATTTCTTCCATTTTTTCTTTTTTATTTGGATTTTTTTCATTTTCATATTCAGATTTTAAATCTCTTTTAACAACATGTTCTCTTCCCTCTTCTTTATACATTACTTCAAAATCTGAAATATCTATATTAAAATAATTAAAAATTTCATTTTGTTTATTAACTTCCCTAATATAATTAAAAATATAATATGATAATGACATAATTGTTTCTATATATGTAAATTGTTTTCTTGCAGATAATGTATTTAATATATGTCTAATTGATTTTCTATATTCCTCTTGTGTGGCATTTTCAATAATGTCCGAATTTTGATTTTTTAGAACTTGTATCTTTTCTTTTAATTCATCATTCTTTTTAGCATCTAAAAAACTTTGATAGTTTTCCATTCCTTTTAAATATGTTTGTTGCTCTTTATTTCTAATTCCAGAATTTTCTATATATTCTTGCATTTCATTATTATTAAAATACATATATAATTGTAACATTAAAAATCCAAATAATTCTGAATCACTATTATTTAAATTTGGACTAAATACTTTTATATCTCCTTCTTTTTGAGCAGTACAATTTATCATATCTGAAATCATTGTATAAATTGCAATACTTTCATTTTCTTGCTCTTCCCTATTAGTAGAGGTAATTTTAAATTTATCTATTCCAAATCTTTTTATCCATTTTTTTAATATTGCAATTCTTTCTTCTGATAATTTTTCATCCTTATTTATTGTAAAGCTTCTTACAAATTTATTAATAGCTTTTTTTTCATTTTTTTCTTCTTCTAAACATTTTGAATCATATTTTAAAGTTCCTATATCTTTATATTGACAAAAATTGTTATACCAATTTAAATATTCATTTGCAATATTAATAAAGTTAGGTATTTCTATGGAACCTTTTATGTTTCCGTTATTTATATATAAATATGCACTTTCTCCATCATCACTAATTCTAATTTCATATTCTGAATGTACTAAACAATTTCTTAATTGCCTAATTTTATAATTTTCTGAACTAGCTTCTCTTTCAGAAACTGTGAAACTTTTTAATAAACTTTTATTTTCAAAAAATCTATCAATTTCTCTATTTACTGATTTAGAATTATAAAATTTTTCTTCTATTTGTATAATTTTTAATGTTTCTGATGAAATTAATGCTCTAAAATATGAAATCATATCATTATCAGTTGGTTCTTTTGCTTCACTTCTTAATTCATCAATTTTAATGTTTCTTCTTAATTTCTTTTGTATAAAATCAAGAGCTCTTCTGTAAAATTGCATTACTTCATTAAAATCGCTAATTTTATCTAATGCAATCATTTTCTCCTCCAATATTATAAATTCTTTTCAATTTTTTTCTTTAAAAATTATTTTCAAAGTGTTGTATTGTTATATTCATCATTTTATCTAATATTTCCAAAGATAAAACTTTAAAATCTTGATTAAATTTTTTTTGCTTCTTTAAAAAAGCTTGAACTTTTTTTAAATCTTCTTCATTAATTGATACTCTGTCTATTTTTTTTGTTGTTTCCACTAGTTTATTTTTATCTGTAAAATATATTATATTATTTAAAAATAAATTATTATATACTTTAAAATCATCTTGTTTTATTATTCTCTGTTCTTCATGTGTTAAATCTTTTATTTTTTTATCATTTTTAAAATTTGTATAAAAATAATTATTCCAAGTATAATCTGTATATAGATGAATATAATATCCTAAAATTAATGGCTGTTTATATATTTCATTTTTATATATTGTACTAAAATTTTCATAAGAAGGTATTTCTTTATCATCTTGGTAATGTGTATATTTATGATCAAATTTTTTTGAAATGTCTTTTACTATAAAGCAATTATTAATATCAGGTAATATATTTCCTAAATTAAATTCTTCTAATTGATTTTCTGTATATTTAAACTTTTCATTTAATCTTTTTGCAATTTCTAAATGAACTTTCCAATTTGGCATTATTTTTATCTCCTATACTTTATATTAATAATATAACATAATTATTGTAAAATGTCTATAAAATAGACATTTAAATTAATTAATCATTCTCTTTCTTCTGAAAAATTCACATTTTGTTCTTGTTCTTCTGCTAATTGTGCTTCCTTTATAAGTTTTTCTATTATTTCCTTATTAGATTTATTTATATTTTTTGAACTATTATTAACAATATTGTAAAAAATTTCTTGTGCCTCTGGTGTTAAATAATTTATTAATGCTTTTAATCTTGAGTTTGTAATTTTATTATCAATTTGTGATATTACCTTTTCATCTGTTATCCAGCCATAAATTTTTTCTTGTCCATTTTCTAAACAATTAATATGATAAGAAAATTTAGCATCTTGATGTTCTTTTCTTATTTCATTTAAATTAATTTTGTCAGTTATTTTATAATGTTTTAATCCATTTTCATCAATAACATCTATATCTGTTACATATAGTTCATCTTGACTTTTTATGTTTCCATATTTGCCAGTTCCATTAGGGTTTTCCCAAAATGTTCCCTCAGATAAACTAAATTTTGAATCAGTTCCTAGTTTTATATTAACAGCACTTTTTAAAATATCTTTTAAATTAAAATTTTCTTCATCATTTATTGCTTTTAAATTTTTTTCATCTTCAATTATATTTCTTCTAGTTTTACTTTCATTAATTTGTGTTGAAGAATTGGCTATAGATATTTCTTCTGCTGTTTTTCCATTATTTGCAATTACTGTTTTACTATTATTATTAGAAAACAAATTTGCAACTCCAAAAGCCATAAGTGTAAGTGCTCCAAGGTTTGCTATTCTTTGTCTAGTTTTTTTATGTAACTCTAAATTCTTTGATTTTTTTCTTAATTCTTCTTTTAATCCATATTTACTTTTAAATTTTTGTTTAAAAGTATTTTTGTGAAAATCTTGTATTTTTTGAACTTCAAACATTTGATTTTCGTCTTCATCTATATTTAAAAAATTAGTTTTGGATATTCTTCTATATTTTAAAGCATTTTTTATAATATTAATTTTATTAAGAAATCCTTTTCCAAATAAATTCATATCATTAAAATCATATTTTATAACAAATCCGTTATCTTCTAAATCTACTCTTTTAACTAAATCTAATCTTTTTTTATATGCATTGTTTTTTTCATACATATGTCTTTCAAGATTTTCAGTCATAATTCGTGCATATTTTATACTACTTCTATCAGAATTAGAATTTAATTCATCAATTCTATTTAAAACTTGTACCAAATTAAAATCAACATTTTTCTGTACATTTTTCCATAATGCTTTTTTTTCGAAATCTGACATATCTGGTTCTACTAAGTCATTATATATTCTTCTTAATGTTTCTTTTTTGTTTCGTTTATCTGATTGTGCTCCTGCAAGAGGAAAAATCATTCTCTTTTTTGTGTCAAAATTATCTATAATTATTTTCCCATCTTTTAATTTTGTTGTTATAACTAATCCATGTTTTTCTTGATTTTTTTTGCTCATATGATTTTAATTCCTTTCTCAGTATTTTTAATAAATTTAACAATTTTAGGCATTTTTTAAAAGCTCCCACAAAAAGGCCCATAGACCATTATACCATTTTTATATAGTACTGTCAATTATTGCAAACAAAAAAGGAGAACAATAGGGTAAAAAAGTGCCGCTATTGTTCTTTTAAAACTTGTTCAAATATTTTTGATAAATATTTCATACTATTTAAACATTGCTCTAATGTATTGCCTGTTGCTCCAACTTCAATTATACATGCTGCTTTACCTAAATGTTGATTATATCTTGAATTTCTTAAAATTATTGGTTTAAATAATCCAGGATACATCTCGTTAGCCTTTTGCTGTACTTCAATGGCAAATTTTAAGTTCTTTTGCCAATTCGGATGATTTAATCCTCCTCCATTTGTACCAATAACAAACATCATTTTTGCTGATACATCTTCTCCAATTTTTACACTTGGGTCATAATTACTTTTACTTCCTATAGCATCTCTATGTAAATCTATAATAATATCACTTGGATTTGTTTTTAATGCATTTTCAACTGTTTTTAGTGATCTATTATAAGAGCCAGAATAAGCAGGATAATCATGATAAGTTTTATCATGTTTAACATTAAAACCAAAATTTAATAAATAATTTGTTAATTCATCCCCAACTCTTGAAACAGTATAATTTAAATCTGTAGTTCTAAAATTTCCTGTTTGTTGATACAAATATTTGTCACTTGGTGTATAGCTTTCACATGTATGTGTATGAAAAATAAGTATATTATTTCTGTTGATATCTAATTCATTTCCCATAATTGTTTCTGAATTAACTACAAATGAAGTTTCATTTTTTATTTTAACTCCATTTATTTCTGTATTAAAACTTTCAGTAATAGGATTTTGTGTTACTTCTGTAGTCTGTGATGTTTCTATTATATTTTCTACATTTATATTTTGATTTTCCATATCAGGTTCTGTGTCATTTTTCTCAGTTTCTATATTTTGATTTTCAACATCATTCGAATTATCTATTTTTTCTTGATTTTCATTTTCTACATTTTTATTTTCTTTTATTTTAGCTAATTCAACACCTAATATTTTTCCTACTAAAATATCTAATTCATCATTTTTTTCATTTTCACTTGAATTTTCTAAACTTTTATATATATTTTTTATTGACGGAATTTCTATATCTAAACATCTTATTAATTTATCAGATATATTTATTTTTAATATATCTTCAGTTTTTATTTTTTTTACAAATTTTATTAAAATAAATAACAAACTTAATGTTATTATTAATATTGCAATTTTTTTTAGTGAACCTTTTGCATTAATTATTGTTACATTAAACATATAAAATATACCCTTCTTTTGAATTATTCTTATATATATTATATGTTTAAACTATTCTATTTAGAACAATATTATAATAATCTTGGCTTTAATTCTAAATAAATTGGTTTTTCTTCTCTTAACATTGTACTTTTTCCATGACCAGGATACACAATTGTTTCATCTGGCAATATCATTAATTTATTAGTTATTGAATCTATAATATCTTCAAATGAGCCAGTTGGCACATCTGTTCTTCCCCAAGTTCCTCTAAACAACGTATCTCCAGAGAATAACAAATTTTCTGTTTCACAATATAAACAAGAACCTCCTGATGTATGTCCAGGTGTATATATCACTTGAAATTCTAATTCTCCTAAATGTAATAAATCATTATCATCAACTCTTGCATCAACTTCTATTTTTACATCTTCTAATCCCATATATGTTCTTAATGTTATATTTGGATTTTTCAAATTTTCTGCTGCATTTCTTTGAGCAATTATTTTACCACCATATTTTTCTTTTAGCTGATTTACTGCCCCAATATGGTCTCCATGACAATGTGTTAAATATATGTATTTTAATTTTGCATTTAAAATATCTAGCATCTCTATTATTTTTTCAGCATCTCCTGCTGGATCTATTACCATTGTTTCCTTTGTTTTTTCATCTTGTACTATATAACAATTTGTTACATCTCCTGGCCATGTTGAAATCTTTAGTTCTTTTAATATCATTTTTTTCAATTCCTTCCTGTATTTTATTTTTTATTAATCTTTTACTTTATTTTTTCTTTTTACTTCATAAACACTATCTACCTTTTTTATTTCTCTTATTAGTTTATTTAAACTGTCTAAACTGTCTATTTCTAATGTAGCTTCAATTATTGCAATTCTTTCTTTAGTAGTTTTTGCACTTATACTTAATAATTTTATTTTTGAATTATTTATTTCTTGAACAATTTCTCCTAACAAACCATTTCTATCATTTGCATAAATTTCTATATCTACAGCATATGTTGATTTTTTTTCGTCAGTAACCCATTTTACATCTATTATTCTGTTTTCTTCTTTTAATAATTCTGCCACATTTGTACAGTCTTTTCTATGAACAGAAACACCTCTTCCTTTTGTTATATATCCAATAATTTCATCTCCTGGAAGTGGATTACAACATTTAGAAAGTTTTACTAAACAATTATCTATTCCTTTTACTACTACTCCTGAATTTGATATATTCTTTGTTTTTGGCTTATTTTCTGTTAATTCTTCTATCTGTTTTTCAATTTTATTTTCTTCTTTATGTTCTTTTCTATATTCAATTAACATTCTCGCAATTATTTTATTTGCAGTAATTGCACCAAATCCAACAGCTAAATACATATCATCTAATGTTTTGTATTTATATCTTTCTAATGTTGGATTTATGTATTCTACTTTAAATAAATCTGAATAGTCAATCCCTATTCTTTTTAATTCCTTTTCTATTGCTTCTTTTCCTTTTTCTATATTTTCTTCCTTTTTTTCTTTTTTAAACCACGCATTTATTTTACTTTTGGCTGATGTGCTCTTCACAAATTTTAGCCAATCTAAACTTGGACCTTTTGAATTTTCAGATGTTAATATTTCTACAATATCTCCATTTTCTATTGGTGTTATTATTGGAACCATTTTACTATTAATTTTTGCTCCAACCATTTTATTTCCAATTTCTGCATGTACACTATATGCAAAATCAATTGGAGTTGCACCTCTTGGTAATACTTTTATTTGTCCTTTTGGAGTAAATACATATACTTCATCTTCAAATAATTCTGTTTTTAAATTTTCTAAAAATTCTTGTGGGTCTTGCATTTCTTGTTGCCATTCTAATGTTTCTCTAAGCCATGCTAATTTATCATTTTCTACTTTTACATTTTTTTGCCCTTTTCTGCTACCATAATTTGCCTCTTTATATGCCCAATGTGCTGCAATACCATATTCTGCTATTCTATGCATATCCCATGTACGTATTTGTACTTCAAAAGGGGTTCCTTTTTCACCTAAAAGAGTAGTGTGTATAGATTGATACATATTTGTTTTTGGAACAGCTATGTAATCCTTAAACCTTCCTGGCATAGGATTATACATTTCATGTACCACTCCTAATGCTGCATAACAGTCTTTTACAGAATTTACTATTATTCTTAGAGCAAATAAATCATATATTTGATCTAAAGTTTTATTATCTCTTTTCATTTTTCTGTAAATACTATATAAATGTTTAGCTCTTCCAGTTACTTCTGCTTCTATATGTTGTTTTTTTAATTGAATTTTTATGTCTTCTATAATTTTGTGAATGAATTTAAGTCTTTCATCCCTTTTTTGTTCAATTCCTTTAACCAATTCTTCATATTCTTTTGGATTTAAATATTTAAAACTTAAATCTTCTAATTCCCATTTTAAAGAATATAAACCTAATCTATTTGCAAGAGGAGCATATAATTGCATGGTTTCTGTAGCAATTGCAATTTGTCTTTCTCTTTTTAAATATTCTAGAGTTCTCATATTATGCAATCTATCTGCTAATTTAATTATAATTACTCTAATATCTTTTCCCATTGCCAAAAACATTTTTCGGTAATTCTCAACCTGCTTTTCTTCAATAGAAGCATATTGAATTTGTTTTAATTTTGTTACACCATCTACCATATCTGCTATTTCTTTACCAAATTCATTTACAATATCAGAATATGTAGCATCTGTATCTTCTACAACATCATGTAATAAGGCTGCACTAATTGTTTTCTCATCTAATCCTATTTCTGCTATTGTATATGCTACATTTGTTGGGTGTATAATATATGGTTCTCCTGATTTTCTTTTTTGGTCTCCATGTTTTTTTAAGGCATAATTATATGCTCTTAAAATTAATTTGGTATCTGGCCATCTTTTGCTCTTTTTTACTTTTTCTATAATATCTTTAATTGTATAATTATGTGCCATATATCTTTTCCCCTTTCCATCGAAATATTTTATCTCTTTAATTTAAAAAAATAAAGTATTTTAGAAAAATTTTTTTAAATTGATTTCATAATATCTTTTATGTTGATTTGAATACTTTCAATACCATTAAATGAATTTATTTCTAAATTTCCTACAATATCAACTTTATCTCCTATTTTATAAGATTCTGCTAATTCTCCTAAATTAAAGCCTATTGCATTTACAATATTTTTGTTATCTTTTACTGTAAGTTTTAAATTTTTTCCATTTGTTAAAGCTCTTATTGATTCTATTTTTAAATTCTTAAATGCAAACACAGGCATTTTATTTGCTTCACCATAAGGTTCTAGTTCTTTTAAACTATCTACCATCTCTTTATTAATTTCATCTAGTTTAATTTCTGCATCAACATTTATTATTGGAATAATTTTATCAACATTTTTTTCTTTTGCTATTTTTTCAAATACTTCTTCAAATTCTTCAATTTTATCTTTTTCTATCGTAATTCCAACTGCCATTGCATGTCCACCAAATTTTTTTATTGATTGACTACATTCCATTAATGCTTCATGCAAATCAAAACCATTTATGCTTCTTCCTGAGCCTTTATATTCTCCTTCTTCTTCAGATAATAATATACTTGGTTTAAAATATAGTTCTGTAATTTTAGATGAAACAATACCTATTACGCCATGATGCCAGTTATTTCCATATACAACTAATGTACTATTTTTAGTTAAATTGTTTTTTTCTATTTTATCTACTGCTTCTTGAAAAATGTTTTTTTCTATATCTTGTCTTGTTTTATTATACTCATTTAATTTTAAAGACAATTCTTTTACTTTCTCCGGATTTTTTGACAATAATAAATTTAATGCTTCTTCTTGATGTCCCATTCTTCCACAAGCATTTATTCTTGGTGCAACTCCAAAAGATATTGTTGTTGAATTTATTTTTGAATATCCACAACTTTGTAAAATCTCTTTTAATCCTAAATTTCTTGTTTGTTCAACTAATTTTAATCCTAATTTAACTATTACTCTATTTTCGTCTGTTAATGGAACTATATCTGATATTGTTCCAACACATACAATATCTAAATATTTCAAATATTCCTTTTCATCTAGACCCATTTTTATACTTAAAGCTTGTATAAATTTAAAAACAACTCCTACACCAGCTAAATTTCTACATTCATATTTATTATCTTTTCTTTTAGCATCTACTACTGCAACCGCATTTGGCAAATCTTCTATTGGTTCATGATGATCAGTTATTATTGTTTCTATTCCTAAACTTTTTGCATATTCTACTTCTTCTATTGCAGTGATTCCACAATCTACTGTTATCATTAATTTATATCCATTTTCTGATATATTTTTTACAGCATCTTTATTTAAACCATATCCTTCATTTAACCTATTTGGAATATATACTCCTATATCTAATCCTCTTTCTTCTAAAAAACTCTTTAAAACAGCTACACTTGTTATTCCATCAACATCATAATCACCATAAATAATAATTTTTTCATTATTATCTATTGCTTTTAATATTCTATTAATTGCTTTTTCCATATCAGGCATTCCAAATGGATTATAAAAATCACTTCTTTTTGGATTTAAAAATTTTGTGATTTTTTCTTCTGTTGTAATTTCTCTATTAACAAGTAATGTTGCTAATAATCTATTTATTTTATAATTTTCTTGTAGTTTTTCTACTTGTTCTTTATCTACTTTACATATTTCCCACTTTTTGTTCATTTTAAAATCCTTTCTCGCTTCGTTCTAAAGGCACACATAGTAATAAAAGTCAATTCTTTCAGACTAAAATCCTTGCTTCCGTTTATTATTTTATTCCATATAATAAAAAATAGCAAGGAAAATCTTGCTATTTTTTTATACAATAGGAAAGTTATAATTTCCCATTGTATAAAAAGCTACAATCGCTAGTTGTTTTTTATTAAATTTTTATTTATTATAATTAATAGAAATATTCCTAATATTAATGTTACTACTCCTATTTGGTATCTTGTTTTGCTACCTATGCTTCCACTGGCTTCTATAAGTGAAAATTCTATTTTCCATTGTCCTTCTGGTTTTATTCTGTTTATTGATGCTTTAACAGCAATAATATTCTTTATATGTTCTCTACATATAGCTTATCATTTACTGCTACTATTGTGTATTTATTCATATTTGGTATTTCTTTTATTTCTTCCATTTCTGCATATTCTTCTATTTGCTTTTTAGCTTCTTCTTGTTTTTC
>CALXHG010000030.1 GCA_944388045.1 uncultured Clostridia bacterium | reverse complement strand
CTTTTGACTTTACGGATTTTTTAGTTTTTTTTTGATTTTCATTTTCTTCTTTAGCCTTTTCCTTTTCTTCTAATTTTTCATAATATGAATCTAAAACAACTTGTGAAATTTGTTCTCTTGTTTCCTTATTAGTAGGATAACAAGCATCTTTATATTTCTTTTCTTGTGTTTCTTTATCATAATATGATCTTTGTGGTAATTGCACATATAATTTATCCTCTTTGCTTCTTTTTACGGTTACACCTTCAATATTAAAGCAATCATCAATACATATTGTTGCAATTCCTTTAGTAATGTTATTATTATCATTTGTTAAATTAATATGTTTTACATTAATATCCATATTAGGTTGTCCTCCTTCCTTTAAAATTAAATCTATATAAATTTATTACATAGCTTCCTCATCTTCTTCTGAATGTACTTCATCAAGTATTTTCATACAGCCTACTCCTAAATATATTAAGCAATCTAATATTTTACCTTTTTCTTCTAATACTGTTTCTAATGTATTTCTTGTTTGTTCCTTTTCTTCATTATTTAAGAGTTTCAAACAATCTATTATTTGTTTAATCATTACCTCATATTTTTTTCCATCTTTTTTTATAATGTAAATATTCATTAAATCAATATTTTCTTTCTCTATTAAATCATCTAACCATTTGTCAAAGTTATTATTCATATTCTTCTTCCTCATCTTCAAAGTTTTCCCTATTTTCTTGTCTTTCTTCAAACTTAGTAATTTCATAATCTTTTCCCATCCTATCTTTCAATATATATGCTAATTTATAATCTAATAAACACTCTTTATTTGGTTCTTCATAGGCTCTATAAGAATGTCCTCGATTGGTCTCTTTAATATATTCTATTGTTCTTCCAAATTTATCTTTCAAATAATATTGTCCTTTTATTTCTTCTTTTATTGAATTTTTAAATAATTCAAATTCTGTTTTATATAAATTACTTAATACTTGATTTTTGATTTCATTTACTAACTTTCTATTATCCTGTTCAAATCTTCTGCGTTTTTCAAAATCATTTACATCAACATATTTAGATAATTCTTTATTATATAATTCATATCTTTTATCAAATTTTTCTCCATATTCGTCTATGTTTTTTTCTCTATAATAATTTCTTAGTTTTAATAAAGCATATTCAAATGGTATTGTGTGTTTATTTAATTGAGAAATTTGAATATTACCATCTATCATGCTTAACATTAAATTCAATAGCTTATCTTCAAAATTTAAAGCTCCACTCCTTGTATATTCACTTTTATAATAGTGCAGAGGTCTATCATTATTAGTTGCTGATGTAATAAATATTTGATTTGTTTTTGGTTTCAATATAATATTTTTACATTTTTCATAACTCATTCTAATTCACCTATTCCATTTCTTCTTGTTCTTCCTCTGTATCTTCTAAATATTTTTTGTAATAATCCATGTGTTCCGTATTCTCCATATAATTATGATTTTTAGCACCATAATCTGCTAAAAACTTTATACAATCATTATAATTATTGGTTTTAAATAATGGTTCTTTTTCTACACTTATTTCACTATTTGTAAAATGTTCTAATATATATTTATCATAAACATATCCACTTCTTCTTAAAGCTCTATTTATTGTATGTTTTGTTATCCTATCCCACTCTCTATCTAATGTTGAACATTGTCCATAAATATTAAAAGTATCGATTCTACTTCTTTTTCCTACAGTATCTATTGTTAATAAGTGTTGACCTATCAAAAAATCATATATGTAATATCTGTATTCATTTTCTATCATTTTTCCACTCCTGTTACACATAATCTTAAATTTCTTTGGTTTTCTACGCATGTTATAAGTGTTATTCTGTTATCTTCTGTTGGATTTAAAACTGTTAGGTCTGTTTCTTCTATCTTTTTAATTTCACTAATTTCATATTTTTTGGTTTCATACTTTGTTATATACTCTATTTCCATTCCTTCTTTTGCATCTTTTAAGTTTTCAAAAAATGCTGCTTTGCTACCTCTGTTATGAGAACACAAGCAAACATTTCCTTCTAAATAACTTGTATCCTCAAAATGTCCTACATATTTTCCTATTGTTTTATTATCTGTTCCGTCTGCTATTGGTGCTTTTTCTATTCCTAAATCTTTTATAGTTATATAACCTATAATATTTTCATCATTAGGATCAAGAGAAAGTGTTTCTTGTACTTGTTCCTCTATTGTTTTATTTTCTTCTGTATTAGAATCTTTTTCATTCTGTGGACTTGGCTTAAATATTAAAGCAAGTATTAATAAAATCACTATAACAATTATTCCAATTCCATATTTTAAAATTTTCTTTACCATTTTTCGCCTCCATAAAAAATAAGCGACAATTAGCTTTTTTATAACTAATTATCGCCTGTTCATATTTTTTGATACTAAAATATTATCACTTATATTTTTATACGTCAATGAATGTTTTTTGAAACATTTTTGAAATTATATCTCTTCTTGTTCTTCTTCTTCAAAAAAATCATTATATTTTTTTAGTTGTTTTTCATTCAAATAATATTGTGGGTAGTCTGAAATACCAACTTCTTTTGCCTTTATTTCTATGCCAGATTCATTACTTATTTCATCTAATAGCTTATCTATTTTTATTTCTACTATAGAACGTAGCATTTCTTTTTTATGATAAATTGGAATATCGACATTATATGTCCTACAACATAACTCTACTCTTATTTTATTATCATCGTCATCATCTTCTTCAAAATAATATGCATCAAATATTTCATTTGTTTCACTATTAAGTTTATTTAAAAATTCTTCAACATTTCTATCTATAGTTTTTGATTTATCATAATCAATATAAATATCATAAAAAATTACCCATGTAGGTATTGTTACTATATCCTCTAAATTACCTAAATTAATATTTTCATTATTATTTACATTTTTTTCTACTGTAAGAATTTCATTTTCTGTTTCTCTTACGAATTGAGGAGTATGTTCTAACCATTTTTCTTTCAAGTTATATTTATCTATTAGAGTTTTTCTTATATTATATGTTAATTCGTATGCTGGTTCTTTACACTCTCTAACTTGTAAAATCTTGTTTTCTAACATGTTAGAAATTAATTTTTCTTTATTAGTTCCTTTAAATATATCTCTTATTAAAATCGAATCTTTTGGAAAACTTCCACTATATAAGTATCCATTTTTTATATATTCATTTTTAAAAAGATGATATAACTCTATTTGTTCTCTTTTAAATTTCATTTGAATCCTATCCTTTATAATTTTATTTCATAATAATTATTCCATAATATAATGTCTTTTTTCTTAGTTCCAAGTATTATGCTTATCGTTCTTCCTTTTAACTTATTAAATGCCATTTTATTTATTTTAATAGCATATATATTTTCTTTGCTTTTATTTTTGCAATTTGAAATATCTATCAAAACATTTTTATCATTTATTTTTTCTCTTTTTATTAATTTGAAACCTTTGCTTGTCTTACTATAAACATAGGTGTTTTTTATATTAAATAATCCTATCAAAAGAATTGCTAATCCTAAACCTGATATAATTAATACTGGTACAATGATATTATTATCTTCCTTTTCTTCTTGTAATTCTTCTACTTTATTTTCGTATGTTACTGTATAATCATAAATCGTATTTATTTTTTCTATTGTGCCAGAATATGTTACAGTAACTTTATATGTATTTGGATTTGCTATTGTTCTTACAGTCTGATAAATTTTTGTTCCTTTATATGTTTTTGGTATAGTTTCTCCATCAATAGTTTCTGTGCTATCTGCTTCCCAATTTACATTTATTAAATAATATATTGTATTATCTAATGTGATTTCTTTTTCTATATTAATTAAATCATTATCTGAATAATTTGTAAAATCTAATACTTTTTCGTCTATTTCTTGATATGATCCATTATTTATAGTTTCTATTTTAATGTCTGATATAGTTAATTCACCTTGATATTCTCCATCATTATAACTTTGTTTTTCTCCAAACTGCTGAGTTATATAATCTCTATCTTGACTAGCAAGTTCTTTTGTTTCTATTATTTCTTTTACTCTGTAATTATCTTCTGATATTTCTTTATCTAAATTTTTTATTTTCATATTTTCTGTTTCTGTATTATATATCTCATTTAAAAACTCTTTTTCTGCGTTTTGAGTAGTTTGAAATTCTTTTGTAATTATCTCATTATTTGTACTAGCAAAACATTTCACATTGCAAGTAATTATAATTAATATTATTGGTATAATTAAGTATTTCTTTTTCATATTTATTGAACCTCCTCTTCTTCCTCTTCTGATTCTTTAAGTTTTCTAATTTTTTCTGTACTTAAATTTTCTAATACATTTGATTGAATTGGTAAAACATTTCTACCATATTTTAAGCATTTAAGTTGCGTTCCTAAACACTCATAACTATTTATTGGATATCCCTCAATAATTTTATTGGAATATCTATCTGCTATATATATTTCTCCATTATCTCTTATATCTAATATAGAACCTAAATATGTTTCTGCTTTTATTTTAGTACCATTATGTAGTTCTACTATTACTGATTTTTTATCTTCTAAGAAATTATTTATCTTAGCAATTTCATTATAAATTGCTGGTGTTTTTCCTTGTTTATATTGTTCATAAGCTAAGAATACCTTTAATTGTCTTTCACTATATATATTTCTCATAATTTCTTTATTTTCTATATTAAATTTATTTGTTTCTAAGTTATATTCAAAACCATAATTACTATATCTATCTGTTCCTAACTTTATAATTCCTTCATTTACCTTATTAATATAAATATCAATACTTTTTAATGTTTCTTCATCGTTTCTTGTGTCTTTTCCAAAATAATTAGCTTCTCTCATAAAATCAAATGATATTGATTCATAATTAGAATGTTTATCTATCGAAAAGTCGGTAATATAATCAATATTATTAATATTTTCTTTAATAAATTTATCTATTTCTTCATCTAAAATATCTTTTATTTTTCCTCTAATCATTTCAGTAATATTAATAATATTAAAACCTAAATCTTCTATTTTTTTAAATATTTCACTTTTATATTCAATTCTAAAATCATAAGAATCTAAACCATAAAGTTTTTCTGGATTACTTTTTAAAATCATTATCTTTGGTCTTATATCACTTCTAAAAGAATCTAAATTCAAATTATCATCACAAATTATTATTGCCTTTCCATAATCAAGTTTTACCTTAAAATCTTCAAACATAATTTTCTCCTTTTCTGAGCATATAAAAAAAGCCAGCTTTTAAACTGACTTTTGCTCACAATGTTTATATTAAGATTTTATAACCTTATTTTTTATATGTCAATGAACGTTTTTTGAAACATTTTTGAATTATCTTTTATAAATAATTTCTTCTTCCATAATACATGTGTGAAATATAGATAGTCTTTTTATTCTCATCTATTGTGTATAAAACAATGAAATTATCTACTACCATTCTTCTAAATTCTCTTTTCATTCTGTCTTTCTTTTTTATTTTAGCATATATTTTAGGAGATTCTGCTAAATCCATTACATTTTTTCTCATTTTTCTCATTAGTCTTTTTGCAGCATCTTGATTTACTAAATTTTTAGAAATATATTCATAAATTTCTCTAATTTCATCTCTTGCATCTTCAGTAAATTCTATTTCATATATTTCTTTTTTAGAATCCATATTTTTCTTCCAACTCCTTAAATACCTCTGCTGCTTTGACTGTTTTGCCTTCTTCTATTTGTTTTTCAGCTTTTAATAATTTCTTTTCTATTTCTTCATCTAATAATTTTTCTTTATATTGTTCTACACTTAAAACTATTACATTATTTTTTTCATTTTTGGTTAATACAATATCTCCATATTTATTCATAGCAGTTTCTACTTCTTGCATATTTATAGCTTGCATATTTACCACCTCTCTTTACAATACTATAAACATTATAGCATAAAACCTGTGATTTTAAAATACATTTTTTAATATTTCTACTAAAAACTCTCTTGTCTGACTATTTATCAACACAGTTGCACCTACTGTTAATAGTATAATCAGAATCATATAAATTATCACTTTTAAAATTTTTCCTATTATTTCAAATATAGTTTGAAATATGGGCTTTTTTCTTACTATTATTATATTTTCATTTTGTGTAGTTTGATTATTCTTCTTTTCCATTGCTATATCATAAAGGGATTTTTTCTTCATTTGTTTACCTCTTTTTCTTAAAAAAATTAAATTTCTTTTTCTTTTCTGTAACATCTGTATTTATCAAATATGGTTTTAATATTGTTTCAAAAAAATATTTATTTCCAACTATAAAAGGATCAGTAATGTATTCTGAAAAAGTTGTCCTTTCTTTCCAATAGTTACCCAAACTAATTCTAAAATTCTCTTTTTCACTTTCCTTTGCAAAATTAAATACTAAATATGTACTTGTATCTTCTCCTATTATTTGAAAGCAATTTATTAGATTTGGTATTTCCCATATCTTATTTCCTGATACTACTATTTTTAAATCTCTTGTTAAAAATGACATCTTTTCTTCTTCTGTCAATTCATTTAATGCACCATAATCATAAATATAGAAATTATAATTATTTGCTAATATATCTGACATATTTTTAGGTTTTAAAAACATATCTATTCCCTTATATGTTATTCTATTCATATTCTCTGAATATAAAGCCTCTTTATTTTCTATTAAATTACCAATAGAATTATGATTATTATTTTCTATATAACAAGCCTTTATATTTGTTAATTCACTTAAATACTTTGTTAAATTGATAGCCATAGTGCTTGCCCCAATATGTTTTTCTGTTCCCACCACTCCTATATTTACTGTTTGTTTTACTCTAATATAATTTTCTTTTATTAGTTTAGTTGTTTGATTTACTGCAATTATTTGATTATCTATTTTATATTTAATTGAATTTCCAAAACTCATCCCTTCAATACTTAATGCTTTTTCTAATTCTTCTTTAAATTTTATATCATCAACTTCTGTTACAATATTGTATATTCCCAAATTAAAAATTTTACCTAACAATATGTTCCCATGCTTATAACCTTGTGCAATTACTATAATTCTTAAATTATACATTTTTCTAATTAATGTTATTTTTGAAATAATCTCATCATCTGAAGTTAGATTTTCTATTGCCTGTAAATCAATAATTAAATAGTCTATGCTGTTTAGATTTCTTAATTCTGTTTGCATAAATTTCTCTAAGTTATATTCATTTATAAATCTTGTAACTAATGTAATATTATTTTTCATACAATATTCTTCAAGTTCTGGTATAACTTTTTTTGATATGTATATATATTTTTTATATCTTTTTATTTCTTCCATAACACTTACCTCTAAAATTATTCTCTTACAATTACTGTTTCACCACTATTTGTAGTAACTCTATTTTCTTGTGTTCCTGGTGTTTCATCTTGTATATATTCCTCTTCTTCATCTGGTTCTTCTAATAAACCTTTTAAGTTGTCCAATACTTTTTGCTCTTCTGTTTGTTCATTTTGTACTACAGTATTATTTTGATTGTTTGTAACATTATTGTTCAGAATATCTTTATTTTTTCCTGTATTCAATATTATTGCAACAATAATTACTAACACTAAAAT
The DNA here is from genome assembly GCA_944388045.1 of uncultured Clostridia bacterium. Classification (GTDB taxonomy): domain Bacteria; phylum Bacillota; class Clostridia; order TANB77; family CAG-508; genus CAG-269. The sequence goes on along the minus strand of CALXHG010000030.1, from coordinate 8,826 downwards.
CAAACTTAAAATTATTAATTGTTTCTTTAATTCCTCTTTATTATTCATATTCTACCTCCATATTTTAATTTCCAAATAAATAATTGTATGGATCAACAGCATTACTACTACTATTTTTATTCATTCTTATTTCAAAGTGTAAATGAGCACCTGTTGAATTTCCAGTTGAGCCCATAATGCCTAATACTTGTCCTGCTTGTACTTCTGTTCCTTCTGCCACCATTATTGAGCCTTCCTTCATGTGTCCATATAATGTATAAAAAGTTATATTTTCTGCTGATGTGTGTTCTATTACAACATAATTACCATATCCAGTATTACCTGCTTTTGATACTACTACTTTTCCAGATAGTACAGAACATATTTTAGGATTTGAAATTGAAATCACTACTAAATCTATTCCTGTATGAGCTCTCGTTTGTACTACTCCATTTACTGTTATTGTTCTGCTTGGACTAAACTTTGATGTTACCACATCTTTATTACTATCCCAAGTTTCAAAAGGCATTGGAAATACTGCACCTTCATATTTTTTCATATTATCTGATGAGATAACTTCATTTACAGTAATAGTAGTCGAAGTCGAACTTGAACTTCCTTCTTGTTTTTTATCATCTGATTGTGTATCGTCATTAGAAAATACACTCATCAGTGCAACTACTGGAAATATAACTACTATAAATATACCTATTGCTACACCTACGATTATCATTTTTATTTTTAAAGAAAAAAGGGAAAAAGCTGTTTTCCCCATTTCTAATACTTCATTCTTGTTTTCTGCCATTACTTTCCACCACCTATTAAATAAGGTTTTTCCCATTCTTCTGCTTTAACATTTATTAGACTATGTCCAGGTCCAACAAACATTAGTCCACGACCTCTGTCTTTTTGTGAAAGTATTGTTTTTTCTTCTGTATTTAAGTTATATGTTCTTACAATTTCCTCTAAGTCCTGTCCGTCAGTTCCAAAAAAGAATTTGTATGTACTATTATCCAAAATGGCTTGTCCATACTGCTTAATTTCATCTGCCAAAAAGTCCAAAATATTTTGAGAAATTGTAATAAGTCCACATTCGTACTTTCTACATCTCTTACTAAAATTTCTCATAAATTCTATTGCTTGTGGTACTTTTTTATCTATTAACAAATATGCCTCATCACATACAACATAGCACTTTTCTTCACGATTTCTAAATGCTCTATCCTCACAGAATCTTAACATATTCAAATATTGACAACTCTTTATATTTGCTGATGCACCTTGTAAAGAATAAATATCTAAGCATAAGAAATCATTATCTTCTTCTATGGTTGTATAACCATTAAATATTTCTGCATTATGTCCTATTGCTAAACTTCTAACTATTGATTTTATAATTTCTAATTCATCTCTATGCTGTGTATTTTTATCATTTACCTTTATTTCTAGTAATTCGTACAAATCTTTCATAATAGGAAATTTATCTCTTTTTATATTGTCTATATCTGTATCATAAGTTATTCCAAAACTCTTATATAATTGTTCCAATGTTTCCATTAACAAACTCATTTGAAAACTCGTTATTTCTGGAAAATATAATTTAAAAAATGCTGTTAGAAAGTCCATGTGCAAAGCTAATGCTGACTTTGTACTGCTATATTCTTCATCCTCATCTTCAATATTATTAGGCAATTTATTTACTTGTAATGGGTTTATTCTTCCTACATTTTTGCCCTTTCCACCACTACAATCAATCCATTTACCTCCAATTTCTTTACACATTGCTTTATACTCTGATTCTGGGTCCAAAACATAAAATTTACAACCATTCATCCACTCATTTAACATTATTTTTTTTGCTAAGTATGATTTTCCACTACCACTTGCACCACTTATCGTTATATTACTATTTGGTCTATCAGAGGTTTTTATAAAAGTATCTAATATAATTGCTCTACCATCTTCATCTGTTCCAATATAATATCCTTTTTCATCTATTAAACCACTACCAGAAAAAGGTAACCCTTTGAATAATGCTGCTAATGACATTTGTTTGTTGGAAATTTCAGTTATTTCATCATATTTAGTATCATAAGGACTTGCTTGTTTTAATGCTACACCTTGCTGAAATGCTGGTAATCTTGCTTTTAATCCCATACCTGCTACTTTATTTTTTACAATTCTCATATTTTCTGTAAAATTATTTTCTGTATTTCCATTTGTTTTAGCAAGGAAAGATAAATTGATATATGGTATATTATCTATTGTTATTTCTCTTATCATCGTTTCTGCACTTGCTATTTTGTATTCTGCTTGTGTCTTTAAAAATTCATTTTGTGTAGTGTTGTATGTGTTTTTATCTGTTGTAATTCCTTTTGAAACACCCTCAACAAATGCCTGGACATCTTCTATGGGAGTTATTACTAATGATACTACTGTGTTTGGAATGTCTTTTAAACTTAAAAGCCACCCTATATTTACTCTTGATGGATACCCAGAAATATATTGTATTTTAGATAAAAACTCTCCTAATTGTACTCTACTTGATTTTATTTCTATCCCTTGAGGTGCAATTAAATTTAAAAGTTCTTGATTTATTGGCATTGTTTCTATTTCTTTTGTTTTCATCTCTTTAATCCTCTTTTCTATAAAGTTTCTTCTTCCTTTTCTTCAGTTATAGATTCTATATAATTCAAATATTCTTTATGTGAAATGATATTATTATTTAATTGTGTGCAAATTTCTCTATTGATGTATTCTGATACTTTTTCTATTTTTTGTTCTAGTCTTTCATCATTTAGCTTTAAATCTTTTATTCTTTCATATACATCATCTAATTTTTTGACATCTTCTAAAACTTTATTCTTTTCTTCTTGTGTTGGTTCTTCTTTTAATTCATAATCATATATTTCTTTTTCAGATAATCGTTCTTCGTAATATACTTCTCCAAAAGCCTTATAAGTTGTATCTTTTACTCTCTGTCTTTCTTCATAGTCTATTTTTTCTACAAACCCATTTGGTACTGTTCCTATACCTATAGGTCTATATAAAACATAATATTTATACATTATCTACTCCTTTCTAATCTACTGTTAGTGGTCCTTGCATATATTCTTGATCTTCCATATATGCAACATCTGGATTAGTATAACTATTTACTAATTGAATAATTAGTCTTTCTTCTAATATTTCTGTCCTATAACCACTATTAGTAAATTTCATTTTTAAATCATTTAGCCTTTTTAATAAGTCCTGCTCAACATATTCTGTGTTTTCACCCCAAATTATCAAATAAATTTCACTTTCTAATGCTCTACCTCTTACTGATAAATTTCCAAAACTTCTACTTCTTTTTCCTTGTAAACTAAATTTCAAAGCATTTTTTTCTTTATCCATTAATTCTGCTTGGTAGTCTTGGTTTTTCTGTAAATTTACTGGTCTATTTGTAAAATACAATTTGAAAGGTTTTAATTCACTTGCAAAATTTCTTGTTAATATTTGTGCATGATTTTTTTGTTCCTCTTTACTCATTAATTTACAGTTTTTCGGATGTATCTTTAAATATGCTAAGACTTTATTATCTAGTGTATATAGGAAATTTCCTTGAATATCTTTTATATTTAAAAATCTGTTAGCTGATATTTGAGGTTGTTTCTTGAATAATTTATCTAACATACTCATTTGTATCTTTCTCCTTTACTACATACTTGAAATATTTTTGTCCTTTTAGGTATTTATAAATATTCATTAATAGTCCTGCTATACAACTGTTATTCTTATCTTTCATAACTGCAATAAAAGTAAATCCTGTTATAATTCCAACTAAAATTAAGCAAACTAAATAATTTTGACTAATTAGATATATTGGAATTGCAATAAATATACTAATTCCTCCTGCTATTGCTGTTGTTATTAATTCTTTTATACCTATTCCATTTATTAATTCTGTCCTAGTCTTAACATTAGCTGGAATTTGTACCTGATATTTCTCTTCTTCCATATTCTTAATCTCCTAACTTATCCATTCATACTGTTGGTATTTCTCTGTTAGCCAATTTCCCATTAAATCTTTAAAATCATTGTCATCTTTAATTGTTCCTTTAACATCTGCCGACATTAGAAATCCTTGTGATTGTCCGTCTAATTTGTCTGCTTCCCAAGACATATAATATATATCGTCTGCCATTGCTCCTCTTGTAATTCCTTGACATTCATCATAGAGTTTATATACAGAACACCATATTTTATAAGAATCCCAAAATCCACCTATGTTTATAAGTTTTTCTCCTGTATTTACATAGTAGTTACCATCTACCCTTATAACACTTCTACCTTCTACATCTTCGTAAGTGTCTGTTAATGCTCCATCTGTAAGAGAAATTTGAATGTCTGAAAAATCTCCAATAGCATCAGAACTTTCTACATAAGGAAAATACTGTAATACTGTGTCTTTTACTGTACTTATACAAACTATTAAAATTAATGCAATTAATCCATTTCTTATCCTTGCTTGATATTTTTGGTGTTCAGTTTCATCACCTGTCATTATTTTAAAAATTGCAACTCCAATCATTGCACAACAAGTAATTCCTGCTAAAACTCCCAAAAAATTTGTAATATAATAAATAGTATCCATATTGTTACCTCTTACTTTCCTTTGCTTACTCCACTTCTGAACATTGTTACTACTCTACTTACTGTATTTACTTTTCCACTTGTACTTCCTCCACCGCTACTAATCATAAACTCTTGTAACATTGCTGGTGTTCTTAAAGCTATGCTAGAGGCTGTAAATGCTAACACAAAATGTCCTCCATTTAATAGAAGTATTGCAAACTGTACTAACAATAATTGAACCAGAATGGTAAAAGCATTATTTATAAATTTTTGAATATATCCTTTAAAAGCCCCTTGATTAGCATTTAAAAGACCTATACTTGCAAATGGTATTCCTAATCTTAGGATTAGCATTTCAAAACCTCTCGTCAAAAATTGGAAATACAGTAATGTTAATTGTATTGCTATAATTAAATATAAAAATGCTCCAAATACATTTAAACCAAGATTTTTATATTCTGGTACTACTGGTTCTAAACTACCTGTCATCCCCATTAATAAATTGTTATATATTCCATAGAAGATGTTTACAAATTGAGTATATATAAATCCAAATGTAATCATTACTATCATTGCTTTTACAAATCCGTATTAAAACATTTAGTGGATTATCTTCTGGATCACCGATTTGTCCAAGTCATATATGTTTCAATTAGCTTTTTTACAAAAAACATTACAAGTATTGCCATTGCTACAATATAAACTGCATTGTATAGACCTGATATACTAAAACTTGTAGCAATATCTCTAAATGATATTTCTATTGCAAAAACTAAATAAAACATAGATGTATATACTCCAGAAAGCCATGTTAAAATAGCTTCTGAAATCCATCCTAATAGATAAACAATTATAGTTGCAATTAAAGCTGCCACTTTCCTACTCCTTCTACTTCATAGAAATCTTATCTCCGTATCTCTGGTTCTTCATCTTCTTCTGTTTCTTCTACTACTGTTGTTTCTTCTGTTTCTTCGTGAATTTCACTTACGATTTGATTTTCTATGTAGTTTCCTAAATTTTTTTCATATTCTTCTCTGCATTTCCTTATTTCTTCATTTAATTTTTCTAATAGCTTATTATCATTTTTTAATTTTTCTATATCTTCTGATGTTTTTACTAACCTTTCTATTTTGTCTATATCATAAGCCTTATAAAATTTTCTTCTTAAAAGCTCATATTCTTTTGCTAAATCTTTATTATTTGGATTTGCTACTAATTCAACGTTTTTCTCATATAAATCTTTTACCATTTTATTTTCTTGCCACTTATCCCATAAATAAGTCAAAGCAATTCCTGGTACTCCTGTTACAATTCCAATTAGTACATATCTTTTAAGGAAACCAAATAACTTTTTACTTTGTGCTACATCTGACCCTAATTTATTTGAAAAATTCTGCTGTAGTTTTTCTTCTTCTTCTCTTAATTTCTTTCTTTGTTTCTCATTTTCTAATCTTTTTTCTTCATTAGTTTTCATTTCTTCCATATATTCTTTTTCTTTTGATTCTTTACTTTTTTCTTCTTTTTGTATTTCTTCTAACCTATTTTTTAATCTTTCTGTATCAGTCATTTTCATCTACTCCTTCTAAAAATATCTTGCAATAAGATTTACTATTGTTACTGCTAATAATCCAATAACAATACATACTAAAACTTTTATAATTGATTTTTTATACCTTTGTTGGTCTTGCTCATCACCTGTCATTATTTTGAAAACATAAAATAAAATAAAACAAACACCAGTAATAGGTAATATCCATTGAATTGTACCTGTTACATCTCTTACAATGTTTAGTAAACCTTGTCCTAGTTTACTACTCTGAATACTACCTCCCCCTTCTACTTCTGAAACAATATCTGTTGCTTGTACTTTATTTGCAAATGTCATAATTGTCATAGTTGTTGCCAATAGTAGTTTTTGAATTTTACCCTTTTTTAACTTTTGTAATTTTTTCATCTTTAATAACCTCCATTTTCAAATTAATTACCTTAATTACTTGAAAACAAAGGTCTTATATGATATATAATAAGTAATACTTTTGCTTTCAAAGTAATTGTATTGAAGTGGAGATAATACGCACTAGGGTCCAATCTATTTCGTATTATCTCTATTTTTATAGTTTTCCTTGAAAATTTATATTTTTCATTCTTCTTTCCTTTTCTTCCATTAATTTTTTCTGTTCTAATATCTTTTTAAATTGTTTTGTTTGTTCTGCTATATTCCATAGTTGTAATTGCTTAATCTTTCTAATTTTTCTGTGATTTTCTCTATATTCTCTAACTTTTGTGTTCCAACTTTTATTTCCTAATCCTAACATTTCATTAAAAGTCCATCTACTTAAATCTGGAGAATATGACATTAAAGGAGAAAGTCCTGAACACATTACTAATAAATAAGGTCTTTCTATTCTTAAAATTTCATCTGTAGTAAGTAATGGTCTTTGTGTTAAATTCATTGAGTTTGACCTATTTACTGCTCCACCAGAACTTGAATTACTTTCACTCCAACTTGTTGTTGTATAATTTCCTAATTTTTTAGAAATCTTTTCTGCCGTTACTTCATTACTTGTCTTTAAATAATTCCATACATAACAGTTATCCATTATTATTTGAGCTGTGTTATCTCCGTATTTTTCGTTTAATTGATTAAAACCGTTGTATGAAAATATTAAAGCGAATGCCGTCTGCCGACCACCAACTGTCAAAAAGCCGAGCGAAATTAGGAATAGCACTGAAGTTACCAGTTAACCAAATTCGTCTAATATAAAATTAGTACGAATTTTTAGTCTACCACCCCTCTCATCCGCAAGTTCTACTAATTTTGTATATACTTGATTTACAAATAAACTACAAAGTGAATAAAAAGTTGTCTTTTCATCTGGTAAAATCATATACAAAACTGACTTTTCTTCATTAAATTTGTTAAAATCTATCTCTGATTCACTTATCATACTTGCGACATAACTATCCATAAAAATACTTAATGTTGCAAGTGCAGAAGTAAAAAAACTAGCTCTTGTTTTACTAGGTGCAATTCTTGCTGCTGCAAAACTAGCTACTGCTGGATGGTCCTCTGGTAAAGTGTCTAAATAAGTATCCATAAGCATTGTTTTATCTTCTTGCTCTGCACACATTTTAGAAATAAAGTTATAAGTATTTGGCAAATTTTGATATTCTTTATGTTCTGTATTGCCCATTACTACTGACATTATTCCTGCTTTTTCAACTGATTTTTCTCCATTAATCCATATTGCTTCTCGATTTCCTACCTCTCCTACTAGACTTTCGACTATATCTGAACAATAGTTAACTGCCTTAGGTATATCTTTCTTTGCATTTGCTTCAATTACTGGTTGTAAAAAGTTATACTTTGAACTTTTTAGTGGATTCTTAAAATCTAATGTATATACTTTATAGCCTAATCTCTCTAATGTTTTTGCTGTATATTGGTACAATTCTCCTTTAGGGTCTGAAATTATCATGTTCTGTGGTTCTTTCGACAAACCAATATTCATTATGGTTTCTATTACTAGATTTCTGCTCTTGCCTGATCTTGTCGCACCGTACTGTTAAACTATGCAAATCGTCTTTAATGTAATAAATATCTTCTACTTTCCTTATATTTAAAAATGGTATTTTGAATTTTCCCTTAATTGTTTTTAAATATGATCTGCATATTAATTTATCTTTTTTTCCTATAATTAGTCCTCCACTTTCAAATATAGGCTCAATAGAAATTTTTGGCTCTTTATACACTTTATCTTCTTTTATAAATTTCTTTTCTTCATTTGCTACCTTAATTAATTTTTGTATCTCTGGATTTTGTGGGTCTAATCTATTTACTCCAAATTTTTTTGGAATATCTTTTTTAGAAAGCCACCATGCAGACCCTTGCTGTGTCTGTCTATCTCCGTACTGGCATTGGTATCTCTATATTGTCTGTTACTTTATAATTTTTTGATTTATAATCTTTTAAATCAAATACCTTAAATACTGTAAGTAGAACAAACATCATAAATGCAATTACTACTAATACAAACATTTCAAAATGTTCTCTATTAGTTAGCAAACTTGTTATTATCTTTGTCGGTGTTAGATTTAATATTTCTTCTGGTACTTTTGTAAAAATCAGATGTAGCATTGTTGATATAATTGCTGATAATATTACTGCAATAAAAAAAGCTATTATTAAACCAATTAATTTTGTCTTTAGTTTGTTACCTTTCATTTTTC
>CALXHG010000029.1 GCA_944388045.1 uncultured Clostridia bacterium | reverse complement strand
CATAAAATTATTTTAGAAATTCTTATATTTCCGTATTGAGTCGAAAAATTTATGCAATTATTAATATATCACAATTTCTCACTGAACAATAACACTTGTTTATTATAAAAGTTGTCAAAATCTCCGTCCCCATTGACACACTTATTTCTAAATTTTATATAAATATTATATACAATGTTTTACAAAATATGCACTTTATTATTAATTTTTAGTATTAAATATTTCTGGATTATCTTCAAATATTTTTCCTATTATCTTATTATTTTGCATTTCGAATGGAACCACATATCCTTCAAGCGTTTCTGCTTTTTCATTTAATAATGTATTTTCTTTATTAACATATATTTTAGATTTTCCTTTGCCATTTTTTGCTTCTTGAACTAAATTTAAAACTGGCGAATTTCCATCAAATGCTATTACTACAGCTTTTCTTCTTTCAAAAATTTCATAATTAAAACTTTTATAAATACCTAGTTCTTCTGTTTCTGGAGAAATACATATTCCATTTACATTTTCATTAAGTAATCTATTTTTTACTTTTTCTGTTACCATTTTTGGAACTATTGCATCTATTTCTATGTTTTTATTTAGTTCTTTGGCTATGTCTACAACTGCCTTTTCATATCCTTGCATTTTGTGTCCAATAACAAAATACACCTTATTACTATCTATATCTTTTATAAGTTCTTTTAAAACTTTTAATCCTTCTTCAGAAGCAACAGTTTCTCTTCCTTTTGTATTAAAACTTCCTCCTGCAATTATTACTGGAACTTTATCTGTTGGCAATTGTTTTATTTTTTGTTTTAGTTCTTTTTCTGTTTCTAAATTATTTATTATTCTTAGTTCTTCTTGATTTTCTGTTTCTTTAGTGTATTGTGTTTCTGCTTCAAGTATTGCTTCTCTTATGCTTCTACCATTTAAAAATTGTTCAAACTTTTTACTTTTTTCTTTAAAATAAATATCATTTTTTGAAATTATTTCATCTTCAACAGCTCTCATTTTTGCAAAATCTTTATCTGTTAATCCTAATAAATTTTGCAAAGCTAATTGTTCATCAAATGTATCTGAACCATACATTCCACATCCATCTGTTCCTTGTACACATTCTACTCCATTATTTAAAAATGTTTTTATTGGATGATTTCCTAAATAACTTAAATTGTTTAGCCTTACATTTGATGTTAATTGGAATTCTATTACAACTCCTGTTTCTTTCATTAAATTCATTAATTCTTTTCCAGATTGAGTATCTAAATTCTCTGAATAAAGCCCATGTCCAATTCTACATCTTGGCATTTTTTGATTTTTTTCTAATGATTGTTTTACACACATAATTGATTTTCTTACATTGTCTCTTAAACTATCATTTTCTCCAGCATGTATTCTTATTGTAAAATCATTGTCTTCATTATTTACGTATTTTACTATTTCTTTAATTGCTGGTTGTAAGTCTGAAATATCATTAATTTCTTCTCCAATAAAATCACTTCCTACAACATATGGACTTTTCCCAACTGCTCTTAGTACATTTATATTTTCTTTTAAATATGTACTACTTGTTTTTTGATCTTTTATAATTGTTAGTGGAATTCTTCTAATTCCTATTAAAAACCTTATTTTTACCCCTGTTTCCGCTTCAATTGTTGGAAATATTTGATGTATTTCTTCTAGTAATTTTATTGCTGGCTCTCCTGTTTTGGCTAAATCTGTATCTGCTATTTCTACATATTTTATTCCTTGTTTTTGATATTCCCTTGCAATCCATAATAGTTTATCTTGTCTTAATGTATTGTTTTTATATGGACTTTTTTCTTTTTTATCATTTAACATTCTTAGTACATAGTTTTTTATATCTGGTTCGGGAATTTTATTTGCTAATTCTTCTGTTAATCTTATTTTTTCTTCTGATTCTGTTCCTTTTGCAAATACATATCTATATATATAACTCTTTTCTAAGTTTGTAAAAACTGCTTGACCATCTTTTAATATTGCTAAACTTGTTCTTATTTTATCTATATTATATGTTGCATTTTCTAAATTATTTAATATAAAGTCTGCAAAATTTATAAATGTGTTATCATCTATTTTTCTTATTTTATATTTTCCTTGTAATGGGCTGTCTACAAATTGTTTTTCAACTTGTTCTCTTTGTTTATATATTTTTTCTTCTTGTTTTTTATTTAATTTTAAATTTAATTTTTTGATATAATATAATGGATATCTTATTTGATGTGTTATACCTAATGCAATTAAACAGTCTGGTGATAAATTTGCATTTGCATGTGTATGTAAATCTGTTCTGAATTTTGATTTTTTTAATATGTATGTTTTTACAATTGTTTTTTCTATTGGAAGTTTATAATTTTTGGTTTGAGACATTAATGTTTTTGTGATTGCAGGTATTTTGGCTTTTATTTCTATTCTGTTTTCATATATATTTGCAATTTTTATTCCGCCTAGTCTGAATATATATACTTCTTCATTGTCTCCATTTATACTTGCTGGAATTTTTCCTGTTATTATTTTCATGTCTTTTTCATTTTTTATTGTTTCTAGTCCACAAATTTTTGCTAAATTGGTTATTAAGTTTCCTGTATTATGATTTGGAGTTTCTAATATATATGTTAGTTCATCTTCTTTTGATTTTTTTAAAATTACTATTATATCTTTTTCTTTATCTAAATAAAATTTGTTTAACATATTCTCTCTCCTTTTTATTTTTGTTATGTTATTGAATATAAGATAACTAATATTATATCATAAATTTTTATATGTTGCAATATTTATGTAAAGCCTTTACAATTTTTTCTAATGATGTTATAATAGACAACATAAGCATTATGCTTATGTATTATTCACTGAGAGTATACTCTCACGAACAAGAAAGGAAATTTTTATGAAAAACGTTTTAACTATTCGACGGATTATTGCATTAGCAATAACCATTATTGCGGGTATTGCATTAAACTATCTTATGTTGCCCGCATGGTCTTTACGTTCGAGCGAGTTGTATATTTACTTGTTCTTATTAGCAATTATTGCTGGAATTTGTTTCTTCTTCTCAGAAGGAGATTCTATGTTAGATTGTAACCCTTTTATTTCAATTGCGATAATTGGCATTCCTTTAATTATTCTAATTATCGGTGCCCTAACAGGTTCGAAAATGTTTAATGCTAAGAAATACCAATCGTTGGTAGAAATTAAGGAAGGAGATTTTTCAAAAGAAGTAGTAAACACCAATATCGAAAATCTGTCAGTAGTTGATGTAGCAACAGCAATTAAACTGGGTGATAGAACCCTTTCTAATTTGGACAATCCTTCTTGGTATGAAGTCGATAATGAGTATAACCTTATTCTTTATAATGGTACTCAATATAGGATTTCTCCTATCAATTATGGTGGATTATTCAAATATTGGAAAGCGAGTTCTTCTGGAATTCCTGGTTATATCCTTGTGAATTCTGTAACACAAGAAGCAAAACTTATAAAGTTGGAAAATCCAATTATGTATTCCCCTAGCGCATACTTTGATAAGGATTTGTCAAGACATCTCAGAAAGCAGTATCCTAGTTATCAATTTGGAAAATCTTTTTTTGAAATTGATGATTATGGTAATCCTTATTGGATTACCTCTGTAACAACTGCAAATATTGGGATTTGGGGAGGAAGAACAGAAAATTCTTTTATAATTACTGATGCCGTAACTGGTGAAAGTAGTGAATATAAAGTTGATGATCTTCCGAATTGGGTAGACCATGCATTTGATTTGGATTATCTGATGGATGTAATAAAGTACAACTTTGAATTCATCCATGGTTATTTCAATTTTTCCAAAACAGATGTGAAAAGGACGTCTTACTTTTATAGAGATGACGAATTTGCTGGATATAATACTACAATTTCTTCTGACGGAATTGTATTTTATACTGGTGTAACTCCGGCAAATGCTTCTGAATCTATTATAGGTTTTATTTACGCTAGCCCTAAAACTGGTGAAGTAAAATTCTATTCTTGCACAGGAGCAGAAGAATCTTCTGCACAAGCAGCAGCACAGGGGTTAGTACAAAATCTTGGGTATGTAGCTACATTCCCCACTATTGTTAACATTGAAGGATTGCCTACTTATTTTATGATTTTGAAAGATAATGCAGGTTTAATCCAGAGATATGCTTTTTCTAATGTGGAGAACTATTCTTTAACTGTACAAGCACCTACTGTTAAAGAGGCTCTTGCACTTTACTTACAAGAAACAGGTTTAAGTAACGAACTCATTGAAAATAATAGCTCCACTGAAGTTGCTGATAATACTGTTGATGAGTCTAAAGTAAAATCTACAACAGGAACTATTACTTTCATTGTTACTGCTGAGGTAGATGGTAACACAAACTTCTACTTTATGCTTGATGGAGATACTAATTTGTATGTTTCTTCCATCAAAAATAGTAACAAACAAGTTTTGTTACAAATCGGAACAAGTATTACAATTGATTTCGTTCCGTCCACAGAGGAACAAATTAACACTGTAATAAAAATTGCTTTCTAACTGTCTGCGATAACAGGGTTATTCTAATATCGCAAAACGGGGTGGAGATTTTATAGTCTCCACCCTCGTTTGTTATACTGGGGTCGGTCCTTTTTTTACCTATTTAAATACACATCTGTACTTGGATTTGCTAGTTTTATTCCTTTGCTTTCTAAAATCTTCATAATACCTAAATTTGTTTCTGTTTTAAAATCCAAGAAATATGCAGCATCAATATTTACATATACAATTGTTTTTACAACTATTGCATCTGTTTGAATTCCATCAATAAAAACTTGAATATTATTTTTATCTACTTCTTCAATATTGTGCAAATAATTCTTTAATGAATTCATTAAATCTTCTACTTGATAACTTGATGTATTTAATGGTAATCTTAAAATTACATCTAATTTTCTAGAATCTATTGTTGCATAATTTATTATAGATTCATTTAATACTTTTGAATTTAATATTGTAACTGTTGTATTATCTGCTGTTTTTACTTTTACACTTCTAAATTTTATATCAACAACTGTTCCAGAAACTGTTCCTATAGTTACCCAATCTCCAATTTTAAATGGTTTTTCTGAAGATATTGCCATACCACTAAGTAAATTACTTACTAATTCTTGTGCAGCTAGACCTATAACAACACTTCCTAATCCTAGTCCAGTAATTATTCCATTTAAATCATATCCAAAATCTGCTATAATTAAAAATCCAGCTATAACATAAATTATTACTTTTACAATTTTAAATCCAACATTTAAAGCAGATTTATTCTCTTGAAATTTATCGTTTTCTTGAACCTTCTTCATTAATTTAGATTCTGGTGATATTATTCCAATTAATATTTTTGCAATACTTAAAATAACAATTACTCTTATTATTTTTAAGCATATAGAAAATACATTTTCTGATAGATTTAAAACTAATATTGCTAAGTAAAATCCTGCACATAAAAATAAGCCTTTTAACCCTTTATACATATCATTTTCTTTTAGTTTCTTCTTGCTTTTTTCTTTTATTTTAAACATTCTCATAATAATTTTAGGAAGCCATGAACTCATTATAAAAAATATTACAACTATTGCCACAGCTATTGCTATATCTATTAAATTTTTTGCTTGTATTTTGTCTATTAATTCATTTATTTTCTCCATAAACTGTTCCTTTCAATATTTGTAAATAAAGTTGTCAAAATCTCCGTCCCCATTGACATCATTGACAAATTATTATTTTCTTAATTCTGCACCACATTTTTTTGATGTTGCTTCAATAATTTTTTCCATTAAATTATTAATTTCTTCATCTGTTAATGTTTTTTTCATATCTGAAAATGTTAATGAATATGCTATAGATTTTTTATCTGGTTCTATTCCTTTTCCTGTATAAACATCAAATACTTCAATATTTGTTAATAAACTCCCTCCTGCTGATTTTATAACTCTTGCAATATCTTGTGAAATAGCATCTTTGTCTACAACTAGAGCTATGTCTTTGTTTATACTTGGATATTTTGAAATTTCTTTATATTTCATTTTTCCAACTTTCTTTTTCAATAATTCATCTAAATTTATTTCTAATACATATACATCATCTTTTGTTACGCTTGGATGAATTTTTCCTATAATTCCTACATCAGTTCCATTTACATTTATATATGCACTTTGTCCTGGATGTATTTCTTTTGGCATTTCTTTTCTTATAAAGCTATATCTTCCATTATATCCAAGATAGTCTAGTATTTCTTCTACAACTCCTTTTATTACATAAAAGTCAACATTTTTGAAATTGTTTAGTCCTGAAGAGTATCTTCCTGTCATTAATGCACATAATTTTGTGTCTTCTCCATATACTTCTCCTTTTTTGTAGAATCCTTTTCCTATTTCAAATATTGATATATCTTTTTGCTCTCTAGATTTATTATATTCATAAATTTTGTATAATGATGTAATCATACTATATCTTAATGTGTTTCTGTCTTCTGTGATTGGATCTAATAATTTTAATGGTTCAAATTCGTCTAATGTATATTCATTAACTTCTTTGTCATTAATTAATATGTATGAAAGTGTTTCATGTAATCCTAAAGCAATCATTCTGTTTCTAATTTCTCTTTGTGTTTTATCATAGCTTCCTTGTCTCATTGGTACAACTGGAAGTTTTCCTTGTATATTATCTACTCCGTAAATTCTGCTTACTTCTTCTATTAAATCTTCTTTTATTGATATGTCAAGTCTTCTTGTTGGAACAGTCACTTTTATTGTTTCTCCATTTACACTATATGTGAATCCTAGTTTTCTGAATACTTCTAATATTTCTTCATTAGGAATAATTGTTCCTAAAACATCATTTACATCTTGGAATGTGATATCAATTTCTTTTTCTTTGTTATTTGTTACATCATATTTAGCTGTTCCTGTTACAACAGTTCCTCCAGCATATTCTTCTAATAGTTTACAAGCTCTTTCTATTGCCATTGTTGTTCTTTCTGGGTCTATTCCCTTTTCAAATCTATTACTTGCTTCACTTCTTAAAATCTTTTTTGATGTTTTTCTAATTTTTACTGAATCAAATATTGCTGATTCTATAATTATATTTTTTGTGTCTGGTTCAACTTCTGTTTCTAGGCCTCCCATTACTCCTGCTAGACCTACTCCATGAGTTTTGTCTGCAATTACTATATCTTCTGCTGATAATGTTCTTTCTACATTGTCAAGTGTTGTAAGTTTTTCTCCTTCTTCTGCCATTCTTACAACTAATTTATTTCCAAGTCTGTCTGCATCATAAAAGTGCAAAGGTTGACCTAATTCTAGCATTACATAGTTACTAATATCTACTACATTGTTTATAGGTCTTATTCCAGATGCAATTAATCTATTTTTGATGAATGTTGGGCTTTCTTCAATTTTTACATTTTCAACTTTTTTTACTAATAATTTTTTACAATTTTCTGTTTTTACTTCTATAGAAAATTGTTTATTTATATCTTCCCCTGATTCTTTGTGTTCTAAATCTACCTTTTTTACTGGTTTATCATATATTGCTCCTACTTCGTAAGCCATTCCTAAAATGCTTAGTAAATCTCCTCTATTTGCTGTTAATTCAAAATCTATAACTCCATCATCCATTTGAAGATATTTTATTGGGTCTTCTCCAATTATGGCATCTTGACCTAGCTCTGCAATTCCTGCTGAATCTTCTGGTTTTAAGAATTTGTGTTCTAATCCTAATTCTGCAATTGAACATAACATTCCATTTGATTCTTGTCCTCTTATCATTCCTTTTTTTATTGTTTTTTCTGGAAGTGCTGCCCCATCTAATGCTACAATTACTTTTAGTCCTTTTCTTGCATTTGGTGCACCACATACAATATTTAATATTTCTGTACCAATATTTACTTTGCATAAATGTAGGTGATCTGAGTCAGGATGGTCTACACATTCTATAATTTCTCCAATTACTAATTTTGTTGCATTTATTAATTTTCCGGCATAATCATATTCATTTCCTACTCTAGTCATATCTTCTGCTAGTTGTTTTACATCTACATCTATATCTACATAGTCTTTTAAAAAATTTGTACTTAATTTCATTTGATATTTTCCTCCTAGTTTAATTTATTATTTTCTTATATTACTTTAATTGTAAAAATCTATTCTTCGTCTTTTCTATCAAATTGGCTTAAGAATCTGATATCATTTGTGTATAAATATCTCATATCTGGTATTCCATATTTGAACATAGCAAGTCTTTCAAGTCCTGTTCCAAATGCAAAACCTCCAAATTTATCTGGATCATATCCATTCATTTTTAAAACATTTGGATGTACAATTCCTGCTCCTAGTACTTCTATCCATCCTGTTTGTTTACACAAGCTACAACCTTTTCCTCCGCATTTAAAACAACTTACATCAACCTCATAAGATGGTTCAGTAAATGGGAAATAACTTGGTCTAAAACGTAGTTCACAGTTTTTACCTATTAACTTCTTTACAAATATTTCTAATGTTCCTTTTAAGTCTGCAAGTGATACATTTCTTTCTTTTTTATCTATTACAAGTCCTTCTACTTGACCAAATTGATGTGAATGTGTTGCATCATCTTCTCTTCTATAGGTTTTTCCTGCACATATCATTCTAATTGGTGTTTTTTCTGTATTTGCAACCATTGCTCTTGCTTGAACTGCTGATGTTTGAGTTCTTAATAAATATTCATTTGTTATATAAAAACTGTCTTGCATGTCCCTTGCTGGATGTCCTTGTGGTAAGTTTAGTCTTTCAAAACAGTATTCGTCTGTTTCTAATTCTGGTCCGGAAATTACGTCATAACCCATTGATACAAATAAGTCTTCTATTTCTTCTATTACTCTATTTACTGGATGTTTGCTTCCTCTTTGGATTTTTGTTCCAGGTAATGTTATGTCTATTGTTTCTTTTTGAATTTTTTCTTCTAACATTTTTTCTTTTATTTTCTTTTCTGCTTTTTCTATTTTTTCTTCAATTTCAGTTCTTGCTTCATTTACTAGTGCTCCTACTTTTGGTCTTTCTTCTTTTGAAAGTGCTCCTAATCCTTTTAATAGGTTTGATATTTCACTCTTTTTTCCTAGTAATTGTACTTTTAAATCTTGTAATTCTTGTGAATTTTGTATGTTTTTTATTTTTTCTTCGGCAAGTTTTTTTAATTCTTCAATTTTGCTTTCCATTGTTTTTCCTCCTATTTTTTGATTTTTTATATATGCGTTTATTAGGGTAAAGCCCTTTTATTTAATAAAAATAGCCAATACATCCTTGTATTAGGACGATTGGCTATTTCGTGGTACCACCTAAATTTATTAATTGTATATTAAATTTTATATAATCATAATTTTTATTGTTTTTATTTATATTGTTTATTAAAACAAAAAATTTAAATTGATTATAATCTTATCAATTAATCTCATTTATAGTTTTAACGGTTCTACCGCTTCTTTCTACTTGCTAAAATTTTATGTGCGATTATTTGTTTTGAGCTTTGAAAAGAAGTCCTCAAAAGTGAAATTTCAATATATTTTTTTAAATAGCTCTCAGCTTTGCTATTTTCTCTGTTACTTTTTATATATCTACTTTGCTTTTTCATGGGATTTATTTTTATTAATTAACTTTGGCTAATATTATAACACATTTTTAATATTTTTCAATATTTTTTATTGAATTTGTTTTATTTGTTCTATATTTACTAGCTCATTTTCTCTAAAAGTTAATTTTAATAAGCAAGGTGATGTTATATCTAAAACAGTATTTTTATATACTAATTTAACATCATCATTTACTTCACACCAGTTTAATAAGAAAAATTTTATTGATATTTTAATTAGAAAATCTCCTTCAAAAATAATTTATAAAGATGAATAATTTTGTTTCATTATAGGAAATGTGTTTTTACAAAGTATTTATCATTCTTTAAGAATAAATAAAATTTGTAATGAAATTACTGTCCAATATAGATTTAATTATGATTTAGATAATATTTTGTCTAGACTAATATATAATATAATAATATATCCTTCTTAGGAATTAGCTACTTTTGAATAATTTAAAAAATATATTAAACTGCCCAATTTAAACCTCATCATATTTATCGTGCTTTAGAAATAATAGCAAAAGAAAATTGATTAGAACAAAAAGTAATTATAACCTACTTTTTAAAAAACAGAAATTATCAACAACAAATTCGTAATTTTCAAATTGAAAGAGCTAAGTTTGAAATTACTAACAAAAGTTTCAAGCTTGATAAATGTAATCAAAATGATTATAAAAGATTTATAAAGGAAACTAATATTTACACAAGAATAAATTTAACAGATGATTTACATTAAAATTTTGAACCGATTATGAGATTTTAAAGGAAAGCAGAAAAAAAACATTTTATCAAAAACTAAAAAATGATTTAGATACGCATTTTTTAATCAATCCATTAAAGGTCAAAAGCCTTTTGTATGAAAAGTTATCAGCATTTTGCCATTGTATAACTGTCAAATTCGAGATTATAACAAATTATTTTGTTTTTTCAATACTTTCTTGTTATTTTTTATGTAAAAGTCACCTCTCAAAGATAATTGAGAGGTGACTTTATTTATTCTGTTACATAAACGATTTCTTTATTAGCAACTTTAATTTTCCATGAGCCAATGCTCCCTTTAAAAATGAATGAACCTATTCTAAATTCATCACTCAACAAATCTCCTTCTTCTACAGAATAATAATATTCTTCAGAAACTTGAATAGGTAATTTTATAGTATTCATTTCATCTTTTAAATGCTGTTCTAAATCAAGTGTAAAATGAGATTGAGAAATTTCCAATTCAATTATGTATATTACTTCATTATTTTGGATTAATTCCTCACGAGTTTTTTGAAGTGTGCTTATGTCATTTTGGAGATTATCAATATCATTTTGAAGTGTTTTAATTTCTTTTTCTAACTGATTTCTTTCATATTCCAAATCAAAATTTTCACAACCTGTTATAATAATCATGGAAAAAATAAGCACAATAATTAATGCAAACCGTTTCATCATAGTATCTCCTTTTTTTGTATATATCACTAATTTTAGTGATATATTACCAACTTGTACATTTGTTATATTTCGCTGTACCAACGAATATTTATTTTATTATATTTTATTTTTCTTAAATTTTCAAGTAATAAAATCTTTTTTATGTTATGTTTTATTATTGGGTACATTTGTGTGTTAGTTATATTTTATAAAAATTGTACTTTCAAACTTTTAATAAAATTACCAAAAATCAATTTGAATCTAATATGATTTTTAACTTTATTTTATTTCTGTTCCTCCCCATTCAACAACAGTAAATCCTTTTCTCTCTGGTGTAACTAATTCTTGTTCTTTAACTTCTATTGGTTCTTGTAATCCTTTATATGTCATTAAGACTCTTATAATTGTATCAGGATTTGGATCAATATTTAAAGGCATATTCATATTTATTTCTTCAGTTGATGCAAACCTTATATAATTATATTTATTTTCTTGTAATACCGGTAACCAATATATTATAAATTCTTCTGTTTCTCTTTCTGTTAACCCTAATATTGACAACTTTTCTTCTAGAAAATTAACTGTATCTATACCTTTTACTATAAATCCTTCATTTTTTATTTCAAAATCTTTAACAGGCTTACTTTCATAATACAAAGCATATAAATTTCTTCCTGTATCTAAATCCATTAATTCTCCTTTTGTGTTTGCTTTTACTTTCCATCCAGTTTCTTTATATACTGGATATGAACATGTTATATTTTTAGAATTTCCTAGATTCACCAATACATTTGTTTCTTTTTCTGGATATAAATATATAATTGGTTTATCACAAGATGGACATTCAGGATCATAAAAAGGATCATTATTTGTATAAAAAGGTTCACTATTTGTATAATTATCTTTTAAAATTTTAGCATATACAACAATTCCAACTATAGCTGTTATAATTATAATCATAATTATAACACTTATTATAATACAAATTTTTTTTATGTTCTTTCTTTTATTATCAGTTTGTTCTTTTTTTAGATTTTCATCTTCTAAATTGTTTACTTCATTATTATTTTCCATAATCAAACACCTCTATAATTATAATAACATTAAACTTATACTTTTTCAATAATTTAATAAATTTTTAACATTACTTTTTTCTTTCTTATAGTATAGTATATAATGTTTTTGCATATTTCATATTTATTTTTTCATATTAAATATTACACATTTATAATAACCCCTATAAAGCACAAATTCTGTTATATTGGGTTGAACAGAAAAGTTATATGGTGCCAACGAAGTAGTTATCTGCAAAAATAAATAAAAAACAAAGGAACCAGCCGAAGCTGACCCCCTTGTCTAAAGATATGCAATGCTTATCTTTGAAAAGACTAACTTACTTGGTAATGTTCTCCCAACATGCTTTAAGAACACTATCCTGAATCTGTTCACCGTTCGAGAACGGAACAAACAGACCAGCTTCAGTGTAACCAGCAGCACGCAACTCGTTCAAGATTTTGTACCCCTTTGCTACATAAGTCTTACCATTGCGATAAACAAAAACAACTTTCCCGTTGTTGGTGCAAAAGTGACCAATACGGTCGGCAGCAGTGCTGTCAAAGCAGGTGGAATTGATAATAGGATAATAGCAATCCTCAAAGTAGAGGTGCTTTACCTTGACGCCAGTTGCAGGCATCTCAAAGCAATTTTCAAGTGCTTCTTTGCTGATAATGCCAATGTGATGTTCATCACAGTAAGAAACACAATCCTCAACGAAGTCCTCTGCATATGACTGACGAGCCTTCTCGCGGAGAGAGTTCCACTTGAACTGTTCAGCTTTAGGATAATCCCCATTACTAAACGGAACGTAGAAATACTTCTCACAGAAACCCGCAGAATGAAGGGAATGCATAGTGATACGAGTGTACGGAGTAACGAAGACCTCGTTATCCGAAACAAAGCAGACCGTTGAGTTATTTGTCGAATAACAACCATTGAACTTCGGTACCAGTTTTGAAATGTTGAGAACTTCCTCCTGTGCGAACTGCGGGAAAACGGCAATCATGCCAGAATAAACCCGAACAGCTCCTTCCTTCAAAGAATCCATTGTGATAATGTTGTTGTTAGCCATTTTTTTATCCTCCTTAATAATTATTGTTGTCGATCATCATGAAGCTAACGCTAACATGGAGATCATTTGTAAAAAATGGATATATATATAGTATAACACATTTACATAAAAAAGTCAAAAAGTCTGCAAACATTACAAGTTTATATTTTGCAAATTTCATTTTCAGCTTGTAATCTATTTATAATTTTATCATCTTTTAACTCTAACTGTTTTATTATATTTTTTTAGTTTCTGGATATTTGGGCTTGAAATAATCATATTATTTTGTTTAGCTTAGTAGGTTTTAATTTATTTAATATTTCATTTATATCTTTATCTACTTTTTTGTCTGTACGTTAGCTTTTGCTATTTTAAAAGTTGGTACAATTTTTGTTAAATCATTGATTTGTTAATTATATACATCAATTATTTTTAATCTATATTCTTTGTCTTTATCATTCAAAAAAAACATATCTCCAAGTTCTATTATAATTTCACAAGCTATATCATTTAGTGAATTGCATACTTTTTTTAAATATTTTTTAAATTTTCTAACACTAACATTAATAAAAGTAGGAGTGACTTTAGAAAATTAACATATAAATTGAATTTGTTGTTTTAGATATTCCTCAAATTGTAATTCTTTTTTAATTATCTTTATTTTAAACACCATCCTTTCGTATGTATGATTTTTATCTTGTTTATAGACAACAAAAAAATCAACCAGATTTTATTTTCTGATTGATTTTGTATCAACTTTGTTCTATTAGTTCGAACAGATACGTCATTGGTGCGCCCGGAGGGATTCGAACCCCCGATCTGCAAGTTCGTAGCCTGCCATTCTATCCAGCTAAACTACGAGCGCATTTACTATACTATTATACTGTGATTTTTTTATTTTTTCAAGAGTTTTTCACAAATTAAAATAAAATAATTTATATTTGAACTTATTTTTATCCTAATTTTATTACATATTCTAATAATCTTTCTGAATTAAATATATATTTTAAAATTCGTTATTACTAATTATATTAAATTTTATATTAAATTATATAAAAAATACTTGTCAAAAAAGGAAAAAAAATATATTATATAAGTAAATGTATTTAATTTTAATCAATTTCAACATAATTATTAAATTAATAATAATAAAAATTTCATACGCTTATAGTCATTTGGACAATGTTTACAATGGAATTTAATTTGAAAGGAAGTAAGAATATTATGGAAAATTTTCAAGAAGGATTAAATGAATTATTAAATAAAAATTACAGTGAAGCATTGCGTTTATTTGAAGAAGAAAAAATTGATTTTGTAAAAGAATACCAGCCATATTATGAAAAATGTGCTTGCCCTGGTTTAGCATTTATGTATTTCTATGGTGTGGGAGTAGAAAGAAACTATAAAAAAGCATGGGAAGAATGTCATTTAATTAGTTATCATATGCATTATGATAGAATGGAAGAATCTCTTGATGGTAGTAATTGGCTAACCGTATTTATAGCAGCAAAACTGTTATATAATGGATTTTATGTAGAAAAAGATATAACTGAAGCATTAATTCTATTTAAAAAGATAGCAGATATGTACAAAATAGAAAGGACATTAAATAATGATCCTTTATTTAAAATTGTATTTGATGAGTATAATGATATAGATATGCAATATGTAATGGGATTGATATATTTTTATAAAGGAAAATATTTTGATTCAAAGAACTATGAAATTAGTAAAAAATTTTTAGAGAAAATTATAAAATCTGATAATCATGAAGGTGCAAAGATATTATTGCAAGAAATAAAAAATCAAGAAAAATAAAACTTAATAAGATATGGTTCAATATATTTTACAACCATATCTTTTATTAAGCATTAACTTTTTTCTCAAAAATTTTTTCAATTTTCATTTAATATTCTCAAAAATTCTTCTTCTGTAATTTCTTTATTTTCTAACAAATATTTAACTTCTTTTTCAATCTGTTCTTTATTTTGTTTTATTATATTTATTGTTTCTTGATAACATTCTTCAAGTATATTATTTATTTCTTCTTGTACCTTTAACGCTATTTCTCCTTCCAAACTTGTTATTTGCCCAAATCCTAATCGTGACATACCATATTTAGTTATCATATTTTTCGCTATATTAGTTGCTTTTTCTAAGTCAGATGTATTACCATTAGCAAATTCTTTTAAAAATACTTCTTCTGATGCCATTCCTGCCAAACATACCTTAATTTCATTTAATAAAACTGTTTTAGTTCTTACATACGCTCCTTCTTCTGACTTATATTGCACATACCCCAATGTACCCGTTCCTTCTAAATTTATTGTAATTTTTAAAATTCCAGGTTTTTGATACAATTTGTATCTAACAAATGCATGACCAATTTCATGTATAGCCGTTTTTCTTAATGATTGTTCTGTTATTTTTTCTGGATTTATCATATTTTCTCCATTTAATAGTGTTTCTGTTATTTCTTGTATTGTTGGTATATCTTTTTCTACAATAGTATCTATATTATCTGATTTATTTTCTGCATGTTTTAATAAAATTGCTTGTAATACTTTATCTACAAATCTACCATTTCCTATATTTTCTACTTTACAAAAATAATTCATTATTTCAAATACTTTTGACTTTGCTGATTCATCTATTTTTAAATTATCATTTTCTATTTTCTTATATATAATTTCTGCAAGTTCTTCTCTTGTATAATCAGGAAAATTAAATATATAACCAATTCTAGAAGCAATTCCCGAATTTATATTTACAAAATCTGCCATTTCTTTTTTATAACCTGCAAAAATTACAATAAATTCTCCTTTATGATCTTCCATTGCTTTTATTAATGTTGCTATCGCTTCTTGTCCAAAATCATATCTTGAACCATATGCTAAAGAATATGCCTCATCTATAAATAATACTCCTCCCATTGCTTTATCAATAACTTCTGCTGTTTTTTGCGCTGTATGACCAATATATCCTGCTACTAAATCTTTTCTCTCTACTTCTATTAATTTATTTTCTTGTAAAACTCCTGCATTATATAGTATTTTTGCCATTATTCTTGCTATTGTTGTCTTCCCTGTTCCTGGATTTCCTGTAAATATCATATGCATATTTTGACTTGGCACTTTTATATTTTTCTTTTCTGCTTCCTTTATAAATTTTACATATTGCTCAAACTTCTTTATTTTTTCTTTTAATTCACTTAGTCCTATAATATTTGAAAGCAATTCTTCTGTTGTTTCTTCATTGTCTGAAGAATTATTTAAATCTCTTATCTCTGGTATATCATTTTCTTCTATTAAGTTAATAGTACTTCCATTTGTAGCATGTTTTATAGTTATTTCTTGTATTAACTTGTCTATAAATCTTCCATTTCCAAATGATTTTCTTCTTGAAAAATATTCTAATATTTTAATTATTTTTATATTACATTCATCTTTAATTTCAAATCCTATTTTTTTCATCTTTTTATTTAGTATTTCTAATAATTCTTCCTTTGTATAATCCGGAAAATCAAATTTATAACCTATCCTTGATGTTATTCCAGGATTCATATT
>CALXHG010000028.1 GCA_944388045.1 uncultured Clostridia bacterium | reverse complement strand
GGTGCCATAAAATTATTTTAGAAATTCTTATATTTCCGTATTGAGTCGAAAAATTTATGCAATTATTAATATATCACCATTTCTCACTGAACTGTAGCTTTTTATTTGGGTTCTTGTTATTTTTTTTCTTGACTTTTGCATAAAATTTATATAAAATTAATCATGGTTTAAAGGTTTGCCATAAAAAATCTAAATTTATATTTAAAGTAAAGACAAGGTTGAAAAATAATTATTTTCCGACCGAATTTATGCATTAAGAAAGGAAATATAAGAAGTATGGAAGAAAATCAAAAGAAAAAAATTATAGTAAAATCACAAAAAAATGTAAAAATTTCGGAAATAGCCAAAAAGCAAATAGAAGAAAGTAAATATCCAGTTGTTGGAGCAATTTTTAATAATGAATATAAAAATTTAGATGATAAATTATATGAAGACGGAAAATTAGAATTGATAAATATATCATCAAAAGAAGGAATGAAAATATATAGAAGAACTTTAACATATATTATGGGAATGGCATTTTGGAAATTATACCCAGAATTACGTGTAAATGTAAATTATCAATTATCAAATGCAATGTATTGTGATATAGAGAAAACAAAAGTAACAGAAGAGATATTGCAAAAAGTTCAAGAAAAAATGCAAGAAATTATAGAAGCAGACTTAAAAATAGA
Source organism: uncultured Clostridia bacterium (assembly GCA_944388045.1). Lineage (GTDB taxonomy): Bacteria > Bacillota > Clostridia > TANB77 > CAG-508 > CAG-269. The sequence goes on along the minus strand of CALXHG010000028.1, from coordinate 16,250 downwards.
AAAAAAGGTAATGACAAGAGAAGAAGCAGAAAAATTTTATGAAGAAACAAACACAGGAAAAGGAAGATTGCAATTTGATTTAATAACAAATGAAAAAATTAATATGTACTATTGTGATGATTATTTTAACTATTTTTATGAAACAATTGCAACACATACTGGAGTAACAAAAGTATTTGAATTAAAAAAATATTATGATGGTTTTTTAATAAGATATCCACATACATTAGATGTAAATAATTTGCCAGAATATCAAGATACAAAAAAATTATCATGGGCATTACATGAATATGAAACAATATATAAAGTATTACATGTTGGAACTGTATATAGATTAAATAAATTAATAAAAGAAAATAAAATAAAAGAAATAATATTACTTTCAGAAGCTTTACATGAAAAGAAAATAGCTCAAATTGCAGACAAAATTGCAGATAGAAAAGGAATTAAAATGATATTAATTGCAGGACCATCATCTTCTGGAAAAACTACTTTTGCACAAAGATTAGGATTACAATTAAAAATTAATGGTATAAAGCCTGTTACAATATCTGTAGATAATTATTTTGTAGAAAGAGAACAAACACCTAGAAATGAAGAAGGCGAATATGATTTTGAAAATATAAATGCAATAGATATAGATTTATTTAACAATCATTTATTATCTTTATTAGATGGAAAAGAAGTCGAAATGCCAGAATTTGACTTTAAATTAGGTACAAAAAAATATAATGGAAATAAAATAAGATTAAAAGATGATGAAGTATTAGTTATAGAAGGGATTCATTGCCTAAATGATAAATTAACAGAAAAAATACCACAATCACAAAAATATAAAATATATATAAGTGCATTAACAGTATTAAATTTAGATTCATTTAACAGAATTTCTACAACAGATACAAGATTAATAAGAAGAATTGTAAGAGATAATCAATTTAGAGGTTATACTGCACAAGATACAATATCAACATGGGATAATGTAAATGAAGGAGAAAATAAAAATATTTTTCCATTTCAAGAACAAGCAGATAGTATATTTAATACATCATTAATATATGAACTTGCCGTTTTAAAAGATGAAGCAATTCCATTATTACAAAAAATAACTAATAAAGATCCAGAATATGCAGAAGCACAAAGATTGATAGAAATACTAAGATATTTTGAACCAATTCCAAAGGAAATGGTTCCATCAAATTCATTACTAAAAGAATTTATAGGAGGAGGAGATTTTAAAGGATAATGTTACAATCAAGTAAATTTACAAAAATAGATGAAGAATTTATTTGTGAACATTGTGGTAAATTAGTTCCAAAACTTAAATATTCATGTAGAAATCATTGTCCATATTGTTTGTATTCAAAACATGTAGATATAAATCCAGGAGACAGATTAGAAGAATGCCATGGATTATTGGAGCCAATTGGATTAGAGACAAATTCTAAAAAAGGATATGTTATAGTTTTTAAATGCCAAAAATGTGGTGCAATTAGGAAAAATAAAGTTGCTGAAGACGATGACATGAATAAGATAATTGAATTAAGTAATAAAAATTTAATTTAAATATTTTGAAATTTTTTATTGTAAACACTTGTATTTTTGGAAAATATATGATAAACTTTAATATAGTCGAATTAAAAAGAAAAATTAGGAGGTGCTATTTATTATGGCAAAATGTGAAATTTGTAACAAAACAGCTATTCATGGAAATAAATTAAGCATAACTCGTTCTCATATAAGTAAAAGAGCTCCACGTACATGGAAGCCAAACTTAAGAACAGTTAAAGCTGATGTAAATGGAGAAATTAAAAGAATTCATGTATGTGCAAAATGTTTAAAAAACGGAAAAGTTAAAAGAGCACAATAGAAGAAACGCTTTGAAAGGCGTTTTTTTCTTGTATAGGAAACAATATGAAACTTTAAGTTACTTAGAATCAAAGTGAAAATATAATTTTAAATACAAAAAGTTTCTTTTCAAAAGAAAAATCAAGTTTTTCCTATACAAGAAAAGAGCTTCGCTCAAACGGATGCACACAAATTTTACTTTGTAAAATTTGGCGCACGAACAATAACGCGGACTTTAAAATGTTATAAATATATAAAATGTCCAAAAAAGTCCGCTATTGTTCTACAATAGTAAGAAAGGAGAGTATGTTGTATTTAATATATTAAATATATCATACAAGGTAAAAAATGAAATTAAATATAGTTATGTGTGAACCAGAAATACCACAAAATACTGGGAATATAGCAAGAACTTGTGCAATAACAGGTGCAAAATTACATTTAATATATCCATTAGGTTTTAGTTTAAATGATAAATATCTAAAAAGAGCAGGATTAGATTATTGGGATAAATTAGAAATAGAAAAACATGATAGTTTAGAAAAATTTTTAGAAAAGTATAATCCTTTAGAACATAACATGTTTTTTGCAACAACAAAAGGAGAACACTGTTATTCAGATGTGGATTATAGTAAATTTAAAGATGAAGAAATTTTTGTTCTTTTTGGTAAGGAAACAAAAGGATTGCCAGAAGATTTATTAAAAAAATATATAGAAAAAACAATAAGAATTCCAATGAGACCTGTATTAAGATCTTTAAATTTAGCAAATTCTGTATGTATTATTACATATGAAATATTAAGGCAAAACAATTTTGAAGGATTGCAAGAAATTAGTACATATTTAGAATAGAAAAAATTAAGCTACAGTCTAGGTTATAGTTCGGTGAAAATTTTATATAATATTTCAAAAAAGTATTGACAATTGGAATATATTACTATATAATAATTAAGCATAAATTTTAGCGTTGATGTCAAATGTGGCTACACATAGATGTAGGGAACTTTGACGGAGTATGTCTTAGCTAGACTAAGGCGGTAAGTTTAAAAATATTATAAACTAACCAGATAATAAATTATTATTTAATAATAATTTAATGTCAAAGTGTTTGTTAATAATACCAAAAAGCACTTATCCCTAAAATAGATATGCATTTCAGGGATTTTTATAAAGGAGTATTCAAAACACCAGGGTGCGTTATAACTTGCCAGCGCGTAATTTAAATAATATTTTTTTAAGGAGGGAAAATTACAATGGCAAATTCAGTTGTATCAAGTGAAAAAATTAGAATAAGATTAAAAGCTTATGACCATGTAGTTTTAGAACAGTCTGCTGAAAAAATAGTAGATACTGCTAAAAAAACAGGAGCAAAAGTTTCTGGTCCTATTCCACTACCAACAGAAAAAGAAATAGTAACAATTTTACGTTCTCCACACAAACATAAAGATTCAAGAGAACAATTTGAAATGAGAACACATAAAAGAGTTATAGACATTCTTTACCCAACACAAAAAACAATGGATAGTTTGATGAAACTAGAACTACCAGCTGGTGTTGATATAGAAATAAAAAATTAGTAAATAGTTAGTAAATAGTTTCAAAAAAATAAAAATCAAACCAAGCTGGTTGCTTACCAGCCAATAGTAGGAGGAATTAAAAATGAAAAAAGCATTAATAGGAAAAAAAGTTGGAATGACACAAATTTTTGATGAAAACGGTGTAGTAATTCCAGTAACAGTAATTGAAGCAGGTCCATGTGTAGTTGCTCAAGTAAAAACATTAGAAAAAGATGGATATGAAGCAATACAATTAGGATTTGGAGAAGTAAAAGAAAAGAAAGTTAACAAACCAGAAAAAGGACATTTTACAAAAGCAAATATAAAACCATTAAAACATTTAAGAGAATTCAAACTAGATTCTATAGAAGGAATCAAAGTTGGAGATGAATTAAAAGCAGATATATTTGCAGTTGGAGATAAAATAGATGTACAAGGAACATCAAAAGGAAAAGGATTCCAAGGTGTTATAAAAAGACATGGACAATCAAGAGGACCAATGGGACATGGATCAATGTATCATAGAAGACCAGGTTCAATGGGACCAACATCAACACCAGGAAGAGTATTTAAAGGAAAAAAATTACCAGGACATATGGGACATGTTACAGTAACAATTCAAAACTTAGACATTGTTAAAGTAGACATGGATAAAAATGTATTATTAGTAAAAGGTAGTGTTCCAGGAGCTAAAGGAGCTATCTTAAAAATAAAATCAGCCGTAAAGGCACAATAATTTAGTAAAGGAGGAAAGACGAGATGCCAAAAGTAGATGTATATAACATGCAAGGTAAAAAAGTTAGTGATGTAGAACTAAGTGAAGCAGTATTTGGAATAGAACCAAACGAAAATGTTGTTCACAGTGCATTAGTAAACTACTTAGCTAATCAAAGACAAGGTACACAAAGTACAAAAACAAGAGCAGAAGTTCGTGGTGGTGGAAGAAAACCATGGAGACAAAAAGGAACTGGTAGAGCAAGACAAGGAAGTATACGTGCACCTCAATGGATAAAAGGTGGTATTGCATTAGGACCAAAACCACGTTCATATTCATATAGAATAAACAAAAAAGAAAAACAATTAGCAATTAAATCAATCTTAAGTGCAAAAGTATTAGACAATGAATTAACAGTTGTAGATAAACTAGAACTTAAAGAAACAAAAACAAAAATAATGGCTAAAGCATTAACAGATTTAAAAGTTGAAGGAAAAGCATTAATAATTTTAGCTGACAAAAACGAAAATGTTTCACGTTCAAGCAGAAACATAGAAGGTGTTAAAACAATTGAATTAAACACAATAAATGTATTTGACTTATTAAATTGCAACAAATTAGTATTACCACTAGATACAGTTAAAAAATTAGAGGAGGTGTATGCATAATGTTACCAGAAGAAATCATCGTAAGACCTGTAATAACAGAAAAAAGTAATGATGAAATGCAATCAGGAAAATACACTTTCGAAGTTAACAAAAAAGCAACAAAAGTTCAAATAGCAAATGCAGTAGAAAAATTATTTGAAGTAAAAGTTTTAAATGTTAACACAATGATAGTAAAAGGAAAAACAAAAAGAGTTAGATATGTAGAAGGAAAAACATCAGATTGGAAAAAAGCTATTGTAACAATAGATACAAACCCAGGAGAAAAAACATATTTAGGAAAAGGTGGAAAAGTAGTAAAAGTTTCTAAGAAATACAAAGATTCAATAGATGAATTTATGGGAGCTTAGGAAAACAAAAACCACAAAAACGAATATCGGGAAAGTACCCGGAAAATAAAGAATATCTGCAAGTGGAGCAGGAAAAAATCCACACAACAAGAATAAGAAAGAGTTTTTGGTAAAAACAAATATTGCAAGGAAGATAAGCAAAAAAGCCGGAAATGTACGAGTGTACATTGAGGACTTTTGAAGCGAAATCTGACACAGCAAGATTTGAAATTTAGCAAAAATGTAGAGTAGAAGATTTATCAAAAACGAGTATTACTAGGAAAACGAGTTCAAAATCCGCAGTCGTACGAAGGTACGTCGAGGAATTTTGAAGGAAGTTTGACAACGTAAGACGAAGTTTTTCATAAAATAGAAGAATAAGAAAGAGTTTTTGGTAAAAACAAATATTGCAAGGAAGATGAGCAAAAAAGCCGGAAATGTACGAGTGTACATTGAGGACTTTTGAAGCGAAATCTGACACAGCAAGATTTGGAATTTAACAAAAACGAGAAAGGAAGAGAAAAATGGGAACAAAAAGATTCAAAGCCTATACCCCATCAAGAAGAAGCATGGCTGTATCAACATATGAAGAAATAACAAAAACAACTCCTGAAAAATCTTTACTAGCAAAGAAAAAGAAAAATGCAGGAAGAAACTCATATGGAAGAATTACAGTAAGACATCAAGGTGGAGGAAACAGACAAAAATACAGAATAATAGATTTTAAGAGAAGAAAAGATGATATGGAAGCAACAGTTATTGGAATTGAATATGATCCAAACCGTAGCAGTAACATAGCATTAATAAAATATGAAGACGGAACATTAAATTATATAATTGCACCACAAGGATTAACAGATGGAGACAAAGTAATATCTGGAGAAAATGTTGATATAAAAACAGGTAATAGTTTACCAATTGCAAACATTCCTGTTGGAACATTAATACACAATATAGAATTAAATCCAGGACAAGGAGCAAAATTAGTTAGAGTTGCAGGACAAAGTGCTCAATTAATGGCAAAAGAAGGAAAATATGCACATGTAAGATTACCTTCTGGAGAAATGAGATTAGTTTTAGCTAAATGTAGAGCAACAATTGGTGTTGTTGGAAACAGCGACCATGAAAACGTAAAATTAGGTAAAGCAGGAAAAACAAGACATTTAGGAATAAGACCAACAGTTAGAGGTTCTGTAATGAACCCAGTAGATCACCCACATGGTGGTGGTGAAGGTAGAGCTCCAGTTGGACATTCTGGACCAATGACACCTTGGGGTAAACCAGCTCTTGGATATAAGACAAGAAATAGAAAGAGCAGAACAAATAAATTTATAGTAAAGAGAAGAAAATAGAATAGGAGGAAAATCATATGTCAAGATCAAGTAAGAAAAAACCATTTGTAGCACCAGAACTTATTAAAAGAGTTGAAGCTATGAATGAAAGTGGAAATAAAGAAGTTATAAAAACATGGTCAAGAGCTTCTACAATTTATCCACAAATGGTTGGACACACAATCGCTGTTCATGATGGTAGAAAACATGTACCAGTTTATATAACAGAAGAAATGATAGGTCATAAATTAGGTGAGTTTGCTCCTACAAGAACATTCAAAGGTCATGCAGGAGAAAAAACAACAACTACAACAAAATAAATATTAAATTAAGGAGGGAATTGTAGTGGAAGAAACAGCAATTATAGAAGCAAAAGCAACTTTAAAATATGCAAGAATTTCAGCTAGAAAAGTTAAAATTGTTGCAGATTTAATTAGAGGAAAAAATGTTGATGAAGCTTTAGCAATTGTAAAATTTACACCAAAAGCATCATCAGAAATTATAGAAAAATTATTAAAATCAGCTATTGCAAATGCTGAAAATAATCATAATATGAATCATAATAAATTATATGTTGCTGAAATATTTGCAAATCAAGGTCCAACATTAAAAAGAATAAGACCAGCTGCAAAAGGTTCAGCAGTTAGAATAAGAAAAAGAACAAGTCATATAACAATAGTAGTTAGAGAAGCAGAATAAGAAAGGAGGAGCCTAGAAAATGGGACAAAAAGTACATCCAACAGGTGTTAGAGTTGGAATCATTAAAGATTGGAATGCTAAATGGTATGCTGATTCTAAAAATTTTGCAGATTATTTAGTAGAAGATCAAAAAATTCGTAAATTTTTAAAGAAAAAATTATATACAGCTGGAATTTCAAAAATTGAAATAGAAAGAACAGCTAAATTAGTTAAAGTTAATGTATATGCAGCAAAACCAGGAATTATAATTGGAAAAGGTGGAGCTGGAGCAGAAAGCTTAAAAGCTGATGTAACAAAATTAATTGGAAAAGATGTAAATATAAACATTATAGAAGTTAAAGCATTAGCTACAGATGCACAATTAGTTGCAGAAGATATTGCAGGACAATTAGAAAGAAGAATTTCATTCAGAAAAGCCATGAAACAATGTATGCAAAAAGCTATGAAAGCTGGAGCTTTAGGAATAAAAACTTCAGTATCAGGAAGACTTGGTGGAGCTGATATGGCAAGAACTGAATTTTACAAAGAGGGAACTGTTCCTCTACAAACTTTAAGAGCTGATATTGATTATGGATTTGCAGAAGCAGATACAACATATGGAAAAATCGGTGTTAAAGTATGGATTTATAAAGGTGAAGTTCTTCCAACTAAGAAAGTGGAAGGAGGAGACAAATAATGCCATTAATGCCAAAAAAATCTAAATATAGAAAAATGCAAAAAGGTAGAAATAGAGGAAAAGCAACAAGAGGAAATACAGTTACAGACGGAGAATATGGATTACAAGCAGTAGAAGCAGGTTTAATTAAAGGAAATCAAATCGAAGCTGCGCGTGTTGCTATGACACGTTATACAAAAAGAGGTGGAAAAGTTTGGATTAAAATATTTCCAGACAAACCAATAACACAAAAACCAGCCGGAACTCGTGGTGGTAAAGGAAAAGGAAATGTTGAATATTGGGTAGCAGTTGTTAAACCAGGAAGAGTTATGTTCGAAATGGCAGGAATTCCTGAAGAAACAGCAAAAGAAGCCTTGAGATTAGCTATGAATAAATTACCAATTAAATGTAAATTCGTAGCAAAAGAAACTGAAAACAAGGTAGGTGATTGTGATGAAGATAAATAAAATTAGAGAAATGTCTTCACCAGAATTAGAAAAAGAACTAGGTGAACTAAAAACAGAATTATTCAAATTAAAATTTAGTTTAGCTACAAACGGATTAGATAATCCAATGAAAATCAAAGAAGTAAAAAGAGATATAGCTAAAATAAATACAGTATTAACAGAAAGAAAAATAGCAGAAGCTAAAGCATAAAAAAATAAAAAGATAGGAGGAATAGACCTATGGAAGAAAGAAATCTTCGTAAAGTTTTAGTTGGTACTGTTACATCTAACAAAATGGATAAAACAGTAGTTGTTTCAGTAGAAACAAGTGTAATGCATAAAACTTATGGTAAAACAGTAAAAAGAACATATAAACTAAAAGCTCATGATGAAGAAAATAAATGTGAAATAGGAGATAAAGTAAAAGTAATGGAAACTAGACCACTTTCTAAAGATAAAAGATGGAGAGTAGTTGAAATTCTTGAAAAAGGAGGAAAATAGATCATGATACAACAACAAACAATATTAAAAGTTGCTGATAATACTGGTGCAAAAGAAATAATGTGTATCAGATGTATGGGTGGTTCATATATGAAAACTGCTAATATCGGTGATGTTATTGTTGCTTCTGTTAAAACAGCAACACCAGGTGGCGTTGTAAAAAAAGGCGATGTTGTTAAAGCTGTTATAGTTAGAAGCAAAAAAGGATTAAGAAGACAAGATGGATCTTATATAAAATTTGATGAAAATGCAGCTGTTTTAATTAAAGATGATAAAACACCAAGAGGAACACGTATATTTGGACCAGTTGCAAGAGAATTAAGAGAAAAAGATTATATGAAAATATTATCATTAGCACCAGAAGTTTTATAATTTCTATGTTAAATAAGATTAAATTTAAATGATAAAATTATTTGAAATATAAAATAACTTCAAAAATACTAAAAAAGGAGGTTGAACTTTAATGAGAATCAAAAAAGGAGATACTGTTCAAGTTTTATCTGGAAATGATAAAGATAAACAAGGAGAAGTATTAGAAGTAATACCTAAAGATTCAAAAATTGTTGTTAAAGGTGTAAATGTTAGAAAAAAACATGTAAAACCTAGAAAACAAGGTCAAGAAGGCGGAATTATTCCAGTTGAATGTGCAATTAATAGTTCAAAAGTAAATGTTGTATGTCCAAAATGTAGTAAAGCTACAAGAATTGGATATAAAGTAGAAGATGGAAAAAAAGTTCGTGTTTGTAAAAAATGTGGAGCTATAATTAAATAGTGAAAGGAGGAAACTAATAAGATGGAAAAACTTAGAGAACAATATGAAAAAGAAGTTGTACCAGCTTTAATGAAAAAATTTCAATACAAATCTATTATGCAAGTTCCAAGACTTGATAAAATAGTTATAAATATTGGTTTAGGTGATACAAAAGAAAATCCTAAATCATTAGAAAATGCAGTAAATGATTTATCACAAATAACAGGACAAAAACCAGTTATAACAAAAGCAAAAAAATCAATTGCAGCATTTAAATTAAGAGAAGGAGCAAATGTTGGATGCAAAGTAACATTAAGAGCAGGAAAAATGTATGATTTTGCTTATAAATTATTTAATGTTGCACTTCCAAGAGTAAGAGACTTTAGAGGAGTTTCTAGCAATTCTTTTGATGGAAGAGGAAATTATTCAATGGGTATTAAAGAACAATTAATATTCCCAGAAATTGAATATGATAAAATAGACAAATTAAGAGGAATGGATATTATATTCGTTACTACAGCTGAAACAGACGAAGAGGCAAAAGAATTATTAAAATTATTAGGTATGCCTTTCAAAGCATAATTTTTAAGGAGGAGTAAATAACAATGGCTAAAAAATCATTGAAAGTAAAACAAGCTAGACCACAAAAATATGCTACAAGAGAATATAATAGATGTAAATTATGTGGTAGACCACATGCTTATATAAGAAAATATGGAATTTGCCGTGTATGTTTCAGAGAATTAGCTCATAAAGGTGAAATTCCAGGTGTAAAAAAAGCAAGTTGGTAATAGCAAATATAAATTAAATTAATAAGAAATAATCACTTAAAATTTAATTTAAATAATTAATAACATATAAATACTAAAAATTTAAATAACTATTAATGAATGAATTTGATTATAAATAATTATAAATAGAAGATAAAAGTGATTTAAATGGGAATATTCCCTGACAATTGAAAGGAGGAAAGTAAATTGAATACTACAGACCCAATAGCAGATATGTTAACAAGAATTAGAAATGCAAATAGTGCAAAACATAAAACAGTTGATGTACCAGCTTCAAAAATGAAGAATGCAATTGCTGAAATCTTATTTAAAGAAGGCTATATAAAATCATTTGAAGTAATCAATAATGAAAATCAAGGAATTATAAGAATTACTTTAAAATATGATGAAAAAGGTACAAGAGTAATTGATGGAATAAAAAGAATTAGTAAACCAGGATTAAGAGTATATGCTAATAAAGAAGAATTACCAAAAGTTTTAAATGGTTTAGGAATAGCAATTATTTCTACATCTAAAGGTTTAAAAACAGATAAAGAAGCTAGAGAAGCAGGAATAGGTGGAGAAGTTTTAGCATATATTTGGTAAATAAATTTTTTAATAAAATTTTTATTTTAAACAAATTTTATATTGCGTATAAATAAAGGAAGGTGAAAACAAAATGTCAAGAATTGGAAATAAAGCAATTGCAATACCAAGTGGTGTTGAAGTTACAGTTAATGACCATAAAGTTACTGTAAAAGGACCAAAAGGTACATTAGAAAGAGAAATACATAAAAATATTTCTGTAACAGTTGAAAATAATGAAGTTAAAGTTACAAGACCAAATGATGAAGCTCTTAACAGAAGCTTACATGGTTTAACAAGAACTTTAATAAATAATATGATACATGGTGTTTTAAATGAATATACTAGAGAATTACAAATAAATGGTGTTGGATATAGAGCTGCAAAACAAGGAACAGATTTAAATTTAACATTAGGATATTCTCATCCAGTAATATTTAAAGCTCCAGCAGGAATATCATTTGATGTTCCAAACCCAAATACTATTATAGTAAAAGGAATTGATAAAGAATTAGTTGGTCAAACTGCTGCTGATATCAGAACAAAAAGACCACCTGAAGTATATAGAGGAAAAGGTATTAAATATGCTGAAGAAGTTATTAGACGTAAAGAGGGTAAAACAGGTAAATAAACTCAGTTTTTAGAAAGGAGTAAAAAAGATGATTAAAAAGACAAACAGAAAATTAGAAAGAGAAAAAAGACATGCTAGAGTTAGAAATAAAGTTTCTGGAACAGCTGAAAGACCAAGATTATGTGTATATAAAAGTAATTCAAATATATATGCACAAATTATTGATGATGTTGCTGGTAATACATTAGTTTCTGCATCAACATTAGATAAAGAAGTAAAAACAAAAAAATCTAATATAGAAGCTGCAAAAGAAGTTGGAACTCTAATTGCAAAAAGAGCTGTTTCAAAAAATATAAAAACTGTTGTATATGATCGTAGTGGATATATATATCATGGAATTGTAAAAGAACTAGCAGAAGCAGCTAGAGAAGGTGGACTTGAATTCTAATTTTATAATAAAGTTGTAAAACTAAACTAAAAGGAGGGAAAAACAAAACCTATGGAAGAAAATAAAATGCCAGAGTTAAAAGAAAAAGTAGTTGCTATAAACAGAGTTGCAAAAGTAGTAAAAGGTGGTAGAACATTTAGATTCAGTGCTGTTGTAATTGTAGGAGATGAAAATGGACATGTAGGAATCGGAAATGGAAAAGCTGCAGAAGTACCAGATGCAATTAAAAAAGCAATTCAAGAAGCAAAGAAAAATTTAATAGAAGTTCCAGTTGTAGGAACAACAATACCTCATGAATATGTTGGTAAATTTGGTAGTGCAAAAGTAATATTAAAACCAGCTAAAGTTGGTACAGGACTTATTACAGGAGGAAGTGTAAGACCAGTACTTGAACTTGCAGGATATAGAGATGTACGTACAAAAGTTTTAGGAACAAATAATCCAAGAAATGTTGTATATGCAACTCTTGAAGGATTAAAAAACATGAGAACTATAGAACAAGTTGCTAAAAAGAGAAATAAAAAAGTAGAAGATATTTTATAATTTATATAAATAGCAAACTTGTAAAGTTCTAGGTAAAATAATAAAAATGATTTTATAATATTTGTTCCTGAGAAATAGGAAAGAAATGATTTATAACATATAATTTTGCAAGTTGCTATAATTAACCAAAAGTCAAAATAGGGAGGTGCAAGCAAATGAAACTAGGTGAATTAAAACCAGCTGTTGAAAAAGAAAAAAGAAAAAGAGTTGGACGTGGAATAGGTTCTGGAACAGGAAAAACTTCAGGAAAAGGACATAAAGGACAAAAAGCAAGAAGTGGTGGAGGAGTTAGACGTGGATTTGAAGGTGGTCAAACACCATTATATAGACGTTTACCAAAAAGAGGATTCACAAATATTCATGCAAACAAATATACTGAAGTAACACTTACCATGTTAAATAAATCAAAAGCAACTGATGTAACAGCAGAAAGCTTAGTAGAAGAAGGAATTATTGGAAAAATAAATGATGGTATTGTAGTTTTAGCTACAGGAAAATTAGATAAAAAATTAAATGTAAAAGCAAAAAAATTCACAGCTTCTGCAAAAGAAAAAATTGAAGCCTTAGGCGGAAAGGCAGAGGTGATTTAGTTGTTTAAAACAATAAAAAATGCTTTAAAAACACCAGATGTAAGAAAAAGATTATTATACACATTATTATTAATTGTATTATTTAGATTAGGCTGTTTTATTACAGTACCTGGAGTAAACACAATTATTTTAAATGAAGCAATGTCTTCAGCAAATGGAATTGCAGGATTTATTGATATTATATCTGGAGGAGCTTTTTCTAGATTTTCAATTTTTGCAATGTCAATAAGTCCATATATTACAGCATCAATTGTTGTTCAATTACTTGCTATGGTTATACCTTCATTAGAGAGAATGGTAAAAGAAGGTGGAGAAGAAGGCAGAAGAGTAATGAACAAATGGACTAAAGTAATTACAATTATTTTAGCACTAATTGAAGCTATAGGAATTTATCTAGGATATAGATCTACAGGTATATTTATAAATGAAGGATGGTTAACTGGTATATTAGTTGTTGCATCACTTGTTGCAGGAACATCACTACTTATGTGGTTGGGAGAACAAATAACAAGTAGAGGAATAGGAAATGGTATTTCTATTATAATATTTATAGGAATTATATCAGGATTACCATCAGGAATAACTACAATTTGGAATTTAATATTTACAAGTAATGGATTTAGTACAGTAGGATTAATTACAGCTTTAGGAATTATTATTGGAGCATTACTATTAGTTGCTGGTGTTGTATTTGTACAACAAGCAGAAAGAAGAGTACCAGTACAATATTCTAAAAAAGTAGTTGGAAGAAAAATGGTTGGAGCACAAAGTACACATATACCATTAAAACTTGCTATGGCAGGTGTAATGCCAGTAATTTTTGCTTCATCATTCATGACATTTCCAGCAATGATAATATCTATATTTGTTAAAGATGTATCTACACTAACAGGATTTTGGGCAGGAGTTTATAATTTCTCTATTGCTACATCATCATCTAGTGTTGGATGGGGATATTCTCTTGCAAATGCTATAGTATATTTACTATTAATTATGGGATTCACATTTTTCTATACTTATGCAACATTTAATCCTGCAGAAGTATCAAACAATATTAAGAAAAATGGAGGATTTATTCCTGGAATTAGAGCAGGAAAACCAACAACAGATTATTTATCTTCAATAATATCAAAATTAACATTATTTGGAGGTTTATTCTTAGCAGTAATAGCAATACTTCCAATGTTATTAAGATTTACAAGTTTAAATATTTCATTTGGAGGAACATCAATATTAATCGTTGTAGGTGTAGCTCTTGAAACAGTTCAACAATTAGAATCACAATTAGTAATGAGACATTATAAAGGTTTCTTAGAATAAAGAGATTAAGACACAATCTTATGTTAGGAGGGATTTAGATGGCACAGCCAAAAAGAAGATGGTCAAAAGCTAGAACACATGCAAAAAGATCAACATGGAAAGTTGAAGCTCCAAAATTTGCAACTTGTCCTCATTGCCATGAGCCAGTATTACCACATAGAGTATGTCAAAATTGTGGATATTATGATGGAAAAGAAGTAGTTGCAATAAAGGAAGAAAAATAATAATATGACAAAACACCAATAGGTGTTTTTTGTCATGTTCTATAAGATAAGGGAGGATTTTTAAGATGAAAAATTTAAGAAAAACAAAAATCGTAGGAACAATTGGACCAGCTAGTGAAAATAAATTAGAAGAATTATTTGCAGCAGGATTAAATGTATGTAGAATCAACTATTCTCATGGAAGTTGGGAAGAACAATCTGAAAAAACAGAAAAAATTATTGAATTAAGAGAAAAATTAGACTTACCAATTGCCTTATTATTAGATATGAAAGGTCCTGAAATAAGAACAGGAATGTTATATACAGGAAAAAATACAAAAATCCAATTACAAGATGGTCAAAAATTTACATTAGTAAATGAAGATATTGTTGGAAATGAAGAAAAAGTTTCTGTATCATATAAAGAATTATATAAAGATGTACAACCAGGAACAAAAATTTTAATAGATGATGGTGCAATTGAATTAAGAGTTGATGAAGTTGTAGATAAAGATATAGTTTGTACAGTAGTTCATGGAAATGGTTTAGGAAGTAGAAAAACAATGAATTTACCTGGAACAATTATTAGATTACCAGGATTATCTGAAAAAGATATTGCAGACTTAAAAACAGCATGTGAACATGACTATGATTTTGTTGCAATTTCATTTGCAAGAAATTTAGATGATATTAACCAAGTAAGAAAAGTATTAGATGAAAATGGTGGAAAAGATATTCAAATTATCACAAAAATAGAAAATGTTGAAGGATTATCTAATTTAGATGCTATTTTACAAGAAGCAGATGGTCAAATGATTGCACGTGGTGATATGGCAACAGAAACAGATTATACAGAACCACCAGTAGTTCAAAAAAGAATTATTAGAGGATGTAATAAATTATTTAGACCAGCAATTACAGCTACTCAAATGTTAGAGTCAATGACACATCAACCATTACCAACAAGAGCAGAAGCAAGTGACGTAGCAAATGCTATTTATGACAGAACAAGTGCTATAATGCTTTCTGGAGAATGTGCTCAAGGAGATTATCCAGTTGAATGTGTTCAAACAATGGTAAAAATTGCAAATAGAGTTGAACCAGAAATACATTATTGGAAAAGATTTGATAAAAATGAAGATTTAGATTTATCAAATGATGAAGCAAAAATTGCATATTCATCTTGTGTAACAGCTAAAAATACTAATGCTAATGCAATTGTAGCATATACTCATACAGGAGATTCTGCAAGAATATTAGCAGGTTTAGGTGCAGGTTGCCCAATTTTAGCAATAACAGATAATAAGAGAACATTCCATCAATTAGCTTTATGTTGGAATGTAACACCAGTATATGTAGATGCTGGAGAAACAATTGAAGAAACAATTGAAAAGGGAATCCAAAAATTAAAAGATAAAGAAATTCTAGAAAGAGGTGATGTTGTTGTTATTTCTGGTGGAGCAAAAAAGTTCACAAGCGGAATGACAACAAAAGTTACTGGCGGAATTTTGAGAGTATAAATAAATTATTTCTATAATTTATGATAGTGAAAATATAATTTTAAATATAAAAATTTTATTTTCAAAAGAAAAAAAGAAAACTGAAAAAAGAAAACTGGAGACAAGAAATTTCTTGTCTCCAGTTTTCTTGTATATAAGAAAACCACGTGCTATGCGCGTGGTTCAAAAAAAGCGATAGCATTGTATGAAAAAACCTCCAATGTT
>CALXHG010000027.1 GCA_944388045.1 uncultured Clostridia bacterium | reverse complement strand
TTATAAGTAGCAGCAAGAAAAAAAGATGCAGAAGGCAGACTAAACGAGGGACTTAAGTCCCTGCCAGTAATATGCCCTTATAGGGCTAATCAAAACTACCCGTTGAACGGGTAGTTTTTTTTAATAAAAAATTAATAATTCCTCTATTTTTTATTAATAATTTTATGATATAATATTAACAGTTACATTAATAGTAAAGCGAGAATTAAATAAATTAAATTATAGGAAAGGAGAACAAGAAATATTTAGATTATTAAATATTTCAAACAAATACAAATGTATAACATATTAGTAGTAGATGATGACAAAGAAATAGTAAAAGCAATTGAAATATATTTAGGAAAAGAAAATTATAAAATATTCAAAGCATATGATGGAGAACAAGCGCTAAAACAAATAAAAGAAAATGAAATACATTTAATAATAATGGACATAATGATGCCAAATAAAGATGGAATAGAAACACTTGAAGAAATAAGAAAAGACAAAAGTATTCCAGTAATATTACTATCAGCAAAATCCGAAGATATAGACAAAATAAATGGATTAAACGTTGGAGCAGATGATTATGTAACAAAACCATTTAATCCTGTTGAATTAATTGCGAGAGTAAATGCAATAATAAGAAGATGTACAAAATTTGGAACATTTGAAGATAAAAAAACAATAATAAAATCTGGAGATTTAATGATAGATGATGAATTAAAAAAAGTTGTAGTAGATGGAAGAGAAGTTAAACTTACACCAACAGAATACAATATTTTAAAATTCTTAACAAAAAACAAAGGAAAAGTATATTCTATTGATGAAATATACACAAATATTTGGGAAGAAGAAAGTTTTGCTGCAGAAAATATTATTGCAGTACATATAAGACATATTAGAGAAAAAATAGAAATTAATCCAAAAGAACCCAAATATTTAAAAGTTATATGGGGAGTAGGATATAAAGTAGAAGAATTAAATTAAAAACTTTAAAGAATTAATAATTTTAATATTTAATTTTAATATAATTAAAAAAGTATAAATTTTATATTGTATTAAATAAAGAATTAATAATAGTAGTTATTATAAAAGAAAGGGATATATAGGATGAGAAATAGCAAAATACTTAAAATAATATGTTATATCACATTACCAATATTAATAGGAATAATCATTTTATCTACATTTTATATAGTATTAAAAGATGCAACATATTATAGTACAGAAGAGTATTTTAATTCAGAAGACTTTTTAGGCTCATATATGTCTAAACTATCAACTGCTACAAATAGACTAATATACAGAAATCCTTATTATAATAGTATAAAAGATGGGGATACAATAATTTGCTATACAGAAAATGGAGAATTTGATTATAAAAAAACTAATATGTATTTTCTAATTTTGTATAAAAATAAAGCATTCACAAATGTAGAATTAACATCAGAAGTAAGTACAGTAGAAACAATAAAAAATTATATTTCTAATATAGAAGGTAATCAAAATTTTAACATAGTAAATGGAAAAATAGAAACAAATTCAGAAATTTTAGCAAAGAGAGCAGAGCAATATTTAAATTTATTTATATTCTCATATTATACAATTAATGATAGTACTTATATGACATCAGATGAAAATATATACATACAACCAGAAAACGCAGTAGATACATATAGTTATGAAGATAATCCAAATATTAATTATTACACAACTAATATAGAAGATTTTATTATATATACATCATATAATGAGAACTTTATGGATGCATCAAAACAAATGCTTGTATGTAAATCAATTGAAATGTTAAGACCATATGAAAACAGTTTTTATATATTAATGCCAATATGTACTGCATTAACAGTTTTAATATTATTATATTTAATAGTTTCAATAGGACATAAAAAAGGTACAAAAGGAATTGCTACTTCAGATTTTGATAAAATTCCACTTGAAATAATTGGATTTATAGGAATATGTATTATAGGATTAGTATTTATATTATTAGCACAAGAAGTTGATACTACAGAATTTGAACTAATAATTTCGTTATTATTTACAGTATATTTTACAATTTTTATAGTAGGAATTATAATATTTGATACAATTATAAAAAGAATAAAATCAAGAACTTTCTGGAAGACAACACTGGTTGGAAAAATTGTAATAATTTTACTAAAACCCATTCATAAATTCGAAAAATTTATGGAAGAAGTAAGAGGAACATCAAAATATTTTTCTAATGCAATAACAAAATTTATTGTATTTGTATGTATTGAAGTATTTTTAGCATTTATAGTATTTATATTGTTCAACTCTTCAGATCCATTCATATTTTTATTACTAGAATTTATATTAGTAGCATTTTTTATACAAAGAATGGTAAAAGCAATTGCTAATTATGACAAAATAGAGAAAAAATTAAAAGAAATGTATGAGGGAGATAATCAAACACAATTAGACAAAAAAGATTTTTTACCAGTGTTTAATCAATCAATTACATATTTAAATGATATCTCAAATGGATTAGAAAATGCAATTCAAGATAGAATGAAAAGTGAAAGATTAAAAACAGAATTAATAACAAATGTATCACATGATATAAAAACACCTTTAACTTCAATAATTAATTACGTAGATTTAATTAAACAAGAAAACATTCAAAACGAAAAAGTTAAAGAATATATAGAGATATTAGACAATAAATCTCAAAGATTAAAGAAATTAATTGAAGATTTAGTAGAAGCATCTAAAGTATCAACAGGAAATGTAAAATTAAATTTAGAAAAAATTAATATTGTAGAACTTATTAATCAAGCTGTTGGAGAATTTGAAGATAAATTTGAATCTAAAGGCTTAGATATAGTTATAAATTCAAATGAAAATGAAATTTTTATTTTTGCAGATAGTAGATATATGTATAGAATTATAGAAAATTTGTTTAGTAATATTTCTAAATATGCGTTACAAAATTCTAGAGTATATATTGATATACAAAAAGTTGACGACAAAGTTTATATAAAAATGAAAAATATTTCTAAAGATAAATTGAATATTCCTGCAGAAGAATTGATGCAAAGATTTGTTAGAGGAGATAAATCTAGAACAACAGAAGGAAGCGGATTGGGAATTTCTATTGCACAAAATCTTACAGAAATTCAAAACGGAAAATTTAATTTAATAATTGATGGAGACTTATTTAAAACTGAACTTGAATTTAATACAATCTAATTCTGTTAGATTTCTAGAACTTTGATATATTAATAATTGCATAAATTTTTCGACTCAATACGGAAATATAAGAATTTCTAAAATAATTTTATGGCACCCTTTCACTTAGTCCTCGCTAACGCTCGACGCGAACATTTTCCATAAAATTATTTAAGCAATTCTAAATTTCCTCCAATCGTATTCAAAATTTATTTATTATTAATATATCAAAGTTCTAGGAATTAACAGAACTAAATATGATTTTTTCGAAACTAGCTGACAATTTTTATAATATATGATATAATAATAAATGTAAAATTTTTAATAGAATATTAAATACTAACAAAAGTATTTAAGAAAGGAAAACTTATGGAAGAAAGAACAAACCAAAATTCAACTAAAGGGGAGGTGGATCCGTCCGCGGAGTTAGCAAATATTCAATTTAGAGAAGAACTTTTTAAAGAATATTTCAAAACTTCAAAAGAAGTAAACAGACAGTGTGCAAACAATAATACTAGTATAAAAATAGAATTATTACAAAAAGGAAGAATAAATCTTTTAAATAAATCTATTTTACTATCATATTTTTATGATCAAAACTTTGTAGGAAACAAAGACTTTATGCACATACCAAGTATTACACAAATAATGCAAAATATAATAAAATACCCAATATTATTAGCAAAAAAGAAAAATATATTTGGCAATGAAGAAATAATTGGAATTACAACAATAAAAAATGAAAATAATCATTTATTAACAGATAACCCATTTTTTCCAACACAAAATGAAAATGTATTATCTATAACAGGAATTCTAACAAAATCAAATATATTTGACATATATGGAGAAAGAATAAAAGGTATTGGAAAGCAATTGTTTAAAACAGCAATAAGAGGAGCATATGAAATAAATAAAAATGAACCTGTAAGGCTAATGTGTGAAATAGATTGTAGAAATATTAATAGTATGAAATCATTGCAAAAAGCTGTTAAAGAATTAAAAGAAGAACATGTAAATATAAATGCAAACTTAGTTGGATATTATGAAATTATAAAAAATAATCAAGAACTAACTGAAGCACCAACATTTATATTTGAAATATATTTTAATAAAAATAAAAATGTAAAAAATAAAACAACAATATTTTCATATGAATCATATGAAAATTCAAATACTACAAATTTATTCTATTATTTATCAGACACAATTAAAAATAAAACATTCAAAAAGCAAATATATATAAATTCATCAAATGAAAAATTGGTTAAATATTATAAAATTGAGGCAATAAACTTGTTAAAAATGGATGTAAAACCAGGAATAACAGCACTTGGAAATGATAGAATACCAATTACTGCAAATCTAGAAATGAATATGCAGAAAGAAATTTTGTAGGAGAAAGACATAGTTATGGAAGTAGAAAAATATAAATTAAATATAGAAAGAGAATTTGTAAGAACAAATTCCAAAAACGAAATAATAGATGATAAATTTCCAGAAGTATTTGGAGATAAAAAGAAAAATAATTTTATTACATCAGATGATGAAAATAAGATTTTTAAAATAATTACACCAAAAGAAAACAACATATATGACGCTTATGATAAACTTGAAGAAATAACAAATGTAGTAATTGAAGAATTATACAAGCTAAATCAAAATATATGGCCATTTTATACATATAAAACTTCAACTGAGCAAATAAAACTTTATACAAATATAAATTTTTCTTTAAATAAAAGTTATTGTGAGGAACAGAACTTAAATTTTAAAAATATTGAAGAAATATATAGTAAAATTAAAACTTCAATAGAAAAGAATTACAATATTATAAGCAAAATTGTTGGAGATTTTAAAATTGATTTAAATAAAAATGGAATAAAAATTTCTAATATTAAAGTTGATAGTTCTTCAAAATGTGGAATAACATTAGATACTTTAAAAATATTTTTAGTAATATTATTTAGTGGATTAGAAGAAAAACATATTTCAAGTTTAGATGAAGAAATTGAGCTTTTAAAAAAGGTTAATAAAAAATACTATTTAAAAGCAGATGAAGTTTTAGAAAATATTAAACAATATAAAGATTCAACAGATAAATTAGATAAAGATGAAATTAAAAAAATTATTGAAAAATATAAAGAAGAAGGACACAATTCTAGATATTGCTTACAAAATTACAAAAAATTAGTTAGTGAATCTGTTGTTATTATAAAAGATGCAATTTCTAGAGGTATAGATTACGAAATTTTAAATGAAGCAAAAAGTATAGTTAAATTTAAAATAGGAGATAAATCAGAATTTGTAATTGAAGGTAATAAAACAGATAGAGATTCTTATATTTTTCCAATAATAACAGATGATAAATATATAGCAAAACAAATAATGAAAGAAAATGGACTAAATGTTCCAAAAGCTATTCTTCTAAAAAAGAGTATGGATAAAGATGATATTGAATTCATTTTACAACCATTTTTTAATAGCAAATTAGTTGTTAAACCAAGAAACACAAATTATGGTATTGGAATAACAGTATTTTCACAAAATGCATCTAAAGAACAAATTTTAAAAGCAATTGAATATGCATTTAAATTTGATGATAATGTATTAATAGAAGAATATATAAAAGGAATGGAATACCGTTTTCTAGTAATAGATGGTAAATGCTTAAGTATTTGCCATAGAAGAGTTGCAAGTGTTGTAGGAGATGGGAAATCTACAATAAAGCAATTAATAGAAGAAAAAAATAAAGAACCATGGCATTATTTAACTGCTACACCAGTAAAGATGGATGAACCTGTTGTGGAATTTTTAAAATTACAAGGTTATGATTTTGAAACAGTTTTACCTAAAGATAAAAGAGTATTTTTAAGGACAAATTCAAATTGTTCAACTGGTGGAGAAAGTATAGATATGACAGATAAAATTCCAGATTACTTTAAAAAAGTTGCAGAAAAAGCAGCAAAAGCATTTAATGCTAAAATTTGTGGAGTTGACATTATTATAGATGATTTTAATAAAAAAGATTATGCAATTATCGAAATTAATGATAATCCTGGATACTCTATAAATGAATGGCCTTATGAAGGTAGGGGTCAAAAAATTGGTATTGCAATTTTAGAATTATTAGACTTAATTTAAAAGTTTTTAAAAATTTCCTTGAATTAGATTTTCGGCATAAATAATAGAAAATCTTAAATAAAAATTTAATAAGAGGTGGATATATAACAGATGAAAAGCAATAAAATTTATATTATACAAATGCATACACACACAATTCCTGCAAGATTAATTAAATTAGCAACACATTATCAATATAGTCATATAGCAATTTCTTTAACACCAGAATGTGATACAATTTATAGTTTTGGTAGAAGAAATCCAAATTCTATATTAAATAGTGGATTTGTTATAGAAAATAAAAATGGAGAATTTTTCAAAAAGTTTAGTGAAACTATTTGTAGGATTTATGAAATGGATGTAACTAAAAAGCAATATAAACATTTAGTAAGAATACTTTCTTATATGAATAAACATAAGGAAACTTATAAATATGATTATTTTGGAATTGTTTTAAGATTTTTTAAAATTCCAATACTATTTAGAAATCGTTATGTTTGTAGCTTTTTTGTTGCAAATGCTTTAGAAAGAGCTAATATATATAAATTTGATAAAGAATGTGCTTTTGTACAGCCAAGAGATTTTGAAAATATGGATGGAGTAAAGAAAATTTACGAAGGTAAATACCGTTTAATGAATACATATACATAAATCTAAATTTCTTGATTTTATAAGTAAATAGTAATATGAAAAGTTGATATATTAAATATTTTATAAATTTTTCGACTCAATACGGAAATATAAGAATTTCTAAAATAATTTTATGGCACCCTTTCACTTAGTCCTCGCTACGCTCGACGCGAACATTTTCCATAAAATTAATTTAAGAAATTCTAAATTTCCTCCAATCGTATTCAAAATTTATTCAATATTTAATATATCAACTTTTTCAATTATCAAATTTGTGTAAAAATCAAGAAATTTTGATATTATAATCATAAATATATTATATTCATAATAAAATAGGTTCAATTTGCTCCTTATCTAAAGCAAATTCTATAGTTTTAATTAAATAATCTGGGTCAAAAACAATAGAACGTGGTTTTGTTATAGGATTATCTTGTTTAAAAGGTACAAAATAATAGTGTTTTCTATTTAATAATTTACCAATATTTTCAGCAGCACCTGAAAGACCATTATTTGTAGAAATAGCAATTACAACAGGTCTTTCTCTGCGTAAATGAGACTTTACTGCCATAGTTGCAGTACCATCTATCATATCATTTGCAAGTTTTGCAATTGTATTACCAGTTGCAGGAGCAACAACAATAATATCTAACATATCTTTTGGACCTAATATTTCTACATCTTGAATTGTATGTAGAATTTTTTTATTTGTTATATCTTCAATTTCATTAATAAAATCTTCTGCTTTTCCAAATTTTGTATCCATTGTATAACTATGTTCAGACATAATAGGTATAACATTTGCATTTAATTTTACAATTTTTTTTAGTTCTTCAATAGTTTTTCTAAAAGTACAAAAAGAACCTGTAAATACAAATCCAATTCTTTTTCCTTCTAATTGCATAATAAAATTCCTCCTTTCATGTTCTTTATATATAATATGAATTAAACATGAAAAAAGGAATAATTTGTCGATTTATATATGATATTTTTAAATTGAATGTATTTAATAAAATATTTACTGTGGAATTTAATATGTTATAAACATATTAAATGTCTAAAAAAGCCTACTATTGTTCTTTTTCCTTTTGCTTACTATATTTTAAAAGACATTTTTTCTTAATAAATTCAGAAAAATCATTAGAATTGCCAAGTTTAAATCCATTTTTGCTAACTAAAAATGCAGTATCTTCATTTACATACAAATAAAAATATTCTTTAGTTTCAAATACTTTATGTAGTTTCATATAATAAAATCTTTGACTATCAACTGTAAAAAAGAATTTGTAAAATGTAAAAGTAAAAAATGATGATTTATTATTAGAAAATCTTTTTTTATTTTTTACATATTCCTTTGCAGGAACATAGACTCTCATCATTAAATATCCTACTAACATTCCTATAAATAATAAACTTAATCCAATATTTTTTTGTGTTATATTTAAAATAATACAATAAACAAATAATATTGAAATTATTATAGTATAAAATTTATAAGAATTGTTATATTTATTTGTGTGAAAATCTACAAATTGTTGATAACTTTGGTCAGAATATTTTGTTATATTTTTAAATAATGGTTTCATATAAATATTTCCTTTCTTTTTTATTTAACTTAGTATTTAGAGAACTTTGACATTTGAGTTGCATATAATAAACATATAATGTTGTAATAAACAGATATTTGATAATTTCATTTGTTAAGAGGATTCCTTTCAATAGCATTGCGAACTTGATCATTACTTACATGTGTATAAATTTCTGTTGTAGAAATACTTTGATGGCCTAATAATTCTTGTAATGCTCTTATATCAACATTTCCGTATTGATACATAAGTGTTGCTGCTGTATGTCTTAATTTGTGGACAGATAATTTTTTTGAATCTAATCCGGCTAATTTTAATTCTTTATTAATTATAAATTGTACTGTTCTATTACTAATTCTTTTTTTCTGTTCACTTAAAAATAAGGCTTTTTCTGAAGATTTTGAATCTCTTTTTATAAGTGATGGAGCAGGGCGAGAAGATAAGTAATCTTTTATAGCATTTATACAAGATTTATTTAAATAAATTACTCTTTCTTTATTTCCTTTTCCAATAACAGTCATTTTATTTTCATCAAAATCTATATCATTAATATTTATTCCAACTAGTTCTGATAATCTTAGTCCACAATTTAAAAATAATGTTGTTATAGCAAAATCTCTTTTGTAATTTCTGTTATTCTCATCATCAGATACTTTTAATAATTTTTGACTTTGTTCAAGTGATAAATATTTAGGCATCCTTTTATCTAATTTTGGTGTTTCTAAGTCTTGTGCAGGATTTACATCTAAAATTTTTTCTTTTGTTGCTAAATATTTAAAAAATATTCTTAAGGTGGAAATCTTTCTTGCTCTTGTTGCAGGTTTTGATCTATTTTCTATTGCTAAATGTGATATATATGAATGTATATCTTCTAAAGTTATTTTTTTTAAGTCATTAATAGAAAAGTTGGAAACATTGATTTTATCATAATCATCTTCTTTTGTTATTTTTAAATGTATCATCATATATTTTAAAAAGTTGTTTATATCATAATTATATTCTTTTACTGAATTTGGTGATTTGTTTAATATTGTTATAGAATAATCTAAAAATGAGTTTACATAGCTTGGGTTATTTTCTCGTGCTATCATAAAAGCTTCATTCCTTTCCAAGGTACATATATTGATGAAAGAATTTCTTTCTAATTAATTTTTTACTTAATTTAAATTTATAATATCACTTTTGAGAGGAAAAATAAATAGTTTTAAAAAAATTTTATATGAAATAAAAATATAGTTTAGTGAGAAATTTTGATATATTAATAATTGTATAAAATTTTTGCTAAAGTTAAACAAAACAAAAATTTATTAGTGTCAAGAAGTTTCGGAAAATAATCCGATGATATATAATTTGTTATGAAACATAAAGTTGAAGAATTTGACATAATTTATATATTAATGGTATAATATATATAGACCTTTGGTTTTACCATAGTGCTGTGTTCCAACTAGTTAACAAAAGATGAAAGGAGTATTCCTATGAAAAAACTGTTTTGTGTTATTACTGCTTTGGTTATGTCCATCATGATGATGGGCTGTGCTACCTGCAGTGACATGTCTTGGGCTCGGGTTGAGCCTGTAGGCGAAACTGGCACGTATTGCTTTATCTCCCAGGAGGGAGACATTCGCCTCTACAAAGAGGATGGAACGTCTATCTTTGCGAAGAGTGATCTTCGGGAAGATGCCCAGTACTCTATTTTCGACTATGGCATGGCATATGTCAATAATCGAAGTGAGCTGATTCTTGTCAGTGCGATTACTGGCGAGAGCCTGGTTTGCGACAGCAATGTCGTAAACCTCGTGGGCGAGGCCTACAGCAAGAGCATCTCTGAAGGTGTGCTCCTCATCGCATATAAGGTGAATGAGGACGGAGACATTGTCTCCGCAAACATGTTCCCTGAAAAGTAAGGAACACAATCCGCATTTCAACAATCCAATAACACACAGCACTTTGGGGCTCCCCTCCTATAGGAGGGGGGTTTTTTTCATTGAATAGGAAAAATTAATTTTTCCTATTCAATAAATCATAAAAAACTATTGACAATTGAATGAGCATTCATATATAATATATATAAAGGGTTGAATATTTACTCAACTAATAAACATATAAGGAGGTAATAAATGTCTAAAAACGAATTTATATGTGATTGTAATGTAATACATCAAGATGTAGTTGATAAAACAAAAAAGAATATGCCAGATGGAGATACATTTAATAAACTTGCAGAATTTTTTAAAATAATAGGAGATACAACAAGAACAAAAATATTATTTGCATTAGACCAAAATGAAATGTGTGTATGTGATATTGCAAATGTATTAGGAATGAGTAAATCATCTATTTCACATCAATTAGGAACACTAAGAAGAAGTGGAATTGTAAAATGTAGAAAATCTGGAAAAGAAGTTTTTTATATGTTAGATGATGAACATATTCAAAAAGTATTTGAAGTTGGAATAGAACATATAGAACATAAGAAATAAATTTTCATTATTATGTGTATATTAGAAAGGAATGTGATTATTATGAAAATTAAATTTAAAATTAGAGGATTAGATTGTGCAAATTGTGCAGGAGAATTAGAAAGAAAGATAAATAAATTAGATGGAATAGATGAAGCAAATATCAATTTTATTGCAGAAAGAATGGAATTAGAAATTTATGATGATGAAGACAAAGAAGAAGTTATAAAAAGAGTTAAAAAATTAATAAAAAAAGAAGAACCTGATGTAAGAATTGAGGAAATTTAGAAAGTTTGGCTAATAAAAATTCTATATTTTTATTAGCCCATATTCTATGCAATAATAAAAATATCAAACCAAGGGAGGTAATAAAAATGAAGAAAAAAGGAATAAAGATAATAATAGCACTTATATTGTTTATAATTGCAATGACAATCAAATTTAACAATGAAATAATAAACAATGTAATATTTATCATATCATATCTAATAGTAGGATTAGAAATTTTAAGAAAAGCCATAAGAAACATTATAAGAGGAAAAATTTTTGATGAGAACTTTCTAATGTCTATAGCAACAATAGGAGCATTTGGAATTGGAGAATTTCCAGAAGCAGTAGCAGTAATGTTGTTTTATCAAGTTGGAGAATTATTCCAAAGTTATGCTGTAGATAAATCAAGAAAATCTATTTCAGATTTAATGGATATCAGACCAGATTATGCAGATGTAGAAAGAAATGGAAAAATAGAAAAAGTAGATCCAGATGAAGTTAAAATTGGAGAGATTATAGTTGTAAAACCAGGAGAAAAAATTCCATTAGATGGTATAGTAGTAGAAGGAAAAACAAGTTTAGACACAAAGGCATTAACAGGAGAATCATTACCAAGAGAAGCTTCAGAAGGTGAAGAAATTTTAAGTGGTTCAATTAATTTAACTGGTGTAATAAAAATAAAAGTAACAAAAGAATTTGGGGAATCAACAGTAAGTAAAATATTAGACTTAGTTGAAAATGCAAGTAGTAAAAAATCAAAATCAGAAAATTTCATTTCTAAATTTGCTGAGTATTATACACCAATAGTTGTTATAATTGCAGTTATATTAGCAATTGTTCCACCGCTTCTAATAAAAGATGCTACATTTTCAGACTGGTTATATAGAGCATTATCATTTTTAGTAGTATCATGCCCATGTGCATTAGTTATATCAATTCCACTAAGCTTTTTTGGAGGAATTGGAGGAGCATCTAAGATGGGCATTTTAATAAAAGGAAGCAATTATTTAGAACAATTAGCAAATGCAGAAATTGTAGTTTTTGACAAAACAGGAACTCTAACAGAAGGAGTATTTGAAGTTCAAAAAGTTGAACCTGTTGATATTAGTGAAGAAGAATTATTAAAATTAACAGCTTATGCAGAAAATTATTCAAATCATCCAATTTCAATATCATTAAAAAAAGCTTATAATAAAAAAATTGATGAAAAGCAAATTATTAAAACAGAAGAAATATCTGGAAAAGGTGTAATTGCAAAAATAGGAGATAAAAGTGTATTTGTTGGAAATGAAAAATTAATGGAAGAAAAACAAATAGATTATAAAAAATGTAATGATATTGGAACAATTCTTTATATTGCAATAGATGGAAAATATGCTGGATACATTGTAATTGCTGATAAAATAAAAAAAGATTCTCCAAAAGCAATAAAAGAATTAAAGAAAAATCATATTAAACAAACAGTAATGCTAACAGGAGATAGAAAACATGTTGGAGAACATGTTGCACAAGAATTAAAATTAGATAAAGTTTATACAGAATTATTGCCAGATGGAAAAGTAGAAAGAGTTGAAAATTTATTAAAAGAAAAAAGCGAAAAAGGAAAACTTGTTTTTGTTGGAGATGGAATTAATGATGCACCTGTTTTAGCTTTAGCAGATATAGGAATTGCAATGGGAGGATTAGGCTCAGATGCTGCAATAGAAGCTGCAGATGTTGTTTTAATGACAGATGAACCATCTAAAATTGTTGATGCAATTTATTTATCTAAAAAAACAATGAGAATAGTAAAAGAAAATATTATTTTTGCAATATCAGTAAAAGTACTTGTTTTAATTTTAAGTGCTATTGGATTATCAACAATGTGGGAAGCTGTTTTTGCTGATGTTGGTGTTTCTATTATAGCAATTATTAATTCACTAAGAGTTTTAAGAGTAAAAAAGTAAAAAAATATAATTATAGTGGGCTTTATTTAGATTTTATATGTTTATAAAATTTTAATAAAGCCCAATTGTCATATTATACTTATTATTCATTTTATAATCCTTTCATATTTCAAAATAATTTTCTAAATACCATAATAATTTAAAACTAATTATTTTATTGCAAATTACAATTTTTTTATGATATAATTTCTTTAAAATAATTAAGAGGGAGGGAAAATTATGTTAGAAAATATAGAAGTATTATGTCATAGTAGTATAAGAATTTGTAGAGATAAAACAATTTATTTTGACCCATTTAAAATTGATAAAAATTATAATGATGCAGATTTAATATTTATAACACATGACCACTATGACCATTATTCAAAAGAAGATATTGAAAAAGTAAAAAAAGAAGATACAATTATAATTGCTCCAAAAGATTTAAGTTCTAAAATATTAGAAGATGGTCTTAATGAAGAAAATACAATATTAGTAAAGCCAAATGAGACAAAAATAGTAAAAGGAATAAAGTTTGAAACAATACCTGCATATAATGTTAATAAACAATTTCATCCCAAAGAAAATGGTTGGGTTGGTTATATTATTGAAATTGAAGAAATTAAGTATTACATTGCCGGAGATACAGATTTAAATGAAGATAATAAAAAAGTAAAATGTGATGTTGCATTTGTTCCTGTTGGAGGAACTTTTACAATGGATTTTAAAGAAGCTGCACAATTAGTAAATGAAATAAAGCCTAAGATTGCAGTACCAATTCATTATGGCAGTATCGTAGGAACATATGAAGATGCAAATAATTTTATTAAATTATTAAATTCAAATATAAAAGGTCAAATATTGAAAAAAAAGAAATTATAATAAATTTATAAAAAAGGAGATTATAGATATGAATAAATGGAAATGCCCTAAATGTGAAAATGAAAATTATGAAAAAGATCAATTTCAAGCAACAGGAGGAAATTTTGCAAAACTATTTGATGTTCAAAACAAAAAATTTATTACAATAACTTGTACAAAATGTGGATATACAGAATTATATAAAAGTGATACATCTGCAGGAATGAATATATTAGACTTTTTGGCAAATTAGTAATTACATAAAAATATAACTTTAATGCAATAGGTTTATAGGTAAATCCTATATAAAAACCTAAATATAATATACAAGGAATGTTAGTATTTATGAAAGTTTTACTAGTAAATGGAAGTCCAAACAAGGAAGGCTGTACTTATACAGCACTTAGAGAAGTTGAAAAAACTTTAAAAGAAGAAGGAATAGCTACAGAGATTTTCTGGATAGGAAATAAACCTATTGGAGGTTGTATTGCTTGTAAAAAATGTAAAGAACTAAAAAAATGTGTTTTTAATGATGTAGTAAATGAATTTATAGAAAAAGCAAAAGATGCTGATGGATTTATATTTGGAAGTCCTGTTCATTATGCAGGAGCAACAGGAAATATAACAGGCTTTATGGATAGAGCTTTTTATGCTTCATCTCAAGCAGGAAAATCAAATATTTTTACCTTTAAACCTGTAGCAACTGTTATTTCTGCGAGAAGGGCTGGAACTACTGCAACTTATGACCAATTGAATAAATATTTTGGAATATCACAAATGCCTATTATTTCTTCAAGATATTGGAATATGGTACATGGCTCAACACCAGATGATGTTAGAAAAGATGAAGAAGGTATGCAAATAATGAGAATTCTTGGAAGAAATATGGCTTATTTTCTAAAATGTATTAAAGCAGGAAAAGAAAATGGGATAGAACTTCCAAAACAAGAAGAAAAGATAATTTTTACAAATTTTATAAAATAAAATTTAAATTAGCTTATACTATAGATATGGAGTAAATTATAAATGAGTTATACTTTTAGAGGACTAAAATTAAAAATAAGAAATGAATTAAAAAAACAAGGATATGAAAATAAATATATAGATTATGAAGAATTTTTAGAACTATATGAACCATATAAAACAGAAATTTCAGAAAGAAATTTTGCTGATATATTAGGAATATCTTATGCAAATTGGCAAGCAATAAAACACAAAAAAGGAAGAACAAAAATATTAAAAAAGGAATATAAAAAAATATCAGATGAGAGAAAAGAAGAAATCTTAGAAGATATAAAACATAAAGGATATGTAAATAAATTGATTTATTATACAGAGTTTTTAGAGTTATATGAGACATATAAATCAGAAATATCAGAAATAGAATTTGCTGAAATTTTAGGAATATCAACTGCTAATTTTAGTAATTTAAAGAACAACAGAACAAGAGCCAAAATCTGCAAAACTCAACAATATAAAGAAATAGAACAAAGAAAAAACGAAATTCAAAAAGAGTTACTAAATAAAGGATATAATTTAAAACCAACAAATTATGAGGAATTTTTGCAATTATATGATAAATATAAAGAAGAATTTGATGAAGAAACATTTGTATATATGTTAAAAATTAGGTATTCTGACTGGGAATACATGAAAAAAGATAGAGATGAAGCCAAAAAATTAAATATAAGTTTAAAAGAACTTATTCAAAATAGAAGAAGAAAAATTGAGGAAGATATAAAAAATCAAGGATATGTTAATGAACTTATAAATTATGAGGAATTTATGAAATTATATGCAAATTATAAAGAAGAAATATCTGAAATAGAATTTGCAAATATATTAGGAATTAATGAAGATAACTTAAGAATTATAAAACATAGTAATAATAAAAGGACAACTGTTTTTAAAGTAGAATATACAGAAACAACTGTAGAAAGAAAAAAACAAATTAGAGAAAATATTCTAAATTTAGGATTTGAAAATACATATATAACTTATGAAGAATTTTTAAAATTATATGAGCCATATAAAAATGAAATAACAGAGAAAGAATTTGCAAATATTTTAGGACTTAGAGTTAATAATTGGCAATCTATGAGACATTTAGGTGTTAGAACAAGAATACTAAAAAACAATTATAAAGAAATTTCTGAAGATAAAAAAGAAGAGATAAAACAAAAAATAAGAAGTATGGGTTATGCAAATAAATTAATAAAATATGAAGATTTTCTAAAATTATATGAACCATATAAAAATGAAATATCTGAAAATGATTTTGCTCAAATTATTGGAATTGCAACAGTAAACCTAAATAGTTTAAGATTAGGTAAATTTAGAGCAAGAGTTTTAAAATCTTCTCCTATAGAATTAATGAAAAATTGTATAGAAAGTGGAATGGGAAAAGACGAAACAATTAAATATTGTATGAAAGAATGTGGTTTATCTAAAGAAGAATTATTAAAAGAAATGGAAAATTATCAAAGAGAAGAGAATTTAAAAAGAAATAAATCTAAAGAAAGTAGGTAAAGTTTAGGCATAAAACTATAAAACTTCTATACTATAGATATTTATTTATAATATAAGGAGAATTTCTAATTAAAAAGTTAAATAGAAAGAACAAATTGTATAAAAAAATTTGAAATAGATATAGAAAAAATATGATAAAAAATATATAATATAAAAAGGAGTAGTGAGAGTCACTCTATCCAATTTCAATAATTATATAAGATTATAACTATTGAGGCAATAGGTTTATAGGTAAATCCTTTATTAAAAACCTAAAAACATTAATATAAGGAGATTAGTTATGAAAAATATAATCATAGTAATTTTAGTTTTAATAATATTTGTTATGGGAGGATTTTTTATTGTAAAATATACAGATAATAATAAAATTGATGAAAATAATAATCAAATTTCTAATGAAAATACACAAAATGTAAATTCTAATGGAGCAAATACTCAAAATACAGAAAACATGAATACTAATAATGAGCATAATAATTCTGAAAGTAATTTTAAAATAATAGAAATTATGGAAGAAGATTTTAAAAATAATTATGAAATAGAAGAACAATACGAGATAATAAATAAAGAATATTTTAATATAAAGAAAAAGGATAATAATGTAGTTATAACTTTAATAGAATCAGATAGAAACAATGATTTATTAGATGAAAATAAGCAAGTAACATATAATAAAGAATATATCATAAATAATGTAAATGCAGAAGATGTAGCTGAAATTTTTTGTGGGGGAGAAGGACAAGATTTAGTTTATCCTGTAGTTTACTTATTATTAAAAGATGGAACAGTAAAAGGTATTGATATTGAAAATGGATATAAAACAGGAAATTTTAATGCAGAAACTATTTCTGGATTAGAAAATATACAAACAATAGAACAAACAAGTGTTACTCATCCTAATGATAGTGGATATGTAGCTGTTGTAGCTGTAGCAAAAGATGGAACTGCATTTGAAATTAGAGTTATAGAAAAATAGGAGGTAATATAATTTATGAATAAAAGGAAAAATTATATTACATGGGATGAATATTTTATGGCAATAGCAAAGCTTTCTGCTATGAGAAGTAAAGACCCATCAACACAAGTTGGAGCTTGTATTGTAGGAGAAGATAATAGAATTTTATCAATAGGCTACAATGGAGCTCCTAATGGCTTTGATGATGATGAATTTCCATGGGATAGAGAAGGTAAAAATTTAGAAACTAAATATCCTTATGTTTGCCATGCTGAAATGAATGCTATTTTAAATTATAGAGGAAGTAGAAAAGATTTAGAGGGTTCAAAAATATATGTTGATTTATTTCCATGTAATGAATGTGCAAAAATAATTATACAATCAGGGATTAAAGAGGTTATTTATTTATCTGATAAATATGCTAGTAGTGAAAATAATATTGCTTCTAGAAAATTATTTGATGAGTGTAATGTTACATATAAAAAATTAGATTTACCAGAAAGCTTTGGAGAAATTAATATAAAATTAAGTTAAAATTTTTATAACTTGTTACAATTAAGTGAGAAATTTTGATATATTAATAATAAATAAATTTTGAATACGATTGGAGGAAATTTAGAATTTCTTAAATTAAT
>CALXHG010000026.1 GCA_944388045.1 uncultured Clostridia bacterium | reverse complement strand
ACATTGGAGGTTTTTTCATACAATGCTATCGCTTTTTTTGAACCACGCGCATAGCACGTGGTTTTCTTATATACAATTAAAAATCCTCTGTAATGTGCTTTAACAGAGGATTTTCAGTCTCCTGCTCTACCAACTGAGCTATGAAGCCATTAAAATGCACCAAAGATTTTCAGTGGTTGCGGGGGTAAGACTCGAACTTACGACCTTCGGGTTATGAGAGTATTATCAGCAATTTTTGAATTTTATTGAAATTGATAGTTTTTGCTTATATTTCAATGGTTTTATTGATTTATAAGTTATGTATTTTTAAGTGCTTTTAAGTCAATTTTGGGTACTTTTGTCCCCATTGTGTCCCCAAGATTTTAAATTTTGCATATCACATTGACTAAAAGTTCACTCAATATATCGTTTTGATATATGTATATTAATTTTATAAAATTGGAGGATTGTTATGAATAATTTTAGAGAAATAAATGATGATATTTTAAGAGAATGGTTAAGTTATAGAGAGGAAACTGAATTAGGATATTTAACTCAAGAAGATAAAAAACATAATATAAATTTTGACGAAATAGTTGAAAATGTTTTAAAAAATGTTCCAAAACAAAATAAAAAATATGTTAAGAAACAATTAGATATACTTGATAAAAATTTTATGGATTATATATGCTATTGGAATGAAAAGTATTATAGGAACGGATTTTGTGATGGAGTACAGATAATTGTTGGATGTATTTTATAATACATAAAAAAGGCTGGAAATTAAATTTTTCAGCCTTTTTTAGTTTAAATCTAACTTTCTCTTTAATAAAGAAATATCTTTAAGATTTGCTCTTTTCTTCATATTTTCAAAAATTTTATTTTGTGTTTCAGAACTCCAAAAAATTTTCAGATATTTTTTACTTCTTGTTATAGCTGTATAAAATATATTCTTTGTAATTTCATCCTCCACATTTGAAGTAATTATAATTTTAACTGAGTTATATTCTAAACCTTGCGCTTTATGAATAGATATTGCATATGCTAAATTAAAAGGGATAATATGTTCATACCCATTTTCATCTTCATTAGTGTCTTTAAAATTGTTGACATAAATTCTGATTAAAGTTTTATTGTCATGTTGCTCTAATATTTCATAATTTCCTTGACTGTTAAACAAAACTTCATCAACCAATATTGTAAACCATGTGCAATCATTAATTTTATCTAACTCAATTTTTTTTATTCTTCCCTTTAGATTGTTATATAAATCTCTAAATCTTGGACAATCGTTAAAAACTATAGGATCTTCTTCTTTAAATAAATCAACTCCTATTGAATATTCGATATTATGATTTTTCTCTTGTAAAATCCTATTTATATTGTTAATCCCGTGTAGTCCATCATAATTTAAGCATAAAATTATTTCATCTTCATCCATTTTATCAAATATAGTTAAATTTATATCTGAAGAATATTCTTGATTATTTATTTTATTTCTAGCGTTATCATCATTATCTCTAACCATTTTCCACAAGTCTAGCAGATCACTATCATCAGTTCTATTAGTATTCTCTAATTCGTATACTATTTCCTTGTTGAAAAGATAATATGCTAAAGAAAACCAATTCCCATATTTTATGGATTCTATCTGGAATACATCTCCAGCTAAAATAATCAGCTTATAATTCTGTTTTTTCAAAATTCTTAGCATATCACTATTACTTACCATACTGCATTCATCTATAATTAATATATCATAATTATTTTCATCATATTTATTATAATTTGTAATTGTTTTAAATTTAGAATTATATATATCAAACTTACTTATTCTTGTTCTCAAATTTTCTACTGAGGTATTAGTATTTGATAGAAAAATCTTATTATAATCTTCAAAAATTGTTGCTAAAACCTCTAATAACTTTGTTTTTCCAGTACCAGCTGCCCCATGTATAATAGCTATGGATTCGCTTCTAAAAATATTATTTAAAATATTCTTTTTATCAGAAGATATATCCATAATTAAATATTCTTGTTTTTTATTTTCTAAAATATCAATTATTTCTTTATCTGGAATTACTTTATATGAATTAATTGTATTTATTATTTCAATTGAAGTCTCCTCATAAGATTTTATATAGATATTATTATGCTCTTTTATTAAAATATTTTTCTGCCTTATATCTATACCATATTTTACTAATGCTTTGTTATATTCTTCTATTAATTCATCTATATCACCAAATTTTTCTACTTCTTCACACGGAGTATATAAAATATTATTAGTTTCACAATTATTTTTAACATATCTACCTAATAACTCAAAGTTTCTTCCATCAATATCAATGGCATTTATAAGATGAAACCAACTAATATTATGATTACATAAAGACATTGCATATGGCATGGAATCAAATGGTATACTTTGATTTACTAAATGTAAATAAGAAATATTCCTATTTGGTTCATCGCATAATTGGTCTTTTATTACTTGGTTATCCATTTTTACTAATAAATATCTTAATACATTACATCCACGTTGATTACTCAATAAATGTTCTCTGACTTTTATTAAAATATTGGAGATATTGTTATTATTTGCTTTTTCTTTAATCTTATTTATATAATTATTAAATATTTCTTCTTCTTTTAATAATATCTCCAATATATTTATTTCTTCTTCTTTTAGTATCTTCATTAAATTTGAGTATTCTGCATATTCATCACTTATACTATAATTTAGTCCAACTATTAATCCTATATTTTTTAACTCGCATGGTCGTATTGAAATAATATAATTGTCTATAATCTTTATTTTTGAATTTGATGAAAATATCTCCACAGTTCTATCAACATATGAAAGTTTAATAGAATAATTGTCTGGAATATATTGTTTTGAATACATTAAAATTCTTTCAAATTTATTAATGTAATTTGTTGCCTTTGTTAATGTTATTTCATAATATACTTTTCCATCGGAATATATTGGTCTACATTTATTTACATAAAATCTTCCTCGTTTCAAATACTTACTTTTTATATCTCCAAGTTCTTCTATAACTTTACATATTTTTTTATAATGTTCTTTTGTTAAATTGTCTTCATATATCGGGAAATCATCTAATTTTTTTAAAGCTATAATTCCAAAGTTCTCTAAAGTTTGCTTCATCATACAAATATATCTAAAATAAAATAAAATTAATCGTTCTGCATCATTTTCACTTGGTGTATAATGAGATACTGTAGATTGTAAAAATTTATGGAACATGCTAATGTACTTATATTTATGTATACCAGCTACATAATTCATTGAACATTCAACATTATTATAATGTATATCCAAATTTAATGAATTTTCTCTATTATTAACAAGTATAGCTAAATCTTCTGTTAAATTACGTAATTGTGCTAAAATATTTTCAGATAATAATCCTCTATCCTTTAATATTTTATGTGCCTCTATATTTTTATCAATAACATTACATATATATTTTATTTCTTGTTCTGGCTTTAACCTACTCATATTACTCTCTCCTATGATTTTTTAAGCAACAAAATGATGTACCACATTTTTGGCTTTTATTGTTTATTTGAATTTGGCAGATATTTTCTTATGTCATTTACAAAGAAAGATAATAAATCTCCTTGTTTCAATCCTTTTTTTCCCTGTCCCATATCTTTTCTAATTTCAAATACAATTTCTTCTAGTAAAAATAAATTTTGAGTAGCTTTTGTCTTATCTTGTGAAAACTCTCTAAATTTAATCCATTTTTTTATTACTCTACTCGATCCCCATAGTGTAAGCAACTCAGAAAAAGCAGATATATCATGTATCATTTGCTCTTGAGTATATTCCTCTTGAGCATTTTTAGTGCTTTTTTGTAATTTATATACCATTGATATAAAATCTTTATATGGTTCTTCTCTCTTTTCGTACAAATATCTTTTGGTCATTTGACTATATTCTATAAATTTGGATACAATTGAACTTATAAATACTGTTACTATAGATATTCCCCCTGTAATAATTGCTACAATGACTACACTATCCATGCTTGATGTTATACTACTTATTTTCTCTGCTCCTTTTACTAATAAAATACCTATATTTTTTATTAATAAATATATTAAAAAAAACAAAATTGCTACAATTAATAAAGAATATATCACATTGATTATTTCTTTAAATTTCTTCATATATATCACCTCTTTTTATAATATAATAATTCATTTTCATCTTGTGTAAAGAATTGTTTTTTATTATCATAAAAGCAAAATAATCCTGTATTTTCTACATTCATATTTTGCTTTTCATTTGTTTACTTTTAATCTTCTAAATTAACATATATTTTTTTCTTACTTATATCTATACTCCAATAACTATTTCTAGCTGCTTGTTCATTATCTATATAATTATGTTTCCTATAAAATTCACTTATTCCTGCAAAAGACTTTATTTCTTTAATCATATTAAGTCTTTTTTCACAACCATCTATAACAACATCATAAGCATTTTCTCCAGAAATCTTTTCAAAGATTTCATTAGGTATTCTTAATATTCTTGCCCTAACATCGTTTTTAGTTATTACTCTTAATATTTTTTCTTCATTTTTTTCCATACTTTCTTGATTATTTCCAGTATCTTTTTTATTCTTTGTTATTAATTCATATAATTTATCATTTGAAAGTTTAGGCTCCCAATCAAATATTTTGTCAGATTTATTCTGAATATAAAAATTAATAATATCCTTTCCATTTATCAAAGACATATCTGGCATTTCCTTAGCTTCTATTTTAGCCTGTTGCGAAAAATCACTTGTCGTTATAAACAATTTTCTAATTCCTACGTTTCTAGCATCATTTAATGCTCTTACTTTTTCTGGTGATATATTTTTATCGTATTTCTTTGCTTGTACAATAAATTTTTCACTTTCTATTGTATTAATTCCTTCAATTATATCTTTATAACATACTAAATCAATTCCACCATCTCTAGTCTTTTGTGTTACTTTTATGTCTTTAAAACCTAAATCTTTTAGAAATTCTTTTAAAAAAATTTCTAAATCATATCCATTGTCAAAAAAATCATAAAAATTTTTTCTCAACTCTTCAATTTTATCCATAATACTCCTCTTAATTCTACAAATAATATTTGTTTATTAATTCTTCAAAATCTATATATATGTCATTTGCTTTTAATTTTTCTATCTTCTCTTTATACAATAATATTAATCTGCTTTTTTTCTCTTTAACTGTTCCATAATGTATAGCTCTATGACAATTAGGACATAAGCAACAAATATTATCGCTTCTATCTATATTATTTGTAAAATCCTTTTGAGCTTTCATGGGGATCAAATGATGTCCCTCCATGTATTGTACCTCACCCTTTGTATTAAATGTCTTATGTTTTTCGCCTTCAATTAATTCAATTTCACATATATACTTATTCATTTCTAAAACAGTTTTTGTTATTCTTGAGTCAGTTTTATATCTTGAATTATTACTCTTAGTTTTTTTCTCTGGCATTCTTGAATCGGCATTATCTAAATCCTTTTTACCATATGCTTGAGATTTTCTAACTTGGTTTTGAAACTCGTTGTCTATCTTTTCATCTCTTATTTCTCTTCTTTCATATCCCAAAATTTCGCTCTTTCCAACTTCATTAATATATAATCCTGAATTTCTTCCAGTTACTCTTTCATTAATACATTTTCCAAATTTATTATTCTCCTTATGCGAAATTAAATTTCTAACAATTTGAGAAAATTTATTATCTGTTCTTCCTTTTAAAATTTCCCTATCACCAGGGTAAAGTTCTATAATTTTTTGAAGTTCTTTTATTAATTCAGACGTATTAATTCCTGGATTATCATTTATTATTGTTAAAGCTGGCTTTATTATTTCGCTTTCACTTATTCTTTTTTCTTTCATGGCTAAACTCCTAATTAAAATATAGTGCCTTTATATCTCTAATTGCATCTTTGATATAATTTGCACTCTTTCTGTATTGTTCAAATACAATGTCAAACCCGTGTTCATCATCGCAAACAAAATTCCAATATTCTCTTCCAATAAGTAGTTCTCTTTCATCAAAATATTGCCTTACCTGACTTTGTTTCCATTCGTTTCCTTCACCAAATTTATTGTAAGCTGTTGCAAACAATACTTTTATTTTTTCATCGCTATTTTCCAATTTATTTTTTAATAAGAAATATTCTCTTAATAACTCTACTTTTTCAGCTTTTGATTTCTTATTATCTAAATCACCACCTGCTTTTAATTCAATTATATAATGTTCTTTTTTCTCTGGGCTATAAAAATAATTGTCAGTTTCATGGCTAGTCATATAACTAGTAATATCTCTAGGTTTTACCCAAGAAAAATTTTCGTAATCTTCCTTTTTGGGTGTTTGATGCTCATTATATACTGTCATTAAATAATCAATATGTTGCGTTTGTTGTGGTAATAAATATGATTCTATTCTTCCTCTTACTTCATAAGATAATTTAGCTATTGAATTTCCCACATTTTCTAATACATTTCCAAAACTTGAATCAAATGATCTTACGAATGCAGAATAAAACATAAATTCTTCCCCTAGTTCAGCAATAAAAACATTATTCTTTTTAGAATTAATTACTCCATTAGGATCATCTACTTCTTTTATATGCCTTATTTCAAAGCCATCTGCAAAACTTTTTATACTACTATCTATAATTTCATTTATTGCTTTTCTTTTTAATTCTTCCATAATTCCCCCTAATAATTTGTTATTAATAAATGTTCAGCATCTTTATCATTTCTATTTTGAAAACTTACAAGATATTTTTTATCAAATGTTCTTATCTTAAATTCTTTACTGTTATATAAATTATAAATAAAGTCTGTATTTTTTATAATTAACATTATATTAGCTTTAGTGTTTTTCAAATATTCGCAAAGTCTTATTTGATCTTTTTTTGCAAATTCATTTTTAGCATATGTTGAAAATTCAGTATCATATGGTGGA
The DNA here is from genome assembly GCA_944388045.1 of uncultured Clostridia bacterium. Classification (GTDB taxonomy): domain Bacteria; phylum Bacillota; class Clostridia; order TANB77; family CAG-508; genus CAG-269. The sequence continues at coordinate 12,174 of CALXHG010000026.1, read as the reverse complement.
TCTAAAAATATAAAATCTCCTTTTTTTGGTTTTACTTCATCAAGAAACTTTTCAAAATCATCACAGTATATATTAGTACTTTCCATGTATTCTCTTATTTTTTTAGAACCTATATAATCTATCTTCTTTATAAATTCTTTTCTATTATAACTTATTCCTCCATAAGGTACATTAAATTTACCATTTTTATTGTATCTAAACATTGATGCATAGCAAAATTCTCTTATAAAGTAAAAAATTGCTGTATAAAAAGACACATTAATATTTAAATTTTCTGCTTCATTGTATAAGTGTCTAAAATGCATATAAAACGCACTTTTGAATGCACATTCAATATTGTCTAGAGTATCTTTTTCATTCATTTTCTGCTTTTGATTCTCTATTTTATACATCCTATTCATTTTTGATATAAGATTTTTAACAATCTCATTTATGAAGTTATCTATCTCTATATTAAATTCAGATGATAAAATCCCATTAAACTCTTCAGCATGTTTTATAACAAAAGCATATATTTTATCATTAAATTTTATTTTTATATTTTTTGTTTCACTATTATTAGTAAGTTCTTTGCAATATTGTCTATATATTTTCAATAATTCTTCCGAATTATTCTCAACAACACCTTCTAATAATCTCCAGTTTTTATATATTGCTTTTAATTTATCAAAAAAATCTTTATCATGATTTTTTATACATCTATATAAGTTAATTAATTCTTCTGATTTGTCATTAATAATTGATTCTTTAATATTTAAATTAAAATAAACCGCACCACCGCCAACAAACGGTTCTATATATCTATTTATATTACTAGGTAAATTTTCTTTTATATAAGGTAATTCCTTTTCTTTACCTCCAGCCCATTTTATTATTGGATTCATAATATAACTCTCCTTTTCTATTTATATTTTATATCATATTTTTTAAAATTTTTCCATTTTTTTGACAATATTTTTATTTTTTATATATTATCAAACATTTGTTCTTTTTGCAATACTTTTTGTTTTATTTATTAAAATTTTTCTGGCACATTTCTGTGCCAGTTTTATCTTTCATATTTTTTATCTTTTTTCTTGTTTTTCTTTTGCTCCTTTTCCTGTTTCTGTCTTTCTTCAAAAACTTTTATTTGCTCTAATTTTTCCAAGCTTTGTTTTTCTATATTGTCACATAATTTAATTTTTCTTCTTACTTTTGTAATTTTTTCTCCTATTGCTATAATATCATTTAATATTTTCTCTCTATTTTGATTTTCAGGCATTTTATCTCTTGTGTAATATAATTTCTTTCGTTCATTTATTAATGCTTGTAATTCCTCTTTAAAATCGTTTTTACGAGTATTTAATTCACTAAGAGTTGTTATATTATATTTGCATATCAATCTTGTTTGTTCAGAATATTCATCCATTTTCTTTACAGCTTCTCTCATCTCAGGAGTCAATTTGTGTTGCATGTTTTTCTTTGGAAATACTTTTAATAAGTAACAATAGTACAAATATAATGCCTTTAATCCTTTTGCTTTAGGTTTTGATTTTAAATTTCCTTTATATTTTAATTTCGTATTCCATGTTTGAGGTTTTGGATATACTTCTTTTTCTGGATTTGTATATAAAATTCTATACTCTATTCTCTCTAAAGAATATTCTTCTCCAAATGCTCTTTCAATTCTAATATTTCTTTTATATGGTTCTCTCCTTATACTAATTTTTCCCGCTCTTATATTCACAAAATATCCCATATTGTTTAAAATATTTACAAATTGCTTATAACTCCATGCTTGTTTTATTGCATAATCAATATCTTCTTTTGCAAAGGTATAATAACTTGATTTTTGTATTGCACTTTCATAATATTTATCAAAATTCACCTTGTAATTTTTATACTGACCTTTTTTCAAAACTTTAAGTCCATATTCATCGCATAAATCATCTGATGTTCTTCTAAGTAGTGCAGTATTTTCATAATTACTGTAATATTTCTTTCCATCTACAAAAGATACAGAATTTAATACAAAATGATTATGAATATGTTTTGTATTTAAATGAGTAGATACTACAACTTCAAATCTATCTCCCCACATTTCTTCAGCAAGTTTTACTCCAATTTCATGTGCTATTTCTGGAGTAACTTCTCCTTCTTCAAAAGATTGATATCCATGAAAAGCCATTATCTTATTTCTTTTACTGTATTTATATTTGTTAAATTTCTTTTTAGTTTTTATCATTTGTTTTAAAGCTGTCTTTGGCTCACAATTTATTCCTGATACAAAGAATTGTTTTTCTGTTTTATCTGCATTAGTTGCATAGTTTAATGCTTGCATAATTATATAATCACTTTCTTCTACATTTTTATTTTTTGTTTTCTTTTTATCTGTTGCATAATCAATTACATGATCTAATCTTTTGTCTACTTTCCACAAACTTGTAGTCGCCATTCTTATTCCTCCTCTCTTAAAAAGGGGATTGGGGAATTTTCCCAATATTTGAATTTCGACTGATGAAATTCATTGCTTGCTAAGACATAATTTATAAAACTTCAGATATTGAAAATGCCTAAATTTCATACAGAAACTTAAGCATTTTTATTCATTATTACTCTTCATATACATATTTTTTTATTACAATTTCATCTGCAATATTACTAATATTATTCATAAGACCTACCCATTTCATTTGATCTTTTTCCTTCAATTCTTCTGTAATATTTTCTTTTATTTTTAATTCTTTTATTAACATTTCGTATTCCTTTTTTGCATTTTTTTGTACCTCTAACAGATGACTTTGTAACTTATTTTCTATCAATAAATATGTGTATTCACCACGCCTATGCTCCTTTAAATATTGCAATCTTAATGTACTATATTTTTCTAATTTAAATCCTTTTATTTGTTCTGGAGCTTTTATATTTGGTACATAATAATCTCCTACTTTTCTATAAGTTATATCCATAACTTGCACTCTCCTTTTTTATTTTATTGGAGCTATTAAAGATATTTTTTGTACCTTTAACGCTCCTTATTTTTTGTTTTTTTGTACTAAAAACTTTACTTTTTAGCCATTTTATATTAAAATTAATTTAGAATATTTGTTGAGTTAGTATTTTGTTTGGCGACTTATACTAACTCTTTTCTTTTATCTTTTCCAGTAATATTTATTCCTTTACACATTTCATATAATCTTGAAATTATTGAATCTGCTATCTCATAATTTTTATTACAAGCTAACCTTTCTCTCAATTTTTCCCTGTTATAATTTGTTGTTATTATTACTGGTAAGTTATTTTCATATCTATTATTTATAATTGTAAATAACTTTTCTAAAGTCCACTCACTAGGTCTTTCTTTTCCTAAATCATCTATTATCAGTAAACCAATTCTTGAATATTTATTTATAATTTTACTTTCATATTCGCCATCAATACTGTATGAGTCTTTTACTTCAGTTAATAAATTAATTAATGTTCCGAAAATTACTGGTTGTCCATTTTTTATTAGTTCATTTGCTATACTTGCTGCTAAATGTGTTTTTCCTGTTCCTATATTTCCTGTAATAAATAAACTATTTGATTTCTTACCTGCTAATAAATCAGCTACATATTTCTTTGCTTTAAAATATGCTGTTTTATTTTCATTACATACTTTATAATTTTCGAAATTATAATTTCTTAATCTAGAACTCATACCACTAAGTGTATATAGTCTTTCCATATTCTTTTTTCTTTCAATTTCTAATTTAGTTAATAATTTTATTCTCTCAAACTCATCTTGTTCTTTCCAATACTCTTTTGCTTGTTTACAATTGCATCTTTCTGGTATTCTTTTTATACAAATTTCTTTACCTCCTACTACCCAAGTGTTAACTTCTTGTCTTAGTCCTTTTCCACAAAACTCACATTTTAATTCTTTTATTATTTTTGTTTTGACCATACTTTTATTCCTCCTTGTTTTTTTATTTCTTTTTTCATGAATTACTTTTGCTTTTTTAGTCTTTAAATCCACTTTCATTCTCAAATTGTGTCCCTTCTTCTATTCTATTTTTTATCTTTTCTTCTCTAATCTTTTCTTCTGTGTTACCTAACATTTGTGTAACGTTATTTTTCTTTTGTCTTTCTCTATATTCTCGTTGTCTTCTTCTGTTATCTTCTTGGATTTTTTCAAGTTTATCAGTACTTTGATATACATCCCAATTTTTTATATAGATTGTATCTTCTTTTACAATTATCATGCCAAGATTGCATAACTGTTGTATAATCGTTGTAAGTTTATTCACTGTCTTGTTCATAACTCTTGCTAGATCATCTATTGTCATTGGAATATTTTCTCCAAGTAATATAGCTCCATGTTGATTACTTTTTGCAGCTAATGTTAGCAATTGAAACCATACTCTACAATAGGTGTCCCCATCCCTATTTTTTAATAGCTTTTTTATTTTTTCATTATCAAATATATCTGTATAAATTTTAAGCCATTGTACTTGGATCATATATTAGCCCTCCTTTCTTTTATCGTACTGACGCTTGTTCCTTTTCACTTAAGTACTCTTCCAATGCTTTTACTCTAAATAAGAATTTTCCACCAACTTTAGAGCATGGTATTTGTTTTCTTTTTACTAGTTGATTAATTAACCAGTATGAAATTCCTAAATATTCTGCTGCCTCCCTCATTGTTAGAGTAGTTCTTTGAATTTCTGGTATCCCCATATTCTCACCTCCTTTTGGAATTTTCTTGACATATTATCTTTTGTGTGGTAAGCTATTGTTATAAGTAATCAATTACTGACTTAGTACTGTAATTTTACTGAAAAGTCAAGTCCTAACTGGTTTGTACTTCTGTAATTGATTTTATGTAATAATCACTTACTCTGGTAAAAGTATATCAGTAATCGATTATGTTTGTCAAGGGCTTACTGTAATTTTTTTATAAATTTTTAGGAGGGATTCGTATGAATCTGATTTTTAGTGCATTTGAAGGAAAAAATATTTTTAAATTTGCTAAATATGATATTAAAGAAATAGACAAAAAGAAATATATATTTCCTGATAGTATAAATAAAGAACAATCTAGTGGTGCTCCATTAATTGATATAGAAAAAGACTTTGAAGAATCTATTTTAATAGATCTATTAAATATTGGTAAATTAGCTTTTTATAATGAAACTGATTTAGAAAAAAGTGTTTTAGACTTTGTAAATAAATATTCTACATTAGGATTAATAAACGATTTACCTTTGAATAAATACTTTTTCTTAGATGATAAAATCGTTTTAAAAGATTATAACTATATTGGAAATTCTGATTTAACAACAGTAGTAGATAGAAAAAAATATTTTAAATTGTTCTTTCCTACTTGTGATGATAATCAAATTAAGGAATTAATTAATGAAGTAACTAAATTAACTGAAACTCCTGCAATGGAAAAGTACATATTATCTGATGTAAATAAATTATTAGCAGGATCAAATTTATATTGTGAACCTCTAGATATGTTTATTCAATATGCTAAATACTTATATAGTTTATTAAATAATATTTCTAATGAAGATAATTACAATATAGATGAATTATTAAAACAATTTGAAATTAACAATATTAAAATGAGTTTATCTAGAAAAGAAACTTTATCTGTTGAATTTCAAATTACTTGTTTAAAGCAATATATAGATTATTACTTTGCTAAAACAGTAGCTAAAGATATTAATTTATTAAAGATATGTAAGTTCTGTAACAAGGCTTTTCTTGCTGTCAATCCCAAATCTGAATATGATACTCCTCAATGCAAGAATAAAGCTAATGTTTATAAAAATAGAGCAAAAAATAAATAGTAGCAGTTAAAAGCTACTATTTATTTCTTATCAAATCATGCATTTTTATTGTTATATATTTGTGAATACTATTAAATGGAACTAATTTTAAATTTCTCCTTTCCTTTATTAACTCTTGCAAAGAAATCAATTCTTTTCTTGTAATTCTTTTAGATTTCATTTTTTCAATTTGAAATTTTCTTTCTATTAAGTTCTTATTATATTTTCTATATTCAAGAAAAATACTTATAATTTGGCTAACTAACTCAAATGATAGTATAATTCCTAATATAAAATCTATAACTGAATCCTTATACCTTAATATTATATAAATCAAAAATAATATTGATATGATACTCCAAAATATTATACTATTTATCTTTGTTATCTCTTCATCCCATTTTGTATTTTCTACTTGACAATTAAATATTATCTCATTTCTTGTTTTTCCGCTGTTTTCTGTATACCAGTTTTTTACTCCTGCAGGCTTATCTTCTCCAGTATTCCTTTTTTGTTTTTTGAATTCATTGTCATGCTTTCTACAAATTTTATATGCATTTTCTCTTATTTTCTCGTATTCTTTTGGAATATCAAATCCAAATAATATAGCATCAAATATTTCTCTAGCACTTGCAGCGTTTTTTATGCAAAGCTTTTCAAGACAATGTAATATTGCACTTACTGTGGATAGTATTACTACTAATATAGCATTTATATTTATAACAGCTAAAATAGCATTTATTATTAAAACAATTATTTTGACTAGAAATAATATATTTGCTCTATTATATAATTTTCTAGAATAAAACTGTAATTCTAGCATCTTATCTTGATTTTGCTTTTCATTTATTTCTTCCCACATTTTGCATCCTCCTATAATTATCTCTTAAGATTCCAATTTCGTCACTATTTAATAGTTTAAGTATTAATTTTCCATGACAATTTCTTATCCTTTTACCACTTCCACATGGACAAGCTAAATGTCCTCTATACTTTTTGGTACATGCATATTCATATATATTTTTAGCATCATTTAAATTATCCATTCCATAATAACTTTTTATGAATTCATAAATTCCCTTTTCTCCATGCGAATGTTCTCCAAAAGGGAAAATACCATATCTTTTGTAATAAATATATGAAACAAAATATTTTTCTACATATTCTTTTATCCATTCTACAATAGTATGAGATTTCATATACAATCTTTGTTCTAAATCAGTTGCCAAGCAAAGACTTCTGTCATTATACATATGTTGATAATTTTTACTTATCTTGTTAGATATTTCCCATACTATTGGCAATTCATTATTAAAGATTTTTATTTTTATTTCAAAATCTCCTTTAATAAACTCATCGTAGCATATATATTCTACATATATATGCCCCGTAATTTCTCTCTTAATATCATTATATTTTAAATCAGGATAATTCTTTGCTAATAAATCTAAGTTAATTAAGCTTTCCATGGTCTTGGCCCCCTCTCTATAGTTGGAACTTTCTTTAGATTATAATAATCCTCTACAATTCTATTTCCAAGTATGTTTCCAATGCTTCTTTCGTAATCTACATTATTTTCATCTAATATTTCCATAAGAGTTTTTTCTAATTTTGAAACCCATTCAAAAAATAATGTTGCTCGTTCTGTTTCAATATTCCAGCTGTCTACAAGATTATCAATTGGATTAACTGGATTCCACATTTCCCATTTGTTTCCTTTTTTAGATATTGTAACCTTTGATTCATATTGTGCTTTAAATTCTTCTTCTGATGATTTTTGATATTTAGAATATATTTTTAATTCATTTAATACTATTCTTATTACCTCTAAAACATCAGCATCGTATGGAATTAAATTTCGTTTAGCAGTGTCTAATACTATTGTACTTATTATTGCAGAAATTGGCTTTAATTCCTCCTTAACTTTTCCCAATTTAGAAAAATGTACATCTCTTGCTCTTTTTAATAATTGTATTGCCATTTGTAATGATGATTTATTAAAATATTCTGGTACATCTTCTTCAGAGTTATATAAGTCTGTATTACCTTCAAATATTCTTCTTTTTCTTTCTCTTCTATATCTATTAGCAAAAGGTTCATTAATTTCTTCAAACCATTTTACATATGCTTGAGGATTAGAACTGATCCAATTTGCTTCTCCATTAGTTTTTACCTCAGATATTTCTATTGCAGTATCTATATATTCTAACGGACATCCCTTTATTACCATTTCTTGTTTTCTTGTTGATGTTGCCATTGCAGATGGAACAACATCTATACTAAATCCAACACTACCATAATCAGCATAATTTATTGTAATACACCTATCAAAATAATCTAATTTTGAATGATAATTTTCTGTACTTTCTAATATTTCTTTTAATTTTTCCCTAATTTCTTTTTGTGTTACCTCATCTGTCGTATTACTAAATAAGCAAATCGAATCTAAATCATAATTTCTTTCTCTTTGTTCTTTATACGGTCTAACAGTTGTTCCCAACATGAATGAACCGTGTGGATGGAAGATAATACTTCTATCTTTGCTTTTCAAATATTCTTTTAAAGAATCATATTTTTCTTTTGCATTTTTGTACATTGCTGGTGTCAAATCCAGTTTTCCAATTAAATCTTCTATTTCTAATTTTTTATTTTTCATTATCGTTTCCTCCTAAATTAAGTATAAAAAGCAAGACCTTAATCAGGTCTTACTTTTACTTCTTGTCCATTGGTGGGCATGGATCACTGCCGTATGAATTCTTATTTTGAATTCTACCGTTAAGTCCATGAATAATATGCTCAGAATTGTTTTTTATTGCTCTTGCTCTTCCTGCTGCTTGAGCTTCTGACTTAGTATCATAATAACCTAAGGTTCTATTTGAATTTTCATACCTGTTTGTCCAACCTTTTTTATTATGTACTGTATGAACATTTTTGTTTGACATTATCTTCACCTCCTGTAATATTTTTTGTATAAACTCTTGCAATGCCAAATCAAAAATGTTATAATTTTTTTACCATATTTTAAATTAAGCCGCAAGTATATACCGGTTTTATTTTTAAGAGCTAGCCGCAAACTATGCTCTTTTTTTATGTCATAATAATACTATGTTTTTCAAAAAATGTCAAGTCTCATTGTGATTTTTTTCGTAATTATTTTTCGTTTTGTTATGCTTTTCGAGGTTTTTTATAAGTTTAAGAAAAAAGAACCAATCTTTTTTCTCGATTAGTTCTTTTTATTGTTCAAACATTTGTTTGTATTTTTATTATCTATGTATTCAACAAATTTATCTATTTTTTCCATACTAGGTTGAAATCCTTTGCATATACTTTTTTCCTTAAATTTCAATCTAATAGTCTCATCATTTCTAACTTGATTGCTATTTTTGGTATGTCTTAAACTTTCTGAAAATCTTTTTAATTCTGTTTTACCATCGTCATTCTTTTCTAAATAATACATTTGATCTATTCTCATTATTTCTTCATCCATAGTATATTGATCATTTGTTGTAAAAACAAGTTGAGAATTAGAGTTCTTTATGGTAATTAATTTTAAGATAAATTTAACCAAATCATTATGTAATGAATTTTCGATTTCATCTATTAATATCATTCCATTACTTTTTAATGTTATTAATACTAAATATATATAACTTAAAAATTTTCTTGTTCCATTTGACATATCATAAAAAGTCAATTTTTGATTACTCTTATTATAATAATATATTTTTTTTTGTTTTGTTCCTTCAACCATTTCTGTGTCAAATCTTTCAATCGTTTTATCTATTAATTTTACTACTTGCTCTAAAGTATCTTTATCTTCTTCTATCCAATTCAAAATTACCCAATATTGTAGTCCTCTATTGTCTATTGATTCTTCTGCATATATTAATTCATTATTTATATATTCATAAAAACATTTATAATATTCTAACTTTTCTTCAAAACTATAAATAGCTTTTTCGTCAATTATATCCTGTATGAAACTATCTCTATAATTATATTTTAATCCTATCTCACTTTCTAGTCTTTTTTTCTTTATATCTAATTTCGTTTCTTCTTTAGCATTAAAATTACGTTTATAAGTCAATTTTTCCTTTGTTTTGATTTCAATATCAGGATTTAGCGTATATTCCAATCTATATGTGTATATACCAGGTTTAGAACAATTATTTATGTAAGCACATAGTTCTATTACTGAGTATTCTTCTTTTCTATTGACATTAGCTTTAGGCATAATTTCCTCTATTCTTCTATAAAATCTTCTTTCTTTCTCTTCACCTTGCCCTTTTTCTGAATTAGAATTATATTTCAAAAACATCTCTATAGCTGTTATAGCTTTTACAATGCTACTTTTTCCACTTGCATTACATCCTAATATTCCTGTTAATTTATTTATATTCTTTCCTTTTTCTATTTCTACAACAGTTTCTTTTTTGTTTCTTTTTCTTGGTTCAGCTATAAAATCTATTTTTATCTCTTGATCTATACCACATATATTATCTATTTTTATATAAATATACATATTAACCACCTTATTTATTATTTTACATTAATATTTTAATATAAAATGCCAATTTAGTCAATAGTTATCGTGATTTTTTTCTCGTTATTGTAAATTATTACATTTTATAAAGTATTTTATTGTCCTATATATTTTCTTTTATGGATTTTTGTGTAATCTTTGTAACACTTGAAAAATAAAGAAAAACTACTAGAATTAACATTAAAATTGTAGTATAATCATGACAATTAAATATTAACAAACTTCCACCCATAGTTATGCTGAAAGGAGGTGAAAAAAGCAATGGCTGGAAGTATTGAAAAAAGAGGTGAAAATACTTATAGGTTAGTCGTTTCAGGTGGTAAAAATCTTGATGGTACTAGATGTAAAAAAACAAAAACTATACATGGTACAAGAAAAGATGCTGAAATAGCCTTAGCAGAATTCATTACAGAAGTAAATCGTGGATTAGTTCCAGAAGGGAAGTCAATTACCTTTGAAGAATTCTTTTATATTTGGGATGAAAAATATGCTTCAAAAGAATTAGCACCAAAAACTTATTCAAGATATATTGGAATATTAAAATCTCGAATTCTTCCATATTTAGGTTCATTTCCTTTAGACAAAATCAAACCCACAGATTTAATGAACTTTTATGATATGCTAGAAAATGATACTCAGATAAAGAGAATAGCAAAAAATAATGGTCAAAGAACTTTAAAACCATTATCTCCAAAAACAATTCTAGAGCACCATAGACTAATAAGTGCCATGTTACAAAATGCAGTATACTGGCAGTTGTTACCTTCTAATCCTGCTAGAAGAGTAAAACCACCAAAGACTAAGAAAACTAAAATGGAATTTTTCAATGATGATGAATGCAAGTTTCTTATACAATCTTTAATGGAGCTTACTGGAAATAATTTAAAGTATAAAGCAGCAATTCTTCTTGATATTTTCTCTGGCGTAAGACGTGGAGAACTTATTGGACTTGAATGGTCTGATGTAGATTTTAAAAATGAAACTATTAATATTAATAAATCTACTCAGTACTTACCTGAAAATGGAATTTTTGATAAAGATACTAAAACAGAATGTTCTAATAGAATTGTTCCAATACCAAATTATATTACAAAAACTCTTCTTGAATATAAAGAATGGTATGATGAACAAAAAGACATCTGGGGAGATAAATGGATTAACTCTAATAAGCTATTTATACAAGATGATGGGAAACCTATGCATCCAGATACAATTGGAAAATGGTTTAAGCCTTATATTGAAAAATTAGGACTACCTATAATTAAATTTCACGGTATTAGACATACAAATGCTACTCTCATGATTGCTAATAATGTTGATATAGCAACAGTATCTGCAAGACTTGGACATGCAAGTATTAATACAACTATAAAATACTATGTGCATCCACTAGAAAAAAATATGAGAAAAGCAGCGTATGTATTACAAGACCTATTAATAGGTGACAACTAATAATCTTTTTTCAATAAAATTACAAAAATTGCTTTTTTTAAGTCTTATTGTGAAATTTTAGGCTATTTATAGCTATTTAAAGTAGCTTGTGTCCCCAAGCTGTCCCCAAAATAGCCTAAAATTCACTTTTACAAAAAATTAAAGAGTCCACAATCTCTTGCGACTCTAATAAAATCGTTGGTTGCGGGGGTAAGACTCGAACTTACGACCTTCGGGTTATGAGGGTTGACATAATGTTTTTGTGATGCGTATTGAATTGTATTGTATGCTAGTGTTATCAATACTTAGAAGTTTTTTCATTTAATGAATAATATGGTTGAAAATGTACCCTTTTTGAGAAATTGATCCCCAATTTCTCCCCAATTTTTTTATTAAGATTTT
>CALXHG010000025.1 GCA_944388045.1 uncultured Clostridia bacterium | reverse complement strand
TGAATAATATGGTTGAAAATGTACCCTTTTTGAGAAATTGATCCCCAATTTCTCCCCAATTTTTTTATTAAGATTTTTGGAAGTATTTAGATATTATTTTTTATTTTGGAGGTTATTTTATGATTAATAATTTTAGAAAAGTTAATGAAGATTTATTAAAAGATTGGCTTGCCTTTAGAGAAGAAACCGAGCTTGCCTTTCTTGATGACGAAGATAAGAAACATACAGTTAAGTTTGATGAGATTTCTGAAAAAATTTTAGGTACTATACCTAAACAGAATAGAAAGTTTGTAGAAAAACAACTTGAATTACTTAATTCTAGTTTTCTAGAGTATATTTGTTACTGGAATGAAAAGTATTATAGGAATGGTTTTTGTGATGGCATTCAGTTAATTATTGGATGTCTGATTTTATAGAAAAAGCCCTATTGGGCTTTTTCTTTATTTTTATAATAATTAAAAGCTTTTACCAAACAATATAATTCTTTTATATTAGCAATATCACTATTAAATGGAGGTATTCTATCCTTAAAATGCTTTAATAATATTTCTTCCATATCTTCATTATTCCAGTACTCATATAGCTTAGTATAATAATAACTTGACATATTTGTAAAATATTCTGTATTACAAAAAACCACTTCTTCAATTTTACTTATTTGCTTTTCTTCTTCCGGATTTTGTATTATATCATATAAAATTGAAACATTTTCAATATTTTTTTCTCTATATTTTTCATATTCATTTTGATTATACTTATTTGTTATTTTTGTATTTATCAATATTCTCAAAACATCTATTATGTATTTATATCTGGAATTAAGCCTTTTCTTGTCTTCTTTTTCTAAAATATTAAGTTGAATTATAGGATTATGATTTTTTTCTATTTTATTTCTTGCCACTTCTTTTTTATAATCCTTAATCATAGTTATTATTTCTTTATATAACGAGTCTAAATATACAATATATTTATCTAGATACTTATTTATATCCTCGAATTTAAATCCAAAACTTTCTTGTAAAAATTCCTTAGACTTCTTTTTACTCCACAGAAAGGTATAGTAATCCCAACCTTTTGTTGTACCGTGTAGTCTATCTAATATTGAATTATATGGTGTTGGATATGTAGCTACAATAAATTCTTCATTATCCTTTAACTCTGTTGGATGAGCTCCGAATATAGCTCTTATGTTTTGAAAATAATTCCAATCATCTTTATTTTTATCACCAAATATATTGTTTTCTCCATAAAAAAGATGAATTCCATCTTTATTTTTCACAATTTTATATATATCATTTATGCCTTTTACAACAATATCAACTGCAGATATAAACAGGTATACTTCTCCCCAATTATAATCTTTTTTATTTTTCTTCAATAAATTATCACTACATAGATAATCTTCTACTACTCTGAACCAGTGCATTACGGAACAAATAATACTCCACTTATCTTCTCCATATCTTTTATCAAGAATTAATAATATATCATCTTGATTTTGTCCATTAATAAATTTTTCTAAACTATTTAATTTTTTTATTCTATCTTCATATTTCAATTTATTCACCTACTATAATAATTTTACACTTCTATTTATTATTTTTGTATTTGCAATATTAATTGATTATATCCTTTTAATTTTAATATTTTTTTCTCCTTTTCTATATGTTTATTATTCTTTAATTTTATAATTCTATATCTTATTTTATTAGGAAGTACTAATTTATTTCCATCTTTTGATATAATATTGCCTGTTACTCTTTTAAACTCATTGGAATAATACTTTTTTAATTTTTTCTTTTGTATGTTATAACCATTTCTTTTTATTATCGAAATAATTTTATTAATAATCTCATTATTTATCATCTTGTTTGAAGAAATAACTACATCATCCACATAAATAGAAACTTTACACCCACTAATTTTTGCAACATTTGATATTTCATTAAACATATCAATGTTAGACAAGTAGGACATAATACAGCTTATAGAAGATCCTGTTGGTATATGCTTCATTTGATGTATTTTATTATCTTTTAGATAGTCTAAAACATTATTATCTAAATTAGAAATTTTTTCTAAATTAACTGTACATAAATCTGTTAAAATCTCAGCCACATCACTGCTATTCATTAACTTATTTTTAAAGAACTTATATACTTTTTCTCTACTAATATTAGGAAAAAACTTATTTATATCAAGTGCAACCACATATTTACTTTCTAAATGATACAAACCATTATCAATATATGATTTTCCAGGTATTCCTGAAAAAATATTTTCATCATACTTTATATCTTTTAATAATATTTGTATTCTTTTTTGAATAGATTTTAATTCTTTCGAATCTATTGGCTCAATAAGTCTCTTTTTTCCTTTATTAGCAATATATGGTTTATATAAATTACAAATTTGACTAATATTTTTTTTGCTATTTATTTTTAATAACACTCTTATATCTCTTTTTCTTTTAATTCCATAAAGTTTACAAGTAGTTAATTCCATATAAAAATTCCCCCTTTTATAAATAAATTATATTTTAATTTACTTATAAAAAGGGAAATTAGTTAGTTTTTTTAGAATTAATAATAATAGTTATTATATTATTACCAACGATAGCAGTGATCGCAGTTACTATTATTATAGGATTCCACCTTAAGTAAGTTCCAATAATTGACACTACTAAAAATTCTAAAATTATAGGTATAACTTCAATTATTTTTTCCAATAACTGAATTACCAATTTTTGTTTCTGCTTTTTAGGTAATATCATCATTTCATTCACCTCCTATTGTAAATTAGAACATCTATATAGTTTGGTGCGCACTTATTCAAACTATTATAAACGCCCTTCGCTTCTAATTTAGGAATTGTGAATGGTAGTACTATCCGGAACTAACTATTTCCATGTCCTTCGCATAATATGCAAAGTAATTTTATTCATGACAATATAAACAATAATATATCATGAATATATGAACTTTGAACAGTATGATTGTTCTTTCTGCATTAGATATACATTTATATATTCCCACGAATAATGCGAACTAAAAGTTCTCGCTATCTTTCGATAACCAATAGAAGGGTATTTCGAACACTTTGGAACTATAGTAAGTATATTATATTTTTTTAATCTTTTCAAGCATCCTTTAACTATTTCCTTTACTAACACGTTTATTCTCTATTTTTTTAATACAAATACATATTCGTGTGCCAATAAATAAAAATCCATATTCTTATTTTTCCAATAACCTGTCATCTTACAATTATGTTGTTCTTTTATAATTATTTCTTTTAATGTGAAACCTGTTTGAATAAAAATATTCATGACATAAAAACCTAATGGAATAATATTCTTATTTTTTCTAATATCTCCTATTAAAATTGAACAAATTTTATCTTTTTTTAGAACCCTAAAACATTCTTTTGAAAATAAACTTATTTGATTTAAAAATTCTTGTAAGTTTAATCTTGATAAATCTTCTTCTATATCTTCACTATATTTTATAATATTGGCATATGGTGGATGTGCAAATATAAAATCTATTTTTTCATTTGGTATTATTTTTTGTAAATTGGTTGAATCTGCCCTTAATAATCTTGGTTCATATATAGTTTGGTATTTAAAGTTTAATCTACTTCTAGCTAATTTTAAAACATCTATATTTATGTCAATTCCTATTCCTTTTCTATTTAGTAATTTACATTCTATCATTGATGTACCACTTCCACAAAAAGGATCTAAGACTATATCTTTTTCTTCCGTATATTTTAATATTAAATTTCTTGGTACTTGTGGTGGGCAATTACCTCTATAATCTCCTTTATGTGTTGCCCATTTTCCTCTTTCTTTAAAACTCCATATTGTAGTTCTTTCTAATTTAAATTCTTTTGGATTATATATCAATAAACATTCCTCCTTAATTATAAAGAGCAACCTTAATAAAAAAGTTGCCCCCAAAAAACTTTTATAATATCTTTTATTTAAAATATTCTTTTATTACTTCTTCTAACATTCCGTTTTTTGCAAGATAAAAGTTCATAAGATAATTCATATTTCTAAATCCCTTTTGTAACTGATTTTTTGATTTATTATCCCAACATAAACCATCTGTTAGTAATACAAATCCCATATTTAACTTATCTAAATCATGTTGCCTATTAATATAACTATCAATTATTTCTTCAGGTTTTGATCCTCCCCTAAAGAAATAATCCACTTCTATATTTAAAGCTTTATTATCTTTTATTAATATAAAATCTGCTTTTCTATTTGCAATATCTTCCGATACACTAAAGCCATAATCTTTCAGTTTTTTAAATTGCTTTTGTGATAACATCGTTACACTATATTTTTCACAAATTTTCTTTATTACTGGTTCACAAGCATCTTCAAATGCTGTTCCACCTCTGTTTTTTCTACCATTAGAATCTAACCCTACTAATACTCCAATAACGTAATCGGTTAAACTTTTTTCAACTAGATTTTTACATAAACTTTTTAAACCAATTCTTTCAAAGAAATAATAATAATTTTCTATTTCCTTTTTAGAAAGTCCTTGTTTTAATTTCTCTATTTCAAAAGAAAACTTCAAATTTTCATCATTCCCTATTTCATCGCCAACAACTGCTAATAAATTTTTTCCATACCATACTTCTGTTCTTTCATTTTTTGAAAGTGCAAATAATAATGGGAAAGTAGCAATAACTGTTGGTACTTTTTCTACTAGTTTGTAAAACTTCTCTTTAATATTATCTGCTCTTATCAATACATTCATTGCGTTCAATTCTATCTCAAATTCCTTATACGCTTTTGCATTTTTCCAATTAACATAAAAGTCGAATCCTCTATTAGTTTCCAATAAATTATTTACAAATATTTCTGACAACTTATCATAATCCATTTCTAAGTACATTATTGTTCCTCCTTCATTTTTTTATATCTTCTTATAGATAGTTCTATATATTTTTTCTCGTTATCTATCCCTATGTATCTTCTACTTAATCCAACTGCTGATATTCCTGTTGTACTACTACCACAAAATGGATCTAAAATCAAATCTCCTTCTTTGGTTGAAGCAAGTATTATTCTATCTAATATTTCTAACGGTTTTTGTGTGGGATGTTTTCCACATTTCTTTTCGGATGGTTTTGTCAACGAAGTTGTCCAAACATCTTTCATCTGTTTATTATTGTTAATTTTTTTCATTAAAGTATAATTGAATGTATATTTCACATTTTTTAAATCTTTCCTTGCCCATAATATAGTTTCTGTTGAATGTGTAAATGTCTTGCACGCCAAATTTGGTGGCGGATTAGTCTTTTGCCATGTTATATTATTTATTATTTTAAATCCTTCTTCTTCGAGTGCCATACCGATTGAATAAATATTATGTAATGTACCACTTATCCATATAGTTCCGTTATCTTTTAAAATTCTATAACATTCTTTTATCCATTTTTTATTAAACTTATGTTTTTCTTTAATTGATAATGTTTTATCCCATTCGCCTTTATTAACACTAACCATTTTTCCCCCGCTACATGTAATACCATTTCCAGAAAGGAAATATGGCGGATCTGCAAAAATCATATCTATACTCTTATCTTCAAATTTTTTAATTGCTTTAAATATATCATTATAAATCAATTTGAAGTTGTCGGATTCAAAATAGTATTTTCCTCTATACATTTTATTTCTCCATTATAAGAATTCTGTGTTTCATAATTTGTTATTAGGAGTTCGGATATTTCACCTCTTCCTTTTGAATTAGCATTTATCATTCTTTTAGCATAAACTTTATTAATATTAAATCCCCCATAGATGTTTTCAAAAAAGAAATCATCTTTATTTGTATTCTTAGGATTTGAATTACTAAGCATAACTTTTACATTATTCTTGTTCAATTCTCTATAGTATGAAGCTAATTCTTTTTGATCCTCATCATCAAAATCTTCTTTAGTATATGACGTAAATCCCGATGTAACATTTAAAGGTCTATATGGTGGATCAAAATAAACAAAAGTATTTTTCTTTATATATTTTTCACTTGTTCTATAATCTCCATATTGAAAATTTACATTTTTTATAAGATTAGACAGTCCTCTTAAGTTTTCCTCATCACAAATAGTTGGATTTTTATAATTCCCCATAGGAACATTAAAATCTCCTTTTTTATTTACTCTATATAATCCGTTAAAACATGTTCTATTTAAAAATATAAATTCTACTGCCTTTTGTACTGACATTTCATCTTTAGCTAATTTGTGTACATTATAATTCTTTCTTATTTTATAGAAGTATTCCTTTCTATTCTCTTTTTCCATACACAAATATTCTCTTTCTAAGAGCTTTAAATTAGCTATCAATTCATCAACATGATTTTTTATTACGTTATAAGAATTTATTAGTTCTAAATTTATATCAAAAGCATACACTTCTTTAACTTTATAACTTTGCAATATATCTATTAATACTGCTCCTCCACCAACAAAAGGCTCTATATAACAATCTATTTTGCCATTTTGTAATTCTAATGGATAAAACTTTTCTAATTGATTTAATAGGCTACCTTTGCCTCCTGCCCATTTTACAAATGGCTTTATTTTATTTTGCATTTTTTCACCTCTTATGTTTTGTATTTTATCATATATAATAAGTTTTTACAATAAAATTAAATTCTTAATTATCACTTTCATCGTAGTCCTCCCAAATTTCTTCAATATTCTCAATTAATAAATCGTAGAACTTGTTATTTTTCCATTTTTTCTCATCTTCTTTTTCTTTTTTGTATACTATACATTTCTTACATTCTGCATTTTGCTGTCTAGAATAGTGTTTATGACTTTTATAATGTTTATATTTCTCAATACTACCATCAGAATTTATTTGAATTTGAAGTGCGGAATCTTGACAATAACCAGTTTTAGGATGGTATTTTTCTGTAAAACAAAAATATTTGTAATTATGTTTTTTTATTAATATATCGTAATATTTTTTCTTTATATATAAAGTACCAGAGCATCCTTTTCTATACCACATTCCCTCATTATTATTAACTAATATAATTTTTTCTTCATTAACACCATTCCATGATGAAGAAAATTTGTTGTAATGCAAATCAAATTCTTTTATGATTATTGATGGTGGCAAATTAAAATCTGTTGTTACATATATATTACTTAAATCACTTGCACTATATAAGCTAGTTGTCATTTTATAATTTTCATTTTTATAATCTTCAAAATTTCCTCTATATTTATTTGTTTCTATTGTATATTTTCTATCTTCATTACTAATACCACATAAATTGTAGTTTTCATCTATTGCTAGATTTATTATATATGTATCAATCCAACTATTACCGTACTCATCATCTGATTTTTCATCTAGCCTTATACTCCCATACAACATATAATATTTTTCATTTTTATACGTTATAGGTTCTATAATTTTTTTTATATTATTTAAACTTAATTCACTATCTTTCACCCATTTAATATTCTTTTTTTCTGGAACAATTATTTTTTTTAAAGTTTTATTATCTAAATTTTCTATATCTTGATTAAAAACAGCTACCGGATAATATATTTCAGCTTTTTCATCATATCTATCATACAAGTTAAATTGATATCCCTTATAATCTCCATATATTTCAAACTCATTTGTAAAGTAATTACAAGTCATAGAGCCATTAATTTTCGAGAATGACAATTCTAAAGCCTTATATATAATTCCTTTTTCCTCTTCTTCGTACACATATATATTATCTAAATCTTTGATTTTTATATTATATTTTTTCATGTATGTCTTAAAAATTTTTTGCCATGCTAAATAAATTACTCTATCCTCTATCTCTTCTTCATTTATTGAAAATTTTTTATCTATAAAATTCTCTTTAAAATATGTTGAATTGCATTCATTATTATTCAAACATTTAAAGTGGTTTTTAATAAAACTATTTACTTTTATAATGGCTTTTTTTTCTTCTTTCAGAAATTTAGTTTGAAATGTTATAGAAGAATTATAAGTTTCAAATCCAAAGAAATCATAGTCATATTTATATGTAAAAAATATTCTATGTAAAAATTTTAAAATATTATTGTCTATCCTTTTGTCTGTATCTAGAATATAATTTGTCTTTTCCATTTTTTCATAATTTTCTTTTCCATATAAATAATTACTGATAAAGTATAAATTCTTAATATTACAAAAATCTATGACATTTATTCTATTAAAAAATTTTTTTATTATTTTATTATTCTTTTTTAAAGAACTTAATACTTGTACTACCATTTCTTGTATATATTCATCTTTAACTTCACTATATATTGATATCAATTTATTAATATACTCTGAATGAATATTAGTTATTTCAAATATAAGTTTTTTTGCTAAAGTTCTATTCAATTTATTGACTAATGATGAGCACCAAACTGCATACCAAAACTTTTCTTCTATGTATTTTTTATCATAATTAAATTTACTAACAGTTTGAACATATACTTTTAATTTGTGTCTAATTTTTTTAACATCATATCCAACTATATCCAATTGCTTTTTATCGTAAATTTTTTTTAATTTATCATTTAAAAAATTTGTACAATTAAAAGGATTGCTTTCATTTCCTCCAGCTCGAATTAGTAATTGCTCTAAGGGAATATTTACCTTAAGTAATTTTTGAATTTTCGTCATATTGTTAGTACTTAAATTTAATTCATTAAAAATCTCTATATCCAGATAATTATTTAAAGCAGTCTCTTTTATTATTTTTATAGCTATTTCTATATTATCTTCATATTTTTCAAATAGCATTAAAATAACTTGATCATGTATACTATAAAATACTTTTACAATTTTACTTATATATTCTTTAGTTTCAGATATATTTAATCCATCTAAATTATCAAATAAAAATCTTGCAATTAAATAATCTGTTAAAGTTTCATTTATAAAATAAATAAAAGTATCATTATTATAATCATAGGTACCAACAAAATTATTTGTTTTCATTTTATTCATATATGCATTAAAGTCAGTTATATTTAATTTATTCAACTCATCTACTTTTATTTCTTTACTTTTATTTTTAAACATCTCACCAATTATTTTCTTTGTAATATTCCAATCATTTTTAGTTAAAACATTCTTAATAAAATGCTCATAAATATATGTACCTTTTGTAATTGGTTTTAATCCTTTATTTATTAATTGATTTTCACTTATTGACTTTATTATTAGTTTTAAATGCAATGGATTATTATCATATAATAATCTATCATATATTGATAAGTCCAAATTATATTTTTCTGATATTTTTTCTAATGCATTATCCGGATCCACACCTGTAAAAATTTCTTCAATATCAACTAATTTTTTTAGTCTTTGTATTTCTTTTTCAGCCATTGAGAAATCTCTTAATGAAATTATGACTCTTAAATTTGAATTGTTCCTGTTATCATTTATAAATTTATATATTTTTTCTCTTAAACTTTCGTTAAATTCGTTAATTGCATCAATTATAAAATAAAATCTATCATTTTTTATATTTTTAACTATATCTTTAAAGATATCATTTTCTATATTTTCACAATATTTTCCATATAAACATAAATAATTAAATTTCTTACTTACTTTTTCTGAAAATTCAAATAAAAATTGACTCTTTCCTATTCCTCCAGGTCCACTTATCATAATAATTTTATTAAACTTCATTCCATTACTAACATCATAATATGAAGTATAATATTTTTCTTTATATTTTTCTAACTTCTCATATTCTTTCTCTAATTCATAAAATTCTTTTTGTTCTATTTTCATACTATAATTATATTTCTTTATAATTTCATTAATTTTTTTTATAATTTCATTTTGTTCTAACTCTTCACCAGATAATTCTTTACCACTATATCTATATAGCTCCCTTTCTTTAGGTACTTCACCTAATATATATGAAAATAATCTTTTATCTTCCCATTCATAATGTTCTTTTATCAGCTCTTTACTCATAGCATTTTTTTGAATTTTATTTAATTCTTTTATTTTCAATTTATATAACATCTCCTATAGTTTTTTTAGAATATATATCATATTTCTTTAAATTTCTCAATTTTTCAATACGAATTACTATTATATTGTCTTTTTTAATAATTATTTACTCTTAAATTTATGTAGCTTAGCTACTTGATCAACCTTTTGTATGTACAAATGGGAATCTTGCTTAAAGATTCTACATTTAAAACTATCTATAAATCTCACGATGAGAATTTTTTTATAAAAAGAAATTCCCCAATGGGAACTTCTTTTTATATTACCTAATATATTTTCTTACTAATAATTATCTGCAATATATTCTTCTATTTTTCTTAATAAATCATTATATGAATTAAATTCATAATGACTTTTTTCTACAATGTCTAATTTAAATGTTGTAGTAAATGTAGTTTTGTTGTTTATATTCTCATTATCTTTATATTGCCTCATAGTTACCTCACTTTCTTAAATTACCATAAAGATTATCAAAAAATTCTGGTGGATATTTTCTTTGATCATAATCCAAATAACCTTTCTTCTTTAAAAAATCTTTTTTATTATTCTCTAATTTATTATCTTCCTTTTTATTCTCCTCTATATCGTTACATAACGTTACATTAACGTTATTCTCATTTTTTTGATTTTCTCTAAACCTTTTTTGTCTTTCCCTATTTTGTTGTTTTACAATCTCATATTTATCAGCACTTTGGTACTTATACCAATTTTTAATTCGGTATATATTGTCCTCACAAATTATCATTTCAAAATGGATTAACTTGTTCAATATATTTTGAATTTTTTTGTTTGATTTGTGTGTAATTGTTGCAAGACTTTCTACTGTTATCGGTGTATTTTCTGACATCATAATTTTTCCATCTTGCATAGATGTTCCAGCGAGTGTCAATAATTGAATCCATACTCTAAAGAACGTGTCCCCATCACGTTCTTTGAGTAATAGTTGAATTTTAGGATTTGCAAATATATTTGTAAACACTTTAATCCATTGCATAAACACAATACTCCTTTCCTATTTGTTTATAGAATTTTCTTCTTTTTCTTTTAAATATTCATCTAAAGCTTGTACTCTAAATAATACTCTTCCACCTACTCTTGCACATGGTATCTGTTTTCTTCTTACTAGTTGATTCACAAGCCAATATGATACGCCTAAATACTCTGCTGTTTCTTTCATTGTTAGCGTTGTTCTTTCAACCTTTGGTAGTTCTTTCATAAAATCACCTCCCACTTTCCAACAATATTTTTAATAATTTCAGCACTTATCAGCACTTTTGTTGATTTTTAGTGCTTTCCTATGTATAATGTAAATAGCTAATTACTGATTATTATTTTAGTTGTTAGCTTTTGAATTAAAAACCGTACAAATGAAAAAATATTTTATTTTTAATTGTAGGGGGTACAATATGATTGAAAATATGCAGATAATTTTTGATTTTAACAATTCAAAAGAGTATCTTTCTAGTTACACTTTAGAAGGTATTGATGATAAAAAAATAATATTAAAAAATGCTCCACCTAAAAAGCAAGACTTAGGAACATTCTTACTAGACTTTATGGATACAGATTTTGATGATTCAATAGATTTAACACTTTTTGTTTATAAATATTTATTTGTCCATTTGCTAACTATATATGACAATGCTCTTATTACAGATAAAACTAATTATCATATTGAAATTGAAAAAGACAAAGCTCAAGATTTTCTAGATTGGATATATAGTACATATTCTGTTGATTTTTCAATGATCCAGATAAATTTGGAAAGAGTTTTTAGAAACAAGTATTATGATGATATATTAAAAATTACAGATATACTATCAGATGAATATGACAAATTAGAAGAACTTGCAAATAATGAAAAAGATTATTGTGCAATTAACGAATTATTAGCTGACAACAATACAACTGCAATCAATTATGATTTAAACACATTTTTTATGAATAATTTGCCTGAAAATATATCAACTAATTACACGTTTTCTTCTAGTTCAGTTGATAATTTTTTATATTGTATTGTAAAAGAATTAATGAGTAATATAAAAAATATAAAATTCGAATGTTGTAAAAATTGTGGCTATTGGTTTATTAACAAAACTAATAAAAAGCAAAAATACTGTGATTTAATATATGAAAATAATATGACTTGCAATGAAATTGCAAAAAAAGAACGTGCTAGTAAAAATGAAAAAGATGATATATATTTACAAAAATGCAGAAAAAGATATAAAAACTTACACAAACAAGTTTCAATAGGTGCATCTGAGAAAATAGAAAATCTTTTTAGATTTTTTAAAGAACAATATCCTATTTATCAAGAAAGATATAAAGAAGGATTGATTAATGGAGAAGAATTAATGGAATGGCTTGAATGCATGAAAATAAGGAAGTAGTTTTACTTCCTTATTTTTATATTTAATCTTCAGATGTATATACTGAAATTAATAAATATTTAATATTACCTTTATCAATTAAAACTTCTTCTGTAAAATCATAATTACCTTTAATCCAATCACTATTTCTATTTTTTGTATATAAATTCATTTTTTCTTGCCCATTCAAAATATTCTGCTCTATTACAAAATCAAACTGGTTTCCATATTGCCAAATTAGTCTATTATTATAAAAGCAGCCTATTCTATTTTTTTCGTATGAATTGTCAATATATTTTATTAACATAGCAGCTAAAGACACTTCATATTCTAAAGATAACTCAATTAATTTTTTCCAATCTTTTATATCTATATTTTCAATTTTTTTCTTAATAAATGCTTTGGGCATTAACAATTCTGCTGCAAACTCATCAGCTTCCCTCTCAAGTTTACTTTGTTTTTGCTTAGCTTTATAATCTGAATAACAATATGCATCTAATTCATATGTTTTATCATTCACATTAAAATAATGTCCTAGCTCATGAGAAATTGTAAATCTTTCTTTATATGTTCCTTTTATTTTATTACTAATAATAATTTTTTTCTTTGTAGGTATAAAATATCCATCGGCACTGTTTATATTTCTATATAATATTTTTATATTATAATTTTCACATATCTTATTTAAATTAATAGGAATTGTCAAATTTAAATCTTTAACAATTTCATCTGCAGTTAAGCCAATAATACTCATTAATCATCTTCCATTTCTTTTTTTATAATTTCAATATCTTCATTCGATAATTTACCGTCTAAATTTCTAGCTGCTAATTGAAAATCATCATTGCTTATTGTATTTTTAATTATGTCTATGTCTTTTTTATAGAATCTCCATTCTTTTCCTATTTTTATTGGTTTTAGTCTTCCATCCTTTATCATATTGTAAATAGTTTGATTAGTAACATTTAATTCTTCTGCCATATCTGTAACATTTAAATATTCTTCTTTCAAATCTATATTAGCTTGACTTAATGTCATACATAATTTTTCAGCCATTTTTATATCTTTAGCCATATATTCAATATTTCCACAATTAGGACAAACATAAGCAGTTATTCCTGATAATTTTAATGTATAACCATCCCTCTTTATTTCTAATTCTCTCTTTTCTTCATTCATAATACTATCGCATAAAGCACATTCCATATTTAACATTCCTCATCTTCTCCTTTTCTAATCACTGTAATTATTGATATTCTAAATTTCATTACTTTAACAATTACTTTAATTTCATCTTTTTCAAAACACAGTCTTCCTCGTTTTGTAGTACTTGCAACACCTTCTTTTACAACATCTTCTATGTTTTCATCTGAAATATCTCTCTCATTCATTCTTATGTTGGCATGTTCACATATAGAATAATATCCATTACCTACCATATCTCTTGCCCATTGTATGTCTTCATTAATTGTACTCAAATTATTTTGCCTCCTTTTATAATATTTTATACTGCAAATATAAAATATTATAAATCATTATAAATTATATGTCAATATTTCCCCCTACTTTTTTCTTTGATTTAAATATTTCTTTGTCGGGTTTTGTTTTCTTTTTACATGATGCTACAATAAAATCATAGTAATTTACCCAATTACTAAATAAAACGAAAGGAGGCAAATAAGTGACTGGTAGTATTGAAAAACGTGGAAAAAATAGTTATAGGTTAGTAGTGTTTAAAGGTTATGACTTAGACGGAAAATCGGTTAGACATCAAAAAACTGTACATTGTAAAAATAAATCCGAAGCTCAAATAGAGTTAGCAAAATTTGTAACACAAATAGAAAATGGATTTATTATAGAAGGATCTACTCCAACATTTAAAGAATTTGTAGAAATATGGGAACGTGATTATGCTTTAAAAGAACTTGCTCCATCAACTTATTGTAGATATAAAGGAATGTTAGAAACTAGAATTATCCCTTATTTTGGACATTTAAAACTAGATAAAATTAGACCTATTGATATTATGCATTTCTACAATCTACTTGAAGAAGATACACAACTTCAAAGAAAGAAAAATAATCATGGAAAAAATACTAGAAAGCCCTTATCAAAAAAGACTATATTAGAACATCATAGATTAATACATGCAATGTTACACAAAGCAGTATATTGGCAAATGATTGTAACTAATCCAGCTGAACGTGTAGAACCACCAAAAGCACCTAAACCACAAAGACCTTGTTATGATGAAGATCAAACTAGAATTTTAGTGGATAATTTAGAAAAACTAACAGGAAAAGATATGAAATATAAAGTTGCTATTTTGCTAGATATTTTTATAGGTGCAAGGCTTGGAGAACTTGCTGGACTTGAATGGTCAGATATAGATTTTAAAAATGGAATTATATGTATTAATAAATCTAGCCAATATTTATCAGAAAAAGGCGTATTTACAAAAAATCCTAAAAACGAGAGTTCAATTCGTGATGTTGCTATTCCCGATTTTATTGTTTCTTTACTTCAAGAATATAAATTATGGTACAATGAGCAAAAATCAATTGTAGGCGATTTCTGGCATGAATCCAATAGATTATTTGTACAAGATGATGGAAAACCAATTCATCCATCTACAATTAGCAAATGGTTTGAAAAATTTATTAAACAAATTGGTTTACCCGTTATAAATTTTCATGGTTTGCGACACACAAATGCTACTCTATTAATAGGTCAGCAAGTTGATGTGGCTACTGTATCAGCAAGACTAGGTCATGCTCAAATTACTACAACTTATAATTTCTATGTACATCCATTAAAGTCACATGATAAAAAAGCTGGTAATGTACTAGAAAATTTATTAGTATCTAATAATGTACATTAACAATTCAATATTATCAAAACTTTTTTGTCACTCTCATATTTATTAGCTATGAATTATCTTGTAATTTATAGCTTTAAAAAGTATTAATTTGGAGAGTTCATCCCCAATTTCTCCCCAATTTAACATAAATGAGTGATTTTTACCCATTATTGCAGCCAATTTTCAAACAATAAAAAATCACTAAAACCATTACAGTTCTAGTGATTATACGCTTTGGTTGCGGGGGTAAGACTCGAACTTACGACCTTCGGGTTATGAGCGAGGTTTGACCAGTTTTTGTTAGTTTGTGAAAATTAGAGTTTTTGTTGGTATTTAGATATTTACAAGAGTTTTCCTTTGTAGAACATTTGTGCATTTTTAGGGCATTTTTTGAGAAGATTTTACCCAATTTTTACCCAACTGGTGTAGTACATTTGTTCTTAGAGTTTAGGCTCTTGTAAAGAATATTTTATTAATAAAAATTTTAATTTGGGAGGATTTAGATTATGAATAATTTTAGAGAAGTTAATGATGATATTTTAAAAGATTGGTTAGAATTTAGAGAGGAAACAGATCTTGCTTTTG
The DNA here is from genome assembly GCA_944388045.1 of uncultured Clostridia bacterium. GTDB lineage: Bacteria > Bacillota > Clostridia > TANB77 > CAG-508 > CAG-269. The sequence goes on along the minus strand of CALXHG010000025.1, from coordinate 3,499 downwards.
TTAATGATGAAGATAGAAAACATACTGTTAAATTTGATGAGATTTCTGAAAGGATTTTAAATAGTATGCCTAAAAACAATAGAATGTTTGTGGAGAAACAACTTGAATTACTTAATTCTAGCTTTTTAGATTATATTGTTTATTGGAATGAGAAGTATTATAGAAATGGGTTTTGTGATGGTGTTGAGCTAATTATAGGTTGTATCGATAAATAATTAAAATTAATCCAAAGTTTTTTCAAAATTTTGAAAAAACTTTGGATTTTTAGGTACTCTTTTCAAATTGGTGAAAAAATTTAATTAAATGTATTCTTTTCAAATACATATAATAAATATCTTATATATTACTTATTTTTATGCTCTTCTTTTGAAACATTTATTTCAAAAAATATTCTATTAATCTAACATATTGATCTTGTGCATTTAAACAAGTATCTATTAAATAACCTTTTTCGCTTTTATATTCTTTTAATCCTCTATAATAAAATAATTTATCTTTATCTAATATAATAAATGGAATAATATTATTTTTTAAGCATTCCTTAAACATTATAATTCTACCTACTCTACCATTTCCATCTTGAAATGGATGAATACATTCAAATCTATAATGAAATTCTATTATATCTTCTATTTTTACCTTTCCTAATGAATTATACCATTGCATCAGTTTTATCATATCTTTTTGTACATTTTTAGGTAATGTGGTTTTCATATTTCCTGCTTCATTTGCTAACTTCTTATAGTCACCAACATTAAACCAGTCTTTTCTACTATCTGATGTTCCCTCTTTCAATATTTTATGAAATTCTTTAATCATTTCTTCTGTTAGCTCTTCATCTGCTACATCTAACATATAATCAACTAATTTAAAATGATTGGCAGTTTCAATAATATCATCTAAATTTGTAATTGATTCTTTTTCTGTTAATAATGTATTTGTTTCATAAATGTATCTTGTTTGGTCTTCTGTTAGTTTGCTTCCTTCAATATGATTTGTATTATAGGCAAAAATTATTTGTGTATTATGATATAAATTTCCTTTTAGTTTCATTTCTTTTTGCTCTCTTAAGACTTCTAATACATTTATTTTAGAAACATCAAACTCATCTTCTTTTAGTAATTCATCAACTGAAACTTCAAATAATTCAGCTAACCTTTTTAATGACTCAATATTAGGTTCTAAAGTTCCGGCTTCATATTTAGATATAGTAGCTGGCTTTACTCCTAATACTTCTGCCACTTCTACTTGGGTCATTTTCTTTTCTTCTCTATATTTTTTTATTTTTTCTCCTAACATAATAAAAACTCTCCTTTTCTCTATAATATATTATAGCATATTATTTCCAAAAAAGAAAGTTTTATTTGTTATTTCCGCTTTTATATCAATAACAGAAAGTTAAATTGCTGTATGGTAAATTTATTATTCAAAACTTAAATATTTATAATAAATTATTTTCCTTTATATATTTATCTAATGTATTTCTATGTACATTTAATATTTTTGCAATTTGTATTTTAGGAATATTTTTACTTAATAATTCTTTTATCATATTATCTTTTCCAGATAATTTATAATAACTAGATTTTCTTCCCTTTGGCCTTCCTAAAACAATTCCTTCTGCTTTCTTTTTTACTAGTGCCTCTTTAGTTCGTTGACTAATTAAATTTCTTTCAATTTCTGCACTTAATCCAAATGCAAATGCTAAAACTTTCGAAGTTAGATCATCTCCTAATCTATAATTATCTTTTATTGTCCATACTTTTATTTCTCTTTCCATACAATAATTTAATATGGACATAATCATAAACATATTTCTGCCTAATCTGGACAATTCCGCACAAATCAAAATATCATCTTTCTTTAGCTTATTCAACAATTTTCCTAATTTTCTTTGGTCAATATGTTTAGTCCCCGAAATTGTCTCTTCAATCCATGATCCAACTATCATCCCCCTTTCTTTGCAATAATTTTCAATCTCAAACCTTTGATTTTCTACATTTTGCTTATCTGTACTTACTCTTATATATCCATATATCATGAATAACACCTCCTATGCTTATTATATACGACCGATTTTAAGAGGCAGAGATATTAAACGTTATACATTTAATTTTCAACATTTATATCTAATTGATATACCATGTGGATTTACTAATATGAATAAAGATACAAACCAAGAAGCAGAAGAATGGATAAAATCACAATATTATTCAATTTATAAATTCCTTGTAAATAGAGAATATGAATTATCTTTAACTAGACCAAAAAAATCCAAAGGCCTATATAAAAGAGACGATCAAGGTGATTATTGGTGGGAATTACGAAGCTGTAATTATATGGACGATTTTTATAAGCAGAAATTAGTATGGACTCCTGTTAATTCAGAATATAGGTTTTGTATTGTTCCAGAAAAATATTTTATTAATAATTCATTATTTATGATTACTGGTCAACAATTAGAATTATTATGTGCTTTTTTAAACTCAAAATTATTTCGAGCCTATTTTGAATTATTACTTTCAAATGGAAATTATGCATATGGTTCACGAGATTTCTTCAAGGATGTACCTATTGTAAAAGAAAGTATTTATTCAAATAGCCTTATATCAATGGTAAAGGAGATTTATACAGAAAAGGTAAACTTAGAAGATATAACAAGTAAAATAGATAGTATAATATATAAAATTTATGATTTATCTGAAAGCGAAAAAGAATATATAGAAAATAACTATAAATAAAGATATGCGAAATTTGCATATCTTTATTTATAGTTATTTATAAATTCAATTTCTTCTTTTGAAATATCATATAGTTGGTAAATTGCATCATCTAACATTTTGATATATTGTTCTTTCTCTATTTTATCTGATTTTAAAGCTTTTTCTACTAAATCATCTATATATTGCTTGTCATTTTTAGAAATATCTAGTGGATTTAAAATCGGCAACATTATTAATGCATGTTTATTATATTGATAAGCCTTTTTTCCTAGTTCTATGCTTGAGTAAATATATCTGTATGCAAATTCAAATAAAGAAGATGATAAATTTCCTAATAAGAATTTCAAATTGCTTCCTGTTATCATAAAACATGTTTTATCTATAAAATATTGTTTCTCATCAAGATAAAAGTATGCACCTTGTGTTGTTTCAGGATATATTATTTTTTGCTTATAAAAATCGTCCGAATATTCTGAGCCATATCTTTGTAAAGCATACCATTCATACCTTATTCCAGTTTCTGATTTGTTCCTATTTTCCAAATGTTCCTTTTTACTCAATAAATGGTTGTATATAGCAGGATATTCATTCATAAATTTTTCTTCTGCAATTTTAGAAGCTCCATTTATGGTTTTATCGTTTTGCAAAGGAAAATGCCATGGTATATATATTAGCCACAAATTATTAAATTCATAACTGTAACGTTTAATATCTCTGCCTCTTAAAATCGGTCGTATAATTTCAGCACTTTTTGGATCTTCTTTAATTAACCTATT
>CALXHG010000024.1 GCA_944388045.1 uncultured Clostridia bacterium | reverse complement strand
TCCTTTATTCATAAGTAATCCTCACTTTCAAATTACTATCTTTTGTTAGTATTATATAATAAAGAGTATATAATTTCCACCTTATTACCTACTTTACTTATTGTAATTTGTAATTCTAATCTTTCATAAGTTTTTTATTTTCAAATACTAATAAAACACTAAATATTATCTCTATCCCTATCATCATCATTGCAAGAATATAATTTTCAAAAGTTAATCCTACTACTAATGATAATATAGGGATTATTATAGATAACACCATATATGATTTTGAATTATATAACCAACTATAAGGTAATAGATGACCCCCAAAAATCATAGCAATAACCATTAGCATTTTATCTGGCAATGTAGGATAAATCCATATTGCTATTAAAAGATATATCATTTGATTTGCAGAAAATAGTATTCCTAAATTATTTAATGGATTACTTCTATCTTGAAATTGTATTTTTAATATTTTGGATATTAAAAAAGCTATTGGTAATAATGGTGCAGTACAACAAAATGTTAATAGATTTTTTGTTAATACAGGCAAATTTGTTAATTGTATTATTAAAACCATAGTCCATATTACTACTGATGCAATGATAAAATGTATACCTTTCTTTTGCTTTTTACTGCAATCTTTTTTTAATTCTTCCAAATTCATTTTTTATCCTCCCATACAAATTACTATAAATCTCTCAAATTACAAAATTGTAATTTATATAATAGAAAACATTGCTATAATTGAGGCGAATATGTTTGATAATGCATGTATGATCCAACTAGGCAAAATTGAGCCATTTGCTTTTTTTTCGTTTACATATCCCATAGCATAAGCAACTATTCCTGTAAGTAATATAATAATCATTGCTTTAACAATTCCAACTAAACTAAAAAACATTATTCCATGTAGTAGTCCAAATATTATACTTTGAATTACATTTGCAACTCTAAATCCAAATTTATTTGATAATCTTTTTAACAAAAAACCCCTAAAAAATATTTCTTCAGGTAAGGAAGTATTAAATATAGCATATATAAGTGCTGGTAGTAAAGCACTTATTCCTAATCCTTTGAATTCAGATGTAGCTGTTTCAATATCTTTTATCAAATAAAGAGTAAGAATAGATACAGTCATAAAAACTAATGATATTATGATTGTATTTATCAATGTTGTTTTTTTATTTTCTATTTTTTTTAAGCCAATCCAATTAAAAAAATTTTCTTTTTTCTTTGCTGATATTAACCACCAAATAAATGGTAAAGAACTAATTAAAATTATTTCAATAATGCTACTTATTATTTTACTTACTAACATATAAATTTTCTATCCCATCTTTTCAACAAATTTATTTATCACATAACATATATTACTTTCTATTAGGTTTTCTTTTAATTAAAAGCAATTTTTTTAAATCCTCTAATATTGAGTTATCAGTTATATCAAACATAACCCATTTTCCATCGTGATATGTTTGTGCATTATCATAGGTTTCTAGTACATCAGATGAAAGTTCGTTTCTTATTTCTTCCAATTTACTTCTCTCATCTTTACCAAAGATAATCATAAATCCCAATGTATTATCTTTAAAATAAAAAGCACATAAAGTTTTTCCACTTTTTTTAAATTTATATTCATAAGTCCATTTTTTTCCACCATTATTCCATACTTGTTCCATATCATAAAGTTTTGTTATTTCATTCACAATATTATAAAAAGTATTAACTTTATCAATTCCAACTAATTTTTCTAATTCTTCTCTCTTTATATTTTCCATTTTACATCTCACTTTCAACTTACTATTTTACTTTTTCTATAAATCTATCAATATTTTCAGTTAAAATTTTAATTTCTTTATCTTGTGCAATATTTTTGCTTACCATTTTAACAATGAATTTATCAAAACCTTTTTGTTTTTCTAATATCATTTCTCCACCAAAAGTATCATAAGTAATTGCCTTTTCCAATAATTCTTTTGAAATATTTTGTTCAAAATATTGCTTATAATTTTCTGCAAAACCACAACAAATGAAATATGCTACTTTTTTATTTTTCAATATTTCTACATTTTTATTTATAAACTCTTTTACTTTTTTATGTATCATACCCATTCTAATTGGTGTGCCTATAATAATTTTATCATATTTATTAATATCTTCATTCTGTCTTGCTGATAAATTAATTATTGTTGCATCTTTTAAGTTTTGACCTATTATTCCTGCACACTTTTCAGTTGTGCCTGTTTTACTTGCATATACAATTAATGTTTTCATTTATTACCTCACTTTTTATATTTCAAAACAAGTATATCATAAAAACTTAAATTTCACTATAATATTTGTAAATTTTTGAAAAGGGAGAGTAACAACTGTCGCTCTCCCATAAAATCATACAAATTTTAAATTAATGTTTTGTAGTCCTGTATTCATTGTATCATGTTTAAACTATTCTTGCTCCAAAAGGTGCAAGTGAAAGTTTTGCAATTTTGAAAAACTGTAAACCAAATGGTATGCCTACTATGGTTATGCACCATATACAACCGAAAATCAAGTTTTCAAGTGCCATAGGAATACCAAAGAAGATAATCCATATTACATTTGCAAGTAATGATGGAACACCTCCACCATATTCGATTTCTTTTCCAAACGGGGCAAATGACATTGATGCAAACTTAAAGCATTGTCTACCATAAGGTATTCCGACAATAGTAATACACCAAATTACTCCAGACAGTACCCAAGAAAGTCCACTAAATAGACCTCCAAAGATAAACCATAAAATATTTCCTAATAAACTCATAGTTCAATCTCCCTTTCTAAACATTAATTAATCTTTGTATGATCTTTTGCATAGTTATTAAACTTTTTGCTAAACAAAATTTATATATAGTTTTATTAACTATTGCTTAATTTAAAACAAATACTGTTATTAGCATTTTCTATATTATATCAATTTTTCATTGTTATTGCTATTATTTATTCTTACAATTTTCTTACATTTTTGTAATTAAAAGATTAGTTAAAACTAACCTTTTAACTAGACTTTAATTCTGGTCTTTCTTATCCTTTATTTTCTTTATGATAAGTACAATAGCAATAACAACTATTATTCCTACTACTCAACCTAATATTGGTAGCCAAAAGTCTGTTATGCTTTGCATTACTCCATTCCAATTTATATTTTTCGGCATATTTTATTTCTCCTTTATTATATTTTTGCTACACAAATAAGTAATTAGGAAATATCCTCCATAAATCACTACAATAAATACTGCTGTCATAATGATTGAGTTTAGTAGCTGTTCATTTCCAAATGTTGATATGATATAACTACAGAATTTTATTCCAAATATTGAGTGTATTATTGCTATCAATAATGGAAACATAAAGAATATTGCTATTTGTCTAAATAAAGATTTATTTATCATTTTCTCATCTGCTCCTAATTTTCGTAGCATTTTATATCTTTCTTTATTGTCTGTGCTTTCAGTTAATTCTTTTAGTGCTAAAATAGCAACACTTGCTATCAAGAATACGATTCCTAGATATAGTCCTAAAAATGTTACTAATGCTCCAAGTCCAATACTTGCTTCGCTTATATCTACTCTACTATTTACAGTAGGCAGACAATATTCTGCTGAAAGAGGATTCTTTACTAAATCTAATATTTGCTCTTTTATCTCTCTTTGTTCATCTAAATCATCTGTATAATAATTTCCTATTATTGAATTAAATGCTAAATATTGTTCATCAACAATTTCGTCTGGTACTACTATTACTCCAGAATTTATATGATTACTAGCCATTTCTATAAATCCATCTTTACATTCATTGTATTTAGGTTTTAATTTATGTCCAAATATCGTTAATTCTTGACCTTTTTCTAATGCTATATCTCTTATTGCTATCATTGAATCATAATCTGCAATAATCATATATTCGTCTTGATTTAATGTATATTCTTCATTGTTGTAAATTTTCGCAATTTTATTATAATCACTTAATTTTATTATTTCTTCTGGCATATTATATGGTATCATAGATGTATTGTTGTTTTTTACATATTCTAAACTATCTCCTAATGAATCTGCAAAAGTAAAATCTTCCATCCTATATGAATTGTATTCTACATATTCTTTAAAATAGTCATCTATGTTAAAGTCAAATGCTTCTAATGTTTTTCTAACACCTAATTTTGAGTTTTCTATTTGTTTTTCATTATATCCTTGATCTAACCAGTCATCATCTTTAACTGAAATCGTTAATTGTATATCTGCTGGTGCAAGTTCATCTAAATTTGCTGTCATAGAATTTTTTAATGATAGGGAACTTGATAACACGCATATTGTTACAAATAGCATTAAAGATATAATTGTCATTGAAAATACTGTTGTATTTATTTTGCTACTTACTTGTCTAAATGTGAAAGCATTTAGTCCTTTTACATATAAATTTTTCATACTCATTACAATTTTTAAAATTAGTCCTGACAAAGACCAGAATATGAAAAATGTTGATATTGCTCCAATTACTATTGGTTTTAGTATATCCTCTGGTGTTTTTATTGTTTCATTTATTCCACCTGTTACCATATAATAGGCATAACCTAATGCTACCACCGATAAAATGAAAACAACTGTGCAAAGTAATGGATTTTTTAGTTTTATAGTTTCTGATTTTTTGCTTGTTTGTATTAAATCTATTAACTTACATTTTCCTACATTTATTGCGTTAAATAGCATTACAATTACATACATGATTCCAAAGTAAATTAGTGTTTTTATACAGGCATCTTGTGAAAATATAAACTGATATTTTGTCATATCTGCTTCAAACATATTTGCAACTAACATACTCATTAATTGTGAAAGTAAAACTCCAAGTCCTAATCCAACAGCTAATGATATTATTCCAATTAGTATTGTTTCAAAGAAAAGTATCATAGATATTTTTCTTTTACTCATACCAAGTAACATATATATTCCAAATTCTTTATTTCTTCTTTTTATTAAAAATCTACTTGCATATATAATTAAAAATCCTAATATAAATGCTACAAATACACTTGCTGCTGAAAGCATAGTTGTCATCATACCTATTACCTCATAGGTACTTTCTGTTACATCCAATAATACTGTTTGACTTTCTATACTATTAAATACATAAAATATTGCTACACCTAATATCAAAGTAAAGAAATATATTGCATAATCTTTAAAACTTTTCTTTATATTTCTAAAAGACAATTTAATAGTTGTCATTTTCCTCACCTCCAAGCAAGGTTACAACATCTATAATCTTGTCAAAGAAATCCTTTCTTGAACTGTTACCTTTTATGATTTCGTTAAATACTTTTCCGTCTTTTATGAATATTACTCGACTAGCATAAGAAGCACAAAAACTATCATGTGTTACCATTAAAATTGTTGTATTTAGTTTTTCATTTAAGTAATCAAAGTTTTCAAGTAAAATTCGAGATGATTTACTATCTAATGCTCCTGTTGGCTCATCTGCTAAAACTATTTGTGGATCAGTTATTATTGCTCTGGCAGATGCCACTCTTTGCTTTTGACCTCCAGACATTTGATAAGGGTATTTTTGCAATACATCTTTTATTCCAAGTTTAGTTGCTATATCATTAACTCTTTTTTCAATATCTTTTGCTGATTTATTTTGTATTGAAAGTGCTAAAGATATATTTTCATAAGCTGTTAATGTGTCTAAAAGGTTAAAATCTTGAAAAATAAATCCTAATTTTTCTCTCCTAAATTTGTTTAGATTATTCCCCTTTAATTTTGTTATATCTTCTCCTCCAACGAAAATGTGTCCTGATGTTACTTTGTCAATAGTTGATATACAATTTAAAAGTGTCGTTTTTCCACTTCCTGATGCTCCCATTATTGCAACAAATTCGCCTTTATCTACTTCAAAAGATAAATTGTCTAATGCTTTTGTTAGACTTGATTTGCTACCATAGTATTTTTCTACTTTATCAATTTTTAAAATTGTAGACATTTTTATTTCCTCCTTTTCAAGATACTTAAATTGGAAAAGAATTGTTGTTTTGACTAGGCAAACGAACGAGAAAACCGGAGGCGTACTAATTGTACGTTGAGGATTTTCGACGTGAAGTTTAACAACGTCAAAACACAATTATTTTTCAATTTTCTCCTTTCATTTTCATTATAGAGGATTTGTTTTTAATTGTCCTTCTTCTAAAATTACTAAACATTACAATTTTGTAATGTTAGTCAACTAAAATGCTAAAGTCTTAAAATCATGTTACTTTTGTTCTTACATCATAAAAATCATTTTTGCTAAATATTAAAGATACATCGGTATATTCATTTTCTTTTGAATCTACAGTAATTTTATGTCCTAGTTTTTTGCATAATTGTTTTGAGATATACAAGCCCATGCCTGTTGATGTTTCAATTTTTCTTCCATTATTTCCTGTAAATGTTTTATCAAATACTTTTGGAATATCACTCTTTGAAATTCCAATTCCATTATCATATATCTTTAAAATAACATTTTTATTGTTTTCTTCAGTTGTTATTTTTATCAAATGCTCCACATCATTTCTTATGTATTTAATACTATTACTTACAATTTGATTTACTATAAATTCAAGCCATTTTGAATCTGTTAGAACTTTTGTATTTCCCACTTCTACTTCAAAATCAATATTATTTTCTAACAATATATCTTTATTTTTTATAGCAACATTTGAAATAACTTTTGCTATCTCTGTTTCTTTAATTAAATAATCTTTTTCAGCATTTTCACTTCTTACATAATATAAAACCTGCTCAATATCATCATCTAACCTTTTTAATTGCTCTGTTATTTTTTTGTCTGACAATTCTTTGTGGTTATGTACTATTAAATTTAAAGAAGCAAGTGGAAGTTTTGCTTCATGTATCCACATTTCTATATATTCCTTAAAATCTTGTATATTTAAGCTGTATTCTTTTATTTTTTCTGCCATAGATTTATCTATTTCGTATAAAGCATCATATAGGATTTCGCCCTCATAGAAATTTGGCTTTTCTATCATTTCTGTAATTAAATATTTTTTATCTAATAAGTCTAAATCATTTATGAATTTATCATAAAACTTTTTTCTTCTATAAAAATCATAAATTAGATATGAGATAAATCCTAAAACTGCTGTAACTGTTACTCCAACTATTGCCTGATTATTTGTCTTAAAACTTATTAGCATTAAATCTATAATTGCAATGATTACAATAAATAGTAATATTATTAAATAATTATTTTTTAAATACTTACTAAATTTCATTTTCCGTTCCTTTCAAATTTATTTTAAGATATATCCTTGACCTTTTCTTGTTTCTATTGCATCCTCATAACCAAAGTCAGTTAATTTTGTTCTTAATCTGCTTATATTTACATTTAAAGCATTGTCGTTAATGTAAGAATCATTATTCCAAAGGTCTGTCATTAAATCATCTCTTGTTACAATATTTCCTCTATTTGCTAACAAAAATGTAAATATAATCATTTCATTTTTTGTTAAAATTAATTCTTCTTTATCACTTTTAATAATTCCTTTTTTCGGATCAACAGTTAAATCATTATAAGTTAATATGTCGTTTTTATTTTCTATTCTTTTGAACAAATTATTTATTCTTAACAATAAAATTGTTGGATTATATGGCTTTGTTATATAATCATTTGCACCATAACTTAATGATAATACTTCATCTGTTTCCGTATTTTTGCTAGTAACCATTATAATTGGTACATTACTTTCTTTTCTTATTTTTTGTAATAGCATTTCTCCATTCAATTTTGGTATATTTATATCAAGTAATATTAAATCTGGATTTTCTCTTTTTATTTCTTCATAAGAGTTTTCAAAATCTTTTAAAATTACTCCATTATATCCTGCGTTATCTAACAAATTTTTTAATTCTTCACTTATACTTGTATCATCTTCTACTATTAATATTTTTTTCATATCTTCGCACCTCATTTTTATTTATTCTGTATTATTATAGCATATTTGATAATTATTCTCATTAATTAGCCAAAAAAAATATTCTATACTTATTTTTAAATATAGAATATTTTATAATTTTATTTTGTAAATAACACTTTTTCTGATTTATATTGTTTTATAATATGAGCAAATACTAAACTTATATAAATAATTGTAGATATTGCCATTAAACCAATATTTAATAAATTTATTGTTCCATTATTTATATCTGTAAATATTAGTGTAAAGTTTAAAAATGGTACTATTGAAAGTATTGGTGTTGTTGTTATTCCCATCATAAATGCTATCATACCAGGAAAGAATGATATAAATGTTAATGGTGTTAATGCACTTTGAGCTTCTTTAAATGTTTTAGAGGTACTTGCAATCGCAATACATAAACCACTTATAAAGAATGAGTATGCTATTATTACAATTACTGCAAATAGTATTGTAATTGGCGAATACATTATATCTATTCCATCATAAATGCTAAACATATTCTTTGTAAGCATCAATGATATTATTGCTAAAGCTAAACTTATTAATCCTGTGATAATTGATGATACTGTAACTCCTAAAAACTTTCCTATAATTATATCTCTGCTTTTTATTGGAAAAGTAAGTAATGTTTCTAATGTTCCTCTTTCTCTTTCACCTGCTGTTGTATCTGTTGCTGGATATGTTGCTGAAACTGTTATTGCCATCATTATAAAAAGAAAAGCATAATTTTTGATATAGTCTGCAAAGTAATTATCTTGCTCTAAAACATTTTCTTCAACTGTTATAATATTTAATACTTCATTTGGGTTTATATTGTTTTCTTGTAAATAGCTTTGTTGTAAATATTGTTTATATGTATTAAAATATGTTTCCATTAAATTACTTGCAAATGTACTATTATCAGAACCATCTGTATTAATAATGTATTTACTATCTTGTTTTGTTATGTAAAGGTTAATCTCTCCATTATCATATTTTTCTTTTAATTCTTCTTCATTTCCAGTTATAATTTCAATATCCATTTCTTCAGCTATACTTTTTTCCGCTTCTGTCATTTCATAAGAAAAACCAATTTTATTATATTCACTTACATCTTTACTAACTTGTGATTCAAATAATGCAGACATTCCAATTACTAAAAGTGGTATAAATATTGGTATTATAAGCATCATTGCTAAAGATTTTTTATCTCTAAATAATTCTCGAAGTTCCTTTTTTAATATATTCCATAAATTATTCTTCAATCGAAACACCTCCTATCAATGTAAAAAACGCATCTCTTAAATTGCTAGTATTTGTATCTTTTTTGATTTCTTTTGGTGTTCCAGTTTTTATTATCTTTCCTTTATTTATCATAATTACTCTATTACATATATTTTCTGCTTCTTCCATGTAATGTGTTGAATAAAGTATTGTTTTTCCCTTATCTCTTTCTTCTTTGATAAAGTTTAAAATTATTTGGCTAGATATAATGTCAAGTCCTGTTGTTGCTTCGTCTAAAATATAGTATTTAGGGTTATGTACTAAACATCTTGCTAAATTTACTTTTTGAGTTTGTCCTGTTGATAAATTTGCAATTTTGTTATATAAAAATTGCTCCATTCCTAATACTTTCGTGATTTCCTTTATTCTTTTTTTACTTTTTTCTTTGTCTACCCCATAAATATCACAACACATTTTTAATAATTCATAAGTTGATAATGTATCATAAATTTTTGTATTTCCTGATAGATAAGCAATATTTTGCTTAATTTCAATTTCATCTTCTTTATAATTCATTCCATCAAAACTTATTTTTCCTTGTGTTGGTTCTAGTATTCCAGCTATCATTCGTAATAGTGTTGTTTTTCCTGCTCCATTTGGACCTAATATTCCAATTATTTCTCCGTCATTTGCCTCAAATGTGATGTCATCATCTGCTAAAAAAACTTCTTTTTCTTTTTTGTTTTTATTTCTAACAAACTTCTTTGTTATATGCTCTACTTTAATCATCACTTTCCCCTTCCTCTTTTTATTCTCACAGACAATATTATTACATATTTTTAAAACAAAAACAAGGTATTTGTCTATGTAGTCAAATTTGAAAATAATATATTTTTTCATTTCTTACAATACTATATCAAACTCTATATATTCATCATCATTTTTCACACTAATTTTACCATTATGAAGTTCAATAATTTCTTTTGTTATTGCTAAACCTAAACCAGCTCCACCTGTTGTACTTGTTCTAGACTCGTCCCCTCTATAAAACTTTTCAAAAATTTTTTCTAACTTATAATCTGGAATTTTTGCACCTTTATTTCTAAAAGTTATATACACACTATCTAATTCTACTGTAACATTAATTTCTATAACAGTATTTTTATAACTATAACTAATAGCATTTTTTAACAAATTTCCAAATGCTCTTGCAAGTTTATCTCCATCTCCTAAATAATTTACTTTATCTGGTGCATTTAACACACATTTTAAACTGTTATTTTCTAACATTGGATAACATTCATCTATTAACTGTTTTAATAAATATGTTATATTTATTTCTGTTTTATTTATAGGCATTGAATGTAAATTATATCTCGTAATATCAAAAAACTGATTTGTTAATTCTTCTACTCTAAGTGATTTATCTAATGCTATTTTAATATATTTTTCTTGCAATTCTTTTGAAATATTTTTTTCATCATTCAAAAGTGTTAAATATCCAATTATAGAAGTAAGTGGTGTTTTTAAATCATGTGCCATATACATTATTAAATCATTTTTCTTCTGTTCAGCTTCTTTTGCGTTATTCTTACTTGTTATATAATCATTTTTTATATCATTTAGTTTTTCTGTAAATTCATTTACTTCACTTGGTAATTTTATTGTTTCATTGTTTTCTTTTAATATCAAATCTAATGAATTATATACTTCATTTATATTATCTACATATTTTGATATAAATTTATAGATAATAACTGCTAAAACAATTCCAATATAAATATAAACAACTATATCTCTATTGTAAACTATCCAACTATATAAATCATAATTTAATCTATAAACTATATTAGATAAAGCACTTTCAAAAAATAATGCAATTATAAAATAAATTATTATAGATATTATTGTAGCAATAATCAAATTGCCAAATAAAGTTATAAATAATTTTGCTTTTTTTCTTGTTAAATTACTTATATTCAATTTTAACCTCCTATTCAAACTTGTAACCTACTCCCCAAATAGTTTTTATAAATTTGGGATTTTTTGTATCTTCCCCTAATTTTTCTCTTATTCTTCTTATATGTACCATTACTGTATTATTACTATCAAAATACTTTTCTTTCCACACTTTTTCAAACAATTCTTCTGAGCTTACTACTTTGCCTTTATTTGTAATTAAATAAAGTAATATTTCGAACTCCATTGGAGTTAAATCAATTTCATTATCATATAATAAACATTTATGTTCTTTTTTATTTACTACTAATCCTCTTTCTTCAATAATATCTTCTACATTTGTATCTGTATTATATTGAGTATATCTTCTTAAAGCAGATTTAACTCTTGCTACTAATTCTAATGGATTAAATGGCTTTGTAATATAATCATCTGCTCCAAGTGTTAAACCTTTTATTTTATCATTATCTTCAATTTTTGCTGTGAGCATGATAATTGGAAATTTAAAGCCTTTATCTCTAATATATTTGCATATTTCAAATCCATTTTTTCCTTGTATCATAATATCTAATATAGCAAGGTCTAGAGGTACATTATCTATACAATTTATTGCTTTTTCTGAAGTATAAAATTTATAAACATTATAATTTTCATTTTGTAAATATACTTCAACTAAATCTGCTATTTCTTTTTCATCATCTAAAATCAAGACATTCATTTTAAATTTAATTCCTTTCTAAAACTCACATAGTAACAAAAACAGTTGTTTCAAATTACTTCTTTCACTGTGATTATAGCACATTTGTAGATACTTTTCATTAGTTTATTAATAATGTAAGAAAAATTTAAGAAATTGTTAAGTCTATGTTAAAACTTTAAAATAAAAAAATCTTTATAATACTTTTAAAAGGATGTATTTTACATTAAAGAATTTCTTTAATACTATGTGTAAATTTAGAGAAAAACAAGAAAGGAATGGTATTTAACATGGCTAAAACTAATAATAAAAAATCAAATAAAAAAAGAATTGTAATATTTATTTTACTAATTATTATTTTATATTGGAGTACTAATTATTTAAAAAATATTGATTTTTTTAGTGAATTAAATAAAAACTTAAATTTTTCAGATATATTTGGTTATAAAGTAATTAAATTAGATAAGAATCCTAATTATCCAGGTATAGGACAGGAAAAAGCAAAAAATCAAGATGGATATTTTACTACATTTACAACAGAAGATAATTATAAAAAAACTTACAAAGAATATAAGCAAAATGGAAATTCTTCATGGGCAAATAATGAATATTGGAATGGTAGTATGGCTGAAAATGGTTGTGGAATAACTGTAATGTCTATTCTTTTGAGTGGATATGGTAAAAATTACACACCAGAAGATTTAAGAGAAAAGTATTATCCTGTAATGAATTATGAAAAAATGTCTAGTGAATTGTCTGATACCTTTGGAATAAAAAATTCTGATTTTTATTTTGATTCAGAACATTTATCAGACAATTCAATACTTGAGCATTTGCAATCAAATAGACCTATTATTGTATGTGTTTGGAACAATCCAAGTGATAATCGTTGGACTACGGCTTCTCATTATATGCTACTTTTAGCTGCTGATAATGATAATATGGTTTATGTTTCAAATCCAAATGGTTTAGAAAATAGCAGTAAAAGTTCTGGTTGGTATGATATTGATGAGATTACACCATATATAGCTAAAGCATTATATATTGAAGATTATGAATAATAGCTGGTTTATTTTAACAATTTATATCTTTATAACATTTTTTTATTCAGTAATAGTAATAAAAGGAGGGATTTTCCCTCCTAAAATTATTTATCAAAAATGATTTTGTGGGCAATTTTATAATATTATTTTTAATAACCCACTTTTTTTCTTTTTAATGTCTTACATTCTTAACTTAAATGTTTTAGGTGCATATTTATATGCTAAAAATAGTGAAATCAAGCTATAAGCTATACAAAATACTATTGTCGCAATTCCAAAGCCAAATATTGGTAGCTTTATTTGAATCATATAATAGCTAACAATATAAGTTAAACCTTGTACTACTTTATAGGTACTGCTCTTCATTTCTGTACTAACATTATATGGTTGTAATAAGTAATACATTACCAAATAATGAACTGAAAAGAATATACTCATTGCTATAATTGATATAAATAGTATTGCATAATTTACAGGATTATCTGTTCCTCCAGATAAATATAATAATAAGGCTAATCCTCCACCTATAAGAAATGCTGGTAACAAATTTATTGTTATCAATGTTTTTAATCTTTCTTTAAAAATACCTAGTATGACTTTTGGAGTTCTATATATCCTATATGTTAGCATACTATGGTCGCAGTTCATAAACATAGCTTGAGTAACTGATGAACTTCTATTTATTAAGTACATTATAAATACGAAATATGGTAAATATACAAGTAAAAATTCATTTGTTTTAGTTTTAAAACTGTCATTCATTGTTATTCCAATAATCATTGCTGTAATTATTACTAATATAACAACTGATTGTTTTTTAACCGCTTCTGTTAATATTTTCTTATGTCTTTTTACAAATAAATCATGAAAATATGCAAATCCTGTTTTATTGCTAGTGTATTTTGTATCTAATTCTATTTGTTTTAAGCTATTATCTTTCATAGCTTGTGTTCCTGTTGCATTTTCTTGCATATAAACATTTGTTTCTGTTAAAACTTGTTTATACATTTTTCTATAATCTTTGAAATTATGTATTTTTACTAAACTGTATATTCCAAGTATTATAGCAATTATAGAAGCAAATAAGAAAATTGTACTATTTATTGTAATACCTAATGCAGGTAATCCATATGCAAGTAATAAACATATACCTACAAAACTCCACACAATTTTTGTTGGCAAATTTTCGCTTGTTGCTTTATTTGTGTTTTTAAATTTATATAAGCAATAATTCATTACAATTAATTTTACTGCTAAAATATAAAATGGTAATAATATTTGAACCCATAAAGGTGCACCAGCTATCATGCCAAAAATAATTGTAAATGGTAAGAATCCAATTACTAATTTTATTAATTGATAATAATAATTAGACAAACCATATTCTCTAGCATTCATATTCATTAAAATAATTGCATAATATTTGTCTTTAGTTGGATTTAACATATATGTATTTAACACTCCTCCAGCAAGTGTTAAAAATACAAATAAATGTATAAAGGTATCTGCTTGATTTGTCTTATACCAAGATAATGCCAAAAATATCATCGCTGAAATATATATAAGTTTTCCAAGGAATATACTTATTATTTCCCATAAAATACTTATAATATTTGCAAATATCTTTAGTCCTCTATTTTTATATAAACTATTTGGTAATATTTTTCTTATTATAGGTAATTGTTTTATAGAATATATTATACTATTTGTTCTATATGTGTTTTGTAATTTAAAGGAAGTTATAAATGTTTTTAGCATTTTTGATTGCTCCTTTCTTAAATCTAATTTGGGTTGGAAAAGAATTAAATTTTGACTAGGAAAACGAGTTTGAAATTTATGAGGCGTACTTTTTGTACGTTGATTAAATTTCAAATGAAGTTTGACAACGTCAAAATTGTAATTCTTTTTCAACCCTCCTCCTTTAGTGCATCTATAATTTTATTCTTTAAATGTTCATTATCTAAATTATTTTTGTCTATTTCTTCTAATATACCTTTATTTAAAATAACTATCTCATCACATAAATCTAATGCAAGTTCCATAATATGTGTTGAGAAAATAATAATATGATCTTTTTTTATTTCTCTTAACATTTGTTTCATTTCTTCAGCAACTACAACATCAAAAGATGTTAAAGGTTCATCTAATAATAAAACATTTGGACGTGCTATTATATTAACAAGCATTTGCATTTTATTTTTCATACCATGTGAATAATCTTTTAATAATCTATCTCTATCTTCTTTTTCAATTTTCATAAAATCAAAATATTCATCTATTGTTTTTTCATCTTTTATTCTTTTTTTGTTTATATCTATAAAAAATTTTAGAAATTCTCTTGCTGTTAAAAATTCTGGCACATTTGGGGTTGATAATACATATCCTATGTCTTCTGCTTCCATTTTTCTATGTTTTCCATTATCTTCTATAAAAAATTCTCCTGAATCTATTTCTAAATCTTCATTTAAACAGTTGAAAAATGTTGTTTTTCCTGCTCCGTTTCTTCCTAAAAGTCCATAAATTTTCCCTTTTTCAAATTCAAAATTAATGTCTTTTAATACTTCTTTCTTTTCAAAATTCTTTTTTAAGTTTTTTACTACTAATTTCATAACTATTCCCTTTCAAATTTAATTATCCATATTTATTGATATTATCATAAACAATATCTAATTCTCAGATAAAAGTTCTATTAATCTTGTATTTTTGTATAATCTTTCTCTTCCAATTTTTTCAGATTCTAAAAGTCCTACTTCTTCTAATTGATTTAAATATGAAGTTGCAGTAATTCTAGTAACATTACATGCTTTTTCAATATATGATATTTTTGTATAAACTTCATAAAATAAACTTTCTAATAGTTCTTTTGAGTATATTTTAGGTAGTTTACTTCTAAATTCTTCTTTATAATTTCTCATTTCATTTTGAATCTTTTCAATTAATAATATTGTTTCTTTAGATGTAATGCATTTTTTTCTTTATAGCCACTTTCTGTTAGTACTTTATAAATATCATCATGAGTTGTAACAATATTTTCAATAGCACTACTATCTTTGGCTTCATTAATAGTTACAGCATTTATTAAAATATGCATATTCGAAATTGTATTTGAATATCCTTTTAATTCTGCTAATGCTCTTGATGATAAAGTTAATTGTTCTAGAATTTTATTTGTTTTTAAATTAATATTTTTATATGGTAACATTTCTAATTTCATACTTTTACCTCCATATATATAAAATATTATATTTTTTATATATTTTCAATAAATATGTATAAAAAATCAAAAAAATTATATATATTTTTAAAACATATATAATTTTTAATCTTTTTTCAATATATTTTTATACAATCTGTATATTTCAAAAATTTTGTTTCCAAAACATTAATTAAATACATATATCAGTTTCTTATTTCTATTTTTCTTTAACTTTATGAGCTTTTTCTGCTTCATCAAATATATTTAATAATTTTTCTCTAATAGTTTCTTGTGCATACATATCTCTAGTATATTGTGAAATTTTGTCATTATCAAAAACTAATTTTCCATCACAAATATCCAATACAGATGAACTTAATCCATTAACAGTTCTCATATATTGATTCAAATAATTTTTTAAAGTTTGTTCATCAATATTTAATTCTTGAGATGAATTTCTTACAAAGTCTGCTTTTTCTTTTTCATCTTCTATCATTGAATATTGAGTTGTTAATTCTTCTAATCTATCAGTATTTTTTACTTCAGTTGGTCTTTCTGGTAATGGTGGTACTAAAACTCCTAATGGTGTTACATAACTTTTTGTTTCATCAGATAAATCTTTTCTTTCAGAATTTAAAATGCCAGGAATTCCACCTGAATTTGTAGCAATTACAGGATGTCCACAAGCTGTTCCTTCAATTACAACTAATCCAAAAGGCTCATTTCTTGATGGAATTAATGAAACTGTTGCTAAGTTTTGTAATTTACAGATTTCTTCATGATTTTTTCTTCCTACAAAATGAGTATGTTCTAATTGTAATGTTTGAGCTTGTTTTCTTAATTTATCATCTAATACTCCAGAACCAACAATAATTGTTTCAATTTTTTTACCTTTATTTTGACTTTCTTTTTCATATATTTTAGCTGAATCTAATAAAGCATCTATACCTTTAAAATCTGCAAATTTTCCTACAAAAAGTACCATATTATCATAATCAGAATTTTCTTTTCCTATCAAACTTGGAATAATATCATCTCTTTTTACATCTTTATTTTGATAAAATACTTTTGTATCATATCCATTTTCTAATAATCTAACTTTTTCTTCATTTTTTGGGAACAAACTATTAAATTGTTGTTCTTGAGCATCAGAAATAACAATAATTCTTTCAGATTGTTTTGCAGATTTTTCTGCTTCACTTCTGTAAAAACCATACAACTTTTGAGAATCATATAATTTAATAAGTTCTGCTAATTCTGCTTTAGAGCAATCTAATTTCTTTGATTTTATTGCTTCTTTTAATTCTGTCATAATTTCTGCTTTTGAAGCAGATTTTCTATAAATTTCTTCTAATGTTTGTAGATTTTTTATTCCTCTACTATCTTGATTTTGTTCAAATTCTTTTTTCTTTTCTTCAATTTGTCCTTGTACTTTTTGTAACTCTTCTCCTGCTCTTACATATCCCATTAAATCTGTTCCATGTATTGTAAGTGCAACAGGAATATCAAAATCATTACAAATACTACTTGTTAGCCAATTGTGTTGAGCATGTATTACATCTGGATGAAATTTTTCCACTTCTTCACTTATTGCTTTTCTAAATGCTTTATTGTATTCTTCAATTTGTTCAAGCCCAACATTCCAGAAATTTGCTGTACTTTCTGTATGAGTTGTAAACATTAAATAATTGAATGGACATTGTCCATCTATTTTTTCAGGATTTTCTGTTTCTGCTGTAAATGGAACAACATGATATCTAACACCATCTAATTTATCAAAGTTTGTTCTATTATTTCCAGTAATTATAACAACTTCATGTCCATCTTCTACATATGATTTAGCTTGTGTTGTTATTAAAGCTCCACTACCAGCTCCATGTGTTGGGAATGCTGTTACAATTAAAATTTTTTTCTTTTTCTCTTCTTTTTTCATATAAAATTTTCCTTTCATTTTAACTTAAAGTATTTTAATTATTTTAATTCTTTATAACTCTTTTATTTATATTATAAACAAATTTCCGAATTACCACTTGATTGTTGAGTATTAATTTGTCTAATTATTTGGTCATATTTTTGTGATATTTCCTCCCTTGTCCCATGTTGTAAATCATCAAGATTATAACTTATAGATAAATCATCTACTTCAACATTTCTACTTTTATTATAAATTTGAAATGGCAATGGGTATGCATCTTCTTTTGATTGAGGAAATTTTGAACGAATATAATCAAATAAGGCTAATATATTTGAATGTAAATCAGCAAATTTTTCTACAACTTCAGATTTTATTACTCCTCTGCCAGTTTCTTCTTTTCTTTTTTGAATATTTTGCATTGAAAGTTCCAGTGTTGGATTTAATAAAACAATTAATGGTGTTGAATTATTTTTCATTGCTAATTCAACTTTTTGTCCAAATGCAGGTGGTGTAATTGAGCCTTCATATACAATTGTATTTTCTGGAAAATAGCCACCTAAAAACAATGATTGAATAAAATAAGATTTTCCTGCACCATATGGACCACAAACAAATACACATCTATTATTACTACTATTTTGTATAGTTCTAGTAAACAATTCATTTGTTAAACATGCAGCACTATTAGTAACAGCTAAATTATACTTTCCTCTATTTTCTGGGCTTTCAGCATATACATCAAATACCATTTTCATCAAATCAGAATTTACATATCTACCATTATGTGATGATTCTAATTTTTTGTATTGTTCTAGCAATTCATCTGTTTTAGTTGTAGCAAGCTCTATTGTTTCTCTTTGTACTCTTTGCAAATCTAAACTATCAAATTCTTTTACACGTATAACATTTTTGTCTAAGTTTCCCATAATCTTTTTTCATTCCTTTTTTAATTAATTTTAATAACTTGACATTTTTTTTATTTTTTCTTCTAATTTTGGGTTTTTACTAGCTTCAATAGAAATCATTTTACCTATTTTAACTAAATTATTTATATATTTTTCTTCATTTTCTTTTACTTTTTTTTCATTATCATTCATATTTTATTACGAGATATATTAAAAATATATCTTTACTCCTTATATAATATTTGGGTTTTTCATTAAGGATTAACCTATAAACCTTTTATATTCTTTTAGATATCTCATCATATTGTTTAGAGATCTCATCATAAGAACCATGATTTAAATCTTCAATATTTGTGCTTACATCTAAATTTTCTGGAATATTAGATGTTTTATTATATATAACATAAGACATATCTTTATATTTGTCTGTTAGTCTTTTTAATGCATCATATATATTTGCATATACAAATACACAATCTTCTTTTTTTACATCTCTACCTATACGTTTTGCTCTATCTTTAATATTTTTCATAGAAAGTTCTAAAGTTGGATTTAATACAATAATACTTGGAATTACTCCATTTTTATATACCTCATCAATTTTTTCATCAATGGCTTTAGAAGTAATTGAACCTTCATATACTACGCAATTATCTAATTCTTCTTTCTTTTCTTCATATAATGATTGTACTAAAAAAGATTTTCCAGAGCCATAAGCTCCTGCAACAAAAATACAGTGTTTTATAGAATCTTTTGAAATTGCATTTTTAAATGCAATTTTTGCTAAACATGCGGCACTGTTAGAAACTGCAAGATTATATTTTCTTCTATAATCAATGTTATTTGCATATTTATCAAAAACTAATTTCATTAAATCTGAACTAATATAATTTCCATCTCTTGATTGTTCTAAGTCTAAGTATTTTTCTATACATTCTTCAGTTTTTGTACTAGTTTGAATTCTAGTTTCTTCTTCTTCTTTAATCATATCTGGATCTTCAAATCCTCTTGTCCAAATATTTTCAATATTAATTTTTTCCAATATTAGTACCTCCTTTAATTTTTTTATAACCTTATCTATTATAACATATATTTGTAATATTTCAATTGTTTTTATGAAAGTTATAGTTACAATTAAGTGAGAAATTTTGATATATTAATAATTGCATAAATTTTTCGACTCAATACGGAAATATAAGAATTTCTAAAATAAT
>CALXHG010000023.1 GCA_944388045.1 uncultured Clostridia bacterium | reverse complement strand
AAGTGCTATATTTTTTATCAAAAAAATAAAAATGTTGAAGTAGTTTAATTAACCACCCCAACACTTATTATAGAACCAATAAAAATAGCTAATGCAATTTGAAGTATTATTATAATTGTATTTGATTTTATAACATCATTACTTGATATTAAATCTGTCGAATATGTAATTCCATCAATATTATATGTTATTTTTCCTAAAACAGAATCTTTAGCAATTGGTGCTGTAATATTTTCTTTTAATTCAACTGAATATTGTAATTTTGATGTATCATAATTTACTGGTAACATTACAGAAATTGAATCTTTAACTACAATATTTAAATTTTTAGTTTCTTTTGTTGCATTTTTTATTTCTAGTTGTTTCATGATTGTATTTGCTTCTATAATATTTTTATTTGTATAATTTTCAAATCCATAATTAAAAAGATTTATTGCATCTGTATATCTACCACTAAGACCTGTTTCTGTTGCTTCAGCTCCCATTAAAACAATAATTAATTCTATACCATCTTTTACACTACATCCGATAAAACAATTTTTTGCTTGAGATGTAAATCCTGTTTTTACCCCAATAGCATATTCATAATAATATCTATTAGAAGAATCTAGTAAACTATTTGTATTTTTAAAATATCTTTCTTCAGGATAAAGCTCTGTTGGACTTATTTTACAACTAGTTTTACCAACTATATTTCTAAAAATTTCATTTTTCATGCAATATTTTGCAATTTGTGCCATATCATAAGCTGTTGTATAATGTTCAGAGTCCTGTATTCCGCTAGGATTTGTAAAATGAGTGTTTTTACAACCTAATTCAATAGCTTTTTGATTCATTAAATTTGCGAATTCTGAAACACTTCCAGAAATGTGTTCAGCAAAAATAAATCCTATTTCATTTGCAGAATGTATTAAAAACATATCTAGCAAATCTCTTACAGTAAATTGTTCACCTTCTTTTATTCCTGCATTAGAATAACCAGATGGAATACTCATTACAGCAGAATAGCTTGCAGTTAAAACATCATCTAAATTTAATTTTTCTATAGCAATAATTGCAGTTAAAACTTTAGTAATACTTGCTGGGTATAACTGTTTATCCATGTTTTTTTCAGCTAAAATATTACCTGTTTTAGAATCTATTAAAATTGCTCCTTCTGAATAAATTTGAAAATTAGGTTTAGGAACGTCTGAAATAGTATTATTAACTTGTATTGAGTTATTATTTGAATTATCAGTTGTATTTAATGACAAATTACTTTCTGCAAAAGATATATTGTAGATATTAATTAAACTTATAAAAAGTAATAATATTATAATTAATTTCTTTTTCATTCTTTAAATCCCTTCTGAAAATTTTATAAAAAAATAAAGAACATATAAATGTTCTATATAAATTCTTAATTTTAAGTGCATATATATAATATATTATTTTATAATTAATTTCAAGATAAGTTTGATAAAAATAATTTTTTTAACATACATAAAATCATTTTTTCTATAAATATAAACGTTTTTATTCAAAAAAATATATAAAAGTATAAATTATTTAAAAGTTTACAAAAAATTATTAATGAAAAAATGTGGAAAGGAGAAAAATTTTATGCAAAATATTAAAAATATTTTAAAAAATAAATATATATGGATTGGGTTAATTATTATTTGTTTAATAATTGTATATATTATAAGTGAGAAAATGATAAATACTAATAATTTAGAAATTGCAAATGAAGAAACAGAAGAAAATATTAATGAACAAAATGATAGTGAAAATATATTACAAAATTTACAGGAAGAAAGTGTTTCTGAAATAGAAGAAACAGTAATAACTGAAAATACTAGTGTAGAAGAAAAAAATATTGAGCAAACAACTTCAGAAGAAATTCAAGAAAATGAACAAATATATAAAAATATGGAAACTATTGAAAAAATATATATTTATATCACTGGAGAAGTAAATAGTCCAGGAGTAGTTTTACTAAATAATGGAAGTAGAATTGTTGATGCAATAGATGCTGCAGGTGGTGTGACAGATAAAGCAGATATTACAAAGGTAAATTTAGTATATGAATTACAAGACGGAATGAAAGTTAATATCCCTAATCAAAAAGATTTAAAAGATAATGAAAATTTTGAGTACATAACGATGAGTTCAGGTGATGAGAAAACAGATATAAATTTAAGTGCTTCTACAACTAATCAAAATTCTGAAAGCAATAAAATAGATAATCAATCTGCTTTTAAAATATCAATAGTAAATATAAATACTGCAACACAAACAGAATTAGAAACTTTACCAGGGATAGGACCATCATTAGCATTAAAAATTATAAATTATAGAAATGAAAATGGTAAATTTTCTAGTATAGAAGATATAAAAAACGTTAGTGGAATAGGTGATGTAAAATATAATAATATAAAAAATTATATAAAAGTATAAAAAAATTTAAAAAATATTGAATTTTATGTAAAATTAGTATATAATATATATGTTGTGATTTCGAATCATGTATTTGGATAGATGTATCTAAATTATTAGACTATTAATATTTATTAGCAGGAGGGAATATTATGATTCTATTGTATTTGTTAGTTTGGTATTTAATGTTTAATGTTATGAGAATGAGTATAAAAACAGAAATGACCTTTAAGGAACTAAAAAAACGGTATTGGTTAAGAGTAGTTATAATATACTTAATGTTAATTCTACAAATAATTAATTTTTATCAAAGTATTACAGTAATAATCTATGGACTTATTGCCTTTTCTTATATATTTGATGCAAATATGGATAGGCAAATGATAAAAATGATAGAAAAATATAATGAGGAGAATAAGGATAATAAAGGAAATAAATAAATAGTCTAAAAAAGAAAAGAGCTTTGGGAATATTTCTTGGAGTTCTTTTCTATTTTGTTTTAAAAAACAAAAAATGGTAAAATAAAAAATAAAAAAAAGAACATAATAAAAATAATACCAAATAAGGAGGATTTTTATTATGAAAAAGATTTTTTATATAGCAATAATTTTTTCAATAATGTTAATAAGTTTATTTTCTGTATATGTAAATGCGGCAAGTTTAGATAGTATTAATATAGAAACAGATAAGTCAATAGTAAACCCTGGAGAAGAAGTAAAATTAATAATAGAATTTGGAAAAAGTTTAGGAGCATATACATTTGATATTGCATATGATAACAACTTATTAGAATTTGTAAGTGCAAGTGATGGAACGCCTAATGATATGTCAACAAAAGTTAGGATAGTATATTATGATTCAACAGGAGGAAATCAAACAAAGGATAGTTTAGAAGTTGTTTTTAGAGCAAAAGAAGGACTAACAACCTCTAACCCTACAGATTTATCTATAACAGCAGAAGGGCTAGCAAATGGTGATGCTTCAGAAGAATATGATGATATAGTTGTTCCAATAACAAAAAATATTACAGTAGAACCAGATTATAAAGATTATGAACTAAATTTACAATATGATGGAAAAATAATAAAAAATGAAGAAAAGGAAATAACTATTACAACAATTTCTGAAATGGGAAAATATTATGATCATGCAAGATTAATAGCAGAAGTTTCAACTCAAACAGGCGGAAATGTAACTTTAATAGGAAAAGATGAACAACAATTAGAACATGATTTAATACAAAGTGGATGGGGAGACCCATCAGGATATAAAATTGGAGGAAAAGTTAATCAAGTTCTTAAGTTTTCTGGATTATTTACAGAAGTAGGAGAATATAAAATTACTTTAAAATTAATAGATAGAGATTCCTCTGATACATCAATAGTAGAAAAAACTTTTGAAATAAATGTAGAAGAAAAAGAAATTATTGAAGATAATGATGAAGAAAATAATGGCAATAATACTGAAAATACCGAAGGAACTACAGAAAATAAACCAAATAATTCAACAAATAGTACAATAGATAATTCACAAAAAGAAGAAAATTTACCACAAGAACTACCAAAAACAGGTATAAATTATACTGGAATTATAATTGCATTAATTGTATTAGCAATATTAATATATTTTACTCAAATTAGAAAGAAAAAATAATTGAGGTAAATAAATATTATTAAATATGAAAAGAGCATTAATTATATTTATAATGTTTACATGTCTTATAAGTATATATTATATATATATATATAATGATAAAAATCAAGAAGAAATTATCATTCAAAACAAAGATGATTTAAATACTGAAAACACAAAAGATGAAGAAATTATTTGTAAAATAAATGTAAAAAAAAATTTAAAATTAGTTGAGGAAAAATATAAAGGTTATGAAGTATCTGCTAAATTAGAAATCCCCAAAATCAATCTTAATTCATATGTTTTGAAAGAGTATAGTATAGAAGCATTAAAAGTTTCTATAACAAGATTTTGGGGAAGTAATCCAAATGAAATAGGAAATTTTTGTATAGCTGGTCATAATTATAAAGAGTTTAAAAATATTACAAAATTAAATATAGGTGATACTTTAATTTTAACAGATAATTTTAATGGAATAAAACAATATCAGATATATGATATATATAAGGTATTACCAAAACAAACAGAATGTTTATCTCAAGAAACAGATGGTAGAACAGAGATAACATTAATAACATGTACACCTAATAGTAAAAAAAGAATTATAATAAAAGCAAAAGAAATAGTATGATAATTGAATATTTTATAATAATAAAAAATTTTCTTTTAAACAAAAAGAGTTTATATTTATAGAATTTTATTATGTACAAAAAAATTGTTAAAAATTGATTTTAAAGCACATAATAATTATATATTAATATAACTAGGAGGAAATTAAAACTATTATGAAATATAAAATATTCTTATTTATCATAGTATTTCTTATTTTATTTTTTCCAAAATATTCTTTATGTTCAACAAAATTAGAAGGAATTGATGCTTTTCCAGATAGTTATAAGCCATATTTAAAAGTATTAAAGCAAAAACATCCAAATTGGAATTTTATTGCTTTATATACAGATTTAGACTGGGGATATGTTATTGATAATGAAAATATTTTTGGAAAAAATCTTGTCCCTATATCTTATCATGATAATTGGAAAAACACGAAAAATGGAGAATATAATGTCGAAGTTGATAAAGGATGGGTAGATTCTTCTAGAAAAGCAGTGGAATATACTATGGATGCTAGGAACTTTTTAAATGATGTTAGAATTTTTCAATTTGAGATTTTATCATATGATGAAAAAACAAATAATATAGAGGGAATAGAAAAAATATTATATGGAACGGAATTTTATAATAAAATAGTAGAATACAAAAATTCTAATGGTAATAATATTGTAACAACTGATAAATATTCTGATTTAATTTTAAAGGCAGGTAAAACATCTAAAGTTAGTACTTATCATTTAGCTTCAAGAATTAAACAAGAAGTAGGACCATTTTTATCTCATGCTTCTATAAGTGGAATTGTAAGTGGATTTGAAGGACTATATAATTTTTATAATATTGGAGCAACAAGCTCTTCCGAACCAATGGGAGCTATAAAAAATGGACTTCAATATGCTAAAGATGGAAAAGGAGCAACTCAAGAAATAAAAAACAAGTACTTAATTCCTTGGAATACTAAGGAAAGAGCTATAGCTGGGGGAGCTATTTTTATAGGCTCAAGTTATATTAATATTGGACAAAATACAATTTATTTGCAGAAGTTTGATGTAAATGATGAAAAAGGAGGAGAATTATTTTGGCATCAATATATGACAAATGTATTAGCTCCATATAGTGAATCAAAATTAGTTTATAATGGATATAAAGATAGTGGAATTTTTGAAACAGGTTTAACTTTTATAATACCAGTATATAATAATATGCCAGAATTGCCAGTTGAAAGTCCTGATATATTAGATAATGATTTTACAGATGATAATACAAAAATGTATGCAAATGTTACTACAAAATTAAATGTTAGGTCTGGACCAGGTAGTTCATATGAAATTATTACAACTCTTAATAGTAAAGAACAAGTAACAAGAATTGCCAAAGGTAAACAAACAGGAGAATTATGGGATAGAGTAGTTTTAGAAAATGGTATTGTTGGATATGTATTTCAAACATATTTAGAAACAGTACCAGAAATTCAAGTTAGTGATATAAAGTTATCAGTTGATAAAAATATTATAAATAAAGGTGAAAAAATAAAATTAAATGTAAATATTTTACCAATAGAAGCGGTAAATTCAAAAATAGAATTTAGTTCTAGTGATAATTCAATAGCAATGGTTGATGAAAATGGTTATATTTTAGGATTAAGCTCAGGTAAATGTAGTATAACAGCGAAAGCGGAGAATGGTATTTCAGATAGTATTAATATAGAAGTATATAGCCCAGTAACAGATATAAGTTTAGAATCAACAGATATTGTTTTAGAAAAAGGAGATAAATTTCATTTAAATGTAATAATATATCCAGAAGATGCAACAAATAAGCAATTAGAATTTGTTTCACAAGATATTGATGTTGTAACAATAGATAATAATGGAAATATTTTAGCAAAGGATATTGGAAAAACAAAAATTACAGTGAAATCTTTAGATTCAAATATTGAAAAAACTACAAATATAGAAGTAATAGAAAAAATGGATGAAAATGAATTAAAATTTGATGAAAGTTTAGTTATTAATGCAAATGAAATTTTTGGTATTGATTATAAAAATAATACGGTAAGTGCTATAAAACAACTTATAAAAACAAATTTGGATGTAAAAATATATAATTATAAAGACGAAGAATTAGATGAAAATGATTTAATAGGAACAGGAAGCAAAATTAAAATTTATAAAAATAATAATATATTAAGAGAATACAAAATAATATTATATGGAGATGTTACAGGTGATGGAAAAATTAATAGTGTAGATTTATTAGTATTACAAAGACATATATTAGAAATAAAAAAATTCGATGGTTTATTTTTAAAAGCAGGCAATATTAATAAAAATGGTAAAAATCCAAGTTCTGTAGATTTATTATTAATACAAAGACATATTTTAAATTTGAAAATAATAGAACAAAAATAAGTAATTAGTAAATAGAGTTTAAATAAAAGATAAATATGTAATATTTTGTTACAAATTTATAAATATATTATATTAGAAAGGATTAAAAAATTTTGTATGAAAAAAATATATTTTATTATAATAATATTTTTAAATATTTTAATATTTCCTATTATAAGTGATGCAAAAACTAGTGTGCAATTAAAAACTGACTATTCTAAAATTAATGTAGGAGAACAGTTTGATATTAGTGTAGAAATAACAGGAGATAAGGTATCTGCAATAGATATGGATATATATTTTGATTCAAATATAATAGAATATATTTCAGGACCAGAAAATACAAATTTAGTAGATGGAAGAATTAAATTATCATGGTTTGATGAAAATGCTGAAGGAAAAACAAATTTTAGTTTAGAAAATTTTGTTTTTAAACAAAAACAAGATGGAAGAACAAATATTTCTATAAAAGGAAATTGTTATAATGAATTTGGAGATTTAATAGAAACTGAATTTAAGAATTTACAGATAGAAAAAATAGAAGATAATATACAATCTAAAATAATAGCAGAACAGGAAGTTGGAACTAGTACAGATACAAATAATGCATTATTAAAGATTTTAAGAACTAATCAAGAAGAAATAATTCCAAAATTTGAAACTAGTATTAATGAATATTATTTAACAACAAATACAGATATTAATAAATTAGATATTACAGCTATTCCGGAAAATCCAAATTCAAAAGTAGAGATTATAGGAAATGAGAATTTTAAACAAGGAAAAAATATTGTAGAAATAAAAATAACTTCACCGAATTTACAAGTAGTAAATTCTTATAAAATTTTTGTTACTAAAACAAAAGATTTAGAAAAATCTAATGTTAATTTAGAAAATTTAGCTATAGAAAATACAATTTTATATCCCAGTTTTGATACAACAGTAACAGAATATAAAATAGAAATAGAACCTAATATAGAAAAACTAAATATTTTAGCCATCCCAGAAAATTCCAAAGCTACAATTGATATTAAAGGAAATGAATTATTAAAAACAGGAGACAATGAAATTTTAATAAGTGTATTATCTGAAGACAAGATAAATACTTTAGTTTATAAAATTGTTGCTCACAAAAGAAATGAAGAAGAACAGCAAAAATATATAGAGCAAGAAGAAAAAGAAACAATTGAATTAGAAAATTTATTAAATGAAGAGATAGAAACAAAAGATGTGAATAATGAGATAAATGAGGAAGAAAAAACACAAGATAATAGTAAAATAAAATTTATGATAATAGTTTTAATTATACTTATTTTTATAAGTGTTTTAGCTATAATAATTATAAAAAGAAAAAAATAACAAATAAACGATGGTTAAACAATATAACCATCGTTTATTTGTTATTAATTAAATAAAACAACTTTTCCGCTGTCCAAGCTTTTTTTTACATCAATTACTCTTTGATTAGAAGAACCTTTCCATTTTAGAGTAAAATCATGTAATTCATCTTTATAAGTTCCATCAACTAAAACATCAATATATTTTAAAACATCTTTATCTTTTAAATCTTTATCAAATGTAAAACCAGACCAAACCCATAAAGTTTTATTTGGATATTTTTCTTTAAATGCTTTTGCAAGTTTTGTAGTTGCTTCAATATTTCTAGGGTGCATAGGTTCTCCACCTAAAATTGATAAACCTTTTATGTGATTTTGGCTACATAAATTAAGAACTTTTTCTATTGTTTCATCAGTAAATTCTTTTCCACCATCAAAATCCCAAGTTTCTTGATTAAAACAATTTTTACAATGGAAACTACAACCTTGCATAAATATAGATACTCTTAAACCTGGTCCATTTGAAATATCCATTTCTCTAATTAAATTATATCTCATTCTTTTGCCACCTTATTATCTATATGTAATACCCTTTCTTTAATTTCTTGTGTTCTTCCTTTATTCCAAAAGTTTGTACCAATATAACCACAAGTTCTTCTTGCAACATTTAATGTATTATGATCTCTATTTCCACAATTTGGACAATACCATTCTAAATTATCATCAATTAAAATTTCTCCAGTATATCCACACTTTTGACAATAATCTGATTTTGTATTAAGTTCTGCATACATAATATTATCATAAATAAATTTTATAACTTCTATTATAACATCTAAATTGTCTTGTAGATTTGGTGTTTCAATATAAGAAATAGCACCACCAGGACTTAATTTTTGGAATTCACTTTCTAATTTTAATTTAGAGAAAGCATCAATTTCTTCAAAAACTGGAACATGGTATGAATTTGTAATATAATCTCTATCTGTTATATCTTTAATTATTCCAAACCTTTCTCTTAAACATTTTGCAAATTTATAAGTTGTAGATTCTATTGGAGTACCGTAAACAGAATAATCGATATCTTCTTCTTCTTTCCATTTTTTTGCCATATCATTTAAGTGTTGCATTACTTCTAAACCAAATTTTTCGCCATCACCTTTATCTGTATGAGAATGTCCTGTCATATATTTTACACACTCATATAGACCAGCATATCCTAAAGAAATTGTTGAATATCCATGATGTAGTAATTCATGTATTGACTCACCAGGTTGTAATCTTGCTAAAGCTCCATCTTGCCATAAAATAGGAGCAACATCACTTGTTACATTACTTAATCTTTTATGTCTGATTTGCAAAGCTTTATGACATAATTCTAATCTTTCGTCAAATATTTTCCAAAATGTTTTCATATCTTTTTTTGAAGAAAGAGCAACATCTGGTAAATTAATCGTTACAACACCTTGATTAAATCTACCATAGTATTTACCTTTTCCTTGTACATAATTTTTTGCTTTTGCAATATTTCCAAGGCTCATTGTTCTGTCTGGAGTAAGGAATGAACGACATCCCATACATGGGTAACAATCTCCAACTCCATTTTCGTTTATTTTTAATTCTTTCATCATTTTTTCAGAAATATAATCTGGAACCATTCTTTTTGCAGTACATTTTGCAGCTAATTCTGTTAAATACCAGTATTTGCTGTCTTCATGAATATTATCTTCCTCTAGAACATATAAAAGTTTTGGAAATGCAGGAGTTATATATACACCTTTTCTGTTTTTAAAACCAAGAATTCTTTGCTTTAAAAATTCTTCTATTATCATTGCTAATTCTTCTTTATATTCATCTGTTTCTCCTAAATACATATTAACAGATAAAAATGGTGCTTGACCGTTTGTATTTGTCATTGAATTTACTTGATAATTAAATGTTTGCACACCATCTGCAACTTCTTTTTTTGTATCTTGCATAGCAAATTTTTTACAATCTTCTTCTTTTAATTTTCTATCTTTATATTTTTGATAATACTTATTATAACTATCTCTAACAAAAGGAGCTAAATGTGTAAGAGAAACTGTTGCTCCACCATAACTTGATGATGTAACAGCAAGAATTATTTGTGTTGCAATAGTTGCAGCAGTAATAAATCTATGTGGTTTTTCAATCATAACGCCATTAATTACAGTTCCATTTTGTAACATATCATCTAAATTAATTAATTCACAGTTGTGTAATGCATTTTGGGCAAAATAATCTGCGTCATGAAAATGAATAATTCCTTCGTCATGTGCTTTAACAATTTCTTCTGGAAGTAAAAATCTTCTAGTAATATCTGTACTTGTTATTCCTGCCAAATAATCTCTTTGAGTTGTTACAAGTTCTGCATTTTTGTTAGAATTTTCATTATTCCAATATTCATTTTCTCCTTCAATTAATTCTTTTATGGTTTGATCTGTTGTGTTTGCTTTTCTAACTAATTCTCTTGTATACCTATATGTTATATATTTTTTTGCTAATTGATATTTATCAAATTCCATTAATTTTTCTTCAATAATATCTTGTATATCTTCAACTAATATTCTTTTTTTGTTTAGTTCTTCGATATATTTGATAATTTCTTCAATTTCATCTTTTGATGCTTTTTCTTTTCCTCTAACTTCGTTATTTGCTTTTCCTATTGCTATTCTGATTTTTTCTGGATCATAATCTACAATATGTCCATCTCTCTTAACAATTTTCATTTCTTTTGTTCCTCCTTTAGTTTTCTTTAAACAAATTTTATCAATAGAAAATTAAATGTAAAAGTCGCATTTGATACTTTTTTGAAAATTTGTTATAATATTTTTAATGATATAAATTTTTTTAAAATAATATAAAATTTTGATTCAAAATTTATATTGAGAAAGGTGGAGATGAATAATTATGAGTCCATTTGATAATTTGACAAACACACAAAAGTCTAAGCTTTTTAACCTTTTAAATATTCATACATATAAATTTCAAAAAAATGAAAATATGATTTCAACTTTTAAATCAGAAAATATAATAGGAATCATATTATATGGGAGTGCAAATCTTGTAAATTCAGATAAGAATGGAAATGAAATTATTCTGGAGTTATTAAAAAAAGATTCTGTTTTTGGAACAAATATAAGTGTTATTAATGATAGAAACTCTCAACTTCTTGCTAATGAAGAAACAGAAATTGCTATAATAAAATATGAGTTGTTGTTTAATAACCAATATATAAATTATAATTATTTTAATATATTTATTAATAATCTATTTAAAATAATCAGCTTAAAATACAAAAAAACTAATGATAAATTAAGAGTTTTATCTCAAAAGACAATAAGAGACAAGTTGTTGGAATATTTTGAAATACAATATCAAAAAAAACATTCAAGAGTTATAGAATTACCATTTAGTCTAAAAGAGTTAGCAGATTATTTGGTGGTTAACAGAACTTCTATGTTTAGAGAACTAAAATATTTAAAAGAAGATAGATTTATTAAAACTAAAGGAAAAAAAATAACATTATTATATAAAGATAATTTTATAATTTATTAAAAAGCTCTTTATAAATTATTTGATATATAATATAATAATACTTGAAGATTTTAAAAATATAGTGGCTTAAAAAGAATATAAGATTACTTAATTAAGAAATTAAAAATAAAATAAATAATTTGAGTAAAATTTTTTGTAAAAAAACCATTTTACTTAAAAGTAAAATGGTTATCTTAAATAATGGTTGCGGGAGAAGGACTCGAACCTTCGACCTTTGGGTTATGAGCCCAACGAGCTGCCAACTGCTCCACCCCGCGATATACTAACATCTTCTATTATATAAAGAAATATTTGATTTGTCAATACTTTTTGTGAAAATAGTTTAAAAATATAATTAATTATTGTATTTAACTAAAAATTGTTCTTTATATATTATATTCAATAAAATAAAAAATATGAATATAATAAAAAAATTCTTATTTTTGTAATTACATATTTATTATAGCTACTATTATTAAATAGATATTAATTGCTAGGAGGAAGTAGTTTGAAAGAATTGACTTTTATTACTATGTGTGCCTTTAGAGCAAAGCGAGAGAGGAATGGATTTTAATATGTTAGAACAATTTTCTAGAACAGAATTATTAATTGGGAAACAAGGAATAGAAAAATTACAAAGTTCAAAAATTGCTATATTTGGATTAGGTGGAGTTGGCTCATATGTTGTTGAGGGACTAGCAAGAGCAGGAATTGGAAATTTTATTTTAATAGATAATGATATAATAAGTGAATCAAATATAAACAGACAAATTATTGCAACTACAAAAACAATAGGAAAAGCAAAAGTAGAAGTAGCTAAAGAAAGAATATTAGAAATAAATCCATATGCTAAAGTAGAAATTTTTAAAGAATTTTTTGATGCAAACAATGATAGAGTTTTTAATGAAAATAAAAATATTGATTATATTGTTGATGCAATTGATACTATATCATCTAAGATAGATTTGATTGTAAGAGCAGATAAAAGTAGTATTCCAATAATCTCTTGTATGGGAACAGGAAATAAATTAGATCCTACAAAATTTGAAGTAACAGATATATATAATACAAAAGTTTGTCCATTAGCTAAAATTATGAGAAAGAAATTAAAAGAAATTGGTATACAAAAATTAAAAGTCATATATTCAACTGAAGAACCAATTAATATAAAATATGATAAAAAACAAGAAGAAGATAATAAAAAAATTATAGGAAGTATATCATTTGTTCCATCTGTAGCAGGATTAATAATTACTAGTGAAGTAATAAAAGATATTATAAAAGTCTAAAAATATTACACGAAAACCTCATTTTTCGTCATAAAAACTTTTCATGACGAAAAATGGGGTTTTTATGCAATAAATGAAAAAAATTAAAATTTTTATGATAAAATTGAAAAATAATGAAAAAGTAATATTGAAAAAATTATTATTTTTCAAAAAGCTTTTATACATTAAGAAAGGTAAGGTAGAAAGATGAAAAATTTAGAAACGAAAAACTTAAGAATTAGGAAATTTAAAATTGAGGACGCAAAAGATGTGTATGAAAATTTAGCAAGAGAAAAGGAATTAGCAGATTGTCTAGACTATAATGTTCATAAAAATATAGAAGAGACAAAGAAAATTTTATTTTCATATATAAAAGAATATGAAATGGGAGAATTTGTTTGGGCAATTGAAGAGAAAAATGCTAATACTGTAATTGGTATGATAAAAGCACAAGAAATGTCTAGAGAAAATAAATGTTGTAAAATAAAGTTTGAAGTCGGCTCTAAATGGAGAAAATATAATTACATGGAAGAAGCACTTAAACAAGTATTAAATTATTTATTAGAGGAAGAAGAGTTTAATATTGTAATTTCAAACTTTTATGATGGCAATGAAGAAATAACTAAAAAGAAAGAGTCAATACTAAGAAATGTAGGAATGAAAAAAGAAGCATGCTTGCGTAACAGGAAAATAAATGGAGAAAGTGGAAAATGTGAAAATAAGATTATATATTCAATTACAAAAGAAGAAATTGCTTAAAAATATTTCTATTTAAAAAAGTATAAATTTAATTTGTTTTAATAAAAATAATTATTTAAATAATACACTTAAACCAAAAAAGTAAATTTTTGAAATTAAATTTAATATAAAAAGTCGCATAAAATGCGACTTTTTGAATTGAATTTATATAATTAAGGATTTATACGTTAGTGTTAAATTGGATTTTGGGTGTTCTACAAATATAGAACTAAGTGATTTGTCGATGTTCATCGAACGCCAATTAACACTAACGCAGTATTATAAAATATGTAAATAATGATAGTATAAAATGAAAAAACTATCAAGATTTACAAGTAATAGTATAACGTATAAAAATAGTGCACAAATAGGAAGAGAGTGTAATTAAATATAGTATTTCATGGGATTTTATGGTATATTATAGAAAAAATAATATTAAGTTATTTTTTTGAATTTTAAATTATTATATTAGGAGGTTAAACATGGAAACAAAAGCTATGAAAATTGTGGTAATAGAAGATGATATTGATGATTGCAACAAGATAATAGCATGTTCTAAAAACAGAAAAGATATAGAAATAGTAGCTATTACAGATTCTGATGTAAAAGGTTTAAAAATAATTAAAGAAAAGCATCCAGAAGGTATAATTTTAGATTTAGAATTAAATAATAGTAGTTCAGGGAATGCTGACTCTTTTGGTTTCATGTCAAAATTAAAGAAATTAAATTTAAATTATGAACCAATTGTTATAGTTACCACTCATATCAATTCAAAAAGAACATATGATAGATTACATAGAGATGGAGTAGAATTAATAATGTATAAAGGACAACCTAATTTTTCTTATGAAAATGTTTTAAATAATTTTATTAATTTAAGACAAGATTTTATAGAAGTAAAACCAAAATCAATAGAAGAAGAATTGGAAGAAAAAGATAATAAATTATCAGAATGTATTTACAAAGAATTAGAATTGGTTGGAATTAGTCCTAAAATGGTAGGAAGAAAGTATTTGCATGATGCAATTTATTATATGATAGAAAATCCAAGTAGTGAAATAAGTGTAAGTCAATATTTAACAAAAATTTATAGAAAATCAGGAAATACTATTTCTACTGGAATGCAAAATGCAATAAATCATGCTTGGAGATCAACTGCAATTGAAGATTTAGAAGAAAATTATACTGCAAAAATAAATATTAATACAGGTATTCCAACTCCAAGTGAGTTTACTTGTTATTATAGAGATAAAATTAAAAAGTTACTTTAATGTTGCTTTTGGATATAAATAAATATAAAAATAAAAATATAAATATAAATAAAAATATAAAAATACAAAAAATAAGAATTATTATAAAATTTTAACAAATTTTTATAAAAATTCTTATTTTTTTTTATAAAATTCAAAAATTTACTATTTAAGTTTATTCTGAAATCCTACTTATATCAAGGCTTTCGATGGTATTCTTGTTACAGTTAAAACAAAATGTAATGAGCGATATTTCATGGGAGGTGTTTAAGTATGGATTGGTTTGATAAATTAGTAGAGTTTTATGTATATTGGATAAGCTTCTAAATATATTATTAAGAATAATAAAATGTTAAAATTTTTGATAAGCTAAAGTTAGATAATCATATAAGTGTATTGCTTATATTGATTATCTTTTTCTTTTTTGGTAATATTATTTTGGGAAGGTGATAATATGGAAAAAGAAATTTATGAAATTATTTTGAAATTATTAAAAATAGGTATTTTGAACTTTTTTACATTATTAATATCTAATAAAATTATTAAAAATAAAAACTCTCCTGAAAGTGGACTAACTAGAAAGATTTTATATAGTTTATGTGTTTTTATAATTTCATGTGTAGCTTTTTTTATAGAATTTAAAACTAATAATTTTTATGGGATGTTATTTTCTATAATCTTTTTAACGTTTCTATATTGTAAAATGAAAAATATTAATATAGGATATGCATTGATAATTAATTTAATTTCTTTGGGCATGAACTATATTATATATTCAATTGCAATAATTATGTGTGGAATATTAAATATTTTTATAAAATTTAATGAAATAGAAACAGCTCTATTAATAAATATCCTTTATATTATTTTATTGAAAATATTTATTTCTTTTAATAAATTTAAATATGGCTTTGATTTTATTCAAAAAAATTTAAAGGATGGAAATGCTGATAATATTATTTTAAATATAAGTGTAATAATTACTTTTCTTATTACATTTATTTCTTATGTTGATTCTAGTGCAAGGAAAGAAACTTTTATAGCAATTATTCTTATTTCAATAATAATGTTTATAACAATATCAAAATCATTCCAATTATACTATAAACATAGATTATTAATGAAAGAGTTGGATAGATTAAATGCAGAAATAGAAGAGTTAAATAAAAATAATAAAGAATTAGAAAAAGAAAATATAGAAATAAATAAAATTAATCATACATTGTCACACAAACAAAAAGCATTAGAACATAGAATAAATAAACTATTATTGAATACAGAGATTGCAAAAGAGATAACTCCAGTTGAAGAAAAAGAGATAAAAGAAAATTTAGAAAATATTTCTAAAGAAATTTATAAAGAAAAAGCAAGTGTATCATTAAAGAAAACAGAAATTCCTAATATAGATAATATGTTAGAATTCTTACAAGAAGAGTGTATAAAAAATAAAATTGATTTTGAATTACAAATTATTGGAAACATATTTTACATGACAAACAATTTCATTTCAAAAGAAGATTTAGAAATTTTAATAGCAGACCATGTAAAAGATGCAATTATTGCTATAAATCATTCTGATAACGAGTATAGAAGTATATTGGTAAGATTAGGCAAAATAGATAATTTTTATAGTTTATACATATATGATAGTGGAATAGAGTTTGAAGAAGAAACATTAAATAATTTAGGAAAGAAACCATCTACTACTCATGCAGAAGAGGGTGGAAGCGGACTAGGTTTTATGAATACATTTGATACTTTAAAGAAATATAGAGCTAGTTTAATAATAAAGGAACTTTCAAAACCATGCAAAGAAAATTATACAAAAATTGTAATTATAAGATTTGACGGATTAAATGAATTTAGAATAGAGTCATATAAAAATAAAATTTTAAAATAATTTAAAAAAGTTAATATTTTAATTTTAAATACATATATTTTATAAAAAAGTATTGAATAAAATACTGGAAAGGAAAATATATGAATTTAAAAAGATGGCAAATAATGGTAACAATTATTTGTTTAATAACAGGAACATTTTTGCATTTTACATATGAATTATCAAATTATAATCAAATAGTAGGTTTATTTAGTGCAGTAAATGAGAGTGTATGGGAACATTTAAAATTATTAGTGTTTCCAATGGCAATAGTGTCTGTAATAGGAGTTTTTGCAATTAAAAAATATAGCAAAAATTATTGGTTAAGTCAAGTTTTAGGGATTATAACAGCAATGTTATTTGTAGTAATATTTTTTTATACATATACTGGTATTATAGGAAAGAATATTGCTATATTAGATATAGGTTCATTTGTAGTTGGAATAATTTTAGTGGAATTTGTAACATATAAAATTTTAAAATCAAAAAAAGAATATAAAGCTGAGGTTCCTTCTGTATTATTGTTAATTGTAATAATATTGTCATTTATTATTTTTACAATTTATCCTCCAATCATTCCTTTGTTTGAGGATCCTATTTATGGAACTTTTGGACTAGAGCCAAAACGTATAGATTAAATTAGAAAAAGGCACATTATTATTTTTGTGCCTTTAATCTTGCAATATTAATAATCTAGAAACAATAACAAATTATTAATATAAAGAAACAAGAAATGAATTAGCCAATTCTATATATTAGAATATAAATTTTCATATGACATATGTATAATCTAATTATATCATACTTTTATGGGTTTTTTTGTAAAAACTTGACGATAAAAAATAAAAAATTTTAAAAATTTTACAAAAAACACTTGCATTTTTTTGAATAAAGTAATATAGTTAAAAAGAATTTCAAAAAAATGGAAACAAAGGAATATTTGTACAAAAGAGAAAGGAGGATGTAATGAAAAGCTTTTATGGAAGTATATTTATTAGCAAAGAAGAATTAAAAGATGCTGGAATAGAGTATCCAATAAAAGTTGAATATTATAAAATAATAAGTGAGAAAGAAACATTAAAAAGAAATGAATCAATATTTGGAATACAAGCTGTTAAAACAGAATACAAAGACAAAATTGGAATAGAACAAGCTAAAGTAGAACACATAACCAATGACGAAAAACAAATAGAGCAGATTTTAGAACAAATAAAG
Organism: uncultured Clostridia bacterium; assembly: GCA_944388045.1. GTDB lineage: Bacteria > Bacillota > Clostridia > TANB77 > CAG-508 > CAG-269. Next base: position 2,733 of record CALXHG010000023.1, on the reverse strand, counting down.
AGAAACGAAGTAACACCTGTTAGTCTTGAAGATATAGTTAAAGAACTTCAAGTAATATAATAAATTCAGCTTATAAATAAGGTATAGGGTAAAATCTCTATACCTTTTAACAAGCTAAATAAAAAAACGACAAAAGTACTTGTAAAAAATAAAAAAATAAGTTACAATACCAAAGTAATGAAAGAATTACAAAATTATTTATAAAATTTAGAAAGGGGAAAAAGAATATGACAGATAAGTTAATTATAGTAGAATCACCAGCCAAAGCTAATACAATAAAAAAATTTTTGGGTGGAAATACTAAGGTTATGGCATCAATGGGACATATTCGAGACTTACCAAAATCTAAATTAGGAATAGATGTAGAACATAACTTTGAACCAGAATATATAAATATTAGAGGTAAAGGGGATTTGATAAAAGAATTAAAGAAAAATGCTAAAAATTCTAAAAAAGTATATTTAGCAACTGACCCTGACCGTGAGGGAGAGGCAATTGCATGGCATTTGGCAAATATATTAAATCCTGAAAATAAACAAATTACTAGAGTTACATTTAATGAAATAACCAAAAATGCAGTTCAAAAAGCAATGAAACAACCAAGAGATATAGATATAAACTTAGTAGATGCTCAACAAGCAAGAAGAGTTTTAGATAGAATTGTTGGATATAAAATTAGCCCTGTTTTATGGAAAAAAGTTAGAAGAGGTTTATCTGCAGGTAGAGTTCAATCAGTTGCAGTTGAATTAATTGTAGATAGAGAAGAAGAAATTAAAAATTTCATTCCACAAGAATATTGGAATATTTATGTACAACTTCTAGATGAAAAATCTAAAAAAACATTTGAGGCTAAATTTTATGGAAAAAATGGTAAAAAACAAGAAATTCATAATAAAGAAGAAGTTGATGAAATACTAAAAAATATAAAAGATGCAAAATATATAGTAGAAGATATAAAAAAAGGAGAAAAAAAGAGAACACCTGCACCTCCATTTACAACAAGTACAATGCAACAAGAAGCATCAAGAAAATTAGGATTTACTTTAAAAAAGACGATGTCTATTGCACAAGTATTATATGAAGGTATAAAAATTCCAGAAAGAGGTACAATTGGATTAATAACATACATGAGAACAGATTCAACTAGAATTTCTGAAGAAGCCAGGGCTGCAGCAAAATCCCATATTATAGCAACATATGGTGAAAGCTGTTATGAAAATAGATATTATAAGACTAATAAAGAAGCTCAAGATGCTCATGAAGGCATAAGACCTACATATGCAGATTTAGAGCCAGAAAAAATTAAAGATGCACTAACAAAAGATCAGTATAAATTATATAAATTAATATATAATAGATTTATAGCTAGTCAAATGGCTTCTGCAATATATGATACAATGTCGGTTACAATAGATGCAAATGACTTTAAATTTAAAGCAAATGGGCAGAACTTAAAATTTAAAGGCTTTATGGCTTTATATGTAGAAGAAACAGATGAAAAAGAAGAAGAATCAACTTCTATACCAGAATTGATTTTAAATCAAGTATTAAAACTTGAAAAAATAGAACCAAAACAAAGTTTCACAGAGCCACCACCTAGGTATACAGAAGCTAGTTTAGTAAAAACTTTAGAAGAAAAAGGAATAGGCAGGCCAAGTACATATTCTCCAACAATAACCACTATATTAGAAAGAAGATATATAGAAAAAGAGCAAAAACAATTAATTCCAACAGAATTAGGAAAGATTGTTAATAAATTATTAAAAGAAAATTTTGCAAATATAATGGATATACAATTTACTGCTAATATAGAGAGTCAATTTGATAATATTGCAGAAGGTAAAGAAAACTGGAAGAAGATGATAGAAGATTTCTATGGTCCATTTGAAGAAAATGTAGAAAAAGTAGAAAAACAATTAGAACATGTAGAACTAACTGAAGAAGTTTCAAATATACCATGTGATAAATGTGGAAGAATGATGGTATATAAATATGGTAGATATGGAAAATTTCTTGCATGTCCTGGATATCCAGAATGTAAAAATACAAAACCAATAGTAGAAACAATAGACATTCCATGTCCAAAATGTGGAGGAAAAATACAAATTAGAAAAGCTAAAAACAAAAGAAAATATTACATTTGTGAAAATAATCCGAAATCTTGTGATTATATTTCTTGGAATAAACCAAAAAAAGAGGGAAAATAATTTAATATCTAAATTATAATATAGGAGATAGGAATATAAAAGACTTTAACTGTTTTTCTGTTACTGTTATAAATGAATAAGGTCTAAATTTCCTTTCTCTATATTTTTTATCAAACGATTGATTTGCCTAACAGATAAACCAAGTTTTAACGCAGCATGTTTTTTGTTTCCATTGTGGTCAACTAATTCTTTTATTACTTCATATTTATTTTGTTCTTTCATTCTTAAAATTACCTTTCTCAATTATGTCACCTCAGTGACTATTATATATTTTTTGCGGGACATTTTCAAAAGTTATTACTTAAGACATTATCATAAATTAATCATAAAAAATAAAAAAATTTTAAAAAAGATGTTGACTTTTTATTTTGTATGTGATATTATAAAAAATGTACCAAGTAACAGAAAAAACATTTTAAATAATACACAAGAAATTAGTAAAAAGTAATAACAAAAACAGAACAAAAGACACCAATTACTAGTTTTTTATTTTGCCCCAAAAGAGGTAAAAAAATAAAAATAAAAA
>CALXHG010000022.1 GCA_944388045.1 uncultured Clostridia bacterium | reverse complement strand
ATTTAAGAAATTCTAAATTTCCTCCAATCGTATTCAAAATTTATTTATTATTAATATATAAAAATTTCTTACTGAACATCAGCAAAATTTTTATAAAAAATTGCTGATGTTATTGACATGATATATCAAATGTGATAATCTAGTTTTGAAAACTATATTGATAGATTTTCAGAAAGGAAACATAAATTATGGAAAAATATTTTGAATCAGTAGATTGCAAAAATATAAAAGAAATATTATATAATTCTGTAAAAAAATTTTCAGACAATATTGCATTTGTAATAAAACACAAAAAAGACAAAGAAAATATAGAATATGAAAAAATAACATACAAAAAATTGTTAGAAGATGTAAACAGTTTTGGGACAAAATTATATGAATTAGGACTAAAAGGCAAAAGAATAGCAATTGTTGGAAGAAACAGATATGAATGGGTAGTGGCACACTTAGCAAATTTATTAGGAAATATTGTATCTATACCATTAGATAAAGAGTTACAAGTAGATGAATTAGAAAGTTGCTTAGAAAGAAGCAAAGCAGATGTTGTTGTATTTGATGAAAAATACACAGAAAATATAAAAACAATAGAAAAAAATAATAAAACAAATTTAACTAAATATATATGTATGACAAAATTAGAAGGATATGATAATTTCTGGGATTTAAAAACAGATGGAGAAAATCTTATAAAACAAGGAAATACAGAATTTATAGATTGTAAAATAGATAATGATAAAATGGCCATTTTACTATTTACATCAGGAACAACATCAAAATCTAAAGCAGTAATGTTATCACAATATAATGTTGCATCAAATGTATATGCAATGCTACTTGTAGAAGACATACGTTCAACAGACCATAATCTAGCATTTTTACCATTTCACCATATTTTTGGTTCAACATGTATGATTGTAATGATTGCTGTTGGAGCTCAAACTTCTTTTCCAGATGGTCTAAGATATGTGGCACAAAATTTAAAGGAATATGAAATTTCAATATTTGTAGGAGTTCCTCTATTAGTAGAAGCAATTTATAAAAACATAGAAAAAGAAATTGACAAAAAAGGAAAAACAAAACTTATAAAAAATGCAAAAAAGATCAGCAACTTTTTGCTAAAAGTAGGGATTGATGTAAGAAGAAAGTTATTTAAAGAGGTAATAGATGCACTTGGCGGAAAAATGAGATTTATAATTTCTGGAGGAGCACCATTAGACAAAAAAGTAGCACAAGGGTTTAACGAACTTGGAATTGAACTTGTTCAAGGATATGGTTTAACAGAAACAGCACCAGTAATTTCTGCAGAAAACTTTAAAAAGAGAAAATTTGGTTCAATAGGTGTTCCAATGGGAAATGTAGAATTAGAAATTGTTAATAAAGATGAAAACGGAGTTGGAGAGATTCGTGTAAAAGGACCAAATGTAATGTTAGGATACTATGAAAATGAAGAAGCAACAAAACAAGTGCTAAAAGATGGATGGTTTTACACAGGGGACTTAGCATATATAGATAAAGATGGCTATATATTTTTAACAGGACGTCAAAAAGACATGATAGTTCTAAAAAACGGAAAAAAAGTTTTTCCAGATGAACTAGAAACATTAATAAAAAGAGTAGATTTAGTAAAAGAATGTATAGTTTATGGAATGCCAGATGAAAAAGATAAAAATGATTTAAAAATTTCTGTAAAAGTTGTTTATGATAAACAAGTTGCAGAAGAAAAATATCCAGGCAAAACAGAAGAAGAACTTAAGAAAATTATGTGGGAAAAAATCAAAGAAATTAATAAAACATTCCCACCATATAAATACATTAAGAATATGATTTTTACAGATGAAGAACTAATAAAAACTACAACACAAAAAGTAAAAAGAAATGAAGAAATAAAAAGAATTTTAGGATAGAAAATATTATTTTTATATTGGGGTCGGTCCTTTTCTCTATTGGGGTCGGTCCTTTTTTTGCTTAGTGGTGGTTGTTGGGGTCGGTCCCTTTTTTGGTTGGGGTCGGTCCTAAAATCAAACCAAATATATAAATTGTTTTGTAATACCGCGTAAGCGACCAAATGAGCGTAGCGAATGCGATTTGGAGCAACCTACTTATTGAAATTCTTTTGTAGGTTGCGACACACAAGGTATAAAAAACAATTTATATATTTGGTTTGATTTTAGGACCGACCCCAACCAAAAAAGGGACCGACCCCAACAACAACCTCCAGACAAAAAAGGAAAATTTAAAATTATACTTGAAAGTTTATATATAATGTTATATAATTTGAGAAAAAAAGGAGAAAGAACATTGATATTTTATCCAGACGCATATTTTAAAAATGCAAAACAAATAACAACAGAATTTTTAAACAAAAATAATATAAAAGCACTAATATTAGATTTAGATAATACATTAATAGATTATGATAGAAATATGCCAGAAGGTACAATAGAATGGGCAAATGAACTTAAGAAAAATGGCATAAAATTATATATAGTAACAAATACAAACAAAAAGAAAAAAGCAGAAAGTGTTTCAAAAAAATTAGATATAGAATATAATTATTTTGCAACGAAACCATTAAAATTTGGATTATTAAAAGCACAAAAAAAATTAAAAGAAAAACCAGAAAATATAGCTGTAGTTGGAGACCAACTTTTTACAGATGTACTAGGTGCAAATAGATGTAAAATGTTTTCAATATTAGTAGATCCAATTGCAGAAAGAGATATATTAATAACAAAAGTAAAAAGACCAATAGAAAACTTTTTAAAGAAAAAATATTTCGAAAAACTAAACAAAGGAGGAGTTATGGATAAAAAATAATATTATCCATACAATAAAAAATGTACATTAATGATACACATATTGTTTTTTATTTTATCATAGGCATATTAGGACTGCTTGTTGGAAGACTTGTAGCTTGGATGAATAAAAGACTACCAGAATATAAAAAAGTATTTTCCAGAGAGATGTTCCAAGAACATAAAATTAATCCAAAATGTAATCTTTCACTTATGATTATAACAATGATAATTTATATAGCATTATTATATAGATATGGAATACAATCTACATTTATAGAAAATTTGAATTTAATAAAATTTATGATATTAACACCAATGTTGTTATCAGCATTTGTTATAGACTATAAATTACAAATAATACCAAATAGATTAAATTTAACAATGTTTGAAGTTGGACTTATAATAGCATTTTTATATGGAATGTCAAATGTAGCAATAACAATAGATATGTTATTAGGAATGTTAGCTGGAGGTGGTGTATTTTTAATAATAACATTACTAGGAAGTTTATTTTTTGGGAAAGAAGCACTTGGGTTTGGTGATGTTAAATTGATGGGAGCATTAGGATTATATTTTGGATGGGCAAATATTTTAGCAATATCTGCAATGTCATTTTTAATTGGTGCAGTATTAGGAATTATACTGGTAATAACAAGATTAAAGAAAAAAGATGAATATATACCTTTTGGACCATTTATAGTAATTGCAACATTTATAAGTATTTTTATACCTTTTAATATTTTATTACCAATACTTTTAAAAATCTTTACTTTAGGAACTTATAAAAACTAAATAATATGAAATTTTAATTTATATAATACAATGCGAAAAAAATTTAATATTATAAATCTTTTTCAAAAGAAAGTTATACTTTTCAAAAAATTTTGCAAATTAAAAATAAAAAGTAATTAAAAGAAATAGGTTTATAGGCAAATCCTAAACAAAAACCTAAATAATATACAAGGAATTGAATTATAATGAATGGAAAAATGCAATGGTTAAGAAACAAACTATTAAGTATGGATTTACAAGGAATGATAATATCAAACCCTGTTAATATTAGATATTTAACAAACATAAAAGCAGAGGGATTGTTATTAGTAACAAGAAAAGAAAATATATTTTTAACAGATGGAAGATATATAGAAGATGTTCATAATACACTAACATTATTTGACGAAATAGTTGTATATGACACAATAGGATTAACCTTAGATGATTACGAAAATTTCTTTATGTTTTGTGAAAAAGTAGGATTTGAAGAAAATTATGTTACATATGCAAAATATAAAGAATATATGCACAAATTCAAAATTAATAGTTTAGTAGAAACAGAAGGAATGATAGAAAAACAAAGGATGATAAAAGATGAAGAAGAAATAGAATCAATTAAAAAAGCGTGCAAAATAACAGATGACTGTTATAATTATATATTAAATTATATCAAACCAGGAATGACAGAAAAACAAATTGCAAGAGAGATTGACGACTATTATTATAAACATGCAGAAGGAACATCATTTGACACAATTGTTGCATCTGGAGAAAATTCTTCTAAACCACATGCAATACCAACAGATAGACAAATACAAGAAAAAGATATAATAACAATAGACATGGGATGTAAAGTTAATGGATATTGTTCAGATATGACAAGAACATTTTTTGTTGGAGAAGTTCCAGAAGAAATAAAACCTATATATGATTTAGTCTTAAAAAATCAACTACAAACCTTAAATGATATGAAAGAAAATTTTAATACAAAACTTTTATCAAAGATGGTAGATAATGATTTTAGACTAAATAATTATGATTTAATTCATGCTTTAGGTCATGGAGTAGGGTTAGATATACATGAAGCTCCAACAATAAGCATTAGGTCAGAAAATATGTTAAAAGAAAATATGGTAGTAACAGATGAACCAGGAATATATGTAGCAGGAAAATATGGAGTAAGAATAGAAGATACAGTATTAGTTGGAAAAGGTGGAAGCGAACCTTTAACAAAATCAAATAAAGACTATGTTATAATTTAATTGTAAATAAAACTTTATTATTCACAATGTAAATTGTTACAAGACTTAGGATTTATTAAAATTATATACTTCAAATTAATAAGTAATATTAATGAAATTTTATGTTAAATAGGGAGAATATTATGGGGTTAAAAGTTGAAAATGTTAGTAAACATTTTGGTAGCAAATTAGCAGTAGATAACATCAGTTTTGAAATAAATGAGCCAGGTGTATTTGGCTTACTTGGAACAAATGGTGCAGGAAAATCTACTACAATAAGAATGATTTTAGGAATATTAAAAAAGGATTCTGGAAATATTACATGGAATGGAAAACCAGTAGAAAGAAAAAATATAAATTTTGGATATTTACCAGAAGAAAGAGGGATTTATCCAAAAACAAAAATATATGAACAATTATTGTTTTTCTCAGAATTAAAAGGAATGAAAAAAGAAGATGCAACAAAAGAAATTGATTATTGGATGGGAAGATTAAAAGTTGATGAATACAAAAACATGACAGCAGAAAAATTATCAAAAGGAAATCAACAAAAAATTCAATTTATAATATCAATATTACATAATCCAGAATTAATAGTTTTGGACGAACCATTTAGTGGCTTAGACCCTGTAAATACAGAAATGTTAAAAGAAGTCATTTTAGAATTAGTTGAAAAAGGAAAATATATAGTAATGTCAAGCCATCAAATGACTTCAATAGAAGAATTTTGTAAAGATATAGTTATTATAAATAAAGGAAAAACAGTATTAAAAGGAAATTTACAAGAAATAAAAAACTCATATAAAGCCAACAGACTAGAAATAGATACAGAAAAAGATATATCTAAAGAAATAGAAAAACAGAATATGAAATTAATAAAACAAGTAGACAGAAATTATGAAATAGAAATTAAAGACGAAGATGATGCATATACTTTAATGAAAAATTTAGTAAATAATAATTATAAAATTAATAAGTTTGAATTAAAGAGACCAAGTTTAAATGACATATTTATAGAAAAAGTTGGACAATAATTTGAAAGAAATACTTTCTAGCAATTTATGTATTATAGTTAGAAATAATGAACATAGTAATATGTCTTTTTAGAGAAAATAGAAGGGAATGGATTTTAAAATGAAAGATTTATTTATAGTTGCAAAATTTACAATAAAAGATATGATAAAAAGAAAATCTTTTATTATTTCAAATTTAATAATTTTATTATTTATTGTTATTGGATTTAATATACCTAATATAATGGACTTAATTACAGGAAAGAATACTCCAGAATCAGGAGACTCAAATTCAGGTGCAAGTGCCTTTGAAACAAAAATGTTAATTGTAGATTCAGAAAATATTTTTGAAAATACATTAACAAATTTAAATGAAATGAGCTTGGGATATAATTTTACTATATCAAATGAAAATTTAAGCTTTGATAATATCAAACAAAAAATAGAAAATAAAGAATTAGATGAAGCAATAGTTATAAGTAAAAAAGAAAATCAAATAAACTTAGAATATATAGTAAAAAATTTATCAATGGTAAATTCAGTACCAGAAAGTTTGGTAAATGCACTTACAAGTTTATATAGTAATTTACAAATTTCAAAACTGGGATTAACACCAGAACAAATACAAAGTATTACACCAAATTTTGCTTTTGAGATGAAACAAACAGAAGAACAGGAAGTACAAGGAAATCCATTTGTAATAATGTTAATATCTTTAGTATTATTTTATGCAATATATTTCTGTGCATATCAAGTATCAAGCTCTATAACAACAGAAAAAACATCAAAAATAATAGAAACACTTGTTACATCAACTACACCAAGAACAATTGTATTAGGAAAAACAATTGGAATAGGAATTGTAGGAATAATACAAATAGTTGCAATTATTGCAACAGCATTAATTTCTAATGCACTATTCTTAGAAGAAGGAATATTAGATGGAATAATAGATTTTGACAATATAACACCATTTTTAGGATTAGTTACACTGGTATATTTTGTATTTGGATATGCAGTTTATGCTTTACTATATGCACTTACAGGCTCTACAGTAAGTAAGCCAGAAGATGTTCAATCCGCAAATGGACCAGTTGCAATTATAGCAGTTATAGGATTTTATTTATCATATTTTACAATGATGAACCCAACAAGTAACTTAAACCAAATTGCAGCAATTTTACCAATATCATCACCATTTTGTATGCCATTTAGAGTAATGATGGGAATTGCAACACCAACAGAATTAATAGTATCAATTGCAATACTTGTAATAACAATATTTGTAGTTGCAAAAATTTCTATAAAGATATATTCTCAAGCAATACTAAATTATGGAAGTAAAATTAGTTTAAAAGAAGCTTTACAAATGTATAAAAATAAAAATGTTTAAATATAAATGGATATATATTAAATTTTTTATTGAATAGGAAAAATCGCTTTTTCCTATTCAATAAAAGAGCTTCGCTCAAACGGATGCACACAAATTTTACTTTGTAAAATTTGGCGCGCGAACAATAACGCGGACTTTAAAGTGTTATAAATATATAAAATGTCCAAAAAAGTCCGCTATTGTTCTTGAATTATAACTAAATAAAAATAGGATATTATATAAAAAATATGCAAAAAGGAAAGAATGTTTATGTATGATACTATAATTATAGGAGCAGGACCAGCAGGAATAACTGCTGGTATATATGCCAAAAGAGGAAATTTAGAAACTCTAATAATTCATAATTGTGAATCTGCATTACAAAAAGCTACAAAAATTGAAAATTATTATGGATTTATAGATGGTATAACAGGAGATAAATTATATTATAATGGAATTAGGCAAGCAGAAAAACTAGGAATTGACGTAAAAAATGAAGAAGTATTAAAAATAGAATTTTGTGCAGATGGTTTTAAAGTTATTACAAATGTAAAAACACATCTTACAAAATCTATAATTTTAGCAACAGGAACAAAGAAAAATGCTCCAAAAATAAAGGGGATAAAAGAATTTGAAGGAAAAGGTATAAGTTATTGTGCTATATGTGATGGATTTTTTTATAAGAACAAAACAGTTGCTGTTGTTGGAAATGGTAGTTATGCAGTTTCAGAAGCAAATGATTTAATTAATATTGTAAGTAAATTAATTATATTAACAAATGGAGCAGAAAGACCACAAATAAGAGGAGATAATGTAGAAATAAACTCTAAACCAATAAAAGAATTTGCTGGTCAAGATAAAATAGAAAAAGTAGAATTTAATGATGGAACAGATTTAAAAATAGATGGAGCATTTATTGCTCAAGGTTCTGCAGATAGTAGTGATTTTGCAAGAAAATTGGGAATAATATTAAATGATAATAAAATAAAAGTAGATGAAAATATGGAAACAAATATAAAAGGAATTTTTGCTTGTGGAGATTGTATAGGTGGAACTTTACAAATTTCTAAAGCAGTAGATGATGGTATGGTGGCAGGTTTAAGTGTTATTAAGTATTTAAAAATACATTAATATATAGTTATTTTTAAAACTTAAAAAATTAAGCATAAAAATATATATGTTAATAAAATTTATAAATATATAATACGAGAAAGGAAAGTGATTAATATGGAAATATTAGAAATTAAAGGAACAGAACAATTTGATAAAGAGGTGTTAAAATCTGAACAAACAGTATTTGTTGATTTTTTTGCAACATGGTGTATGCCATGTAAAATGATGGCAGGAGTTATAGATAAAATGGCAGAAGAATATACAAATGTAAAATTTGTAAAAATAGATGTTGACCAAAATCAACAATTATCTGCAAAATATAATGTTATGAGCATTCCAACAATGATGGTTTTTAAAAAGGGAATGCCAACAAAAACATTTATTGGAGTAACAGATAAAGACGAAATAGAAAAAGAATTTTAAATATATGTATATAAGGAGAAATTTGTATAATATAGATTTTTATACAAAAAATTAAAATGAATAGAGAAATATTAAATGAATATAAAAATAAAGAAGAAAAAATGCTATTAGCAGAAATTTTTGATAAAGCTGAAAACACAGATAAGAAAAATAAAATTGAATATACAGATTTTTTAGATATGTCACAAATAAAATTAGTACAAAATTTTATTCACAAACAAGGGGTAAGTAACTATATTTTAACTGGAGGATTTGAAGAGGCAGAAAGAAAAATTTTTATATTTTATCCAGAAAAATTTAATGAACAAGTTGTAAAAAAGAACATACAAAATATTATTCAAATAATAAGAATACAATTACCGGATGATTTAAAAGGAAAATATACACATAGAGATTATCTTGGGGGAGTAATGAAACTTGGAGTTAAAAGAGAAAAAGTTGGAGACATAATAGTAGATAATAATGGAGCAGATATAATTATAGATAAAGAAATATCTAAATTTTTATTGGAAAATTTAAAAGAATTAACTCGTTTTTCAAAATCAATAATTACTTTAGAAAATATACAAAACTTAAGAAATGTAGAAATAAGAAAAGAAGAACTAGAGATAATCGTATCATCATTAAGGCTAGATAATATTATATCAGAACTTGCTAGGTGTTCTAGAAATAAGGCTCTAGAAATAATAAATATGGAAAGAGTTTTTATAAATTTTCAAGTAGAAACTAAAAAAACAAAGCAAATAAAAGAAGGAGATATTATTACAATTAGAGGAAAGGGCAGATTTATTATAAAAGAAAAAATAGGACAAACTAAAAGTGGAAGAACAATTTTAAAAATTGAAAAATTTATTTAATACTTGTTAAATGTAAAAAACAACTTTATTATAAATTTTTATAGTAAAGCTGTTTTTTTGTAGATTGTATAATAGAACAACAGATGCACACAAATTTTACTAACGTAAAATTTGGCACACGAACAATAACGCGGACTTTAAAATGTTATAAACATATAAAATGTCTTAAAAGTCCGCTATTGTTCTAAAAATCCGCTTTTGTCATAATATAAGCATCTGTTGAATTTTTATAATATTTTTTTCTAATTCCTTGATTTTTAAAACCAAATTTTTTATATAGATTAATTGCAGGAGTATTTTCTACATTTACTTCTAATGTAAGTGATTTAAGATTTAGTTCTTCACATAAGTCAATTAAAGTTTCTAATAATTCTCCACCAATTCCACGACATCTATGACTTTTCTTTACAACAATATTATTTAATGTAGCTTCATCTAAAACAATTAGTATACCAGCAAATCCAACAATTTCATTGTTTTCTTTGGCAATAATATATTTAGTTTTTTCGTTTTCTAATTCTTGTTTTAAAACATTATAACTCCAAAAATTATCAAAATCTGAATACAAGGTATTTTTCATTAATTCTAAATCATCTAAAGTCATATTTGTTATTTCCATATTACAATTCCTTTCTTTCTACAACATTTATTAATGTGATTTAAACAAAAAATTATCCTATGTTCTTTTTGTGCTTATGATAAATGTTACAGCTATTGAATATAATAATTTAATATTTTAAATATCTTTTGTAGGAAGTTTGTAAATATATGAAATGTTATAAATATAAAATGTTTAAGAAATTTCGCTATTGTTTTTTAACAATGCACGTTCTGCTTGAGATTTTCTTAAATATAAGGGTATTAAATTTGATTCTATTTTATTATTAAATTTGTTTAAACCAGCAATTCCTAATGAATAACTACTTAAATTATTTTTATCACAAAAATAGCAATCAATAAAATTTTCTTTTAAAAATCTTTGATGTTCTAAAGCTCCATCACCAACGAAAGTGATAGAACTATATTTCTTTAATTTAGGAACAATTTCATCTATTCTTAGAAAATTAAAATCTTCAATTTGTTTATAAATAGTATTTTTTTCAAATAATCCAAAATAAACATTATCATTTTTTGCATCAATAAGAGAACAAATTATTCCATTATTTTTAACATTGTAGGCTAAAGCTTCTAAAGAAGAGATTCCAATACAAGGAATATTTAAACTATCTTTAAAAGCAAGAACTGTACCTATTCCAATTCTTATTCCAGTAAAAGAACCTGGACCTTTATCACAAACTATTAAATTTATATCATTTATATCGATAGATGTTTTATTTAAAGCATTTTCAATTACAGGCATTATTTTTTCTGAATGATTTCTTGCATCATCAATAGTAATTTCAGTTAAACAAGTAGAATTTTCTAATACTGCAACTGTACATAAATTGCTTGCAGTATCTATACTTAATATTTTCACTTTTAAAATCCTCATATAATTTTTTTAATATATTTTTTGTTTATATTAAAAAATTCTTTCATTAATTTTTTATAATGAAATTATTATACTACATTTAACTAGAAATTACAAGGAAAACTTTTTTACATAATATATTAGTAACAAGAAAAAATAAAAAAACATATGATATATTAATGTATTAAGATTATTTTAAGCTTTTTAATAATTTTTAATATTTGAAAAGGTAAAATTTGAATAATACATTAAATGGTTTATAGGTAAAACCTAAAAAACCTAAATAAATAAAAAAGGAAAGTGATTATATATGGAATCAGATATAGATATATATTGTAAAAATGATTGTAAAAAGAAAGATTGCACATGTTTATATATTATTACAGCATTAATATCTTTAATATTATTTTTCTTTTTAGGAGTATTAGTACAAAGTCTAGTTGGAGTAGTTGCTGCTTTAACTTTAGGTGCAGTAATTGTTCTACTAATAACATTATTAATATTATTAATAATTTCTTTAATATTGCTATTATGTTGCAAAAAAGGTATTAGAAAAAAGAAATGTTATTGCTGTTAATAAAAAATAAAAGGTATAAATAAATTTACCCAGATAAATGCACAATAATTTTGCTTAATAAAATTATTGTGCAAAAAATTATTTAATTGTTAAAATACTATAAATACATAGAACGTAAATACAATTTTTGAACATTTATATAAAGTTTGACAAAATTAACAACATATACTATAATAACTTTGTTAAAAAAATAAAAGAGAGGGAAAATTTATGAAAAAGCAAAAGAAAAAAATAATTTTAATAATTATGATTTTAATAATTTTATTTATTGTACTAGGATTAATACATACAATTAGAAATTTTATCATAATCAATAATTTACAAAAGAACATAGAAGCATATGTTTCTAAAAATGAATTTTATATAAAAACATCTGAAATAAATAATGACAATATGAATACAACATTTACAGATTATTACAAAAAAGATAATAAAGAATTTATATTTTTAGAAAAAAACGAAAATGGAGAAATTACTGTAATATCAGAATATATAACTGATGAAAAATCTAATATATATATAGATACAGAAGAATCAGCTATTGCAAAACTTGGAACTCAAGCTGATATGAAAGCAGAAATTCCGAATTTATTAAAGTCAAATAACTTTTTTATAAAATTGTTCAATAGTATGATTTCAAACATTAAAAAAACAGAATATAATGAGAAACCAATTTATTTAATAAGTAATTTCTTATCAACATCTAATTTATTTGATAATTCAATAATAGATATATATGTAGAAAAAGACACTGGATTATGTGTTAGGACAGAAGATGGAGCTGTAACTACAGAAATAGAATATAATTTTGATAATATAGATGAAGCTGTATTTTATGAACCAAATATTGAAGATTATCAAGTTCAAGAATAGCAGTATTAAAGTTAATCATAATAAAGATGAAGGTTTTAGCACAAATTGTGTTAAAATCTTCATCTTTATTGATATATTCTAAACTGTTAAAGAATAATGCAAATTAAGCCACCAGAGCCTTCATTTACAATACGTTCTAAGGTTTCTTGCAATTTAATTTGAGCTTCTTCAGGCATCTTGGCAAGTTTTGTTTGTAAACCTTCATTAACAAGTTCATGCAAACTTTTTCCAAAAATATTTGAACTCCAAATACTTGTTGGATCATTTTCAAAACCAGAAAGTAGATAATCAACTAATTCTTCAGATTGCTTTTCAGAACCAACAATAGGAGAAACTTCTGTTTCAATGTTAGCACGAATTAAATGTATTGATGGAGCTGTAGCACGTAATTTTACACCAAATCTTGAACCTTGTTTTACCATTTCTGGTTCTTCTAAAACTAATTCATCAATAGAAGGTGTAACAATTCCATAACCTTTTGTTTTTACATCTTCTAGAGCAGAAGAAATTTTAGCATATTTTTTATTGATATCTGCCAAATCATGCATAATTGCAAATAGTTCGCCTTCATTTGTTATCTCAATTCCAGTTATTTCTGAAAGAACCTGATAAAATAATTCATTTTTTAAATTAATAGTTATACAAACTTTTCCTGTACCTAACATTATATTATCAATAAAAGTTTTGGAAATTATGTCTGTTGATTCTATTGTTGATATACAATTAGAAATATCCTTTAATGCAGAAACATCTATAAAAGCATTTTTTATTTGTTCAAATAATTTTGATTTTAATGGGTGATTATAATCCAATGAATTTACCCACTTTGGAAAACTAATTTTTATTTCTTCAACAGGAAATTCATATAATAAACTTGCAAACATTGAATTAATATCATCTACTGTTAAATTTTCGCAATTAATAGGCATAACTTTTGCATGATATTTGTCAGATAGTTGTACTGCAAGTTGTTTAGTTTCTGGTGTATTAGGATTTGCAGAATTTAATAATATAATAAAAGGTTTGTGCAAAGCACGTAATTCATTTACAACTCTTTCTTCTGCTTTAATATAATCATCACGAGGAATATCTGTTATAGAACCATCAGTTGTAACCAAAATTCCAATTGTAGAATGTTCTTCTATTACTTTTTTTGTACCAATTTCGGCAGCTGTTTCAAAAGGAATTTCTTCTTCAGACCATGGTGTTTTAACCATTCTCGGCATATCATCTTCTAAATATCCAATTGCATTATCAACTAAATATCCAACACAATCAACTAAACGAGTTTTTAATTTTAAATTTTTATCTATAGTAATTTCTACAGCCTCATTTGGAACGAACTTTGGCTCAGTAGTCATTATTGTACGACCACCTGCACTTTGTGGAAGTTCATCTTTTGCTCTTTCTTTTTTGTATTCATTATCTATATTAGGAATAACTAATAAATCCATAAACTTTTTAATAAATGTAGATTTTCCAGTTCTTACAGGACCCACTACTCCTATATAAATATCTCCATCAGTTCGTTTGGCTATATCTTGATATAAGCCTACATTATCCATTTAAATACCTCCTCTTACTATAATTGAATAGATTTTATTAAATCTAATCAATTCTAAAAATACTTTTGTTTAAGACAAACTAAACTTTTACTAATATATATGGTAATTCTTAATAAATATGATAAATCTTGCAAAAAAAAAAAAAATATGATAGAATAGGAACGTTAAGAAACATATAATAAAATAGGGATGAACTAGGTTAAAAAATTTATAACCTGTTATAATAAATTATATTATTTAAAATGAAAGTATTAAATAACAACTAATGACTCTTAAGGAAAGGAAAGAAAAATAAAATGGATAAAAGACAAGAAATTGAGGACTTATTAAAGGAATATAACCAAGAACACATTATAAAATATTTTGATAAATTAAATAAAAATCAAGAGGAGACATTATTTAAACAAATACAAAAAATAGATTTACATCAAATTACAGAACTTTATAATAATACAAAAAGACCAATTGAATTTAAAGAAAGTAAAATAGAAGCTTTAAAATATTTAGACAAAGCGAAACTTACAAAAGAACAAAAAAATAAATTTGACAATTTAGGTAAGCAAGTAGTGAAAAATGGGGAATATGCAGTTGTAACAATGGCTGGAGGTCAAGGAACAAGACTTGGACACAATGGACCAAAAGGAACATTTAAATTAGATGTTTATGGAAAAGGTAAATATTTATTTGAAATTTTAGTTGATAATTTAAAAGATGCTAATAAAAAATATGGAGTAACAATTAACTGGTATATAATGACAAGTAAAGAAAATAACCAAGAAACAATTGAATTTTTAGAAAAAAATAATTACTTTGGATATGATAAAAATTATGTAAAAATTTTTATGCAAAGTGAACTCCCTATTGTTGACATAAATGGAAAATTGATGGTGGGAAAAAATTATAAAATAAAAGAAGCATCAGATGGAAATGGTGGTACATATTCTTCTTTAAGAAGAAGCGGATGTTTAACAGATATGAAAGAAAAAGGTATAAAATGGGTATTTATAGGACCAGTTGATAATGCTCTTTTAAAAATGGTTGATGTAACATTGCTTGGAATGGCAATATCAGAAGGCGTAGAAATTGCATCAAAATCAGTTGTTAAAGCAAATCCACATGAAAAAGTTGGAGTATTCTGTAAAATGAATGGTCATCCAAAAGTAATAGAATATTCAGAATTACCAGAAGAAATGGCTGAAGAAGTAGATAGTGATGGAGAACTAAAGTTTGGTGAATCACATATAATGTGTAATTTATATACTATTGATGCAATAGAAAAAATTAGTAAAGAAATATTAATGTATCATAGTGCATTTAAGAAAAATTCATATATAGATGAAAACGGAAAAGAGATAATTCCACAACAACCAAATTCATATAAATTCGAATCATTCATATTTGATGCATTTGAATTTTTTGATGATATTGCAATTTTAAGAGGAAAAAGAGAAGATGATTTTGCACCAGTAAAAAATGCAGAAGGTGTAGATAGTCCAAAAACAGCCAAAGAACTTTATGAAAAATATTGGAATAAAAGAAAAAAATAACATTAGTTAACACTGGGGTCATAGCATTGGGGTCAGACCCTAATCAATAATAACACATTATTGGGTAACTTATTGAAATCAAACTCTAATTCATAAATTATAACATAGCATTGGGGTCAGACCCTAATCAATAATAACACATTATTGGGTAACTTATTGGAATTAAACTCTAATCCATAAATTATAATATATTGATTAGGGTCTGACCCCAATGCTAACCCCAATGTCATGATGAAAGGAAGATAATTAAAGTGGAAGAATGTAAAATTAAAAATTTATATAATTTAAATTATACAATTGCAAAAGACTTACTAGACAAATATGAATATCCATGGGAAGTTTTGCCACATATAAATGATTTTATTATTGAAATGGGAAAGAAATTAGATAAAAACATATATGAACAAAAAGGAGAGAATATATGGATTGCCAAAAGTGCAACAATATACCCATCTGCATATATAAAAGGACCAGTTATAATAGGGGAAAATGCAGAAATAAGACATTGTGCATTTATCAGAGGAAAAGCAATTATAGGGAATAATTGTGTTGTTGGTAACTCAACTGAATTAAAAAATGTTATTTTATTTGATAATGTTCAAGTTCCACATTATAATTATGTTGGAGATTCAATATTAGGGTATAAATCACATATGGGAGCTGGCTCAATAACATCAAATGTAAAATCTGATAAAAAACTAGTTGTAATAAAAAAAGGTAATGAGAAAATAGAGACAGGTATTAAAAAGATTGGAGCTATGATAGGAGATGAAGTAGAAGTTGGATGTGGAAGTGTGTTAAATCCAGGAACAATTGTTGGAGCACACACAAATATATATCCTTTATCTTCAGTAAGAGGTGTTGTTCCAGCAAATTCAATTTACAAAAATCAAAATGAAATTGTAGAAAAAAAGTTGATATAATAGTATACCAACTTTTTCTTATTCTTAACTTAAAATACAATTATTAAAGTTTTAAATTAACAACAGTAACTCCCATTTCACCTTCTCCAAAAGTTCCAAGTCTAAAAGATTCAACATATTTATTAGTCTTTAAATATTTATGGACTCCATTACGTAATGCTCCAGTTCCTTTACCATGAACTATACGAACTGGTGAAATTTTTGACATAAAACAATCATCCAAATATTTGTCAACAAGAGGAATTGCCTCATCAACAGTTAAGCCAATAACATTAATTTCTGAACTAACATATTTTGACTTTAATTGTTCAGAATGTTGAGAATAATCATATTCTTTTTTATTTTTACTAGAAGAATTTTTTTCTTGTAAAAATTTTATATCAATTTTAAGTTTCATTGCTCCAATTTGAACAAGAACATCATCAGTTTTTGAAACATTAGATAAAATTATTCCATCACAATTATAATTTGTCACATAAACAGTTAATCCTGGTTTAATTTTATCTTTAGAAATAGGATTATTAACTAATATTTCTTTTTTACTATCAGTTAAATCTGAAATTTTTTTATTTAAATTGTTTCTCAATTTATTAGCTTCTGATGCAGAAGAATTTGATTGAATATTTTTAATAATAGAATTTGCAGTTTCTTTTGCATCTAACAAAATTTCTTTTGCTTCTTGTTTTGCTTTTGAAACAAATTCTTTTTTATGTTCTTCTAAATCTTTATTTTGAGCAGATAGCTTATTTCTTAACTCTTGAATTTCTTGTAAATATTTATCAGTTAAAGCTTTTTCTTTTTCTAATTCTGATTTAGTATCATAAATTTTTTTTAATAAATCCTCTAAATGTATAGAATTTTTATCAATCATTGATGAAGCTCTTTTAATAATATTTTCATCTAATCCTAATTTTCTACTAATTGCAAAAGCATTGCTTTTGCCAGGAATGCCAATTAAAAGTCTGTAAGTTGGCTGTAATTTTTCTATATCAAATTCAACACTTGCATTTTTAAAATTTTGAGTTACTAAAGCATATTGTTTTAATTCTTGGTAATGAGATGTAGCAACTGTTATAGCTCCTAATTCAGAAAAGTATTGTAAAATACTTATAGCAAGATTAGCTCCTTCTAAAGGATCAGTGCCTGAACCTAATTCATCTACCAGAATCAAACTATTAGTTGTAGCTAAATTTGTTATATTTACAATATTACTCATATGTGAGGAAAATGTACTCAATGATTCACTAATACTTTGTTCATCACCAATATCTGCAAAAATATAATCAAAAACAAAAAAACTAGAATGTTCATCTACTGGAATATTTAATCCACTACAAGCCATTGCAGATAATAAACCAATAGTTTTTAATGTAACAGTTTTTCCGCCAGTATTTGGACCAGTTATAATTAATGTTCTAAAGTCTGTACCAATTTCAACAGAAATTGGTACAACTTTATCAGAAGGTATTAAAGGATGGCGAGCATTAATAAAATTGATTTGTTTTTTTGTATTAATTTCTGGTGTAGAACAATTTAAATCAATTGAAAATCTTGCCTTTCCAAAAATAAAATCTAATTGCCCAATCATATTTACATTATTTGTTAATTCATTTGTATAAGGATAAAATAAACAACTTAAATTTTGTAAAATTTTTTCGATTTCTTGTTCTTCTTCAATACGTAAATTAGAAAGTTCATTATTCAACTCAAAAACAGATAAAGGTTCAATAAAAACAGTAGAACCACTGCTAGAAATATCATGTACAAATCCTTTAATATTAGAACGATATTCTTCTTTTACAGGAATAACGAAGCGTCCACTACGAATAGTAACAAGATTTTCTCTCATGTATTTTGAATATGTTGAAGAATGTAAAATTGAATTCAATTTAGATTTTATATCTTGTTCAATATTTTTTTCTTTTTTTCTAATTTGGTTTAGTTTGCTAGATGCAGAATCTGCAATTGTATCCTCATCAATTATAGATTTGTCCATAATTGAAACTATATCTTGATTTACATACAAACAATTAAAATAATATTCTAAGGCAGAAAAATCAGAAGTCGCTAGAAAGTCTTGTGCAAAATATTTTTTTAAATTTTCTGCCATTTGTAAAATATTTTTTAAATCAATTAAAGCTTTTATACTTAAAGTACCACATCCATCTAAAATCTTTAAATAAAATGTAATATCAGCAATTTCGTCTATAGGTGGACAACTATTTCTTTGAATAAGAACAACACCTTGATTTGTTTCATCTAAATTTTTTTGAACTTCGTTAACATCATGCAAAGGACGTAATTCTTTAGCTATTTTTTTTCCTATAAAAGTTTTACAAAAATGTGATAATTTTTCTAATATTTTGTCATATTCTAATTTCTTTAAATTATGGTTCATTTTAAAACATCCTCTTTTCAAATTCAATATACTTATTATGCCATAAAATATCAAAAAAAACAAGGATTTTATGAAAAAGTAATATTATCTTTGATTTAAACATATTATTAATTGAGGTGATTCTAATGAGAACTTATTATGTAGAAAAAATGGATAAACAAAAAATATTTGGTAGAAGAATAGAAATTGAAAATGATGATATAAAACTTTATTTTAATTTAGATTGTGAAAAAAATATAAAAAAATTTGTAAACAAATTACAAAAACAAGATGTGAATAATATTGTATTAGATAAATCATTATTAGAAAATGAAAAGTTACTGAATAATTTATATGCCAATAATATTAACATATTTGATGGAAGATGGTTGAAAAAGCAAATGACATTAGAGATTCTTAATTATATAATTGTAAGAAAAGAAATACATAAAGAAGAAACTGAAATTGCAATTACATTAAACGAAATAACAGAATTATCAATAGAAATTATAAAAATACTTTCTAAACAATATAAAAAATTAGTTATTGTTACAAATCATATTGAAAAATTAAAAAAAATAGAAAAAGAAATATATGAAAAAGAAGGGGTTTTAATTGTTGTTACAAACAACAAAAATAAAAGTTTATTAAAATCACAAATTATTATAAATATGGATTTTAATAAAGAACTTCTAAATCAATATAAAATATATGATGAAGCAATTATTATAAGTATTGAAGAAAATATAAAAATAGATTCTATACGTTTTAATGGAATTATTATCAATGACTTTGAAGTTGAAACAGGCAGAATAGAATTAATTTGGAGGGAAAATTATGAAAAATATAGAGAAAAAGATTTATTAGAAGCTAATTTATATGTTAGGGATACATTTAAAAATATAAGAAAAAAACTTCAAAAGAGTAATATAAGTATAAAAAGTTTATATGGTAATAATGGAATTATTAATTTATAAAAAAGTAAATATGATTTTTAAACATATTTAAATTACATAAAAAATAAAGATAATTTTTAAACATATATAAATATATAAAAAAAGTTAAATGCAATTTCGATAACACAAAATTTGAGAAATTTGCAAAAAATCCTTGACAATAAAAATAATAGTATGATAAAATAAAGTTTGTCAAGTAAATAAATATATTGAATTGCGGATGTGGCGGAACTGGCAGACGCGCTGGTCTTAGGAACCAGTGCCAACGGCGTGCAGGTTCGATTCCTGTCATCCGCACCAATGACGTTTCTGTTCGAACTAATAGAACAGAGTTGATACAAAATCAATCAGAAAATAAAATCTGGTTGATTTTTTTGTTGCCTAAAAACAATATTAAAATCATCCAATCGAAAGGATGGTGCAAGTAAATGAAGATAATTAAACAAGAACTACAATTTGAAGAATGTCTAAAACAGCGAATTGAATTTATATGTGAATTTTCTAAAGTTACTCCTACTTTTATTAATGGTTGCATTAGGAAAATTGAAAAAACTAACCTTACATATATAGAGCCACATAGAGTAATTATTAAAAATATTACTTTTTTAGTTTTTAATTATTCAAATGATGTGTATATCTCAAATTTGACTAAAAAGATTAAGTTATCAGAGTTAGAAAAATATTTGAAAAATATATAATTGTAAATAATTGACATTTCCTTAAATCGTGATATAATATAGACAATTGATTATGTATAGTTGTTCGTAAAGAATTATACAATTACGTGTACTTTGAAAAATTTATATTATATTACAATTATATTGTATTTTATTTTGTGATAAACGGATTTAAGAGATGTCAATGGTACTCGTATTGTACTTTGATGTCTCTTTTTTGTTAGATTGGAGGTTAAAAAATTGAACGAAGAAAAGAAAAAATGTGGGCTATATATGAGAGTATCAACAGAAGACCAAGCACGTGAAGGATTTAGTCTTCCAGAGCAAAAAGAACAAAAACTTGCAAAAGCTAATGAACAGACTCAAAAAGTAGAAAATACAAGTAAAGACATAAATGAAATATTAGATAATTTAAAACCTACTCTAATGAATAAAAATAATATGGTTATTTCAAACGAGGATGTCCAAAAACTAAAAAATTATACTAAAGATGTAAAAGATATTACTAAAACAGTTAGAAGTGTAAATGACTTAAATATGGTGATTAAAGATTTTGAACATAATTCTTTTGAAATAGCACAAGAAAATCGTTCTCTAAAATATCAGTTAGAGTTAAAAGATGATGAAATTAGTAATCTAAAAAGTAAATTATCTGCTAAAGATAAAATTATAAACAAATTACAGGCTGAAAAGGAAAAAATAAA
>CALXHG010000021.1 GCA_944388045.1 uncultured Clostridia bacterium | reverse complement strand
GGCCTGGTAGTTCAGTTGGTTAGAACGCTAGCCTGTCACGCTAGAGGTCGACGGTTCGAGCCCGTTCCAGGTCGCCAAAACTAATTAGGATATGTCCAATAAACATATCCTAATATAATAAATGGCTTGATAGCTCAGTCGGTAGAGCAAGGGACTGAAAATCCCTGTGTCAGTGGTTCGATTCCACTTCAAGCCACCAAAAGAAAAGCCTTGAATTTGAGGCTTTATTTTTTTTAACTATTTATAAATATTATTTGAATAAATATGATTTTGATAGTACAATATAAACTAATATGTGCATCAGAAAGGAATGATATAAAAAGTGGAAAATAAAATCCAACAATTTAAACAACTAGTAAATGAAAGCAACAATATAGTATTTTTCGGAGGTGCAGGAGTATCTACAGAAAGTGGAATACCAGACTTTAGAAGTAAAGACGGAATATATAATCAAAAATATGATTATCCACCAGAAGAAATACTAAGTCATACATTTTTTATCAAACATACAGAAGAATTCTATAAATTTTATAAAGACAAAATGAATTCATTAAAATACGAATCCAATATAACTCATATAAAATTAGCACAACTTGAAAGTAATGGAAAATTAAAAGCAATAATTACACAAAACATAGACGGATTACATCAAAAAGCTGGAGCAAAAAATGTTTATGAATTACATGGAAGTGTATTAAGAAATTATTGTATGAAATGTAAAAAATTTTACGATGCAGAATATGTATTTAATAGTAAAGATATACCTACATGCACTTGTGGAGGAATAATAAAGCCAGATGTTGTGTTATATGAAGAAGGATTAGATGAAAATACATTAGAAAAAGCAATAAGTTTTATAATGAATGCAGATTTGCTAATAGTAGCAGGAACATCTTTAACAGTATATCCTGCGAGTGGACTAATAAATTATTTTAGAGGTAGAAATTTAGTATTAATTAATAAAGAAACAACACCTTATGATAATAAAGCAAATTTAGTAATAAATGAATTATTAGGAAAAGTATTTAAAGAAATAGAAGTGTAGGAGAAAATAAAATGTATTACACATATATGTTAAGATGTTCAGATAACTCTATTTATACAGGCATGACAAATAATTTAGAAAAAAGAATAAATGAACATTTATCTAAAGATAAAAATGGAGCTAAATATACTAAATCACATAATGCGATAAAATTAGAAATAGCATGGAAAAGTAAAGAAAAATCATTAGCTTGTAAATTGGAATATTATATAAAAACGCTTAATAAACAACAAAAAGAAAATTTGATATGTGGTGAAAAATTAGTTACATATTTAAAAGGAAAAGTAGATTGTAGAAGATATAAAAAAATATAGAAAGCTAATCCCTGTAAAAAACACACAATATTTGAAAAAATTATGTAAATATGATATAATTAAATTGATATAGGAATATCCTGTGTCACTTATTTCCTTTTTTTACTAATTAGTGAGAGGGAAGATCCTCTAACCTTTTAGTTTTAACATATTATTCGCTTTATCAACCAAAAAAGAATTAGGGAGGACTAAAATGGACAAAAAGAAAGTTATGTACACTATATGTAATATTATCCAATTTATTGCAATAGTGGTGTTCTTTATCATCTATTTAGTTATAGCAGGGGAAAAAGAAGTGACCCTTGGAACGGTGATAGGTTTGCTAATTATCCAGGTATTGCTGGAAACACTCTGTTTACTAATTGCGTCTGTAAAGATTGCAATAGAAGGCATGGGAATACTTGATATTGTTCAAGTAATATTGTTTACTATTGCGATAGCAACTGTGTGTTGGAGTTTATGGAATTGTATAAACGCAATTATATATGCGTTGGATACATATGAGCAGGTTTTGGGCCTGTATAAAATGGCTCAAACTATGATAATTTGAAACGTCTTTTTTTGTCCAAAAAGAAAATTATTTCTTTCCTCGAAAGAGGTTTTTTTTTTTGCCTGTTTATCAGAAAAAACAAATATCAAATAACATATTTTACAAACAAAATTAATAAACATTAATCAATATTGTATAAGGAGAAAGAATAAAATTTTTCCTTAAGAAAGGAACAAGTAATAAAAATGAAGAAAAAATATTGGTTAATATTATTAATTTTAATAATAATTTCAGTATGTGGATTAATTTTTTTCAAAAAAAGTGTTAAAAATAACAAAGTTGGTAATAATAAAAACAGTCAAGAAATCGTAGATTATATTTTAAATCTTAGTTCTTATGAAACACAAATAACAGTAACAGTCACAAGTAACAAAAACAGTAATAAATATATATTAAAACAAAATTATCAAGCACCTAATATAAGTTTGCAAGAGGTCATTGAACCAAGTAACATAGCAGGAGTTAAAATAGAAAATGATGGAACAAATTTAAAAATAGAAAATAGTAGTTTAAACATAAATAAAATATTAGAAAATTATAGTTATTTAGGTAATAACTGTTTAGATTTATCAACTTTTATATCTGATTACAAAGAAAACAATGAATCAAATTTTGAAGAAAACGACACAGAAATAATTATGAACACAATAAGTAATACAGGAAATATTTATACTCATGAAAAAACATTACATATAGATAAAAATACTGCAAAACCTACTCAAATGGAAATAAAAGATAATAAACAAAAAACGACAATTTACATATTATATAATGAGGTAAAGATTAATTAATATGTAAATTATATCAAATCTTTACTTTGAACTAAGAAAATAAAAATACAAATATACAAACTTGATATATAGGAATTTAAGGAGTGAAGAAAATGATAGTTAAAAGAGGAGATATGTTTTATGCAGATTTAAGTCCAGTTGTAGGTTCAGAACAAGGTGGAATTAGAACAGTAATAATTATACAAAATGATTTAGGTAATAAATATAGCCCAACTGTAATTACTGCAGCAATAACTTCTCAAACTAATAAAACAAAATTACCAACACATATAGAAATAGGAGAAAATACAAGTGGACTTAAAAGCAATTCTGTTGTATTAACAGAACAAATTCGTACAATAGATAAAAGTAGATTAAAAGAGAAAATAGGTCATATAGATGATATTAATATATTAAATAAATTAAATGATGCTTTAGAAGTTAGTTTTGGATTAGAATAATTTTTATCTTTTTTATATAAATAATTGATATTATATATTTAAATAGAGTATCAAATTTTTTTGTTATAGTATAACTTATATATAGGTCAACTGAAAAAGTAAAATATAATTAGAAAAAGTAAATTCTATTTACTGATTAAAAGCTATTTAAAGGGATTTAATTAAGTAAAAAGGATTGCTTTTTCTTTGTTTTTTGTGTAAAATGAAGATATAAACAAGAAAAAAATGGCGACTTTAAGCGAGTGAATCTAAACTAATTTTTTTTCGTGTAAGATTAATTTCTATTCACTTGATTTGTGCTCTCAACAGAGGCATATTAAATTAGCCATAGGTGCTTCTTGTTATAGTTAAATTTTAATTATTGTAAAAGGTAAGGTTGTAGGGTGACCTTATCTTTTTCTATCTTTTGTATATGTAATTTATCTAATGTTTCTTTACCATAGAAAAATTCAAATGCTTCATAAGGAGTTTTACCACCTAATGATTTTCTAGGTACTGAATTAATGTGAGAAAACATTAAATCGAGCTTGTCCTGTGTTAAATCTTTCATACTCTTTTTCTTTTGAATAATATCACGAATAAAGATGTGATTGTTTTCAACATGAGGCTTTTGACTTGCCATTTGAGCATCACAATAGAAAATATTACTTCTGATTTCACCAGTCTCATGGTTTATCTCAAAAAGATTTGGTTTGGCAAATTCGGAACCTCTATCTGTTAATAATAGTCCAAATAATTTTTTAAACATTTCATCAGATAAAATATCCTGAAAGTAATTTAGAGAATCGGACATTTCTTCCACAGTTTTATGTTGTTTTAAAAGACCTATCATAAGTCCAGTATTTTCAAAGATAAAAGTTTGAATATATGGACCTTCTTGATGATTGTATACAGTATCCATTTCAGTTGTTGGAGAACAAGGATTGTTCTTAACAAATTCTAAATAGTCATCATATTTTCTTCCTGTATAGTCTGCTGGTTCAGCTCTTTTCTTAAGTTTTTTCTTTTTTTATTTTCTAGTAACTTTTCTGCGTAAATCAAGATTAGTAACACCCCAATCTTTGAATAAGCCCATTTCTATGTAAGTATATATTGTTTTTTCACATTGAGTAATTTCTTTATGATTTTGCAAAATTGTGTAAATTGACTGACCTTGCTTAATTAAAGGACAAATGATATGTGCTAATTCATAAAGTTCGGTAGTATTCAAATTGACACCTTCTCTTGCATCTTTCAAAGTATACTCATAATTTTTTTGAGCTACATTAGCATAGTAAAAGTATTTAGAAAGATTGCATTTTTTAATATTAGGGCAACAATTACAAGCACCGACAAAACGATCTCTTCTGGAACAAGAAATTTCTTGAAATTGAGCACATTTGCTAGTACAAACCATACAATCTTTAAAAAATTTACAATTCCAAGGAGGAGTATCTACTAGAGAATATTTACATTTTCTATTGTTTTTAATTTCTTTTCCTATTGTAGATTGGCTTTTATTAAGCTCTTTAGCAGTTTCAAATTTTCTTAATCCTTTGCAAATATTTTGTTCAATAATTTTTCTATCTTCTAAAGAAAGATGTTTTCCATTAAAACTCATAAAATACCTTCTTTCTCAAGAAGCACCTATATTTACTATTATACAACTTTCTTTTAATCTTACAATAGCTATTAAAATACAATTAAAATCTATTTACTTTTATTTGAATAGAATTTACTTTTTTAATTTACTAAATATGAATTTTTTGTAAAAAATTCTAGAAACTATTGAAAAAATCAGCAAAATATTATAATATATAAAATTATAAAATTGTAATAATATAGAATTGTAAAAATGCTATTTTATTAATGAAAGGGAAAAAAATGCTACAATTAAAAAATATTTCGAAGAAGTATAAAACTGGAGACCTTATACAAATAGCTTTAAATAATGTAAATTTAAGTTTTAGAAATAGTGAGTTTGTTTCTATTTTAGGACCATCAGGTTCTGGAAAAACAACTTTATTAAATATTATTGGTGGATTAGATCATTATGATACAGGAGATTTAATTATAAATAATATTTCAACAAAAAAATATAAAGCAAAAGACTGGGATTCATATCGTAATCATACTATAGGATTTGTATTCCAAAGTTATAATCTAATTCCTCATCAAAATATTTTAACAAATGTTGAATTAGCATTAACAATTAGTGGAATAACAAGAAAATATAGAAAAAAGAAAGCATTAGAAGCATTAGAAAAAGTAGGTTTAAAAGAGCAAGCACATAAAAAACCAAATCAATTATCTGGTGGTCAAATGCAAAGAGTAGCTATTGCAAGAGCATTAGTCAATAACCCAGACATTTTATTAGCAGATGAACCAACAGGAGCATTAGATTCTGCTACAAGTGTTCAAGTAATGGAACTTTTGAAAGAAGTTGCAAAAGATAGATTAGTAATAATGGTTACACATAACCCAGAATTAGCACAAAAATATTCTACTAGAATAGTAAATTTAAAAGATGGAAAAATAACTGGAGATAGTAACCCATATATTCCAGAGGAAAAATACGAAAATCCTCAACATAAAAATTTAGGAAAATCATCTATGTCTAGATTAACAGCATTTTCATTAAGTTTAAATAATTTGCTTAGCAAAAAAGGCCGTACCATTTTAACATCCTTTGCAGGTTCAATAGGTATAATTGGAATTGCATTAATCTTATCTCTATCAACAGGTTTTCAAAATTATATTGATAAAATACAAGAAGATACTTTAACTTCATATCCATTAACAATTCAATCAGAAACTGCAGATATGACATCAATATTAATGTCTGCAATGAATAAAAATGAAGATATAAATTCTATACCAGATAGAACAGTAGAAGAACAACAAAATATAAAGAATCTATTTGGTAGTGTTGGTAGAAATGATTTAAAATCATTTAAACAATATATTGAAAATAATTCTGATGAAGTAAATGAAATGGTAAAATTAATTAGATACAATTATGAAGTTACACCAACAATATATAGAAAAAATTCAAATGGAGAAATATTAAAAATTAACCCAAGTGACTTTATGGCTAGTTTAATAGGCTCTTCATCAAGTATGATGGACAGTATGATGTCTATGTTTGCAGAATTACCAGAAGATGAGGAAATGGCAAAAGAACAATTTGAGTTAATAGAGGGAGATTTCCCAAAAGAATATGATGAAATAGTTCTAGTTTTACCAACAGAAAAAACAATTTCAGATTTTCTTCTATATGGTCTTGGACTAAAAGATCAGACAGAAATACAAGATTCAATTTCAAAATTAATGGCAGGTGAAAAAGTTGAAAATACACAAGAACCTCTTAAATATACTTATGATGATTTAAAAAGTATAGAATTAAGGCTAGTTGATGGTTCAAGTATATATAAATATAATGAACAATATAATGTTTATGAAGATATGTCAAATGATGAAACATATATGAATAATGTATATAATAATTCTATTCCTTTAAAAATAGTAGGAATAGTAAAACCAACAAGTACAACTAGTACAGCTGGAGTTTTATATACAAGAAAACTAACAGAATATGTTATAAATAAAGCATCTCAATCAGAAATAGTAAAAAAACAATTAGAAAATGAAAATATAAATGTATTTAATGGAAAAGATTTTAATGAAAAAGATGAGAGTACAGGAATTGATTTTCAAGATTTAGTTACAATAGATGAAGAAGCCATATCATCTGCATTTAATATAGATTTAAATGAATCAGATATAGAAAAAATGACTAGTGGATATATGCAAGAAATATCAAAATCCATTACTGCTGATACATCTGGTGCTCAAGCAGATATTGTAAACAACTTAGGTATAATATCTAAAAATATATTAAATGACTATATTTCTGCAAATAAAGTTGCTGGTTTTGCAATAATAAAATTAAGTGATGTTAAAAATATTGTTTCTAATGGATTAGAAGATAGTAAAAACCAATTAATATTAAAAGAAATGGAAGAGAAATATGTTATTCCTCAAGAAACATTTAAACAAATATATAATGGAATAATATCTGGATTCTTAGAACAATATGTAACAATGAATACAGAAACTCAAGAGGAAAAGAAAGCTATATTAGCTCCTGAACTTGTAGATACACTTGTAGATACAGTAATAAAACAAGATGCAATAATATCAGGAACAAATAAAATAGCTATATCTATGACAGAAGCAAAAATGCAAAAAGCAATTCTTACAAAAGTTGGAGAATTAACAGGAGAACTTATGGAAAGTTTTGCTTCTTCATTTAATATAGACACAGATAAATTTGCAAATGCATTTAAATTTGAAATGAACGAAGAAGAAGTCAGAAGATTAATGGAATCAATGTCAGCAGCAAGTGCTGTAGAAAATGCAGAAACTAATTTATTAGAATTAGGATATCAAGACATAAATGAACCAACATCTATATATTTTTACTTTAAAGATTTTAATTCAAAAGAAAATTTCTTAAATTTTATAGATGATTATAATAATAAAATGGAACAAGAAAATGAAGAAAAAGTTTTAAGTTATACAGATTTAACAGGATTATTAATGTCATCTGTTAAAACAATTATAGATAGTGTAAGTTATGTATTAATAGCATTTGTTAGTATTTCCTTAATAGTATCCTCTATAATGATAGGAATAATAACATATATATCTGTATTAGAAAGAACAAAAGAAATAGGAGTTTTAAGAGCAATAGGAGCATCTAAGAAAAATATATCTTCAATATTTAATGCAGAAACATTTATAGAAGGATTATTTGCAGGAATGTTAGGAATAATAGTAACACTTTTAATTTTAATTCCTATAAATTTAATAATTCATAGTATAAATACAGATATAACTGCAGTTTTACCAATATCAGGGGCAGTTACATTAGTTATATTAAGTGTTATATTAACATGGATTGGAGGATTAATACCTTCTAAAGCAGCAGCAAAAAAAGATCCAGTTTTAGCACTTAGAACAGAATAAAAAGAAAAATTTTTTTTAAAGAAAATTATGTGGACTTTTAAAAACATATAAAATGTCAAAAAAGTCCACTATTGTTTTTTTTATTAATATCATATTTTTCAAAAAAATTAAATAAATATTAATCAATACAAAACATCATAAAAATTGTAAATAGAAAGGAAAAAATTTGTATGAAGAAAAAGTATTGGTTAATATTATTAATTTTTATAATAATTTTAATTGTTGGAGTGATTTTTTTCAAAAAAGGTTTTAAAAATAACAATATTGGTAATAATAAAACTAGTCAAGAAATAGTAGATTATATTTTAAATCTTAGTTCATATGAAACCCAAATAACAGTAACAGTTACAAGTAATAAAAATAGCAACAAATATATTTTAAAGCAAAAATACGAAAAACCAAATATAAGTTTACAAGAAGTTATTGAACCTAGTAACATAGCAGGTGTAAAAATAGAAAATGATGGAACAAACCTAAAAATAGAAAATAGTAGTTTAAATATAAACAAAATAATAGATAATTATGAATACTTAGGAAATAATTGTTTAGATTTATCAACATTTATATCAGATTATAAAGAAAATAACAAATCAAATTTTGAAGAAATTAACTCAGAAATAATTTTAAGTACTCAAAGTAGTTTAAATAATAATTATATTTATGAAAAAACATTACATATAGATAAAACAACATTAAAACCTACTCAAATGGAAATAAAGGATAATAAACAAAAAACAACAATTTACATATTATATAATGAGGTAAAGATTAAATAATATGTAAATTATATCAAATCTTTACTTCGAACTAAGAAAAAATATAAATATACAAACTTGATATATAGTAATTTAAGGAGTGAATAAAATGATAATAAAAAGAGGAGATATGTTTTATGCAGATTTAAGTCCAGTTGTAGGTTCAGAACAAGGTGGGATAAGACCGGTTATAATAATACAAAATGATTTAGGAAATAAATATAGTCCAACTGTAATTACTGCAGCAATAACTTCTCAAACTAATAAAACAAAGTTACCAACACATATAGAAATTGGGGAAAATACAAGTGGACTTAAAAGTAATTCTGTTGTTTTAACAGAACAAATACGTACAATAGATAAAAGTAGATTAAAAGAGAAAATAGGGCATATAGATGATGTTAATATATTAAATAAATTAAATGATGCTCTAGAAGTTAGTTTTGGATTAGAATAGAAAATTTTTATATATAAAATCATATTCTTAAAGTATTGACAATAAAGAGATTAACATTTTTTTATAAAAAATAAATTATATAGTTAAATAGACTAATGAATATTTTTTATGTAGTATAACATATATAAGAAAAAATAATATTAAATTTAAAAATAAAAAATAAATAAAGTACTTGATTTTTTTTTTATAAACCAATATAATGTCAATATAAATAAAAAAAGGTGTGATTTTAAATGAGGAAAGCAATTCAAGATGAGGTAAGAGCAGGAAATAATTATAGATATAAGATTATAGCAATAGATGATGAAGCAGGAATAATTGATTCATTGTCTATATTTTTAAAAAGAACAAATTATGAATTTGTTGGAGTTACTAACCCAATAGAAGGAATTGAAAGAATAAAAAATGAACACTTTGACTTATTACTTTTAGATTTTATGATGACACCATTACATGGGGATGATGTTGTTGAAGAAATTAGAAAATTTAATAAAGAAATTTATATTTTATTGTTAACTGGACATAAAGATTTAGCTCCACCATTAGAAACAATAAAAAGATTAGATATTCAAGGCTATTGTGAAAAAAGTGATAAATTTGAACAATTACTTTTATTAATAGAGTCTGGAATAAAATCAATAGAACAGATGCATGAAATTAAAAAAATAAATGATATGTTAGAAAAATCAAAAGAACAACTTGAAAGAACACATCTAGATACAATTCAATCTTTGAGGTATGCTGTTGAGGCAAAAGATACTTATACAAGAGGACATTCTGATAGAGTTTCTGAATTTTCAGTTTTAATAGGAAAAAAACTAGGTTTAACAGAAAAAGAAATTGAAACTTTACGAGTTGGTGGATTATTTCATGACATTGGAAAAATAGGTGTGCCTGACAGTATTTTGCAAAAAGAAGTTAGATTAACTGATGATGAATATTCTCAAATAAAAAATCATCCATCAATTGGAGCTCATATTTTAGGAGAAGCAGAAGCTTTTAAAGACATAATTCCTATAGTAAAACATCATCATGAAAGATATGATGGAAAAGGATATCCTTCTAGATTAAGTGGAGAAGAAATACCATTATTAGCTAGAATTACAGCAGTAGCTGATGCTTTTGATGCAATGACAAGTAAAAGAAGCTATAGAGGTGCTCTAGATATTGAATATGTAAAAGAAGAAATTGAAAGATGTAAAGGAACACAATTTGACCCTAAAATTGCAGATGTTTTTTTAGATATTTTAAATAATGAATATTATAAAATAGAAGAAATTCAAGTAAAATTTCCAAATAATTAATGTAAAATAATTAAATTTTATAATACAAAAATAGTTAGTATTCAATAAAATGTATACTAACTATTTTTGTAAATTAATATATATAAATCTTTTTATGCTATATAAGATGTATATAAATATATATATATCTTTTAATATTATATAAGAGGTGTTAAATATAATTGCTATAATTTCATACTCAAACCTACTTTTTTCTTTTCTGAATCTATTTTTATAACTTTAACCTTTATAACATCTCCAACAGAAACAACATCAGAAGGTGACTTTATATAATTTTCACTCATTTCAGAAAGATGAACTAAACCGTCATATTTAACTCCTATATCAACAAAAGCTCCAAAATCAATTACATTTCTAACTGTTCCAGTAAGAATCATTCCAATTGTTAAATCTTCAAATTTTAAAACATCATTTCTAAGAACAGGTTTTGGCATATCTTCTCTTGGATCTCTGCCAGGTTTAGAAAGTTCTTCTATAATATCTGTTAAAGTCATTTCTCCTATATTTAATTCTTTAGAAAGTTCTGAAACATTTGCTTGTGCTAATTTTTCATTTAAGAGATTTAATTTTTCTTTATTTCTTAAATCATTTTTATCAAAACCAAGTTTTTCTAAAAGTTTTTCTGTCTGTTCATAATTTTCTGGATGAACAGCAGTATTTTCTAGAGGATTAGTTCCATCAGGAATTCTAATAAAACCTGCACATTGTTCATAAGCAACTTTACCTAATTTAGGAACTTTTAAAAGTTCTTTTCTTTCTTTTAATTTACCATTTTCATCTCTGTATTTTACAATATTTTTTGCAATTGTATTATTAATACCAGAAACATAAGAAAGTAAAGAAGGAGTTGCAGTATTTACATCTACACCAACTTTATTTACACTATCTTCAACTACACCAGTTAAACTTTCTGATAATTTTTTCTGATTAACATCATGTTGATATTGACCAACACCAATTGATTTTGGGTCAATTTTTACAAGTTCTGCAAGAGGGTCTTGAAGTCTACGAGCAATAGAAATTGCACCTCTAATAGAAACATTTATATCTGGATATTCCTCTGTAGCAAGTTTGGAAGCAGAATATACAGAAGCACCAGCTTCACTAACAATAGCATAAAATATATCATGTTTAACATCTTTTATTAAATCTGCAATAAACATTTCAGATTCTCTAGAAGCTGTACCATTGCCAAGTGCAATCATATCAACATGGTCTTTATTAATTAAATCTAATAATATTTTTTTGGCACCTTCAACATCATTTTGTGGTTCTGTAGGATATACTGTTGCAATATCTAAAACTTTACCTGTCTCGTCAATAACAGCAATTTTACAACCAGTTCTATATGCAGGGTCAAATCCCATAACTGTTTTCCCTTTAATTGGACTTGCAAGTAGTAATTGTTTTGCATTTTTGCCAAATACTTTTATTGCTTTTTCTTCTGCTTTTTCTGTTAAGTCAGAACGGATTTCCCTTTCAATAGAAGGTTCTATTAATCTTGTATAAGCATCAGAAATAGTAGAAATTAACATATCTGTAAACTGAGTTTTTCCTATAATTATATCTTTTTGCATATAATATAGAATTTTTGCTTCAGGCTTATTAATAGTAACTTTTAGAAATTCTTCTTTTTCACCTCTATTTATGGCTAAAATTCTATGGCTAGGTAATTTACAAACTTGTTCAGAAAAATCATAATACATTTCATAATTAGATTTTTCATCAGGTTTTGTAGCTTTTGTAACAATAGTTCCTTCTCTATAACATACTTTTTTAATATATTTTCTGTATTTTGCGTTATCAGATATATCTTCTGCTATAATATCTAGAGCACATTGTATTGCTTCTTCAGCAGTTGAAACAACTTTGTCTTTATTTTTCTTATCTTCTTCAGATAGTTTATCTATATTTATATATTCTTTTGCTATTTCATTTATATCTTTTGTTTCTTTTTGTTCATATATAATTTTTGCAAGAGGTTCTAGTCCTTTAGCTTTTGCTACTGTAGCTCTAGTTTTTTTCTTTTGCTTAAAGGGTCTATATAAATCTTCAACTTCTGCAAGTGTTTCTGCAGATGCAATAGAAATTGTTAATTCATCTGTTAATTTTCCTTGCTCATCAATAGATTTAATAACTTCTTGTTTACGAGTTTCTAGATTTCTTAAATAATTTAATCTTTCAAATAAATTTCTTAAAATTTCATCACTTAATCCACCAGTAACTTCTTTTCTATATCTTGCAATAAATGGAATGGTATTTCCTTCATCAATTAATTTTACTGCATTTTCAACTTGGGTATTTTTTACATTTAATTCTTCTGCAATTTTGTTTATAATTTTATCCATATTTTTATATCCTTTCTTAAAATATGTATAAATCTTATAGATTATAAAATAAAAGTTTTTTATTTTATATAAATTGAGCAATTAAAAAGATTATTTTTATATAAGATTTCATACAACAGAAAAATTATATAATTAAAAATATCAAAAATCAAGAAAAATTTTAATTTTGCAAGAATAAAGTTAAAAATTACTATTGACAAAAAGACTCAATTTGGTATAATAAAATCGAGATATGTCGAAAGATAAAAAGGAGCAATGGAAAAATGAGAAACCTTGAAAGCTTTGAGGCTGTACACACACATACACACACAGGGTATATTAGAAAAATAAATAAAAAGGAACAAAAGAAAAACATAAAGCTATATAGCAATATGTTATTTTTGGCATACACAAAAAGGTATGTGGAAAATAATGTATTGTTAAGTAGCTTTTTGTGTTTTAAATTCGTATCTTAAAACTTAAAATATATAATTAAATAGAGAATATTGGTTAATATTTTATTAATTATTTCTTAAAAAAATAAAACTATTATATAAAAAAATTTATATATAGCTAAAAAATTAGAACAAAAAAGTTTATAGAAAAACTTAAAAATCTAAATATACACGAAAAGGAAAATGATAAAAATGAGAAAATCAAAAGAAAATAGAAAAAATAAAATAATAAAAAAAGATATACAAAAAGGAACGACAATAATAGAATTTAATTTGAGTAAAGCAGTATTAATGTTAATAATGATAGGAACTGTATTAGCAGGATTATTAACAAAAGAGATAGTAACAACCATAGTAGACGGAAATAAAACAGAATTGTTATCAAATGAAGATATAAATAATGTGCAAAATGGAACAGGATTACAAACAGAGAGAATCATAAATGGAGATTTAGGGTACATAAGTTCAGTTGATTCAAAAGAAATAAAAACAGGAACAGGACCATTTGATGAAAATGATGAACCAGGAAATGACTCGTCAGAAAATAATTATATAGTGCGTTCATTTGACCAAATAACATGGACATATCAACTAAATTTTGAATTAAAAGAACCAGACTCAGGAACAAGTTTAAAAGGAGGAGTAATACAAATAACAGCAAGTTTACCAGAAAAACTAGCAAATATAGTAGAATGGGATATAGAGTCAATGAAATGGCTAAGTAATGGAAACTTAAGTGAAGATGGAATAAGCTTATCTGGAGAATACAGCATGAGTGAGGAAATAGTAACAATACCAGGAAACCAAGAAGTAATATTTGTATTAAAAGTAAAAAATGCAGTAAATGGAACAAAAATACAGCCAAGATTTACATTTATGCTAGAGGGAAATGAAGAGAATGAGAAAAAAGAGGTAACATCCCCAAAAGAAATAACAGTAAGTGCAACAGGAAGATATAATATACAATTACATGACAATACAAGGTATTTATCAAATAAAGCAACAGTAGATTATGGAGAAGGAGAAGTAACAGGAAGAATGTATGGATATGGATTTACAGTACAATTATATAATAATGAATATAGTGAAGAAGAAAATCCATATTCAAAAGGACTAAAAGGAATAGAATATCCAAAAGGAGAAATAAGTTTTGATATAAACTTAAAATTAGAAAGAAGTGAATTTGGTTCAAATGAGTTAAAAGATATAACAGAAGAAGCAACACCAATATTATGGAATTATAGAGTAAATAATTGGGATACTAATGATTTATCTGGAAGTATAAAAGATAGAGATATGTATTATAGTAGCAAAAATTATAGTATTTATGATAATGGCTTACCTTTAGGAATTTTAGATGATGAAAGGTATTATTCAACATATAATTCTGGAGATATAAAGATAGAACAAGATGGTTCAATATTACATGCTACAATAAATAATTATGAAATAGATGGGGAATTTCCAATGTATAATTGTGTTTGGAATGGCACAATATTTGAAGATAGAAAAAGAATATATACAGACAACATAGGAACATTTAGTGTAGGATATATGCAAATATTTGTACCAGATGTAGAAGCAAGTACAATAGAAGATAGAAATTATTATTTAACAGTATCAGATAATAATATGAAAGTACAAAAAAATACACAATTAGAAATATTAGAGCAAATGAATCAAGAAGATGATACTATTAAGACATCACATGTGATATACAAACAAGGAATATATGGTCAAACAATAAGTATATATAATAAAAACTTTCAAATAGGATCTGCAGAATCTACATGGGGAAAAGGAGATAGCAAAGTGAATATTGGTGATATTTTAGGAATGGATTTTACTTTTACTATGGATTCAAGTAATGATACCGATGTATGTAGTGCGAATAAATTTATAAAGTTTGATGGAGATGCATTTGAACCAATATATTTTGATGATGGTAGTAAATATAAATTAGCTGGTATGAATGGCAACACAGAAATTAGATTATGGTATGTAACGAAAAGTGATGGAAGCAATTGGATAAGTCAAGAAGATATGAATAATGGAAACATAGAAGATATGGAGATATATGAAACAATTGAAGAAATACCCAACGAGAAAACATGTATAGGTATATATGTTGAAACAATAAGTGGATATATTTCTAGGTTTAGTAATAATATTTTAAGACTTTACTTTAAAATAAAAGAAACAGCAGAAATAGGAAAAACTTATGGAATAACACAGAGAACGTGGTACTGGATTGAACAACTAGATAGAGACATATATACAATAGAAAACAAAGATATTAAATATTTAGAAGACTGGCCAGAAACGGAATGGGATTCAGGGAATAGAAACTATATAAAAACAGAATATGATGAAAATGGGCAAATGGTAGCAGGAACACATAGTGGAGGATATAGTTTTGGAAATACAGTATTAGTAGTTGGAGCAAATTTATATGGAAGTATAAGAACAGTAGATGTAAATAATAAAGAACAATCAAAAACAAATTATGATTTAGGAAAAAATGAAGAAATAGTAACATATAGTTTAGAGCCAAAATTAGATGCAAATGAGAATTTAGCCTCACAAATAGAAGATATAACATTAAAAGCACAGGTAATATTGCCAAAAGGATTAAGTTATGAACTAGGAAGTAGTAGAAGAGGAGGAGAAGAATATACAGAACCAGAAATAACAGAAAATGCAGATGGAACAACAACATTAGTATGGTATATAAATGGAGTAACATCAGGACAAGAAATAGAACCAATAGAATTTGGAGCAAAAATATCAAAAAGTAGTGACCATGGAATGCAATATACAACAACATTTATAATATCAGAACATGTAGGAGAAAATGGAATAACCAAAATAGGAAATAGTGAAATAAGTAATAGAACATCAACAGTAGCAATAAATATAATAAACTTAGCAAGTTTTAGATTATATAAAGAAGCAATAACACCAATAATAGAAAAAGATGGAGAAATCCAATATAGAATAACAGGAATAAACACAACAGGTGTAGTATTACCAGATTTTGTTTTATTAGACATAATGCCATATAATAAAAAAGGAGATGCAGAAAGTGGAGAACAAGGAGAGCAAGAAAATGGAGATGGAAGAGGAACAGAATATGCAGGAACATATACAATAGAAAAAATAGTTATAACACAAAATATAGAGGGAAAAGCAAGAGATAATTCTAACTTAAAATTGTATTATACACAAGATGAACAAGTAAAAACAGCAAATGCAAAAGATGAGAATATAGGAGAAGCAGGAATATGGACAGAAGTACAAGAAACAAATACTTCAACAAATAATTTAGAAGATAATAATACAATAAAAAATAATACTATGATAGAAAATAGTGAAAACTCAAATATAAATAATATAACTCAAAATAATGATGCAACAGAAAGTAGCATCAATGCAATAAATACAAAAAGTTATAACTTAAATGTAGAACAAGCAAATGATGGAGTAACAGGAATAGCAATAAAAGGAGAGCTAGCAGGGCAAACAGAAATAGTAGTAGATATATACATAAAAACAAAAGGAAACCAAGTAGAAGACAAATATGTAAATTCAGCAACAGCTCAAACCCAAACAATAACAGAAGTAGTACAAACATCACAAGAAAAAGCACAAGTAATAGGAAGAACAATAAGTGGAAAAGTATGGTTAGATGAAAATTATAATAATATAATAGATAATAATGAGGGACTAGGTAACTTAAATAAAGATGAAATAACATTAAAATTGTATAAAGTAGATGAAAATAATAATTTACAAGAAGTAATAAATGTGGATGGAGTAAAAGTTGAAGGAGTACATCCAGATGAAACAGGATATTATGAATTTATTCATTTACCAGCAGAAGATTATATAGTAAAAATAGAATATAATGGAGATGAATACACATTAGTAGAAAAAAATGTTGGCTCAAATACAGAAATAAATAGTAAATTTGAAATAGAAACAAGTTCAAATACAGGAGAAAGTCCTGAAGGTGGACAAAACTCCAATATAATAACTGCAAAAACAGAAACAATAACAAAATTAAATGATACTTCAAATTACATGATAAAAGAACAAAATATAAATGCAGGATTAACAAAAAAGATAAATTTTGAATTTACAAAAGTAGCAGAAGAAGACCATACAAATAAAATAGGAGGAACAGAATTCCAATTATATAAACTAAAATGTACAAACCATGAAGAAGGATATCATGACCAAGAACAAATAGATATAAAAAATGTAGATGCAAATTGTTGGGAATTAGCAGATACACAAAGCAGTAAAACAGGAATATTAAATGATGAAGAAACAGGAAAAGTAATATTTAATAATTTACAAATAGGAAAAGAATATAGATTAATAGAAACAAAAACATCATTAAATAGAATAAGCCCAAAAGGACAATGGAAAATACAATTAGTAAAAACAGAAAACGAAGAAATACCATTAATAAAAATAGATGAATATATAGGAATTGAAATTACAGCAGTAGGAAATCCGCCAGCATTTGTTACAGATAATGGGGAAATTTTATTACCTAATAGAGCATACTTTGAATTTCCAACAAGCGGAAGCTTAGGAATTAAAAACTTATTCCAAATAGGTATGGTAATAATAGCTATTGACATTATAATAATCTTAATTAAAAAATTTATAGTAATTGATAGAGAAGTATATAGTAAAGGAAAACACAGTAAAAAGAAAAATACAATAAAAGAGAAAAAAGAATAATGAAGAATATAAAAATTATTTATTAAAATATAAAAGTTATTTATAGAAATATGAAAAATATTAATTAAAATTTAAAATAAATAAAAATAAAAAAGGGAGAGGTTAAAAATGAAAGAGAAAACAAAAGAATTAAAATTTATAGCATTAACAATAATTTTAATGCTAACAATATTAATGTTAAATAATAAGGCATTAGCAAGTATCACAGAAGAGACAGATACAGGAACAATTACAGTATCAGGATTAGAG
Organism: uncultured Clostridia bacterium; assembly: GCA_944388045.1. Classification (GTDB taxonomy): domain Bacteria; phylum Bacillota; class Clostridia; order TANB77; family CAG-508; genus CAG-269. Next base: position 11,722 of record CALXHG010000021.1, on the reverse strand, counting down.
GCAGGAGTTACAGCAACAGCGTATCAATTATCAACAGTAAACTATGATTATACTGCAGATCAACCATTAGACACACCATATGAATGGGTAGATGGAATGAAAACATGGTTAGAAGGACAAACAGAAACAGGATATTCAAATTATTTAGACATAGAAAAATTTTCTGCAGAAAAAGTAAATGAAGAACAAGCAAAAGAATTTTATAGTAAACTAGCATCAGAAATAGAAACAATAACATTTAAAGCAGAAGAAAAAATAGAATTACCAGCATTATCAGGAACTCAAAATTATCCAGTAAATGAAGATAATTTAAAAAGTCAAGCAATATTTGAAGATTGTGAAATGGGAACATATTTAATATTAATAACAAATGGATATAGAGTGTATACACCAATAGTTGTAAATTTAAACCCAGAATATAATGAAGAAACAGAAGAATGGGAATTAAAGGATTATGAAGTACAAAATATTAAAGCAAAATCAACAAATCCACAAATAATAAAAACAATAACAAATGCAGAAGGAACAACAAATAATGATGTAAATTATAGTACAAAAGATACAATTTATTTTAAAATAGAAGCAGATGTACCACAATATTTAAATAACAGTAAATCAGACAGCTATTATATAAGTGATGATATGATGAATGGATTAAATTTAGTATCTGGAAGCATAGAAGTACAAGGACAAAAAATAGAAAATGATGCAATAGAAACAATAAGTTCTTCAGCTTATACAGAAGGAACAACAAGACCAAATCAAAGTTCAGCAGATTTTGTATTAAATTTTGATTATGAACAAATAAAACAATACAAAAAAATAATAATAACATATAGTGCAAAATTAGAATTAGGAGCAAATACAGTAATAGGAAAAGAAGGAAATATAAACAAAGCATATTTAGACTATAGTAATAACCCATATGAAGCAGATAGTAATAAAACACAAGAAACAAGTGAAATAAAAGTATATACATATGGAGCAGAAATGACAAAAATAGATAAAGAAACAAAAGAAACATTAACAGGAGCAATATTTGAATTATATATAGGAGAAAATGATAAACAATATTTTGTAAAAAGTGGAGATATATATTATTTAGCAAATAGTACAGACCCAGGAGCAGTAACAAACTTAGAAGTTGATGGAGAAGGATTACTAAAAATATATGGATTAGATACAGGAATAGACTATAAATTAAAAGAAATACAAGCACCAGAAAACTATTATAGAGCTAGAGATTTAAAAGATATAGATATTACAGGAACAGAAGAAACAGGAAAATTAGTTTTTGATTTTGAAAACAGCAAAAAATTCCAATTACCAGTAACAGGAGGAATAGGAACAATAGCATTTGTAGCAGGAGGAGTAGTATTTATAGGACTAGGAATAATGTTATATGTTGTTACATCAAGAAAAAATAGAAAATAAAATAAAAAAAGAACCAATTTAATAAAAATATAAAATTGGTTCTAATTTTTATACAAAATTATATTATAATTACTTTTAAAAGAAAAATATTTTAAAGGAGCAATTAATGAAAACAAAAAGAAAAAAGATAAAAAAAGTATTAAATATATTTTCAATATTTTTGACTTTAATTGGAACAAGTATTTTTTTGTATCCTACAGTAAGTAATTATTTTGCTGAAAAAAACCAAATAGAACTTATTGAAAAATATGAAGAATTAGTTGTCCAAATAGATGAAAACAAGTTAAAAGAAGAAAGAGAAAAAGCACAAACATATAATGAAAACTTATCAGGAGAACCTGTACATGACCCATTTATTGTAGGAAGTGGATATGCATTACCAGATAATTATCTTGAAGTATTAAATATTTCAAATAATGATATTATGGCATATATAGAGATTCCAAAAATATCAGTATATTTGCCAATTTATCATGGAACAAGTGAAGAAGTTTTAGAGAAAGGAGTTGGACATATAGAGTCCACATCTGTACCAATAGGAGGAATTTCAACTCATAGTGTACTTACAGGACATACAGGATTACCTAGTGCAGAATTATTTACAAGACTTGATGAATTAGTTGTTGGAGATATATTTTATATTAATGTTTTAAACGAAAAATTAACATATAAGATATATGAGAAAAAAGTTATTTTACCAGACGAAATAGATGAATTACAAATTACAAATGGCAGAGATTTGGTAACACTTGTAACATGTACACCATATGGAATAAATACTCATAGATTGTTAGTTAAAGCAGAAAGAACGGAATATGAAGAATATATACCAGGAAATACAATAGAAAATACAAATTCTACAGAAACCGAAAACAAAAGTAAAAATTATTATTTAATAGGTATAAAAATAGGAATATTTTTATTGCTAATGATTTCTATTTTTATAATTATTTTAAGAAAAAAAATAGAAATAAAAAGAAAAAAATCAAAACATTAAAAAGGGTTAGTTTTTATGAATAAAAAAAGATTATTAAGAATAATTGCAATAATATTTATAATTACAGGTATAATTTTATTCTTTTTTCCTAATATAAGTAATCATGTATATGAAGAAAAAGTAAAAGATGATAAAGAAGAATTTATAGTAAAAATAGCACAAGAAGAAAGTATAGATATTTTAGAAGAATTATATAAAGAGCTAAAAGAGAGGAATGAAGATTTATACCAAAATAAACAAAAAAATTTAGTAGATCCATTTTCTTATGAACAGCCAACAATAGATTTAACAGAATTTGGTATAAAAGATAATATTATTGGATATATACGTATTCCCAAAATGGATATAGAATTACCGATTTTGCTAGGAGCTAATGAAATAAATATGAAAAAAGGAGCAGTACATCTTACAGAAACATCATATCCAATAGGAGGAATAAATACAAATTGTGTAATTGCAGGACATAGAGGATATGGAAAAGCAGAACTATTTAGACATATTGAGAAACTAGAAAAAGGAGACGAAATATATATTCAAAATTTTAGAGAAGAATTAGTATATAAAGTATATGAAATAAAATTAGTATCTCCAGATTCAACAGAAGAACTTGCAATTCAAGAAGGAAAAGATATAGTAACATTAATTACATGTCACCCATATAGAGTAAATACGCAAAGATATATTGTAAGAGCATATAGAGAAAAATAAACAAAGAAAAAAATAATAAGTTAATAATTAATTTACTCTTTGTAAATCTAGTACTATTTGTTTTATAAAAGATTTGACATAAAATTACAATTATATTATAATATAATTATAGGCAAAAGCTTATAATTGGAACTTTAGCTATTATACAACAACAAGGAGGACAAAAACATGAAAAAGGCTATTATTTCTGCAATTATGGCAATTGCAATTGTCATGTCCATGGCAGGGTGCTCCATTTCCAGCAATGGGAATGGGGGGATTACTATCAACCCTTCGTTCGAGATTGGCAATTCCGACTATAATCGGAATGAGTGGACAGTAAAATTGGAAGGTGATGAGTGGTCGAAGTATGGCATTGGAACTGGCTCTAGTGTTAAGTTTAGACTTAACAGCTATGGTGCAACAGCTGATTTTGACCTCAGGTTGGACCTTTCGAAGACCACGAGGGACGAAGTGGTAGATGAAATGAGCGATTTCATGAGGAGATATTTAGGCGTTTCTGGAGACGCCATTGTTTCCTCGAATGAGAGTTGGACTAATAACTCCAGACTGAAGTTCACTCTTAACTTCAGGTTCTAAGTTCTTAAGACAAGTGTAACCATTAATAGCTAAAGTTTTCTAGCCATTGCCTCCGGACATAAATGAGTCTGGGGGCAATAGCTTTTTATATTGTATAGGGTAAAAAAGTGCCGGTTCTCTTTTTGTCTTTTTTTAGACAAAAAGAGAACCGGCACTTTTTTACCCATATATCAAAATTTTTATGATTTTAAAAAGGCAACAATTTACAACAAAAAATAACAATAAAATCTTGAAATTTTCACATTCATAGAGTAAAATTATTATTAGCTTATTTATTATTAAATAAATAATAGAATAAAATATTTTTTAAAGAATTTAAATATAAGAAGCAATATAAAACTTTAAGTTTCATATAAAAACAAAGAAAGGAGGAGACTTTATGGAGAAAGACTTAAAAAAAATAGCAAAAGTTCATTCTATGGAAAGCTTTGGAACAGTAGATGGACCAGGAATAAGATTTGTACTATTTTTACAAGGATGTAGTTTAAAATGTAAATATTGTCATAATAGAGATACCTGGGATTTAAATGGAGGAGAAGAAAAAACATTAGAAGAAATAGTAGAAAAAATAAAAAATTATAAAAATTATATAACAATTTCTGGTGGAGGAGTAACAGTAACTGGAGGAGAACCACTATTACAAGTTAAATTTTTAATAGAATTATTTAAAGCTCTAAAAAAAGAAAAAATACACACTTGTATTGATACATCTGGAATGGTCAATATTACAGAAGATATAAAAGAACTTTTAAAATATACGGATTTAGTATTATTAGATATTAAACATATTGATGATGAAAAGTGTAAAAAACTAGTAGGAGTATCTAATAAAAAAGAATTAGAATTTGCAAGATATTTAAGTGATAATAATATAAAAATGTGGATTAGACAAGTTTTAATTCCAGGATATACAGATGATGAAAAAGATTTACTAAAATTAAAAGAATTTTTAGGAACATTAAAAACATTAGAAAAAGTTCAAATATTAAAATATCATAATTTAGGAAAACATAAATGGGAAAAGATGGGCTTAAAGTATGAATTAGAAGGTGTAAGAGAAGCAACATTTGAAGATGAAGAAAGAGCAAAAAAAATATTAGAAATTTTATAAAAATTATAATACTAATTTATTTGATATTTTTTAAATAATTTTAAATAAAAGCTTTAGAGAGAAAATTGTCAAAAAATAAAATAAAATATTTATATTATATACAAAAATTAATCAAATTTTAATAACTTAAATCTTGTTATTTTTCGTAATTTGTAGTAAAATACAAACATATAAAAGGAGAAAAAATATGCCATCAAAAACAAATAGTGGTAGAATGAGTAAACAAAGAGAAATAGAAATAAAAAAACGTAAGAAAAGAAAAATTAGATTAATAATTTTTCTATTATTAGTAGTTGTGATAGGAATTATTACATATTTATTAAAATCGCCAACTTTTGCACTAAAAGATGTAGAAATAAGTGGAAACAATCAATTAACAACAGAAAAAATATTTGCACAATCAGGTTTAGAATTAGGAAAAAGTATTTTTTCTAGTTTTAATATTGTTACAAAAGTAAAATTAAAACAAAATGGATATATAGAAGATGCAAAAGTGAGTAAAAAGTTTCCTAATATAATTCAAATAGAAATTAAAGAAAGAGAAAAAATGTTTCAAATTGAAACTAAAACAGGATATTTTATAGATATTGACGAACAAGGATATATAATAGACTGTTCTCAAGAAAAAGAAGATTTAATTGTAATTAAAGGAATGGAAATTACAGAAGAAAATATTGAACAAAAGAAAAGACTTGAAAATGAAGATTTAAATATAAGAATGGAAAATATTTTACACATAAAAAAAGAAACAGAGCAAATTGGAATTTTTGAGAAAATTACTGCAATTCAAATAGGAGAAGAATATATTTTAAAACTAGATAATGATGGAATAACAATAAATTTAGGAGACTGTACAGACTTAAAAAATAGAATATATTATGTACAATCAATATTAGAAAAAGAAGCAGGAAATAGAGGAACAATAAATGTAAATGGAAATTTAAATGAGGGATTTTTACCATATTTTACAACAGAATAGATAGAGTATGTAAAAATAAAGTTACTGAGAATAAGTGTATATTTATAAAAAATATAAATAATAAATTTAATCTTAGAAAGGAAGATATAAATGCTAAAAAAAGAAAAAATAAGTTTAGTATTAGGTAGTATGTGTTTAGTTTTATCATGTGGTATAGCAATACAAGTAAGGTCAATTTCTAATGTAGGAACACCATCAAGTTTAAATACTACAGAAAATAACTTAAGAGATGCAGTATTACGTACAAAAGAAAATTATGATAATTTATATGAAGATGTAGAAAATGCAGAAAAATTGCTAGAAAGAGAAAGAAATAGTGCAACAGAAAATAATGAAGAATTATCTAATTTGCAAAAAGAAATTAATACACTTAATACACAACTTGGACTAACAGATGTAACTGGAAAAGGTGTAATTATACAATTAGATGATGCAAAATCAGTAACAGCTAACTGGCTAGGAGATCCAAATGACATGATTGTACATGATAATGATATTATAAGTGTAGTTAATGAATTAAAAAATGCAGGAGCAGAGGCAATTTCTGTAAATGACCAAAGAATAGTTGCAAATACAGTAATAGAATGTGATGGCTCTGTTATAAAAATAAATGGAGAAAAAGTTGGAGCACCATTTACAATAAAAGCAATAGGAATGCCAGAGACATTAAAAAATGCATATAGATATGGCTCATATTTATATGTTTTGGAAAACGAGTATTTTTTAGAAGTAGATTTTAAAACATCAGATAATATAACTATACCAAAATATGCAGGAACTTATAAATATAATTATACAGAAATAGACCAATAATAAAATTAAATTTCCAACCTAAATATATTACGAGAAAGGAAATTGTTTAAATATGAGAATAAAAATGCCACAAATAAAAAAGCCAAAAATAAAAATGAGTAAAGAAAAAATAGTAATGAATATTACAATTGGAATTGCATGTTTTGCATTAATGCTTGTAATGTTTATGCAATTTAAGGTAGTAAATCAAACAGATATAACATCAATAGAAACAATGAGAGAAGAAGACTTACGAACAGAACTTGCAGATTGGAGAGAAAAATATAATGAATTAACAGATAGATATAATGATGTAATGACTAAAATTACAGAATATCAAACAGAAAAAGAAAATGATGAAAAAACAGCACAACTATTACAAAAAGATTTAGAACAATTAAGTTTAGCTTTAGGAACAACAAATGTTAAAGGCGAAGGAGTAACAATTATATTAACAGATAATGGAGGTAAATCTTTAGCTGATGATGAAGATGTAATTATATCTAAAATAACTAATTATGATTTATTATTAGTTTTAAGAGAATTATATATAGCTGGAGCAGAAGCTATATCTATAAATGATAACAGAATCGTATCTATGACAGATATATTTTTAAGAGAAAGTAATGATATATCAATTATGCAAATAGATAGTCAAAGAATCACATCTCCATATGTTATTAAGGCTATAGGAAATAAATCATATTTGGAGAGTGCGGCAAATAGTAAAGATGGAAAAATAAAACAATTACAATTAGCAGGGCATGGAGTAGAAGTGCAAACATCAAGTGCTAGCAGACCTATTACAATAGGAGCTTATACAGGTGAAATAGAAACTAAATATATGAAAGATAAAAAATAAAATAGGAAGGGATGTAAAAAAATGATAGTAATAGCAATTATTTTAGGTTGTACAATAGGAGCAATTATAGGAATAAATGCACCTATGATACCATATACATATTCAACATTTTTAGCAATAGCTGTTATAGCAGCTTTAGATTCAGTATTTGGAGGTATTACATCTGTATTAAAGAAAAATTTTGATTTAACAATATTTATTACAGGATTTTTCTGTAATAGTATTTTATCAATTGCATTAACATATTTAGGTCAAAGATTAAATATTGATATATACCTTGCGGCTCTAGTAGTTTTTGTAGGTAGAATGTTTACAAACTTAACTATTATAAGAAGATATTATGTAGATTTATGGAAGAAGAAAATGGCTGAAAGAGCAACAGACTCTAAGAAAGTAAGTAAAAAATAATTTTTGAAATCTGTGTTACAAATTTGTTACACAGATTTCAAAAACATTACAAAAATATTTCAAAAATATTTCGAATTATATTGACATTTTTTTTAAAATGTAATATATATAACAAAGAAGAAAAAATAATCTATAAACAAATAGAAATTAAACATAAAAATGGAGGAATCATTTTGGCAATAGGTGATATCATAGTTGGTATTGATATTGGTACATCTAAAGTTTGCACAGTTGTTGGGGAAGTAAACAACTTTGGTCAAATAGAAACACTATGTAGTATGGCATGTAAATGTAGTGGAATAAAAAAAGGCAAAATAATTAATGAAGAAGAAGTCAGTTTAAGTATTGCAAAAACAATCAAAGATGCAGAAGAAACAGCAGAATTTAAAATTAACTCAGCATATGTAACAATTCCAGGAAAAGAAGTAACAATTGTTCAAAATAGTGTTTTAAAAGAATTAAAAGACAAATTTGCTGGAATTTCTTTAAGAGATGTTCAAACAGCAATTATGCAAGCTAAAGATATAGAAATACCAGAAGGGAAAACAATAATAGATATAGTACCATCAGAAGTAATACTGGATAATGGAAAAGTTGTTACAGATCCAATTGGCAATTTAAGTTCAAACTTTACATTAAAAGCACAGGTTATATTAGCTAATAAGGATTATGTAAGACAATTAACATCTATTTTTAAAAGAGTTGGTATAGAAATAGATGGAATAGTTCCAACAGCATTAGCTGAAAAAAATTTAGTATTAGATACAAATGAGTTATATGATAATGTTATGTTATTAGACATAGGGGCAGGAAATACTGAAATAGGTGTATTTGAAGGTAACAATTTTACATATACAAACACAATTCCCTTAGGAGGAGATAATATAACAAATGATATTTCATTAGTATTAAATATTTCAGAAGAAGAAGCAGAAAAACTAAAAAAGCAATATGGACTAGCATTAAAATCATTTATAGACAATGATAATGAAATAATGTTAAATACTTGTAAAGATGAAAGTAGAAATAAAGTTATTAAAAGTTCTGAATTAATAGAAATTATCGAAGCAAGGATAGAAGAAATATTTACATTAATAAATAAAGATATAACAAACAACAATGTAAAATCTATTATTAATACAGTAGTATTAACAGGAAGAGGAATTTCTACTATCAACAAAAGTGATGTAGCAGGAAAAATAAATTTAAATATACCAGTAAAAATGTCAACAGGAAGATTAATTAGTACAATAAAGCCAGAATTCAGAACTAGTTATGCACTTGTTAGATATATTGCAGCAAGACCATTTGCAAAATCAGTATCAAGTAGTATCGATGAACAATCAAATGAAAGTATATTTAAAACAATATTAAATAGAATAAAAGAGTTCTTTTATTCATAAAAAACAATAAGTTAGTTTTATGGGGAGGAAAACTTAATGAAAGAATATGAAGAAGTAACAATGATGGATGGAGCAGCCACAATAAAAGTTATAGGTGTTGGTGGAGCAGGAAATAATGCTGTAAATAGAATGATTGAAGCTGGAATAAAAGGAGTAGATTTTATTGCAGTAAATACAGATAGACAAGCACTACAAAAATCAAAAGCAGGTGCAAAAATCCAAATAGGAGAAAAAATTACAAGAGGGCTAGGTGCAGGAGCAAATCCAGATATAGGGGCACAATCTGCAGAAGAAAACAAATCAGAAATTGCAGAAACATTAAGAGGAGCTGATATGGTATTTGTAACAGCCGGAATGGGTGGAGGAACAGGTACAGGTGCAGCACCAATAGTAGCACAAGCTGCTAAAGAAATGGGAATATTAACAATAGGAGTTGTAACTAAACCATTTACATTTGAAGGAAAGAAAAGATTATCACAAGCAGAAAGAGGAATAGAAAGTTTAAAAGGAAAAGTAGATGCATTAGTAGTTATACCAAATGATAAATTATTACAAATTATAGATAGAAAAACATCAATAAATGAAGCATTTAGAATGGCAGATGATGTCCTAAGACAAGGTGTACAAGGAATATCAGACTTAATAGCAGTTACTGGAACAGTAAACTTAGACTTTGCAGATGTTAAAACAATAATGAAAGATACTGGTATGGCACATATGGGAATTGGTAGAGCATCAGGAGAAAATAGAGCAGAAGATGCAGCAAAACAAGCAGTACAAAGTCCATTATTAGAAACATCAATAGAAGGTGCAAGAGGTGTTATTATAAATATAACAGGTGGAGATGATTTAGGATTACATGAAGTTAATACAGCAGCAGAATTAGTTCAACGCAGTGTAGACCCAGAAGCAAATATTATTTTTGGTACAGTAACAGATCCAGAAATGGGAGATGAAATACAAATTACAGTTATTGCAACAGGATTTGAAAAACCAGAAACAAGAACAGCTTCAACTGTAGACAGTTTTATAAATAAATCTTGGGGAGAAAAGAAAGCAACATCTTCTATACCAACATCTACAGATTTAAATTCTAATTCAGGAGATTTAGACATTCCTGCATTCTTACGTAAAAATAAAGGAAAAAATATGTAAAAAAAGTGGTTAAATTGAAGTGAACTTTTTGGAGTTCACTTCAAAAAGCCACTTTTTTATACAATAGGAAAGTTATACATTCCTATTGTATAAAATGCTACAAGCGCTAGCCCTTTGAGATTTTCTCTTTTCAGTTGAAAACTCAAATCGGGCGAGAACAAATTAAAGAAATATCAAAGATTTTTCTTATTTGTTCTTGTATATGAAATAATAAAAAACTAAAAATTTTTTTAATAAAAAAGTATAATATATAAATAACAAAAATATATTATATATGGAGGTATATTGTTTATGACAATATATATAGATATAATATTTTTAGAAAATATTATAATGAATTCAATTATTTTATATGCAACATCTATAATTATAAAACAAAAAACTAAATTTTTTAGGATAATTATTTCATCTGGAATTGGAGCAATTTATTCAATAGCATTATATTTAACAAATTTAAAAATATATACATCAATAATTTCTAAAATAATCTTATCAATTATTATGATTTATATAGCATTTAAACCCTCAAATTTTAAAAACGTATTTAAACAAGTTGTTATTTTTTATCTAACATCATTTATTTTTGGTGGGGTAGCATTAAATTTAATTAATAATTTTAATTCGGACAAAATATCAATCAAAAACGGCATATATACAGGCGAAGATGTTTTTAAAGTAATTATTTTGGGAGCAATTTTTGCATTAATAATAGTAAAAATATCTATAAAAATAATTAAAAATAAATTTATACCAAAAGATATGTATTGCAATATAAAGATGAAAATAAATGAAAAGACTGTAGAAACCAAAGCAATGATAGATACAGGAAACTTAGTAAAAGAACCAATAACCAATATACCTGTTGTAATAGTTGAAAGCAGTTTACTAAATGGAATTATCCCAAAAGAGATTTTAGATAATTTAGAAAATATATTATGTGGAAACTTGAGTAATATATCTTTAGAGATACAAAATGAATATTTTACAAAATTACGTTGTATACCATTTTCATCTTTAGGGAAAGAAAATGGCATGCTAGTTGGAATAAAAATACCAGAAATTTTAGTGCAAAAAGATGATGAAGAAAAGAAAACCTCTAATATCATTATTGGTTTATATAACAAAACTTTAACCAAAAGAGGAGAATATAGAGCATTAGTAGGTGCCGATTTAATTTAATATAACAAATAAAAATGTTAGTATATTAAAAAAAGTTAGTTACAGTTCAGTAGGAAATTTTGATATATTAATAATTGCATAAATTTTTCGACTCAATACGGAAATATAAGAATTT
>CALXHG010000020.1 GCA_944388045.1 uncultured Clostridia bacterium | reverse complement strand
TTTTTTAATATACTAAAAAAAGCTGAAGCAGAAAACTTTTTAAAGTTTTCCGCCCCAACTATTGACATTCAACCTTTTTATTTTAATAATATTAGCAAAAATAATTTCTCCTAAAAATCATAGAAAAAACAAGAAAAAATATAATAAAAATTTAAAAATTAAAATAAAAGACTATAATGATTATAATTCGATTTATAAATTTAAAATAGATTAAAATTATTATGAAAGAATAATTTTTTAAAAATATATTATTGAATAAAATAATTTATTCAATAATATATTTTTTATTAAAATTTTTATTCATAATCTTCACCGATTATAATTGTAATATCTACTTTACTTGAAGTAGTAGCAGAATTTGATGAAATGATTCCAACTCCTAGTGTTTGCTTTATTTGTTCTAAATATTTATTTTCAATATTAGATTTATTTAATATTGTTGTTTTTGATGTGGTTGATGTTGCCTTATCTGTTGTAACATCAAATCCTATTTCTTCTAATTCTTTTTTTACTTTTGACAGTTTTGATTTTGAATTTGATCCATTTAATAATTCAATTTTAATTTTTGAAGCATCCTTTTTTGAAATATCTTCTGTAGAACTTGTTGGTTCAGTATTAACTGTTGAAGCAGTTTCTGGTTCTGTAGCCTCAGTACTTTGTGTACTAGTAGTTTCTGTTGATTGAGTTTTTGGTTCAGAATATAGTTCATTTATTAATGTTGATGCTTCTTTTTTATTAATAACTATAAACCAATATGGTGCATAAAGAGAACCTGTTTGTGTTGGTCCTACAGAAACTCCTGGTAGTACTGCACTTTTTAAATTATTAATATCAAAGTTTATTGCATATGGAACATATGCTTTTATATCTGATATAGATAAATTTGTTTCAACATATTCATATAATATATCAATTATATCTCTTATTTTAAATATGTTTTTAGCTTGTAAAGCTTGTTTTGCTGTTGCCATTATAAAATTCCTTTGTGTTTTCATTCTTCCTATATCATCAGAGCCATACCAAGCAGGATATCCTGTTCCATCATCATTTTTTCTAAAACGTAATAATTGTTCTGCCTTATTACCATCTAATACTTGTAGTCCTTGTTTTAAATCTATTTTTAGTCCTTGTGTTTTATCTGTATAATACATATCTATTGGAACTTCAAATTCAACACCTTCAAGAACATCTACTAATTTTATTAATGCTTGATTATCTATTACCATATAATATTTTAAGTCTAGTCCTGTCAATTCATTAACTTCATCTAATAATTTATCAATTCCTCTAGTATATAATGCATTTATTTTTTCACTAGCAGAACCATTTGCATAATCATTTCCTGTATATGTATCTCTTGGAATAGATAGTAATGATGCTGTTTGATTTTTTGGATTATATGTTGCAACCATTATAGTATCAGTAATCTTCCCACCTAAGTCTGTACTAACTCCTAATAATAAAATTTGAATTGGATCTAATTCTTCTAAAGTAGATTCATTATTACCTACTATAGTTGATAAAAATCCTTGCATTCCTCCTCCATTTGCATGTGTTTTATATCCAATAAATCCTATACATCCTATTAGTAATATTAACAAAAAAATTATTATTCTTTTTAAAACACTTGACTTTTTCTTTTTCTTAGTCAATGTTAATTCACCCCTATTTATAAAATTATAAAATACTTGCTTTTATAGCATATCAAATTTTACAAGTTTTTTCAATATATTAACAAATATTTAATAAAATTTTCACAATTTATTCACAAAATTAGAAAAGATTTCTAAATTTAATTTAGAAACCTTTTTAAATTTTAAAATATTAAATTTAACAATAAATTATTATTATAAAAGAATTTAGTAATATATGAACTAGATATTGCATTTGAAAGTGTTGTATTTCCAGAAATATATATTATAAAGAATATAATTGCCAATATAACATAAATAATCAATAATGCTTTTATTAATCCATAAATAATTCCACCTGCTTTATTAAATTGTTTTAATATAGGTAAACTCATAATTATATCTGCAACAAATGTCAATAATATTAAAACAAGTCTAGCTATTATAAAAATACCCAAAAATGCACATATATTAATAACTTTTGTTGCAATTACATTTGAAGCCTCAAGTACTATTTGGTTTCTTGTTTTATTAACAGAATCATTAACATATTTCTCCATATATTTCATAAATCCATTATCTGTTTCTTCTTGTTGTTCTTCCACTTCAACAGAAAAATTCTCTATTATTGTATTTTCTATTTTTTCATCAAATTCAGTATTTTCTATAATAATATTTGAAACTGGTTTATATAATACTATAGAAATTATAATTGCTGCTAGAACTGCAATTAATCCAACTGCTAATTTCACTAATCCTTTTCTATAACAAATAAATATATTTAATGCTATAATAGCTACTAAAATAATATCAAAAATAATTCCTATCATTTTTATTCCTCCTTATTATTTTTATGTTTAAAAATCAACAATTGCAATTTTATCATTATATACTATTGCAACTAAATTATCTGTCATTACTATATCATTAATTTCTGACTCAGAAATATATTTTTTTATCAAAATACCATTTGTGCCAATAATATGTAATTCTGTTCCAAAATTAATTGCAATTTTATTAGAATATGTATAAATAGCTTTTGCAACATTATCTGTATGATATTCTCTTTTTTTACTATTTTGTGGATTAATAATAAAAACACTTGTGTCAGATGTATACTCTCCTGTTGAATTTTCTTCAACAACAATAATTCTATTATTTAGTCCAATTGTGACAAATACTATATTATCTTTGTTTATCTGCATTAATTCTTTGTAATTTTTATTTTCCAGTACCCCTATCGAGTCATCAAACATACATATTAATTTTTCATTTTCTTGATAATTTATATTTGTAATCAATTTACCTATAGGAGCTTCATATTTATATATTATTGCTTCATCAGAATTTGTTTGTGCTATTTCAAAAGAAACAATCATAACATTAGATTTTATTATAATTCCAGATATGTCAACTTCTGCTATTGCTAAATATTTACTATCTTGTGAAACACTAATATCTACTACTCTAGAACTTACTAAATTTGTTCTAAAAATTTCTGTTCCAGTTTTATCAAATACTTCTATAACAGATTTGTATGTTGTATTAGATATAAGAACAGATACAAATCCATTTCTATTAACATTAATTTCTGTTATATTTCCTTCTATATTGTTTTCATATAAAATTTCTTTATCTGAAATTAAATAAAATTTTTGACCATTTTTTTCACTTATAGTTAAATATCTACCTGAAGAACTAAATTCTGCATTAACAATATCTACATCTATTGACGCTATTTGTGTTCCAACTCTATTATATAGATTCAATTTCTTTTTAGAAAGTATACAAATATATTTATCATATGCATATACTTGAATGTTTTCATTATTATCTATTTCTATAACTTTAACATCTTTCTGAAATATTTCTTTTTTTATTATATTTTCATCACACCAGTTTCTAAAATTAATATTATAATAATAGATAATATTTAATAAAATTATAAACAAGAATATTAAGATTAATATCCATAATACTATAGCCTTTATAACCTTATGTTTTCTACGATTCTGTAGCCCTTCAGCCCAAAAATCTTTCATCTTTTTGTATTCCTTTCTTTTTTAATACTATTAGTTTATCACATTTAACCATTATTTAGCAATATCATTTTTTAATTTTCTAGTTAATATTAATACTATTTGCATAATTCCAAAATAACCAAAAACAGGATATATAAAATTCATTACTTTAGAAAAACCTATTTTAGTTATAAACAAACTAGTTATACACATAATTATAACATATTGTGTATAACTTTTTTTATTTTTACTTATATTTTGTAAAAATCCTATTCCTACTGAAATAGCTGTTGTAAAAATAGAAGCCAAAATTATAAATGCATACATATTTCTAAATTCAAAAAATTTATTTCTTACAATATAGATAGCAGGCATTTCTTGTTTTTCTAAGTCTATTAAATTCCATTCTGCCATTAACATAAAAATTAAAATTGCCAAAATATTTATTATAATTGAACTAAAAAAAGCTATATATTTTATATTTAGTTCTTTACTGATTTGTTTTCTTAAAGATATTAATACTGGTATTAATAATATTAAATTATAACTAGTATATAATATTGAACTCATTATCCAATTATTTTTTGTTCTAATTAATTTAATATCCTGAATATTTAAAATATTTTTAATTCCTATAAAAATAATAAATATAATTAATACTGGTACAACAATATTACTTATTTTAAGAATACCTTTTATATCTAAAAAAAATACAATTGCACACAGAAAAGAAAACAAAAAGCTCCCAAAAAGTCTATTTATTCCTAGTTCTTGTTCAAAATATGCTCCAAACCCAGCAACCATTATAAAAAAGGAAAATAATAATAATATATTAATTATTATATTTATTATTTTATTAGCTTTATTTTCTTTTAAAAATAGTTTTAAAAATTCATTATAATTATCTATTTTATTTAAATATATAATCTTTAATGTCTTATAAATAAGTATATACATTAATATGCACATCAGGATTATTCCAAAAACTCCATATACTCCATATAAGTAAAAAAACGAAAAAATTTCCTGTCCAGAAGCAAATCCAGCACCTACTAAAGCACCTATAATCACTAATGTAATTGATATAATTTCTCTCATTATCTATTCCTCATTATTAATTTAGAATTTTAATTATCTATAAATTTTTATTTAATGTAATAAATTTATATTACTTTTTTTTACTTATATTCATCTATTTATTGTTTTCATTCAATTTACATACTACATTATATGGAATAAAATTTTAAATCTTATAATTTTAATTTCTTTCTACTTGATTTAATTTTTTATGGCAGACAAAAAAATCATAAGAAATAGCATTTTTTCTAATTCTTATGATTTTCGCAATTTTTATTTTCTTCTTTTTCTTATTATTGCAACTATAACTCCAATAAATATAATTATTACTGGAACTGCAAATATAATTATCCTAATAATAATATCTTCTTGTTCAGAAACAGTATATACCTCAGAATCATCATCTTTTCTTATTGTAATAGTATCTGTTCTTTCAGTCAAATGAGAAATTGAGTTTAATATAGCATCTTCATTGTTATGCAAATCGATTGCATATAAATAATATTCACTACTTATAGGGATTTGCATATTTGAAGCCGAAACTTCACTAGAATAAATTATTAATTCAGAAGTTATATCATCAGATATCTTTTTAGTCACATATGCTCCAACGATAAATTCTCCTTCATCTCCATCTTCATCTGTTTTTGTATATGATTGACTTTCAAAATTTGTTCTTATAAATGATGTTTCTCCTGTTTTTGCAATTGTTTCATATGTTACACCTAATTCTTCTAGTTTCTCATCATCAGCAAATTCTATTCTTCCTGCATCAACAAAACACATTTTTAATGACATGTCTATATCTTGCATAAAACTTGCATAAGCATCTGTTATTGCAAACTCTGGTGCATTTTGTAACATTTTAGATGTATCTTGTTCAAATATAACTCCATAATTTATGTTTAATCCATATTCATTAAATATTTGTTTAAGATTAGGCATTTCTTCTTCTACAATATTTTGAGAAGTTAATAACATTATTTTTCCACCACGTCTAATATATTCTAATATTTTGTCCCTTTCAAGTTCATTTAAGTCTTGGCTTAATGTTGTTATAATTAAACAATCACAATCTTCAGGAACTTCTCCTGTTGATAACATATCTAAATATTCTACATCATTTGCCTCTTGAGTTAAACTATTAACTATGCTATATAATGATTGTTCTGGATTATATAGTGTTTTTCCAGAAAAAATATATACCTTAGGTTTATCTGTAATTGATAATCCTACAATTGCATTTGTTATTGCTTCTTCTGTTAAATCTATTTGTTTTCCTGATGAATAATCATATGTATATAAATCATACTCATGAATAACTTGTTCTTGGTCACCTTCTTTTATTACAATTAACATATCTGTATCTTCAAGATTATATTCTGTTTTTAAATCAACTCTTGATGATAAATCTGTAATTTCTTCAACTTTTATTTTATCACTTATTGTTTCATATTTTTTAGCATAATCTGTTAAATATGTATAATCTGAAGTATTAATTAATTGAATAATTACATCTTGCTCTAAATTTTTTAATTTTGACTTTGTCTCATCAGATAAAGAATATAACTTTTTTTCTGTAAAGTCTAAATCTGCAATATTCAACTCATTTGATATTATGTTTATACCTATATAAAGTGCAATAATTATTAAAATTAATAATAATGTTGTCGTTCCTCTAATTAGCCATTTGCTTTTTATAATTTCTAAAAATTTTTTCAATTTTACTCTTTCCTTTCTTTCTGTTTATTTTACTAACTTACGTCTTTGCATAACTATAATTGTAAAAGCAATAAACATTGCAGTAAATGAAATTAATCCCAAAACTTCTTTTAATGAAATAACCCCACTTGAAAAATTATTATAAAAATTCATTATAGATGCATTAGCAAACACACTATTTACATCTTGTAAAAATAGTGTCATAACTAAAAATGCAATAGTTATAACTCCTGCAATTATTTGATTTTCAGTAATACTAGATGCAAACATTCCTATAGAAATTGCAGCTCCACTAACTAAAACAAATCCAAGCATATGTACTAATACTGCTGAAAGATTTGGTTTTCCAAAATATTGTACTATAAAGAAATACATAAAAGATAATAAAAGAGTAATAATAATAACTCCCATTGCAGCCAAAAATTTTCCAAAAACAACTCCTATCATACTTACTGGTGAAGTTAATATTAATTGTTCTGTTCCAGATTTTCTTTCTTCTGCAAACATTCTCATAGTCAATATAGGTGCAATAATAATTAGTCCATATAAAGCTGTGTAAAAATATAATGACCCTAAATCAACAGTTCCATATAATATTGTTGTTAAATAGAAAAAAACACTAAAAACGAACAGGAATATCCCTATTACAACATATCCTATTGGAGATAAAAAGTAACTTTTAAATTCTTTCTTTAATACCGCTAACATTATTTTTCCTCCTTTTTATTAGCTTTTTCATTTTCGTTTTCTTCTTTTTTTGTTATTTCTTCTTTATTATTTAATTTGTTTGTTTCTTCTTGAGTATCTTCAATTATTTTCATAAATGCATCTTCTAGTGTTGCATCTGCTTTTTTCATTTCAAAAATTGTAATTCCTTCTTTAGCAAATGTTTCGAATATATCTTTTCTTAAATCTACATTCTTCTCACCTATTATAATATATTTTTTAGTTTTATCTTCATTTTTAGCTATTAATTTTATTTCTTTAACTTGAGATAACTTATCTTTAATATTACTCATTTTTTCTTCTGAATCTTCAACAGTTACATATATTGAATTTTCATCTACAACTTTATTTTCTAAATTTTCTGGTGTGTCTATTGCAATTATTTTTCCTTTATTTATAATTATAACTTTATCACAAATTTGGCTAACTTCTGAAAGGATATGTGAACTTAAAATAACTGTATGATTTTTTCCTAGTTTTTTTATTAAAGTTCTTATTTCTGTAACTTGTTTTGGATCTAGCCCAACTGTTGGTTCGTCTAATATAATTACTTTTGGATCCCCGACCAATGCTCCTGCCATACTAACTCTTTGTTTATATCCTCTTGATAAATTCTTTGTTAATTTATTTTGAACATCTACTAGGCCTGTTTCTTCTAAAACTTTTTGTACTTTTTCTTTTTTGGTTTTAGATTCACATCCTTTTAATTCTGCCATATATGTAACAAATTCTTTAACTGTTAAATCACTATATAAAGGTACTCCTTCAGGCATATAACCAATTTGCCTTTTTGCTTTTTTTGGTTTTTTAGAAATATCATAACCATCTACAATAATTTTTCCCTCAGAAGGCTCAATAAAACCTGTAATCATATTCATTGTTGTACTTTTTCCAGCTCCATTTGGTCCTAAAAATCCTACAACTTCCCCTTCGTCAATCTCAAAACTAATATTATTCACAGCAGTAAAACTTCCATATCTTTTTGTAACATTTTCTACCTGAATCACAAATTTTTCCTCCTATTCTATTTATAATTTCTTTGAAAAAAAATAATATAAGTTCTTTTTCTTTGAACTTATATTACCATTTTGATTTTTTTTTGTAAATATTTTTCACATAACTTTCACATTGATTCTTAGGGAACTACAATATTAGACAAATTTATACTTTTAATTTACTAAACTTCCTCCTCTAATAACATCTTTAACTTGATCTATTATATAATAATTTGTACCATTATATTCATAAGCCTCAACTAATATTGCAATTTGCTTCTTGATATCTATAATATAAGTATTTTCAATTCCATCAATCTGTAAATTTTCAAAATCACTTTTACTAAAATACCTATATGATGACACATCATTATTTATGTCTACATTCAAACCATCTGCAATATTTTTTACAGTATTCAATAGTCCTGATGGTCCTTGTAAATCACTTAACATAGAATTAGGTATTGGACTCCCTATAGTTAATTCTTCATATGGTACATCTTTATACTGTTGATACCATAAATTAACATTCGCTTGAACCATTTCCAACTCAAATTTTAATCTTTCAAATTTATTATTTCTTATAGAACTTAATCCTGTATAAGTAATTACACTTGATAATATGATTAATAATATAATTGTTATTACTAATGATATCATAGTAATTCCTCTAGAATTTATCTTAAGTTTTTTCAATGTTTAATCCCTCTTTTCTAATATTAAAAAATTTAAAAATCATTTTGATATTATTCTAAATTTAAATATTTATAAATATATAATATATTATTTTTTCTATAAAATCAATGTTTAGTATGAATATTTTTATTTTTTATTCATAGTTTTAATTAATCATTATTTATTTTTAATAGTTTTACATATATCTATTAATCCAATAGGTTTATAGGTAAATCCTTTATAAAAACCTAAATATATTCTACAAGGAATAAAAATATTTATGGAATACTTATTTCCTTTTATTATATCTTTTTTATTTATAGCTTTATCAGAACTTGGAGATAAAACACAAGTTCTTGTATTATCTTTTTCTACAAAAAATAAAACTTCTCATATTTTAATCGGTATTGCAATAGGTACTTTACTTAGTCATGGAATTGCAATCATATTAGGAAGTAAAATATGCAATTATGGAGATGCTAATTTTATATATTATCTAAAAATTTTAACATATTTAACTTTTTTAATTTTGGGGATTCTAGGATTCATAAAATTAATAAAAACTTCTAATGATTTTACAAAAACAGATTATAAATTAAAATTATTAAATTACATATCTTCTTTATTAAAAAATTGTATATTTATTGTAGCACTTTCAATTGCAATAGGAGAAATTGGAGACAAAACATGGCTTGCTTCTATTGGTTTAAGTATACAATATCCAATGTTTAAAATCTCATTAATTTGTGGTTCTATATGTGGAATGCTTCTTAGTAATTCTATTGCTATATTTTTTGGAAAATGGCTTAGTCACAAAGTTTCTGATAAATATATAGATATTTTGTCAAATTCAATTTTTATAATATTTGGATTTTTAGGACTTATTAATATATTTTTTAATTATTAATTATAAGTTTTTTCTACAAAAATAGAACAATAACATATTTTTTAATATTTTATGTATTTATAAATATGTTATTGTTCTAATACAAATTTTACAAAATAAATTTGTGTTCATATATTTAATTATTAAAGTTCTTTTCCTTTTTCTATAATATTGCCATTATTTTTTATTCAATACCAAGATATTCATTGTATGTAACTTCTTTATCAATTACTTTATCTGCTTTAATATCTATAATTCTATTTGCAACAGTTTGTGTTAATTGATGGTCATGAGATGTAAATAAAATATTTCCCTTAAATTTACGCATTCCATCATTTACAGCAGTTATGCTTTCCATATCTAAATGATTAGTTGGTTCATCAAAAATCAAAAAATTTGCACCAGATAACATCATTTTTGCTAAAACACATCTTACTTTTTCTCCACCAGAAATAACTCTTGCTTTTTTTAAGGATTCATCTCCTGAGAATAACATTCTACCTAAAAATCCTCTTACATATGTTTCATCTGGATCTTTAGAATATTTTCTAAGCCATTCTGTTAAATTTTCATCTACATCAAATAAATAGTTATTATCTTTAGGGAAATAGCTTTTTGTAATTGTAGAACCCCATATTAGTTCACCTTCATCTGGTTCCATTTCTCCTGCAAGGATTTGAAACAATACTGTTTTTGCATTTTCATTATCAGCCAAAAATGCAATTTTATTTCCTGTTTTTACAGTAAAAGAAATATTATTTAATATCTTTTCTCCATTTATTGTTTTAGAAATATTTTTTACTTGTAATATTTCTTTTCCTGGTTCTCTGTCTGGTTTAAAGTCTACATATGGATACTTTCTATTTGATGGTTTTATTTCATCTAACTCTATTTTTTCTAGTGTTTTCTTTCTTGATGTTGCTTGTTTAGATTTTGAAGCATTTGCACTAAATCTTGCAATAAACTCTTGTAATTCTTTAATTTTCTCTTCTTTCTTTTTGTTTTGTTCTTTCATTTGTTTTAATGCTAATTGGCTAGATTCATACCAAAAATCATAGTTTCCTGGATATACCTTTATTTTTCCAAAATCTACATCAGCTATATGTGTACAAACTTTATTTAAAAAATATCTATCATGAGAAACTACAATAACTGTATTTTCAAAATTAATTAAAAATTCTTGTAACCAATTTATACTTTTTAAATCTAAGTCATTAGTAGGTTCATCTAATAAAAGAACATCTGGATTTCCAAATAAACTTTGTGCTAATAATACTTTTACTTTTTCCCTAGCTTCCAATTCACTCATCATTTTATAGTGTTTTTCTGGTATAATTCCTAAATCATTTAAAAGTATTGCTGCATCAGACTCTGCATTCCATCCATCTAATTCAGCAAATCTTTCTTCTAATTTTGCAGCCTTCATTCCATCTTCTTCAGAAAAATCTGGTTTCATATAGATTGCTTCTTTTTCTTTCATTATATCATACAATTCTTTATTTCCCATTATAACAGTATCTATTACACTATAATTTTCATATGCAAAGTGATCTTGTTTTAATACAGAAATTCTTTCTCCTTTTTCTAGGGATACTTCGCCTTTACTTGGTTCTAATTCTCCTGATAAAACTTTTAGAAAAGTTGACTTACCAGCTCCATTTGCACCAATAATTCCATAACAATTTCCTTTTCCAAATTTTATATTAACATCTTCAAACAATACCCTTTTACCAAATCTAACAGTTACTCCTGTAGCAGTTAACATTATAACTCCTCCTTTTATCTCTTTTTTCTGCTAATCTACTATACCATATTTTAACATGTTTAACAAGTATTTTTAACAAAATAAAAAATCTTATTTTTTTCGTACAGTTCCGTAGTAAATTTTGTTTTATATGATTTTAGTTTTTTATTGATTTTTTTGTCAAATTATGATACATTCTTTTTATAAAAGAAAGGGTTGTATATATAATATACAAGGTGATGTTATGAAAAAAAATATTATATGTTTTATTACAATAATTTTATTGGCAATTATGTGTCTTTTTACTTATGAATTCATTATTATCCCAAAACAAAATATTCAAGAAACACAAAATCAATCAACAAATATAGAGGAAAATGTAACTTCAAAAACAAATGAAGAAAATATTATTGTAGAAATGCCAAAAAAAGAAGATACAAATATAACAATGAGTGTTATTGGAGATATTATGTGCCATAATTCACAATATATCGATGCATTTAATGGCGAAACTTATGATTTTTCTTATGTATTTGAAGATATCAAAGATTATATAAATTCTGCAGATATTGCAATAGGAAATCTAGAAACTACATTTGCTGGTGCGAAAAAAGGTTACAGTAATTATCCTAGATTTAACACACCAGAACAACTAGCTAAAAATCTTAAAGATTTTGGAATAGATGTTCTTTCTACTGCAAATAATCATAGTATGGATACAAATTATGATGGAATTGTTAGTACACTAAATTATTTAGATGAAGCAGGTATATCCCATACAGGAACTGCAAGAAGTTTAGAAGAACAAAACACTATTTTAATAAAAGATGTTAATGGAATAAAAATTGCATTTTTAGCATTTACTTACGGAACAAATGGAATTCCTATTAAATCAGATAAAGAATTTTCTGTTAATTTAATAAGTGATAATTTTATTTTAGAACAATTGAGTTTAGCAAAACAACAAAATCCAGATTTAATATGTGTAAGTATGCATTGGGGGATTGAATATCAAAACAAGCAAAATACTGAGCAAGAAAGACTTGCTAACTTATTATTTACAAATGGAGTTGATATTATTTTAGGTAGTCATCCTCATGTATTACAACCTATGGAAAAGAAAACTATTACTTTAGAAGATGGCACAACTAAAGATTGTTTTGTAATATATTCTTTAGGAAATTTTATGTCTGGGCAAACAAAAGAAAGAACAAGAAATTCTATAATTTTAAATATTGAACTTAACAAAAATGGTGAAACAGAAAAAACAACAATTGGAAAAATTTCTTATATACCTATTTATATGTATAAGAATACTTCAAAAAATAAGCAAAAATATTTAGTTATGGATATAGAAAAAGCAATAAACAGATATGATTCAGGTGACCATTTTATAACTTCTAGTGTATACTCTACTTTAAAATCAGAACTTACAAAGATAAAAAATACTTTGGGGGATTTTATAAATTAATATAATATTTACTTATAAAAAGAGATTAGCAATGCACAAAATTTATACTGTTTATTATATGAAAAAAAAGCAAAAAAATATAGTACTTATATAAGAACTTTATATAAGTACTATCATTTTTATCCTATGCTTTACCGAATTCTACACTATCTCTTAGAAAAGTAAAAAAAGTCATTAATTTGGTGGGCAATCGGGGCTTCGAACCCCGGACCTTCTGATTAAGAGTCAGCTGCTCTACCAACTGAGCTAATCACCCATATAAAAAAATAATTTTACTAAATTTAAATATAAAAAAACAAGTTTGTTATATTTCTATAACAAACTTATTATATTACGATTTTAGACACTTGTCAATTATTTTGTTCCAATTTTTACAATTTTATTTTTCGCATTATATGTATCTTTTGAAAGTAATGTTCTAGAAACAACTTCCCCATTAAGTCTCATAACTTTATATGCTTCATATTTACTTCCATTATTTCCATTTTGAACAACTTTTTGTGTTCCTTTTGGTAATGTGGAATCTTTAACATATTGTGTAGTATATGGGATTGTTGCAGTTTTTTTGGTTTCAATTGTTATATCATATTCCACTTCTTCTTTAACTCCCCATACTTGTACTGTTGCAACTCCGCCACTTACTGTAGCAGTAATTCTAACAGGGTATTTTCTTGAATTTACAAATTTAAAATCTTGAGACCCCCAAACAACAGTTGCATCTTTCCCTCCTGGTAAATATGATGTTACAAACTGATGATTTCTTCTTACTGTAACATCTAAGTTTGCCATTACAACAGCATCATATAAAGTTGAAGAAATTTGACAAATTCCTCCTCCCAGTCCATCAACAACTTTTCCTCCAGAAAAAGTTGCAGCCATTTTATAACCTGCTTGAATTGTTCTTTCCCCAACAATTTTATTATATGAAAATTCATCTCCTGGTAATAATACGGTTCCATTAATCTTCCCTGCTGATAATTTTAGATTTGTAGTTCTATTTGTATCTCCCGCATTATATTTTGTAGAAAATGTTGCTAATAAATCTGGAAAAGCTTCTGTCCCTATTTCTTGAACAGTTTTTTCTGCCTTTGTAATAATTAATGGTATTTCATATTGTTCTTTTGGTTCAGATATAATAGTTTTTGCATTTTCTATGTCAAAATCAACACCATTTACTTCTGGATAAATTGTAAAAGGATTTGTAGTATAATATGCGTCCTTTACTTCCTTATAAATTTCACTACGTATTTTTTCTAAATCTATAGCAGATGGCTCCTCTTCAGAAACTTGAACATCTATTAAAATACTACTATCTGAATTTAACTTTATACTATCTTTAACAGTTTGCATTAATTCATCTTCTTTTACTTTAATTCCTTTTTTTCCTGAAGTTATAATTATTTTATCATTTTCAACATAATAACTTGGCTCAACTATAGAATCAGCTGATGTATTATTAATATTTTCACAAACTTGTTTTATTACATTTTCATCAAAACTAAAATTTAATTTAATACTTTTTCCATTTATCCATGTTTTTAAAATATCAAAGTTATTTTGAAAAATATTTCCTTTTCTTCCTAGGGAATAAGCATCTTTAATTGCAGAATCAATATCAAAATTTACTTCTAATGCTTCATATGTAATAGGTGTTTCAATTTCTTTATATTTAAACAATATTTCATTTTTTTTGGTTTTTTCTGCAAGTTCAGTTAAAATATTTTTAGCTTCTTCTTCTGTAATATCAGACATATCTACATTTTCTATATATATACCTTTAACAATCTTATTTGATTTAGAATTTATAAGAGCGAAAATAGTAGATAAAATCAATAATAAAAATATTAATACTAGTATAATTATCCCTATTATAAGTCCTATTTTATTTTTTTTGCTATGTGTATCTATTGTTATATTTTCTTGTTTTTCATTATTCTCAGTTTTTTCATCTATTTCTAAATCTATTTGTTTTTGTTCTTCAACTTTTTTTTCCTCTACATTTATCATAAAACAATTTCCTCCTATATTAATATACCATATCTTCAATATTTTGACAATCTATTATTTGATATTAATTATTAATTTATTATGCAAAAAATATAAAATTTTTATAAAAACACTTGAATATTGTAAAATTAAATATTATAATAGGGTATATCAAAAGATAAGGAGTTCTTAAAATGGAATTAGTAAAAAACATTTTCTTTAATACTGACAAACTAATTGAAAATAGTAGAGTAAAAATATCATATACAGGCAAATTTTTTCAAGACAATTCTCAAGAAGTTACTATACATTATGGTTTTGGAAACAATTGGGAAAACTTGCATGACGAAAAAATGGTAAAAACAGAATTAGGTTTCCAAATTGAAGCTGATTTAGGAGAATTTGATACTTTTAATTTTTGTTTTTGTAATGAAAAAAATGAATGGGATAATAATAATGGTACAAATTATTCTTTTTTAATAGAAAAAAAGCCTGTAGAATTAATAACATTAGATGATGAACCTGTTTCTCTTGGTTCAGCAAGAAAGCTTAGAAAAACATATATTTGGAGCAAAAAAATAAGATTAGCCGTATATAAAATTATTACATATTTACCAAAAATTATTTCAGGAAATTATAAAAGGAAAACTGCTACAAACAAATAAAAAGTAGCAGTTTTTATATTTAATTTTTTATATCTAATTAATATTTACTCTATATTATAACCCATCCACCATTAATTGAAATCACTTGACCTGTTGTATATTCATCTTCTACAAGCCAGCTAACACATTTAGCAATATCAATGGTTTTTCCAATTTTCTCTAAAGGTATTCCCTCTTTTATATTTTCAATTTCATTTTTACCATAAATTTTGTTCATATCTGTATCTATCATACCTGGTGCAATAGAATTTACTCTAATATTTGATGGTCCTAATTCTTTTGCTAATGATTTTGTCATTGCATCAAGTCCTGCTTTTGTTATTGAATAAATTGTTTCACAAGAACTTCCAACTATTCCCCAAATTGAAGAAATATTAATTACACATCCTTCCTTTTTTCTTATCATATAAGGTAAAACTTCCTGGGTCGTACAAAAAGCTGAATACAAATTATTATTAATCATTTGATACCAATCTTGATCTGTAACATCAGTAAATAATTTGCTTTCAGAAATTCCTGCATTATTAATAAGTATATCAATTTTATGGTATTTTTCAATAATATATTGTACCATTCTATGAACTTCTTCTCTTTTAGATACATCTGCTTTATATATATCTATATTTTTATTTTCTTCTTTCAATTTTTGAGCTTGTTCTTGTGATTTATTGTAATTTGCAATTATTTGGTATCCTTTTTGATCTAATGTTTTTGCAATCTCTCTCCCAATTCCTCTTGAAGCTCCAGTTATTAATACTATTTTATTCATAATTATTTCCTTTATTAATTTTATTTTTTTATAATAAAAAAAAGCCAATAATCAAGCTTAATGCAAAACTATCGACCTTTATGGAGCCACTTCCCAGATTCGAACTGGGGACCCCCGCATTACAAGTGCGGTGCTCTGGCCAGCTGAGCTAAAGTGGCAATGGTGACCCCGACGGGAATCGAACCCATGACTCCGCCGTGAAAGGGCGGTGTCTTAACCGCTTGACCACGGGGCCATAAATTATAGAATTCTAATTATTTCCACATTAGAATTCTTAATTAATCTTTGGTGAGCTATCCGCGACTCGAACGCGGGACAACTTGATTAAAAGTCAAGTGCTCTACCACCTGAGCTAATAGCCCATATGCAATGTATTGAACAATGCTTAATTATAATACTACATAATAAACAATTTGTCAATACATTTTTCAAAAATTTTTAAATTTTTTTAATTTTCTTCATCATTTAATTTTTTTAGTACTTCTTCAACATCAATTCCATGTACTTCACATGCTTCTTCTAGTGTTTCCATTTGTGATGCTGGACATCCTAAGCAATGCATACCAATCTCAATTAATATATCAGCTTTTTCTGGTGCAGATTGTAATATCTCACCTATTTTTGTATCTTTATTAATTTTCATTACAAAATCCTTTCTATAAATAAATTGTTCTTATTTATTATATGTATTTTCAATAAATCTATTCTACAATAAAAGTCAAAAAAAATCAAGTAGTAAATTTTTTTATAAAACTTATGTAAATTTTTTAAAAAAACTATAGACAAATTTAAAAAAATGTTGTATTATTTTTTACAAGCTAGGTGGTGATTTTATTTCTAAATTATTAATTTTATTTTTTTTTACTTATTTTATTAATTTTATTATTTTTTTATATTCAATTTATACTTATTTTGAAATTTATTTTTTTCATAATCTACAAGGTTCCAAATTAAAATTAAAAAAACAGTTATCAAAAAACATCAAGAAATAATAATAATTATTATTATTATTTATATTATATTTTCTATATTTTTAATATTTATTATTTATTTATTATTTTTAATATTTATTATTTTTCATTTTTATTTATTTATTTTTTATTTTTATTTATTTTTATTTTTTATTCATTTTTAATTTTTTATTATTTATTTGTTATTTATTAATTTTTTATTGTTTTTTACTCTATTTTTTTATTATTTATTTTTCTATTTTATTTATTTTTATTATATTTAATTTAATTATTTTCTAGAGTGAGGTGATTAAAAATAGTAAAAATTTTGAGATTATTAATATATACTTTTATGTCTAGTTTTACAATCTATCATTTTTTCTATCCACTATTTAATGCTAATGAACTTATTGTAACCTTAAGCTTACAGCCTTTTGATATTTGTCAAAAAAATTTTTTTGCATGGAAATTTTTAAAAACAAGTTTTTGGTTTTTTAATATTTTGTCAAATTTTATTATTTTTAATTTGTTAGAAAATAAAATTGTAGAATTTTTAAATATTTTAAAAATTTTATATTTTAATAAATATAAGAAAAATAATAATATAATTATTAGAAAAGATAGTAATAATTATTATACTAAAAAAAATAATTCAAAAATAGAATTATTAATTGGAAAAAATATAAATTTAAATAAAAATGTATTTTTACCTGAATCAGGATTATATCAAAATTTTTTAATTACTGGAACAATAGGAACAGGAAAAACAAGTTCAGCTATGTATCCTTTTACAGAACAATTAATTAAATTCAATTCTCTAAATAAAAAAAATAAAATTCCTATTTTAATTTTAGATGTAAAAGGTAATTATTTTAAACAGGTAAAAATATATGCAGATAAATATAATTTGGAAAATGATATCATTGAATTAGGATTAAACTCAAATATAAAATATAATCCATTACATAAGCCTAATCTAAAAGCTTCTGTTCTTGCTAATAGATTAAAAACAATATTATTACTATTTTCAGAAAATAATACTGAATCTTTTTGGCTAGATAAAGCTGAACAAGTTTTAGCCGAAGCTATTAAACTTTGTAGATTATATAATAACAATTATGTTACATTTATAGAATTACAAAAACTCATTACTGAACCAGAATATTATAAATCAAAAATTCAAAAGCTAAAAGATTTATTTTGTCAATCCAAATTTAATTATCAACAAGTTTATAATTTAAATACAGCATTAGAATTTTTTGAAAAAGAATTTAATAATTTAGATACAAGAACTTTAGCAATTTTAAAATCAGAAATTACTCGTATAACAAATATATTTGTTTCAGATTACAAAATTTCTAAAATATTTTGTTCTTCAAAAGAAGCATTAAATTTTAAAGGTTTTTCTTCAATGTTAGAACAAGGAAAAATATTAGTTTTAAATATGAATATTGCTGAATATAAAAATCTTTCTAAAATAATCGCAGCATATTTAAAATTAGATTTTCAATCTGAAATAATGTACAATTTATCACATAATAAAATTAAACCATCTGCATTTATTTGTGATGAATATTCAGAATATATTACAAAAAGTGATGCTGACTTCTTCTCTTTAAGTAGAGAAGCCAAATGTATAAATATTGTTTCCACGCAAAGTTATTCATCATTAAAAAACACATTAAAAGACGAAACAGCAGTAAAAGTAATTACTCAAAATTTAATAAATAAACTTTGGTTTAGAACAGATGATATTTTTACAATAGAAGAAGCACAAAAACAATTAGGTAAAGAAGATAAACAAAAAATTTCATCTACTATTTCTGAAAATGCAAAAGAAACTAATTTTAATTATATTACTAATTCATTAAATTCTAAAAATTCTAGTATAACAGAAAGTTATAATACTTATGTACAAAACGATTTTATCTTTGATACTAACTTCTTTACTCAATATTTAGAAACCTTTACATGCCTAGCTTTTTTATCAGATGGAACTAATATAATAAAACCATCTAAATTACAAATGTTTCCATATTTCAAAAATTGATTTAATCTTTTATTATTAATTTTTTCTATTTTAATTTTTTATTTATTTTTATTATTTTCTATTTATTACTTTTTATTTTTTTAATTATTTATTTTTTTAATTATTTTTTGTTTATTAATTTTTATTTATTTTATTATTTATTTATTTTTTTATTTATTAATTTTTATTTTTTAAATTATTTATTTTTTGTTTATTAATTTTTATTTTTTAATTATTTATTTTATTGTTTATTTTATTGTTTATTGTTTATTTTTTATTTATTATTTTTTATTTATTTATTTTATTATTTATTTTAATTATTAAATTTTCAAGGAGGTTTTATGTTTAAATTTTTAATTAATATATTTTTAATTTTTTTTATTATCTTATTTTTATCAAATCAAATTGTATATGCAGCTACTCCAAAATTAGTTAGCACATTAAGTGATGCATTTGAAGAAATCAAAGAATGGATAATAAAAATATCTACACCAGCAGCTGCTGTTGCAGTCTGTTCTGGTGCTCTTATGAAAAAATTTAGTTTTGGTGATGAAGAAAAAATAAGAATTGGAAAAAAACTTATAACTGGTTCTTTATTTTCTTATGCTTTTATTTTAGCTGCTGATTTAGTTATTTCTGCAATTCAATCATTAATTGGCTAGGAGGTTAAATGGAAAATAGTCAAAATATCACTACAATAATTATTGAAACAATTAATACTATTTTACAGAATTTATTTTCTTCAATTGACAATAATTTATATAATATTTTAGATGATATCACTTTTATTAACTCAAATATCATTTCTGATTCTTTTTTTGAAAAAATATTAGGTATAAATTCTCAAAGTGGTGTTATATTGATTTGTAATTCTTTATTATTTGGTGTTACTTTATATTATAGTATAAAATATTTATTTTCACACTTTACATTTAATAAAATAGAATCACCGTCTCAATTTTTCTTTAAAATTATTATTTTTGGCTTATTTATTAATTTTTCCTATTTTTTTATAACAGAAATACTTAATTTTACATCTAATATAACTTTAGCCATAAGAGGAATAGGAGAAGAACTTTTTAATAAAAATATCTGTTTTTCTGAATTAATCTTAGAAATAAATGGTTCTATTTTTATAAATGAATCATCTCTTGATATTTTCTCATTAGATGGACTTATAAAAGCATCTCTTTCTACCTCTTTATTAGGTTTAGTTTTCTCCTATTCCTTTAGATATGTGATGGTAAAAATTTTTATATTACTTACACCTTTTGCTTTTTTATCTTTAATATTGCAAAATACATCTTGGTTTTTTAAAAGTTGGATAAGAAATTTATTTTCACTTTTGTTTATTCAAATTATTGTATCTTTAGTTTTACTTATTCTATTTTCTATGGACTATTCTTCTAGTAATTTATTAACAAAATTTATTTATATTGGTGCAATTTATGTTTTAATAAAAGCAAATTCGTTTGTACGTGAATTTTTAGGTGGGATTTCCACAACTATTTCACAAAATGTGAATAACTTTTTAAAAAAATAAAAAAAAGGAGGTTAATTTTTATGAAATTTATTATTCCACAAAATTATAATTTTAAAAATAAAGTATTTGGTATTTTAGATTATTCAACAATTATTCTTAATATTATATGGTATTTAGTAATATTTTTTACTTTTCACCTACTCTTTACTGATTGGAATATAAAAATATTTTTTATAATATCTTTTTGCTTACCTATGACTCTTTTTAGTATATTTGGTTTTTATGGAGAGCCTCTGTTTTTAGTAATAACTTATTTAGTAAAATATCTATTTAAGCCAAAGTTATATTTGTATAAAAAGTTTTGAGTTTTTACTTGATTTTCTCCTTATAAATGATATAATTTTACTAGACTTTTTTATATATCAAAAGGAGGTTTCGAAATTGAAATTAGCACAATCAGACACACCATTATTATTTTCTGAAACAACTATTCCAGACATTTTTTTTGCAGAATATTTGTCTCAAATGCCAGCAAACTGTGTAAAAGTTTATTTATATATAGTTTTTTTATCAAAATATGAAAAAGATATAAAATTAAACGATTTATCAAAAAAGTTAGCTTTACCATTAAAAGAAATAAATGATTCTTTTTCTTATTTAGAAGAAAATGGTCTTATCATAAAAAAAGAAAATGGTTATATTTTAGTAAATTTACAAGAGCAAACACTTCATAAATTATATAAGCCAAATTTAACATTATCTCCAGAAAAAATTGAAGATATATCAAAAAATAAAGCTAGAGCCAAAGTTATAGAACATATTAATAATACATATTTTTCCGGAATTATGGGACCTTCTTGGTATAATAATATAGATTTATGGATTACAAAATATAATTTTGATGATCAAGTATTAATTTCTCTTTTTGATTACTGTTTTAGACGTTCAGCTTTAAATATGAAATATGTTCAAACAGTAGCAGAAGCTTGGGGAAGCAATAAAATTCAAACTTGGGAAGATTTAGATTCATATTATCAAAAACAAGATGCAATTGTAAAAATTAAGAGAACCATTGCAAAAAAACTTGGAAAACAAACTTTAACACAATATGAAGAAGCTTATATAGAAAAATGGCTTTTAGATTATGGCTATAATTTAAATATAATCGAAATAGCTTTAAAGCGTAGTGTTTACAAGTCAAACCCTACTTTTGAATACTTTAATAATATAATAACAAATTGGCACGAAAGAGGTTTAAAAACTCCTGAAGAAGTATATGCTTTTATTGAACAAAGAGAAAAACAACGTAAAGATACTAAGCAATTAGAGAAAAAAGTTGCTAAAGCTTCTTTTGAACAAAGAAAATATAGTAATTTATCATTTTTATATGCAAATTCTAGTATGCAACCCAAAACTAATGAATCTATAGTTTCAAATTCAATGCAAAATAGTACGGCTCCAAATATTTCAGCATCTAATATAAAAAACTTAAATACGGAAGGAGATATAAATGTATAATGATATACTAACATCACTTTTAAGTGATTATGAACAGAAGAAACGTAGAGCAGAATTAGATTTTGAACACAGAAAAAATGAATTATATAAAAAACACCCTAGACTTAAGGAAATTGAAGAAGAACTAAATTCTGTTGCAATAAACGAAACTAAAAAAATTTTATTTGGGAACATGTCTTCTTTACAAAATTTACATTTAAAGCTAGATCAACTAAGAAATGAAAAAAATGAAATAATAAAAAATAATCATATTTCAAAAGAATTTTTACAACCAACCTACGAATGTAATATTTGTAAAGACACTGGTTATATAAAATCAGGAACTTCTGCAACAGTCATGTGTTCTTGTCTTAAACAAAAACTATTAGATATTTCTTATAATAAATCTAATATTTCAAATTTAAAAAAAGAAAATTTTCAAAAATTTAATGAAAATCTATTTTCTAACAATATATCTGAAAATTTTCAAATTTCACCAAGAGAAAATATAATAAATATTAAAGATAAATGTATCGATTTTATAAACAATTTTGATAATTTAGAAACTCGCAATCTTTTATTTATTGGTAATACTGGATTAGGAAAAACATTTATGTCTAATTGTATAGCAAATGAGCTTATAAAAAGAGGTAAAACTGTATTTTATCAAACGGCTCCAGTTTTATTAGAAACTATAATTGATAATAAATTTAATAAATATAAAGATATTTCAAAAGATACTTTCTATAAAAATGTACTTGAAACAGATTTATTAATTATAGATGATTTAGGTACAGAATGTTTAAATAGTATGAAATTAAGTGAATTATTTACAATATTAAATACTAGATTATTAAATTTAAATAATAAATCCACAAAAACTATTATTTCAACAAATTTAAATATTGATAATATATTTAATAATTATGAAGAAAGAATTGGTTCTCGTATTGCTGGGTTTTATGATATTTATTATTTCTTTGGCGATGATTTACGTATAAAACAAAGAAGCATGTGTTAAAAAAATACTATATATAGATTGTTTAATATAATCTATATATAGTATTTTTATTTTTTTATTATTTTTTAATAAATTTAAGTACTTAATATTTAATTATTTTATAATCAATTATGCATCTAAATCTGTCATATCTGGTTTTAGTGTTTCTATACTTACAACTTTTCCACCATCTGTTGTTCTCATTAAAGTTACACCTTGTGTAGAACGACCTAAAACACTTATATCCTTAACTTTTAATCTGATTATCGTACCCTTATCTGTTATAAGCATTACATCTTCATCATCAGTAGCTATTCTTACTCCAACTAATTTCCCTGTTTTAGATGTTATTTTATATGTAATAACACCCTTTCCTCCTCTAAGTTGAACTCTATACTCATCTAATTCTGTTCTTTTTCCAAATCCGTTTTCTGTTATAGCTAATAGTGTCGCTTTACCTCCTGCAATAATTGATTCCATTCCTATAACTTCATCATCATCATCTAATCTTATACCTATAACACCTTGTGAAACTCTTCCTATTGGTCTAACTTCTTTTTCATCAAATGTTATACATAAACCATTTCTTGTAACTAATACAACATTATCCTCTCCATCAGTTAAACGTACACCAATAAGTTCATCATTTTCTTTTAATGTTATTCCCAATAGTCCTGTAGTTCTTGATGAATTATATTCTGATAAAGCTGTTTTCTTTATTAGCCCTTGTTTTGTTGCCATTAATAAATATTTTCCTTCAGCAAAATTTTGTATTGGTATTACAGCAGAAACTTTTTCTCCTGAATCTAAACTCAATAAATTAACAATAGCCGTACCCTTTGCAGTCCTTCCCGCTTCTGGAATTTCATATCCTTTAAGTTTATATAATTTTCCCCTATTAGTAAAGAATAAAATTATATCATGTGTTGAAGCCGTAAATATTTGTTTAACAAAGTCTTCTTCCCTAGTTGTTGCACCTGCAATTCCTTTTCCTCCACGTTTTTGACTTCTATATGTATCTATTGGCATTCTTTTAATATATCCAAAATGTGTTAATGTTATAACAGATTGTTCCTCTTTAACTAAATCTTCTTCTTCAAAATCTCCTTGTGCAGAAACAATTTTTGTTTTTCTATCATCTCCAAATTTTTCTCTAATTTCAAGTAATTCTTCTTTGATAATATCAAAAACTAATCTATCACTAGCTAAAATTGCTCTTAAATGTGCAATTAATTCCATTAATTGTTTGTATTCTTCTTCTATTTTTTCTCTTTGCAATCCTGATAATGTTTTTAATCTCATATCTAGAATAGCTTGTGCTTGTACATCTGTTAAACCAAATCTTTTCATTAATTTTTCTTTTGCGTCATCATAAGAATTACGTATTATATTTATAACTTCATCTATATTATCTATTGCTATTCTTAATCCCTCTAAAATATGTGCTCTAGCAAGTGCCTTATCTAAATCAAATTGAGTTCTACGTAAAATTACATCTTTTCTATGAGCAATAAAACAATCTAGACACTGTCTTAATGTTAAAATTTTTGGTTCATTATCAACTAGTGCTAACATTATTACTCCAAATGTATCTTGCATTTGTGTATTTTTATACAATTGATTTAATACAATTTTAGCATTAGCATCTCTTTTTAATTCTATAACAATTCTTACTCTATCATTTCTATCTGATTCATCTCTTAATTCAGAAATCCCTTCGATTCTTTTTTCCTTACATAAATGAGCTATATTCTCTATTAAACGTGCTTTATTAACCTGATAAGGTAAAGAAGACACTATTATTCTTTGCTTATTACCACTTGTTTCCTCTATTTCTGCTTCAGCTCTCATAGTTATCTTTCCTTTACCTGTTGTATATGCTTCTTTAATTCCTTCTCTACCTAATATTAATCCTTCTGTAGGGAAATCTGGACCTTTAATAATTTTCATTAAATCTTCATCTGTAACATTATCATCATCAATTATTTTTACTAAACCATCTATAACTTCTCTTAAATTATGCGGTGGAATATTTGTTGCCATTCCTACGGCTATTCCTGATGATCCATTTATTAATAAAGTTGGTATTTTGGTTGGTAAAACTTTTGGTTCTTGTAATCTATCATCATAGTTTGGCATAAAATCAACAGTATTTTTCTCAATATCAACTAACATTTGTTCAGCTATTTTTGACATTCTAGCTTCTGTGTACCTCATTGCCGCAGCACCATCACCATCTATTGATCCAAAATTACCATGCCCATCTATTAACATATATCTCATAGAAAAGTCTTGTGCCATTCTAACCATCGCATCATATACAGAAGCATCACCATGTGGATGATATCTTCCTAATACAGAACCTACGGTATTAGCACATTTCCTATATGGTTTATCTGATGTTATTCCATCTTCATGCATTGCATATAAAATTCTTCTATGTACAGGCTTTAAACCATCTCTTACATCTGGTAAAGCCCTAGAAACTATTACACTCATTGCATAATCAATATATGCTGTTCTCATTTCTTCTTCAATATCTCTTTTTATAATATTTCCATCATGTCTTTCTTCCATTGTTTCTACCTCTTTCTTTTTGTATTGCATTAGTATTATATTATAATAACTTTTAATTTGCAAGAATTTTAAAGAATTATTTTCAGATTTTTAATGAAACAATTTCCTTTTTTAAGTATTAAAATTTTTATATTTTAAACTATTTTATCAAATACTTTAAAGCATAATCTACTCCATCTTTAAAACCTTCTTTATAATATAATTCCGCTATAATTCCCTGTTTTATATTTTCTCTTTCTTCAAAATTAACATCATTTATCTTTTTTAATTCTAAATGATATTGTTTAGCAATTTTTTCTTCAACAGTTTCTTGATTATTTCTAAAAATTTCATCTAATTTTCCTTCATCAAACAAATTTATCACCTCAATATATTTTTAGCTTTATTTTTGATTCTTATTCGTTTTAAGTATATTCTTTTTTAATATCTGATTTATATTTTTATATCATTTTATATGCATACGTTAAATATTTGCTTTTTGCTTATTATATGTTGACAAAATTCGCTATATAATGTTAAAAAAATTTAGAGGAGATAAAGGTATGCATTATAATCAAGATGATATATCCACAGGAGAAAGACTTCGTGGAATTAGAGAAAACATGAAAATGAACAGAGAAGAATTTTCTGAAAAAATTGACATTACAGATTCTTTCTTAGGGCAAATTGAAAGAGGAGAAAGAGCTCTTAGTGTAAAAACATTAAGAAAAGTTGTAAGATATACAGGAATATCTGCTGATTATTTATTATTTGGAAAAGGAACAAATAACCAAACAATACAAAAAATTAATAATATTTTAACAGTGAATTCAGAAGAAACTACAGATTTCATTTATCACATTGTAATGTATTCTAATGATTTTTGTAAAAAGTACACTAATGATAGAGAAAAAATGGAATAAAGGAAAAAGCCTTTATTCTATTTTTTATATATTCATTTTCTTTATAAAATCCATCTCACTTTCACTTAAATTAAAATTATGTCCATTATTTTTTATTAGATTATATAAAATATTTATTTTATTTGTTTCTCTTAATACATTTTCCAAAGGAATTAATTTTTTTAATTCTTTTTCTATTTTATTATACTCTCTAGTCATACCATCAAAATTTTTACTATTGTAAAAATTATTAAAATTACTAATATATTTTTCAATATTATAAAAAGATTTTTCTTGTAAATTTATTTCATCTTTTAAATTACTAGCAACATTACTCATAATCAAATCTTTTCCTTTAATTATTAAGTTTTTTATTTGAGTTCCTATTATACCTTTTTGATAAACTTTATCTATAGCCTTGTCAATTAAGTCTGATGTTGTATCTATTATTCCTCCATTTCCTATTGCTGTTTCTACTTGTTCTATATTTTCGAATTTTCCAGTAAAAATTCCTTTAATACTTTTTCCAAAATCAATTATAGAATTAACTGCTGTTTTTATTCCTTCTTTTATTCCATTATCTATTAATGCATCTTTTATATTTATAACTTGGTCTTCAATTAAATCTGGCAAAATTGCTTTTAATCCAATGTCTATTCCTGTATCTATTACTTTCCCTAGTGAAGTTTCAAAAAAATTTTTTTGTTCTTTTTCTAAATTTACATTATTTTCAATTTTTTTATCATTTTCTATTTCATTTTCTAACTCCATTTTTTTATTAATAAAATCTCCTTTCTTAAAATTAATTAAATCAATAAAATATTTTTTATTAAATATTTAAATATATATTTTTAATATTATTTTTGTTATCTTTTATTTGTTATTTTTTTATTATTTAATTACTATTTAATTTATTTTTTTATTATTTAATTATTATTAATTTATTTTTTATTTTTATTATTTAATTATTATTTATTTTTTTAATTTTTTATTATTTAATTTATTTTTTATTTTTATTATTTAATTTTTTATTTTATTCTTATTTTCAATTAATTGTTTTTCATAATCACTAACTTCAACATTAATTAAAATATGTTCATCACCAACAAAAGTTAAACACTCTCCTCTTCGTAAAGATTTTATCTCTAATTTTTCCTTTTCTGATATATTTGAATATTGAGATAGTAATTTTATATTTTCTTCCTCTAAAGAAAAAAATGTTTTTATACTAGAATTATTTAAAATACTTTTTCCATAAGCTCCTTCGTCTAAGCTAAACAAATCAGAAATGTCTTGAGTAATAGCAACACTACTACCTCCATATTTTCTAATAGTTTTAAAAATTTTGTAAATAAATTTTGCAACATCTTTATTTGAAGTTACTCCAATAAGTCTCCAAATTTCGTCTAAATAAATTGCCTTTTTTATATTTCTATTAATCTTTATTTTATCCCAAAATAGTTCAACAAATAAATACATTCCATATTTCATATTGTCTTCTCCTAATTCATAAACATCTGCAACAATTAATTTGTTATTTAATTCAATATTTGTATGATTATTAAAAAATTTTAATGAGCCTTTAATAAAAGGAATTAATTTAATTTTAAATTTCTTATTTTTTTCTTCTGTTAATATATTATAAAAATCTTCTAATATTGGCATATCTTTTGTTGTTTTAAATTTATTATTTTTATATAAAGAATTATCATTAAAAGTTATATTTTTTAATTTATAGACTTCAATAATTTTTTCTTCTAATACAGCTTTTTCCTCTTCATTCAATTCTCCAAATATTAAGTTAAAAAATCCAATTAACTTACCTATTTTAGTTGCTAGATAACCATGTTCATTTTCTTCTATACTTTCTTTTCTAATATCAAAAACATTAATAAAATTTTCTGATGTTGTTCCAAGTTTTATTATAGTACCATTTAAATTACTAGCTAAATCTATATATTCTCTTTCTGGATCTATCACGTACTGTTCAATACCAAGTAGAACATTACGCAAAATTATTGCTTTTGTGTAAAATGATTTACCTGCTCCACTTGTCCCAAAAATACACATATTAGCATTTTTATATTTATCAGTATTATATCTATCTATTAAAACCATCGAATTATTATACATATTATTTCCGATATAGATTCCCTCATCATCAACAATTGAAGAAGACATAAATGGATATGTTGAAACTAATCCATTAGTTAAAATATTCCTTTTTCCAACAGTTTTTAAATCATTATTATTTTCTAATAATGGTAAACATGATAAAAATAATTGCTCTTGTCTAAAATTTGATTTTTTCGTTTGCATTCCCCTACTTTGTAGTATTCCTTCAATCTTATCTAAATTATAAAAAAGTTCTTTTTTATCATTACTAAATAAATTTATATAAATGTATAAATTATATAATTCTTCATTATTAAGTTGAATTTCTTTTCTTATATATTTTGCATCATTATATGTAGATTCAGCAATGTCTATATCTTGTCTATTATCATTAAATTTTTTTAACTCATATCCAACATTTCCAATATTATAGGTTAATTCTTTTATTACTTTCTGAGTATCACATTTTTCATAATACATAGAAATATTCATATTAATATTTGTTTCTAATAAGCTTTTTAAAATTAGGTCATTATTTTCTCTATAATAATTTACTATAATTAATCCAGAATAAAAATAATCATCTATTTCTATATATTTGGGATTATTGAAATTAATATACGATGGTGAAAAAAAATCTTTGTCAAAAAATTCTCCTTCATCAAAATTATTTTTTTTTATTTTTATTAAATTATTTTTTAAATATATTAAATTATGTTTTAATTTAATATATTTATTTGATATTTTATTTTTAAATAATATTTTTTTGTTGTTTATTTTTTTATTATTATTTTTAATAAAATTATTTTTATTTTCTATAACTTTATTTTTTTTATCTATCTTTACTTTTTCATTTTCATTTTTTATTAAAATATTATTTTTATTTGTTTTTTCTTTTTCATATTTATTTATGTTATTTTTATTATATCTTTTTTCATTTTTGTTTTTTATTAAATTATTTTTGTTTTTTATTTCTTTTTTATTGTCTATTAATTTATTTTTATTTTCTTTCAAATTATTTTTTTTATTTATATAATTTTTTATTTTTTTCACCTCTTTATTTTTCTAAAAATATTTTTGTATTAAAAAAAGAAAATAATATTTTTTTTATTTCTTTTTTATCACATTCATAAGATAAATTTCCACATCTTAATAATGCATCTTTAATTTTAAAATATTTTTCATTTAATTCTTGAAAAATATTTTCTTCATTATTCTCTGTTGTATTTTTTATAATTAAAAATATATTTTTTGAAGCTGATTTATTTTTCTGATTCTTTAACTTTAAAAATTCAATATAATTATTTGAATAGTTATTTATTGTTTTATTATTCTCTTTTTTTTGATTATTTTTTATTTTTTCAATATGATTTGTTAAATCTTCTTTATGAATTTGAATAACACTTATTTATCAATCTTTTTAGAACATTTTGTATATTACCTGTATATTACTAATTTAATTTAATTTTATTTAATTTAATTTTTAGTTAGAATAGTATATAAATATACTATTCTTTAACTTCTTTTTATTATTTTTATTAAATATTTTATAAATTATGTTTGCTATGTATTTCTTCGAAACCTCTTAATTTATTTGGTAGTAAAGTAACTAAAATTTTTAATATATTTTAATTTTTTTTATAAAATATAGTATGAAATAATATGATACATTTTCATCAATTATTAATATATATATATTCTTCTCAAAAATGAAAAAATTTTATCTCTCAAATTAAAAAGAAAAAAATGATAGATATATTATTTTTCATAACAAATATATCTATCATCATTAATCCTAGTCAAGTAAATTTACTGTTTCCCATAGTTCTTTTATATCAATATGGGTATAAACATCGGAAGTCACATCATTACTAATATGACCTACAATTCTTTTTATATTTAATGGGTCAGCCCTTTTACTTTTTAATAATGATATAAATGTATGCCTTGTACAATGTGGGGTATAATCCATTCCAAAATCCTTCATTATAACATCCCACTTATTCCTTCTATAATTGTAATAATCCATTTTTTCTCCATTATGATTTGTAATAAGATATTTTTTATCCTTATTTTTTTCATAATAATTTTTAACCAAAGGTAAA
The DNA here is from genome assembly GCA_944388045.1 of uncultured Clostridia bacterium. Classification (GTDB taxonomy): domain Bacteria; phylum Bacillota; class Clostridia; order TANB77; family CAG-508; genus CAG-269. Next base: position 1,765 of record CALXHG010000020.1, on the reverse strand, counting down.
ATTCTATTATGTATAGGTATTTTTCTTTCTCTTCCTGCATCTGTTTTATTTCCAGATACAAAAAATGGGTATTTTTCATCTAAAAATACATTACTAATTTCAGTATCTAATAATTCGCAAATTCTAGTGCCACTATATAAGAGAATTAAAATACTATCAACCCATTTAAATTCGTTAACATTATCCCATAATTTTTGTATTTCTTCTTTTGTAAATGGTTTTCTTTTTTGAGTGTTAGTATTTTTTCCAATATCTATAGCTGTTGTATAATCTTTAAGCACAATGTCATTATTTAGAGCAAATTTAGATAATTGGCTTAAAAGGTTTCTTATCTTATTTTTAGTTGGATAATTACAATTACTATTATCAATTAAAGTTTGATAATGAGTTAACCTAAGATCTATAAATCTTATATCCCATAAATCTTTACAATATTTATTGAAAGATGAATCATAAGCCTTTGCAGAATTCTCTCTTATTTTAGGATATTTTTCTTTTTTCCATAAATCAAAAACACCCTTAAAGGTAATATGACGATTATTAAGATTATATGGATTTTTAGTATATTCATTTAACATATTTTCAGCTTCTTTTTGTGTGGCATATGCACCTAAAATTTCAAAAAGTTGTTTTCCATTATCATCAAATTTTTTTGTTACCCTTACAATATAAGGTTTTCTTCTATTACCTGCAGCTTTATATACACTTCCCATTCCATTGGCTCTCTTCATGATATATTTATTCCCCCCTTTCTTTAATTATTTGGTATTATATGAAAACTTTTTTATAAATCTAAGGTTTAAAATATGTTTTTTTTATTTTCCCCTAAATATTCATAAAATAGTTTTGGATTTATATAATAATCGTATCTTTTACTCCCCTCTTTCTTTAAACATACCCCAATATTTATTAAATTTCTTTGCATTGCTATTCTTACAAAACTTTGTGATTTTCCCATTAATTCACTTGCCTTTTTTATTGTTATTTTATTTTCTTTATTTCTTTTTTCTACATATTCTTTATAATTCATTTTTTACCTCCATAAATAATTTTATCTGCTCCTATTTCACTCAATACTGCTCCACAAAAGACTTTTTTATAATAACTTAATATAAAATCCTTTGTGTGAGTTTTAAATTCTTTTATTTGAAATATTTTTCTTCTGCTATTCTTCTTGCTCTTTTTAATAAGTTTTCCATCTCATTTATTTCAGCATCATCTTCAATAGTTATAGGATTAACATTTATATTATCCAATAATTTTTCATATTTTCTTATAGTATTGTAACTAAAAAATCTTTCAGCTCCTAACATACCATTTTTATTTACTATTGAAACAAAAGATATTAAACCTTTTTTTAATGTTCTTGTATATGAAGATTTTTCAATTATTTTTATAGCTTGTCCTAATTTATAATATGTACCTGTATAAAGAAATCCCTCGAAATATTTAAAAAATAATTCCTCCATTGCTTCTTTTCCCCAATAGTAATAAATGTCTCTTGGTTTTTCTTCTTTATTTAATAACCTTATGATTCCTCTATGTTTAATTTGTAATTCTAAACGAACTACATTCTCAAACTCTGGAATACCACTTTCAACCCCTTTGTCATATATATTAATATTTCTACTGCTACTATGATTTGCTAAATGTATACTTGTTTGATATATTTTCCTCATTCTAATATACCTATACCTCATTTTATGTTTGTTTAATAAATTAAACATTTCATATCTTTCTTTATCTTCCATTGGTACATCTACCT
>CALXHG010000019.1 GCA_944388045.1 uncultured Clostridia bacterium | reverse complement strand
AGATAAGAAAATCAAGATTAAGTTCAAATATGAAGATGAATATAATTATTTAATAGATTTTATAAAAAGAAGAAAAAAATTTATATCATGAGAGAGGAAAATATACTCTCTCTTTTTTGAGCTAATAGGTAGAATATTTATAAAGAATATGATATAATTTTGATTAGTTTTAAGGAGGTTATATATTATAACCGCAAAAACGGAAAAAACTATATATATGAAGGAAAACTGAAAATATTGAAAATGCTCAATTCTACTGGTTTAGAGAATTGAAATAGAGTTCTAAGGCAGTCATATCAAGAACTTTAAGGAGTAATGTCAGGGTACGCCAATTTTGACAGTTAAATAGGAAGAGCTCAGAGGAAAGTAGATATAATTGCCACAATTCTGCAAAGTCAGATATATCAACGGATACAAGTGCTATAAGAGAACAAATGCCACAAGTAAAAAGGATAGAAAATAAAGAAGATTACATAGGCTTACTTTTAGAAGCAGATCCATCAAAAGCTAGTATTATGAAGTATTTGCAAGATTCTGATGTATATGGATTAAAATTAAATGATGAAATTATTTCTTTGGCAGTAATTTTGCACATTGATAAAAATACATTAGAATTAAAAAATTTAGTAACGAAAAGTGAATATAGAAATAAAGGTTATGCAAAAAGATTGCTAAAGCACTTATGTGGTAATTATAAACAAAAATATAGTAAGATGATTGTGGGAACAACAGAAAATAATATTCCATTCTATGTAAAACAAGGTTTTGATAAATATGAAAAGACTATAAAGAATTATTTTATAGATAATTATGAAGAAGAAATTAAAGATGGAGAATTAGTTTGTACTGATTTAATATATTATTCCAAAGATTTAAAAAAGAAATGAAAGCTAACTAGTAATTTATCCATAAGGTTAATTTGTAAAATGGAAGGAATTAATGGTGATATGAAAAACAAGAAGAAAATAATTTTAATTATATTATTAATTATAATCATTGGGATAGTTGTTGCATATAAATTGATTGAAAATGGCGTTATAAATAGAGAAAACTTTAAATTCAATGTTGAAAATATTAGTTCTACTCCTGTTAACACAGTAAATAACGATAAAAATAAAGAAAATATAGAATGGGATGAAATAACAGAAGAAGGGGTTAATGAAGAATTATTATTTCAAAATGTAAACACTATAGATTTAGAAAAAATTGCAGCACTATTGCAATCTTTAAGTGCAGAAATTGCACAAAAAGAAAAAGAAGATATTAATTTTTATTTGAGTGCGGGATGGTATAAATATACTTTAGATAGTCAACAATTCAACGAAGTTATAAATATGGGAAATGATGCTATAAAACCATTGTATTTAATAATATATAAAAGTCCTAATCAAGGATCTTATGAGTATATTTGTGCAATGGCATTATCAAAACTAGTTAATTTTGATGATATAACTGATTCTTGGTCTACTTCAAAAGAATTTCTAGAAAAGTTTAATCAAAAAGTTATTAATAATAGAGAAAGATAAATTACAAGTTGCAAGGAAAAATAAAAAAACAGTAGTACGGCTATACTGTGATATGAAGTAAAATCAGTAAATTATAAAAATTAAAGGAATGGAGTGATATTGAATGGATAGAAAGAAAAATAAAATTACAATTCGTTCCAGTGCGGCTGAGTATTTAACTTATGTAGCAGCAGTAGGAGATAATCCAGAATCTATAGAAGTTAGATATGAAGACGAAAATATATGGCTTACACAGAAAATGTTAGCAACAGTTTACGGAGTTGATGTAAGAACAATTAATTATCACATAAAAAATATATGAAGATAATGAATTAGAAGAAAATTCAACTATCCGAAATTTTGAGATAGTTCAAAAAGAAGGAAATAGAGATGTTTCAAGAAATGTTGCACATTACAATTTACAAATGATTATTGCTGTGGGCTTTAAAGTGAACAATGAAAGAGCTGTACAATTTAGAAAATGGGCAAATCAAATTGTAAAAGATTATACAATAAAAGGTTGGGTAATGGATGACGAACGTCTAAAAAACGGTGGCTCAATTTTAACAGAAAAATATTTTGAAGAGCAATTAGAACATAAGAATGTCAGAAAGAAAATTTTATCAAAAAATTACTGATATTTATGCAACTTCAATTGATTATGATAAAACAGCAAAAGCTACAATTAGATTTTTTACATCAGTTCAAAACAAATTACATTATGCAGTTTCTGGAAATACAGCTGCCGAAATAATTTATAATAGAGCGGATAGTACTAAAGAACACATGGGGCTAAGTTCTTGGAAAGGAGCTCCTAACAGCAAAATACATAAATATGATGTTATTGTTGCCAAAAACTATTTATCTGAAAAAGAAATAGGACAACTAGAAAGAATGGTATCTGCATATTTGGATTTAGCAGAAATGCAGGCTATGAGACATATCCCAATGACAATGGCAGATTGGGAAGAAAGATTAAATGGATTCTTAAAATTATGGGATCATGAAATTTTAAAAGACAATGGAAAAATTTCAGCAGAGATGGCAAAAATTCATGCTGAAACAGAGTTTGAAAAATACAGAGTAATACAGGACAGAATTTATATATCGGATTTTGATGAACTTTTGTTGAATACCAAGAAATTAAACAAAAGAGAAAATAAACAATAGGAGGTTATATGTTATAGCCACAAAAACGGACAAATCTTTATATATAAAGGAAAATTTTAGATTTTAAAATAGGCTAAAAACTCGAACTTTTAAACCAAAAATGACTCTGAATATAGTTATATCAATAGATTTAAGGAGTAATAACATGGTACGCAAATTTTGACAGTTAAATAGGAAAAGTTCAGAGGAGATTAGATATTATTGCCACAATCAAGCAAAACCAGATAGACCAATGGATTTAAAGGCTATTAAAGAAGAAAAACCACAAGTAATTTTGCCTATTTCTAATAAAACATTAGAATTAAAAAATTTAGTAACAAAAAAAGAATATAGAAATTTTGTACTGATAAGATATATTATTCAAAAGATTTAAAGAAGAAATAAGATGTAGTTATAAATAGTAAATTATGATTAGAGGAGTTTAAGTGATGAAAATAATAACATTATGTGGAAGTTTAAAGTTTAAAAAAGAAATGATGGAAACAGCAGAGAAAATGGCTTTAGAAGGTAATTGTATTCTTGCACCAGTTTATCCTGTGTTAGAAAATTATGAAAGAACAGATGAGCAACTAAAAAAGTTAAAAGAAGAACATTTTAAAAGAATAGAATTGGCTGATGCAATATTAGTAGTAAATGTAAATAATTATATCGGAGATAGTACAAATTTAGAGATAGAATATGCAAAAAAATTAGGTAAAGAAATCTTATATTATACAAATTTAATAAAGTAATATTAGAAAGACAAATTACGAGTTGCGAGGAAAAATAAAAAAACAGTAGGGTTTTATATGTCATGAAAGGAAAATAAAATATATGAAAATGGAATTTATATTTGATAAAGGAAATTTGAAAAGAGCAGGCTATGAAGAAGAACAATGCTTAAATGCAATTAGAAAACATTTTAACAGTTATAAAAGCAAAACAATAAAAGAAATTGCAAAAGGAATCTTTGAAGGAACTGATGATGATTGGAATGCCTTTGGCTCTACTGCAAGATTTCCATATACAAGTTGGTTTTTAAAAGTAATTAAAGAATGGTATTGGTATGTAGATGAAGGAGATGGACAAGGAGAGAAAAAAGGAGATTGTTTAAAGGCATATTATGAAGTCAAAGCAGTAAATTATAAAAACTAAAGGAAACAGATTGAAAGATATAAGGAGTAATTATATTTATGAGAGAAGAAATTGAAAAATATATAAATGATAATTATGATAGTTTACAAGAATACCCTTGGGATGAATATCCAAATTATACAACTTTTAAGCATAAGAATAATAAAAAATGGTTTGCACTCATAATGGATGTGTCTTTTGAAAAATTAAACATTGATAAAGAAGGAATAGTAAATGTTATTAATTTAAAAAATATTCCAGAAATAATAGGCGGATTAAGAAAAGAAAATGTAAATAAAAGACCATGTTATTTTTGCTTTAAAAGTGAAAAATATTATGATATTATATGGTTTATTCCAGTTAGTACAAAGATAGAAAAGTATCAAAAAATTTATAATAATAAAATTCAAAAATAAATAAAATTAGGGAAAAATCCATCTGTTGATACAATAGTTTTTGAAGAAATTGCTAATACATATAGTGCGTTTTTAATACAAAACATGTTCCCAGTAACTAAAGAATATATAGAAAGTCAATATATAAAAAATAAAGTACCAATAAGACTATCAAATAAATTACAAGAAGAAATAATAGAAAAAGCCAACAAAGTTTTAAATTTATATAATCATGGAATGAAAAATATTGTGTTTCCAAATATTGATAAAATCCTAGAACAATTAATTAAAATGAGGAAAGAATAAAAAGTGGTTAAAGAATGAAAATAAGTGAAATGAAATTACAATATATAATGTAAATGTTGCCACAATTAATGAACATATTGCAAATATATAGAGAGATAATGAACTAGAAAAAATGGAAAAGATTAAAGATATATGCTTAGCAATGTATCAAGAACGTCATTTTAAAGGAATAGACTTGTTAGATATTTCCTTCGATGAAATAAATAGAAAAGCAGACAGATTTTTAATTAATTAAAAAATGAACTTGCTTAATATATTATTCAAAAAATTTATAAATTTTGTAACAAAAACAACTTTCATACGTCTTATATACAAAGGAGGACAAAGTGTTATGCAGGATATTGAAAAAATATACAAAGAATATTTCGAAATTGTAAACAAATATTTATTCTGTTTAACCCATAATAATGATATCTCCGAAGAACTTACACAAGAAACTTTTTATAAAGCAGTAAGAAATATAGATAAATACAAAGGAAATTGCAAAATTTCAGTTTGGTTATGTCAAATTGCAAAAAACTTATGGTATGACGAATGCAGAAAAAATAAAAAAATTGTTGAAATACAAGAAGATATGCTTATATCACAATCAATAGAAGAAAAAGTTATATCAAATGACGAAAAAATGACATTATACAAAAAAATGCAAAAGTTAGACAGTAAAACTAGAGAAGTTATGTATTTAAGACTAACAGGAGAATTAAGTTTTAAGGAGATAGGAAACATTTTAAACAAAACAGAAAATTGGGCAAGAGTAACCTTTTATAGGGGAAAGAATCAATTAAAGGAGGTTGATTAGTATGAAAGTAGAAAGAGATTGTAAAATTGTACAAGATTTATTACCTAATTATATTGAAAACTTAACTAATGAAGAAACAAATGAATATGTAAAAGAACATTTAAATAAATGTTCTGAATGTAATAAAATATATGAAAATATGAAAAAAGAAGTAGACTTAAAAGTAGCAAAAAAAGACAACAAAGAAGTTAAATACTTAAAAAAATTTAATTTTAAATTTAAATTATTAAGAAATCTTTTAATAATAATTTTAGCAATAATTATAATAATAGTAGCCAGAAAAAGTTATATATTAATTAATTTATCTAATAAGCAAAAAGAATTAGAAAATTCAAACAATTATTATGCTAAAATAGAATCATATTCAGATGGAAACATGAATATTATAGAAACTTATGTTAAAGATGATAAATTTCTAACAACATTTAATAAATATTCAAAAGAAGATGATGTAATAAAAATGGTTACATATAAATCTGGAGATGAACAATTTAGACTTTTAGAAAATAAAGACATAAAAGTACTATATCATGATGGAATTGAAATGTTAAAAGTACAACCAATTTCATATTTACCAAATAATTTTATACAAACTTTATTTATGGCAATAAATACAAGTATAAATAAGGTAGAATTTGATGGAAAAGAATGTTATATTTTAAGAATAGACGATTCAGAAGTATTTGTTGAGGCAGAAACAGGATTAATGATTAAAAAAATTGATAATTACAATAATACAATAGATTATGAATATGAATTTGGAATTGTAGAAGATACAGATATTGTAAAACCAGATACTTCAGAATACATTGTAAATAAAGAATAAAAAGAATAGAAATAATAAATATAAAATAATCTATAAGTGTAAACACAAAAACTATATCATAAAAAGATATAATTAGATATAAAGGTTTATAGGTAACCTTTTAAAAACCTAAATATTATACAAGGAAAATGCCAAATGGAACAAGAATGTACACTTTGTCCACACAAATGTAAAATTGATAGAAACCTAAATATTGGTAGATGTAAAGCAGGAAATAAAATAGAAATAGGTGGAGTAAGTCTGCATAAATTTGAAGAACCATGTATAAGTGGTAAAAATGGTTCTGGAACAGTATTTTTTTCCAAATGTAATTTAAATTGTGTATTTTGCCAAAATTATGAAATAAGTAATCTTGGAAATGGAAGAAAAATAGAAATAGAAGAATTAAGTAAAATACTTTTAAAACAACAAGAAAATGGAGCAGAAAATATAAATTTAGTAAGTCCAACAATTTATGCAGACAAAATAATAGATGCAATAAAAATTGCAAAACAAAAAGGATTAAAAATACCTATAATATATAATACAAATGGATATGAAAATATAGAAACATTAAAAAAATTAGAAGGATATATTGATGTATATTTACCAGATTTAAAATATTATGATGAAAAATTAGCTCTAAAATATTCTAATATAAAAAATTATTTTAATACTGCAACAGAGGCAATAAAAGAAATGTATAGACAAGTTGGGTATCCAATCTTTAATGAAAATGGAATGATTACAAAAGGAGTTATTATAAGACATTTAGTTTTACCAAATAATATAGAAAACTCAAAAAAAGTATTAAAATGGATATATGATAATTTAGATAGGAGAATATATGTAAGTGTAATGACACAATATTTTCCAACATATAAAGCAAAAGAGTTTAAAGAAATAAATAGAAAATTGAGTAAAACGGAATATAATGAAATAGAAAATTATATTTATGAACTAGGAATAGAAAATGGTTATATGCAAGACTTTTCAGAAGAAAATGAAGAACAATATGTACCAAGGTGGAATTTTGCAGTAGATTCAAATTAAGTAAAAATTGAAAATTGTGATATATTAATAATAAATAAATTTTGAATACGATTGGAGGAAATTTAGAATTTCTTAAATTAATTTTATGGAAAAAGTTCGCACCCAAGCGTAGCGAGGACTAAGTGAAAGGGTGCCATAAAATTATTTTAGAAATTCTTATATTCCGTATTGAGTCGAAAAATTTATGCAATTATTAATATATCACAATTTTTACTTAGTTGTAATGAGTTAAATAAAATAATAATTAAATATTGTTTACTATTATAAAAAAAAATTATATAATATGAACAAATAAGAAAAAGCTTTGATTTTTCTTTAATTTGTTCTCGCCCGATTTGAGTTTTAGGGCTGCAAGGAGAAAATCTCAAAGAGCTAGCGATTGTAGCAATTTATACAATAGGAAAGTATAACTTTCCTATTGTATAAAAAAAGTTAAAAAAGATTAAAAATTTTTTAACTTTTTTGTATTTTAAAACATCTAATAAGTGTAACGAAAAATAAATAATTAAAATAAAAGAAAAATTAAGCCACAAAGTGTTATTTAGTACAAATAAAAAATATAAAATTTAAAATAGATTTGTATACACTTTTAAGAAAGAATGTGATTAAACATGAAAAAAAATAATAAAATAATAAAATTGACAATGGCACTAATTGTTGTAATATATATAGTAATTTTAGCAATTATATTAATCAATATAAAAAAACATACAAATTTTAATATAGAAGATGTTGCTAAAAACAATAAAACAGAAGTTGAAAGTAAAAATAATTTCAATAATAGTTCATTAGCAGAAAATGATATTTTAAGTGATGAAGAAACCAAAAATAATTCTAATGTAGATACCAATTTGTCAGAAACAAATGATAAATCTAATAATATAGAAAACACAGAAGTAGCTAATACAGAAGATAATGTAGGGAATACACAAGTAACTAATACTGAAGATAATATAAAAAATCAGGAAGTAACCAATAAAGAAGATAATATTAAAAACCAGGAAGTAGCTAACACAGAAGAAAATGTAGAAAACACAGGAGAAACTAATAAAGAAAACCCAATAAATGAAAATAATACAAATTCAAAAACAAGAAATTTTGGAAGTAATGTAGCATTTATTGGAGACTCAAGAACACAAGCATTTATAATGTACGCAGGATTAAGCGAAGTAACAGATTATACAAATATAGGTCTTATGGTAGATACAGCAGTTTCTAAAAAATTTATAACAAATAGTAATGGTAAAAAAGTAACAATATTAGAAGATTTAAAAAATAAAGACATAAACACTATTTATATAATGTTAGGAATAAATGAACTAGGATGGGTATATAGTAGTATATTTATTGATAAATATGAAGAATTAATTAATAAAATATTAGAAATAAAACCAAATTGTGAAATTATTATCCAATCTATCATTCCAGTTACAAAATCAAAATCTGATAGTGATCCAATATATAATAACAATAAAATAAGAGAATATAATGAGTTAATTAAAGACATGGCAAAAAGATTAAATATTAAATATATTAATTTAGTACCAGAATTAGCAAATGAAAATGGGGATTTGCCAGAACAAGCAAGTACAGATGGAGTACATTTAAATAAAAAATATTGTATAAAATGGCTAGAAGTGCTAAAAAATAATTAAAATTATTATATTTATATAAAATTTATGAAAATATATTAGACTTTATGAATTTATATTAAAATTTATATAAGTATATTAGAATTTATGAAAGGGATTAGTTTATTAATGAAAAATAGAATGAAAAAAATTTTTTTAATAATATTTACAATATTTTTAATTATTATAATAGGAATAGTAGCAAGTATAAATATATTTAAAGAAAACAATATTACATTAGATATGCAGAAGTTAGCACTAGACTTAATAAATCAATCTATTTTTGAAGATGATTTAAGTGAAATAGATAGAGACAGTATAGTAAAAAAATATAATTTTCCAAATGATAAAATAAAAAATATAATATCATATATGGGGTCTGGAGCAACAGCAGAAGAAATTTTATTATTAGAAGTATTTAATAGAGAAGATACAGGAGAAATACTAAATATTATTAAAGAAAAGCTAGAAGAAAGAAAACAAGATTTTCAAAATTATTTACCTAAAGAAGTTTTTAAATTAGAAAATTATTATCTAAAAAGTGTAAATAATTACATAATTTTATGTATATCTAATGATGAGAAACAAGCAGAGAAAATTATTAATAAATATATTTAAAAAATAATAGGTAATTTCATAAATAAAAGGAGCAAAAAAGTGCAAGATGCAAAAGATATATTAATAAATTATATAAAAGATAATCAAGAAAAATTATATAGAATAGCATTTAGCTATTCCAAAAATGAAGAAGCTTCTTTAGACATTGTACAAGAAGCTATTACAAAATCACTAAAGAATATAAAACAACTTAAAGAAGAAAAATATGTAAAAACATGGTTTTATAGAATTTTAATTAATGAATGTTTGCAATATATAAAGAAAAATAAAAGAATAATTACTTGTGAGTTACAAGAAATAGAAAATGTAATAGAATGGAAAGATGGTATAACTTCAGATGGAATTGATATTTATAAAGATATTCAAAAATTAGATAATAAATATAAAACAATTATTATTCTAAGATTTTATGAGGATTTAAAAATAGAAGAAATTGCAAAAATAACTAAATTAAATATAAGTACAGTAAAAGCAAGATTATATAAAGGTTTAGAAATTTTAAAAAAATTTATTGAAAAAAATGAATAATTATAATAAAAAAATTACATATAGAAACTTTGAAATTCAAATTTATTTAAATAGATGTATATAAAAAATTTACTTAAATAAATAATAAGTAAAAAGGAGTGAGAGTAAATGAAGAACATAAAAAAGGCTAAAAACGTATATAATTCTATAAAAGTACCAAAAGAATTAGATTATGTTGTAAATAGAGCAATTACAAGTGAAAACAGAAAAAGAAATTATAGTATATTACATTTTAAATATGCTATATCAACTATAGCTTGCTTATTTTTGTGTTTTGTAGTAATGATTAACCTAAACCCAAGTTTTGCTGCAAGTGTAGAAGAAATACCGATTATTGGAAACATAGCCAAAGTTTTTACAGTACTAGAATTTAAAAATGAAGATGATACAAAATTAATAGAAGCAAAAATACCAGCATTAGAAAATACAGGTAATACAGAATTAGAAAAAAGAATTAATTATGAAATTATGCTAAAAATAAATGAAATTTTAAAAGAAACAGAAGAAAGAGCTAAAGAATATAAAGAAGCGGTAATTGCAACAGGAGGAAAAGAGGAAGATTACAAACCAATAAATATTCAAATTGGATATGATTTAGGATACTCAAGTGATAAAATTGTATCTTTTGAAATTCATAAATCAGAGACATTAGCAAGTGCATACACAGAGTATTATTATTATAATATAGACATAGAAACAGGAAAAAAATTAAATTTAAGAGATTTATTAGGAGAAAATTACAAAAAAATAGTTGATGATTCTATATATAATCAAATTGAAGAAAGAAGTAAAAATCCTGAAAATAGTTACTTTAAAAAAGAAGATGGAGGCTTTAATGGCATAGAAAATGAATACCAAAACTTTTATATTAATAAAGATGGAAAAATAGTAATAGTATTCGAAAAATATGAAATTGCACCAGGATATATGGGAAAACAAGAATTTATAATTGATAAGAAAATAATTTAAACAAAAATGTCTAAAAAAGAATATATAAATAAATATAATATAAAAAATGTAGTAATTAAGGTTATAAATAGAATTTAATATTTAAAATTAAAAAATAATAAAAAGTTTTAAAATAAAAAAATATTGAAAATTAATGAATGATATGATAAAGTATTGGTAAGATAATATAAGGGGAAAAGAAAAATCTTTTCTAATCTAGATATAGCCTTAAGAAAGGAAAGTAAAAAGATGAAAAAAAACGTGATAAGTGTTATTGTAGCAATACTGATTGTTGTTGTTGTTGGAGTAGGAGCATATTTTATATTAAATAAAAGTGAAAAATCTATAGATATAAATTTAGCTTCTCAAACACTATCTAATTCGGCACCATTTAATGAGCTTTCTACTGTAGATATAACAAAAGACTTATTAAGTTCACTATATGGAATTAACATAGAAAATGTAGAAAATGTATTGGGAAAAATGCCTATGATGAATGTACAAGCATCTATGTATGTTTTAATTCAAGCAAAAGAAGGAACTGTAGAAACAGTAAAATCAGAATTGGATAAATATGCTACACAATATGAAGAACAATGGAGTACTTATTTACCAGAACAATATGATTTAGTTAAAAATAGAAAAACTGGTGTAGTTGGAAATGTTGTTTATATGATTATAGCAGAAAATGCAGAAACATTACAACAAGAAATAACAAAATAAAATTATAAAAAATATAGTCTCTAAATAAAATTAGAGACTATAAGTTTTTGTATAAAAGGGACCGACCCCAACGCAAAAAGGGACTGACCCTAACGCAAAAAGGGACCGACCCCAACAGAAAAAGGGACCGACCCCAACAGAAAAAGGGACCGACCCCAACAGAAAAAGGGACCGACCCCAACAGAAAAAGGGACCGACCCCAACACAACAAAAAGAAAGGAAAACAACATGGTATTTAGTAGTATAGTATTTTTATATATTTTCTTACCAATAATGTTATTAATATATTTTATAATACCCAAAAAATTAAAAAATGCAGTAATGATATTAGCAAGCCTAATATTTTTTGCATGGGGAGAAATAAAATATATATTTATAATGTTAATATTGGCGATAATGGATTTTTTATGTGGAAAAGGAATAAACAAAAATGAAGGAAATAAAAAAGCTCAAAGAAAGTATTTATTTATAGATGTAGGAATTAATTTACTAATATTATTTTTCTTTAAATATGCAGATTTTATAATATCAAATATTAATTCACTATTAAATATACAAATACCACTTTTAAATATACCATTACCAATAGGAGTATCATTTAATACATTTCAATCATTATCATATATAATTGATGTATATAGAGGAACTGTAAAATGCGAAAAAAGTTTTTATAATTATTTAACATATACAACATTGTTTCCGCAAATTATAGCAGGTCCTATTGTAAGATATGAAACAGTAGATGAAGAACTAGAAACAAAAAAAATAAGTATGGACAATTTCTCAAAAGGAATGAGAAGATTTATTATTGGATTAGGAAAAAAAGTGCTAATAGCCAATAATGTAGGTACATTATGGAATATTATTGAAACAGGTCGGATACACAGAAATGTCAATGTTGTTTTCATGGATTGGAATAATAGCATTTGCACTTCAAATTTATTTTGACTTTAGTGGATATTCAGATATGGCAATAGGACTTGCAAATATATTTGGTATGGATTTTGATGAAAACTTTAATTATCCATATATTTCAAAAAGTATCACAGAATTTTGGAGAAGATGGCATATAACATTAGGAAGTTGGTTTAGAGATTATATATATATTCCACTAGGAGGAAATAGAAAAGGTTTTCCAAAACAAATTAGAAATATATTAATTGTATGGTTCCTAACAGGAGCATGGCATGGAGCCTCTTGGAATTTTATTTTATGGGGAGTATTTTTTGGAATAATTTTAATTATAGAAAAAGTAATTTTACTAAAATTATTAGAAAAAACACCTAAAATTTTAAACCATATTTATGCAATATTTTTTGTATTAATAAGTTGGGTAATATTTGCATTTGAAGATTTAACAAAAGTTAAAGACTATTTACTTACAATGTTTCATTTAAATGGAACTCAAATAATAAATGCAGAGGGATTATATTACTTAAAAAATTATTTTATTATAATTTTAATTGGAATAATATTATCAACTCCAATATTAACAAAATTGTTAAATAAATTGGAAAAGAAAAAATCAAATATAATAAGTATATTTATTACAGTAATTTATATAGGAATATTAGTATTAAGTACAGCAAGTTTAGTTAGTGATTCTTATAATCCATTTTTATATTTTAGATTTTAAAAAATTTTAGTAAAAATAAAATTTTTTACTGTAAATTTTCACATACAAAAAAGTTATATAAAAAAATACTGTAATTTAGATAGTCTAATTAGTGCTTATAGAAAGGATTGAGATTTAATATGAAAAATAAAATATTTTTTATAATATTTATGTTTATATGGTTAACATTAATCATACTAAATTTTATTGTAAAAAGTAAAGATTTTTCTGAACAAGAAAATAGATATTTAGCACAAATGCCATCATTTTCTATTGAAAAGTTACTTGATGGAGAATTTCAAACAGAGATGGATAATTACATAAATGACCATTTTATATTTAGAGATATTTGGATAAAAATAAAATCTGGATTAGAAATGTTATTACGGTAAAACAGAAAATAATGGAGTATATATAGGAAAAGATGGATATTTATTCGAAAAGTTTGAATACAAAGAAGAAGAAAAGCAACATTTGGATAAAGTTGCACATGTTATTAACCAATTTGCAAGTAAAATAGAAATACCAATATATTTTATGCTAGTTCCTAATTCTATATATATAAATCAAGAAAAATTACCACAATATGTAGAAACATATGACCAAAAAGAAATAATAAATAATTTTTATAAAAATTTAGATAATAAGATTAAAAAAATAGATGTTGTAGACATATTGTTAGAAAACAAAGACAAATATTTATATTTTAAAACAGACCATCATATGACAAGTTTGGGAACTTATTTGTCATATACAAAATTTTGTGAAATTGCAAATATACAACCAGAAAAATTAGAAAATTATGAGTTAAATACTGTTTCAAAAGATTTTTTAGGAACATTTGATTCTAAAGCACAGGTGATAAATCAAGAAAAAGATCAAATTGACATATACTTAAATTCATACAATCAAGACATAATAAGTGCAGAATATGACAAACAAACAACAAACAGTATTTTTAACAAAGAATATTTAGATAAAAAAGATAAATACTCATTTTTCTTAAATGGAAATAATGCAAAAGTAGTCGTAAAAACAAAAGTAGAAAATAATAGAAAATTATTAGTAATAAAAGATTCTTATGCACATATAATGGCACAATTTTTATGTCAAAATTATAGTGAAATACATTTTATTGACCCAAGATATTATAAAGCATCTTTAACAGAATATATTAAACAAAATAATATTACAGAAGTATTATTTTTATATAATGTGTCAAATATTGTGACTGATTTAGGAATTTTATCTTTAAACTAATGAAAAGTAATTATCTCCAAGCTTAGCAGGAAACTTACAAACAGTATAAAAAACTTCGCTCAAACAGATGCACAAAATTTTATGAAGTAAAATTAGCACACGAACAATGAAGCGGACTTTAAAATGTTATGAACATATAAAATGTCTAAAAAAGTCCGCTATTGTTCAAATGGTAAGATTAGAATTTTCTACATAAAATTTATGTCAGCTTTTGTGCAAATATAAGTATTTAATCTATAATTAGTGAAAAATAACTCCTGTTTCATCAAAGGTTTCTTTTTGAGAAACTTCTAAACTATCAATTGATTGATATCCTAAGAAACGATTAACATTTTTTTGGGCAATTCCTGTTTCTGTAGCCACAGAATCAACAGAAGAAAAACCATTAATAGCTATGTATGATTTAAAAGTAGATAATTCTAAATTATCTTTATTCATACACTTTGGGCAAACATCACCAGGATTTGTGTGAAATGCACCACAACGACTACATTTATTTAATTCCATATAAACCTCCATCTGAATAGAATTCCATAAAACTATCCTTTAAAATAGAATTTATTCTTCAAAAATGTATTTTTTTGTTTTATTTTATCATAAAAAAATAAAAAAATAAATATATATAATTAAAAATTATAAAACAAATTTTAAATTTTCTCTAATCATATCCCAAATTTATTTTTTATTAGTAAAGTTATTTAAACAAGTAATAAAATTAAAATATAAAAATAAAATTATAATAAATTTATAAAAAGGAATGAGAAAATTTGAAAAAAGCTTTATTCATTATAGAAAGTTTTAAAGAAAATTGTAAAAATGAACAAATATATATAAAAATTTTACAAGAATTAGGATATGATGTACATATAGTTGGTAATGATTTAGTAAATAATAATTCTAATTATACAAAAATTGAATTTAGTAAAAAATTAATTTCATTTAAAAATTTAAAATCATATAAAAAGTTAAAAAAATTAATACAAGAAAATGATTATGAAATAATACAATGCAGTAATTTTATTACTGGTGTATTTGCAAGACTGGCAAATAAAAGACAAAATAAAAAAATAGTATATTCAATTGAAAATTTTGAATTTTATAGAAAGCAATTTTTTGTAAAAAAGATTTTTTATTATTTAATAGAAAAATTTTTATCAAGATTTACAAATACAATAATTGTTGGAAATAAAGAAGATTATGTTATTTCTAAAAGTAAATTTTATGCAAAACATGTAAAACTTATAAAAATTATAAATGAAGATTATTTACAAAAAATGAATAAAAATGAAAATATGGAAATAGAAAAAAGCGTCAAAGAAAATTTAGGATTAAATGATGAAGATTATATATTTCTAAATATTTCCGACTTTTGTAAAAAAGAGAATCATATTATGCAATTAGAATCAATGATTGATGTAATAAAAATATATCCACAAGCAAAATTAATTATTTGTGGAGAAGGAAATCAAAAAGAATTTTTAGAAAATATTATAGTAAAATATGGTCTAGATAAAAATGTTATAATATTAGAAAATACTGAGGAAATTTATAATTTAATTAATATATGTGATTGTTATTTAACAACAACATGTAGTAAAGGTAATATAAATAATATAGTATTGGCAATGAAAAAAAGAAAACCCATATTAGCAACAAATATAAAAGAATATAGAGATGTATTAAAAAATAAAAATTTATTTGATGTTAAAGATATAAAAACATTAAAATATAAAATGATAAAAAATATAGAACAAAATAATAAAACAGAAAAATATTATAATATAGAAAAATACAAAATAGAAAAAGTAATTGAAGATATATGTAAAATTTATATAAATAAGAAGCGGGTTATAAAGATTAAAATATAAAATCATAAAAACCCGCTATTGATATCTATCTACATTTGTTGATTTCCTGGTATAAAGTAATCAACAACTCCATAAATTAAAGCACCAATTATTGCTGCCATCCAAGATATAGAATATCCTGCAACAAAAAATTGAGTTAAATATAAAATAATAGCTGCTAATGCAAAACCTACAAACCCTTTTCCAAAAGGACTGGCATGTAAACCTGTAAATTTAATAATTAAATAATCCATTACAGTTAAAACTACTGCAGCTATAGCTAATGACCATATATTATTTATAGAAAAACCAGGTGTAAAAAAGGCTGTTATAGCTAAAACTATTGCTGCTGTAGCAAGTCTACCAACAATTTGCCATACTGTAGATGTTCCATTAGAAGTATTAGAATTACTTTGTGTATTATTTGCCATTTTCGATTTTAAATGTTAGATAAAACTAACATTATCCTCCTTTCCTTAATAATTATAAGCTTATATAAATTTGGATAGGTGAAAATTTTTCAACCAAAAAACTGCCTTGTACAAAATTTTTTCAAGGTTACATGATTATTATTTACAACAAGAAAATTATTATACAAAAATCGTATAAACTTATAATATTTGTAGAAAATAAAAGTAATTATAAATTAAATTTATTTTTATACAATAGGAAAGTTATATATTTCTATTGTATAAAAGGATATAATCGCTAATCTTTTGAGATTTACTCATTTAAGTTGAAAACTCAAAGCGAGTGAGAATAAATTAAAGAGAAATCAAAGAGAAAGGAAAAAATTTAAAATGTTAATAATTTTTTTTAGAGCAATTATATTATACATAATTGTTTTAATAGTTATGAGAATTATGGGAAAAAGAGAAATAGGGCAAATGCAACCATTTGAACTTGCTATATCAATTATGATTGCAGATTTGGCAGCAACACCTATGGCAGAAACAGGAATTCCAATTTCTAATGGAATAATTCCAATATTAGGATTATTAGTAATGCATCTAGTTATATCAACACTTAATATAAAAAGCACTAAAGCAAGGGAGATTTTATGTGGAAAACCATCAATATTGATAAATAAAGGAAAAATTGATGAAACTGTTTTACGCAAAGAAAGATTTACTATAAATGAATTAGAAGAAAGATTAAGAGATAATAATATATTTAATATTGGAGATGTAGAATATGCAATATTAGAAACAAGTGGACAAGTTACAGTAATACCTAAACCTGCTAAGAGAAATACAATTCCAGCAGATTTTAATATTGAACCCAAATATGAAGGAATTTCTTATGATTTAGTTGTTGATGGTAGAGTTATGTACAAAAATTTAGATAAGATTGGCAAAAACTATGTATGGCTAGAAAAACAAACAGAAAAATTTGGAATAAAACCAGAACAAGCTCTGATAGTAACTATTGATGGTGATAATCAATTTTTTTGTCAGCCATTATTAAATAAACAAAAATAAAAATGCTTATAGAGATATCCACTGTAAAAATTTAAATAAAAAAGGAAGATATAAAAATGTATAAAGAATTAATTGTATGTACAGTGATAATTGTAATAATTGTAACTTTAGATATTTTTTTACAAAATTACACAAAAAATTCTACAATGGAAATTGAAGGGAGATTGTCTAAAATTAAAGAATGTATAGAAAACAAAGATATGGATACACAAGAAAAAGAATTAGATATGTTAGATAATATATGGGAAGATAAACACAATAAATTAGCATATTATATAGAACATGATGAATTAGAAAAAGTAGATTCATCAATAGTGAAAATAAGATATTTTTTAGAAAATGGAGATATACCATCTGCAGTAGCTGAACTAGAAACAGGAAAATTTATTTTAAAACATATTGAAGATAAATATAAATTTAACTTTCAAAATATATTTTAATATATGCAAAATATTTTTATATTTAATTAATTATGATATTTATAAAATATTAAGAATTGCAAATTTGTAAAAATAGTGTGAAAACATTGATTTTAAATAAAAAATATAATATAATATTTAAAGTTAATGCTTTCATAGCTCAGTAGGTAGAGTGCAGCCTTGGTAAGGCTGAGGTCGCGGGTTCAATTCCCGCTGGAAGCTCCAGTTTATTTAAGGAATTAGATTAAATATGAGAAAAAAACAAATAATAAAAATATTTAAGGCAATTTTACTAATTATTGCATTAATTGCAATAATAGGACTAACTATATATTTGTTTCCAGTAGTAATAAACTTATCTAGTAGAGAAGGGCAAATAGAATTTAAAGAAAAAATAGATGATTTAGGAATATTAAGTGTGTTATTAGTATTTGGACTACAAATAGCACAAATTTTTTTATTTATAATTCCTGGTGAACCAATAGAAATATTAGCAGGAATGTGTTTTGGCTCTTTATGGGGAACAATATTTATAATGTTTTCAACATTAATAATATCATCAGCAATTTTTTTCTTAGTAAAAAAATATGGGAAAAAATTTATATATAGTTTTTGCAAAGATGAAAGAATTGAAAAAATAGAAAATAGTAAATTATTTAAAAATCCCAAAAGAATAGAAATTATTATGTTTTTGCTTTTCTTTATACCAGGAACACCAAAAGATTTATTAGTATATATTTCAGGATTATTGCCAATTAGACCAATAAGATTTTTAATTATTTCCACAATTGCTAGATTTCCATCTGTAATATCATCAACACTTGCAGGAGCAAATTTAGTAACAGGAGATTGGAAATATGGATTAATTGCTTATGGCATTACATTTGCAATAGTAGGGATTATAATTATTTTTTTAAACATATTTGATAAACATCATACAACAGAACACATTTTTAAAATTTTTTCAAAAAGTAAATAAATTTGTTTAAAAAGCAGAATAATATTGAATACTTGATTTTATAAATAAAATGTAATATAATACTTACATATGAAGGAAAATAACAAAAGTAACAAAAAATATTTATTTTTATAAATGTAAATTTATTAAAAAATAAAAAATTTAAAGAAGTATGAATTTAGAAAATAGAAAGGAATGGAATTTAATATGCAAGAAAATGAAAATAATCAAAATGTAGAACTAGACGAAAATCATTTAATACAAATAAGAAAAGACAAATTAAGAGAATTACAAGAACAAGGAAAAAATCCATATGAAATAACAAAATACAATAGAACAAACTCAGCAGGAGAAATAAAAGCAAATTACGAAAAATTTGAACAAAAAGATGTATCTGTTGCAGGAAGAATAATAGCAAAAAGAATAATGGGAAAAGCATCATTTTGCACTATATTAGATAGTGATGAAAAAATTCAAAGTTATGTAAGTATTAATGATTTAGGAGAAGAAGCATATAAAGAATTTAAAACATGGGATATAGGAGATATAATAGGAATAACAGGATTTGTATTTAAAACAAGAACAGAAGAAATATCTGTACATGCAAAAGAAGTAACATTACTTTCTAAATCATTAAGACCACTTCCAGAAAAATTCCATGGACTAAAAGATGTAGATTTAAGATATAGACAAAGATATGTAGACTTAATAATGAATCCAGAAGTAAAAGAAACATTTATAAAAAGAAGCCAAATAATTAGTGAAATAAGAAATCTATTAGATGAAAAAGGATATTTAGAAGTTGAAACACCTGTATTAAACACAATATCTGGAGGAGCAACAGCAAGACCATTCATTACGCACCACAACACATTAAATATACCAATGTATTTAAGAATAGCAACAGAATTAAATTTAAAAAGACTAATTGTTGGTGGATATGATAAAGTATATGAAATGGGAAGAATATTTAGGAATGAAGGAATGGACATAAGACACAATCCAGAATTTACTACAATAGAATTATATGAAGCATATGCAAATTATCATGACATGATGGATATAACAGAAGAAATTTTCCAAAGATGTAGTCAAAAAGTTTGTGGAACAACAAAAATAACATATCAAGGAACAGAAATAGAACTTGGTGGAAAATGGAAAAGAATAAGCATGATAGACAGTATAAAAGAAGTAACTGGAATAGATTTTAATACAATTAATACAGACGAAGAAGCAGTTGCACTTGCAAAAGAAAGAAAAATAGAAATTCCAGCAGGAAAAGAAACAAGAGGAAATATAATAAGCTTATTTTTCGACGAATATGTTGAACAAACATTAATACAACCAACATTTATATATGATTATCCAATAGAAATTTCACCACTTGCAAAAAAATGCAAAAATGATTCAAGATTAACAGAAAGATTTGAGGCATTTATAGGTGGAAGAGAATATGGAAACGCATTTTCAGAATTAAATGACCCAATTGACCAATATGAAAGATTTAAAGAAGAAATAAAAGCTAGAGAAAATGGTGATGATGAAGCAGGAATGATGGATGAAGATTATATAAATGCACTTGAATATGGTATGCCACCAACAGGAGGACTAGGAATTGGTATAGATAGACTTGTAATGCTATTAACAGATTCTGTATCAATTAGAGATGTATTATTATTCCCAACAATGAAACCATTGGCATAGAACATTAGCAAATTAAAAATAAATCTTAATAAATACTAAAAACTCTTAATATGTTGCAAATAGCGAGTTATAGACAATATAAAAAGAATAGGAAAATCTAATAAAAATTAATGAATTTTAATAAATTTATTCTAGTAGCTGTAAAATAGCTGTAAAAATTTAAAGAGATTTAAAGGCTTTTAAAGAGTTTTTATAAGTTAATAACTGTAATAAATACAAAATAAAAATAGAAAATGTAGTTATTGAAATAATATCTAACATATAGAAGTTAATTTAGAAATAAGTTAGCTTCTTTTTTATTGCCTCAAAAATAATTTTAAGGAGGTAAAAGTAGATGAAAAAAACAATTTATGATTTTGAAAGAAAATACGAAGTTCAAGATGAACTTTTAAATGAGGGAGCTTTAGAAGGATTAGATGAAAGGACATTGCATGAGACAATAAAGGCAATGTTAATAAATACAATTAAGGATTGTATTAAATATGAAAATTATATGGATCCTGATATGGATACAATAAGAAATCTTCTATTTAAAGAAAATAAAACAGAAGAAGATATGAGAAAAATAAAAATGGCACAAGATAGATTAAGAAACTCTTTACATTTTGCTCAAATTTCTGAAGATAGTCTATATACATTACTATATCAAATGCTATCATCAGATGAAATAAAACATTGTTTTAAACAAGAAATTCCAGAAATGTGTAGAAATTTATATTATATGGTAGATTTAGAGGAAGAAATAGCAGAAACTCTGACATTGATTTTTGAAGAACTTTATGAAGCACCAAGCTATAAAGATATTTGCATTATTATAAATGAAAATATTAAAGATTTTGTAGAAAATGCAGAAGAATATGTAGAAGATATACAAAATCACGAATTATATGAGCAGTTTGTTAGCTTTAGAAATAGTATAGAAAATGAAGAAAAGGAGAATGTCAATGAGTGAAATAATTGCAATAGCAAATCAGAAAGGTGGTGTAGGCAAAACTACAACCACTTTTTCTTTAGGTGTTGCTTTAAGAAAGCAAGGAAATAAAGTTCTACTTATTGATGCAGATCCTCAAGGTGATTTAACTACTTGTATGGGATACTATGACCAAGACAAATTGCAAAATACCATTGCTACTCTAATGTCTGATACTATATATGATAATGAAGTAGATGCAGAAAAAGCTATTATTCATCATAAAGAAGGAATAGATTTAATTCCTGCTAATTTAGATTTATCAGCAATAGAATTTTCACTTGTAAATGCAATGAGTAGAGAGTTTACACTTAAAAATTCAATAAGAGACATAAAAGATAATTATGACTATATCTTAATTGATTGTATGCCCAGTTTAGGAATGATAACAATAAATGCTCTAGCTTGTAGTGATAAAATTATAATTCCAGTTCAAGGAGAATATTTAGCAGCAAAAGGAATGGGACATTTATTGAAAACTGTAAGTAGAATTCATAAACAAATAAATCCTAATTTAAAGATAGGTGGAGTATTGTTAACACTTGTAGACAAAAGGACTAATTTGTCGAAACAAGTAAGAGATACAGTAAATAATAATTATGGACAATATGTAAAAATATATAATACAGAAATTCCAAAAGCTGTGAACACGGCAAAATCCACATCTACTGGCAAAAGTATTTTTGAGTTTGATAAAAATAGTCCAGTAGCTTTAAGTTATAAAGAATTAGCAAAGGAGGTTTTAGAAGATGAAAGAACAAGGACACGAAATGAAACTTCCAAAATTAGATGACCTATTTACAAATCAAGCTCAAAGAGATTATGAAAAAGCAGAAAAAGTAGAAGAAATTGATATTAGTAAAATATCAGATTTTCCAAATCATCCTTTTAAAGTTAATGATGACGATAAAATGGAAGAAATGGTAAAAAGTATAAAACAGTATGGAGTTATATTGCCTGTAATTGTTAGAGCAAAAGAAAATGGAACTTATGAAATGATTTCTGGACATAGAAGAAAAAGAGCTTGTGAGTTAGCAGGAGTAAAACAGATAAGATCTATTGTAAAAGATTTATCAGATGATGAGGCTACAATTCTTATGGTAGATAGTAATATACAAAGAGAAGAAATATTGCCTAGTGAAAAAGCATTTGCATATAAAATGAAACTTGAAGCAATGCGACACCAAGGAAAAAGAGTAGATTTATTAGAAGATGAAACTTCTACACCAATGGTGGAGAAGTTAAAAGGAAAAACATCTGTAAGACTGTTAGGAGAGCAAAATAATGAAAGTGCAGAACAAATAAGAAGATATATTCGTCTAACACATCTTATTCCAGAGCTTTTAGAACAAGTAGACTTAAAAAGAATTGCTTTTAGACCAGCAGTAGAACTTTCATATTTAAGTGAAGATAACCAATATGTAGTACAAAATATATTTGAGTTTGATGAAGTTACACCCTCATTAAGTCAAGCAATAAGACTAAAAAAACTTGAACAAGAAGGAAAATTAACAGAAGAAAAAATAGAAGAAATTTTAGGTCAAGAAAAACCTAATCAAAAAGAATTTATCAAAATACACAATGAAAGAATAGATAAATATATACCACAAAAAATAAAAGAATCTGGTAAAGTAGAAGATTTTATTATTCAATGTGTGGAAGAACATAACAAGAGAGAAAGATTAAAACAGGAAAGAAATGCTAGATAATGTGTGTGAACATATTTAATAAAGATACAACCTTTATGTGTGAACACATTACAAAGTTTTCCCTTACAAACCCTTTCAAATACATACTATATTACAAACTAAAAGAATAATAATTTATTTAATTATTTTATTTATATTTATTTATACACTTGAACTTAGCTTTTTAAGAAGTATAATTAAGGCATAAGGAGATGATGAGTATGAAGAAAAGAAAAATAGTAATTGTAATTTTAGCTCTAGTAATAGCATTAATTATAACGGCTTTAATAGTTAATCAAGTTATAGATAATCAAAATAAAAATAGTATTGAGTTTGAAAATGAGTTTGTAAATGAAATAAATTCAACTAATGAAATTCAAAAAACAGAAGCAAATGTTATAGAAAATGCAAATATAAATCAAGATAATCAAGAGAAATTGGTGCAAGAAGATACTAATGCAAATACAAAGATAGAAACCCAAGAAAATAAAAATGAGGAACAAAAAGAAAATAATAAAAGCACACAAGAAAAAATAGTTGAAAGTCCAAAACAAACAGAAACAAAAAAGCCAACTCAAGTTACTAGCAAAGTAGATACCCCTAAAAATGATACGAAGAAAGAAGAAAAGCCTAAAGATGACATTCAAGCAAATAAGAATGAGGATAAAGTACAAGATAAACCTAAATGTACTGATACAAAACATGGAGTTGGTGTAGGCAATTCTAATTTATGGTTTAATAGCTATGACGAAGCGGTTGGTTATTATGATAATTTAATAAACACTTATAGCGATCAAGTACATAATGGAGAAATAACATCAGATGAATATTACAAATTATGTCCCTATGGGTATGAAACATGGAGCTGTCCGTATTGTGGAAAATGGACTTTAAATTACTATAAAAGATAAAAAATAAATATTTTTGAGGAGCAAGTATAAAACTTGTTCTTTTTTTATGCAAAAAAGGAGGATTTTATATGATGAAAAAATTAAAATATAAAAGAATTTTAGCTAGTATTTTATTATTAGTTACAATGTTAAGTGTAGCACAGCCTATATTTGCAGCATCTGGAACAGGCGAATGGGTTGGAGGGCAATATGCCTCTTATATTAAAACTACAGATAATGCAGATACAGAGTATGGAATTATAATAAGAAAATTAATTAATTACAATACAGGCGAAAAAAGAACTGTATTCTGTGCAGAACATGGAGTTGATTTTAAAACTGATGTAGTATATAACGGAAGTTATTATACACCAGTTAAAGCAGATGTAAGAAAAGCATGTAAAATTGCATACTTAGGATGGTATCGTGATAAAGGCGATTATGTTGTGGATGGTGGAATATCAAATGCTGATAAAAAGAAATATGCCTTAGTACAACAATATATATGGGAAATACTTGGTCAAAGCAATGCAAGATTTATAGATAGTGGTATTCAAGCAGAATATGAAGCTTTTAAATCTGAAATAAATAGAGAAATTGCTAAAATAGAAACTAGACCAAGTTTTGATGGAACAATAATAAATGTTCAAGCAGGAGAAAGTAAAACAATAACTGATACAAATGGTGTTTTAGCAAGTTATCCTAGTATAGATAAAACTACTAATGGAATTAGAATTACACACTCAAAAGGAAGTAATTCAATGACTATATTAGTAGATGAAAATACTACTTTGGAGAATTACACAATAACTGATGCACAATTTAAATCATGGGGAATGATTAAAGATGGAACAGAAGATAAAGATACAATGGTATTTTTTGAGTTCCAAGATGGAGTTCAAAATCAATTATATTCGTTGTCTTATAATGATCCAATAACATTAAGTGTAAGCTTGAGAATTGAAAGCTTTGGTAAATTGGAACTTTCAAAATTAAACAAAGAAGGCGATTTAATTCCAGGAGCTGTGTTCAAAGTTACAGGTCCGAACAATTATAGCAGAGAAGTAACTGTAACAAATGGAAAAATAACTTTAGACAAACTAAAAAAAGGAACTTATACAATAAAAGAAATATCTGCTCCTTATGGTTATCTTTTAGATAATAAATCTTACAATGTAGAGGTAAAAGTAAATCAAACAGCAACTCAAGCAGTTGTAAATATTGAACCAACTGGAACATTTACATTAGTTAAGAAAAATGAAGATAAATCAGCAAATTTAAAAGGTGCAGAATATAGAATATGGAATGATAATTATGATAATAGATTCACAACAGATGATAATGGAGAAATAAAAGTAGAAGGACTAAAATTAGGAAAATATAATTATCAAGAAACAAAAGCACCAGAAGGTTACTTATTAGATGATACGGTATATTCATTCGAACTTAAATATAAAGATCAAAATACAGCAGTTGTGTTTGCATCAGCAGAAAGAACTGACAAAGAGCCAACTGGAAGTATATCTATAATTAAAAAAGATATTAAAACTGGCTCAGTAACACAAGGAGATGCAGTTTTTGAGGGTGCAGTATATAAAGTATATGCTAAAGAAGATATATACAATAAAGCTAAAACAAAAAAATTCTATTCTAAAGGAGATTTAGTTGCAACAAGAACTATGAATGAAAAAGGAACAACAGAAGATATAACAAACTTACCGTTGGGCAAATATCTAGTGAAAGAAGAAGTCGCACCTAAAGGATATATGTTAGATACAAAAGAATATGAAATTAATTTAACTTATAAAAATCAACATGAAGAAATAATTTCTAATACTACAACAAGTCTAGAAAAAGTAAAAGAAATGGGACTTCATATTTTCAAATCTGGAATTAAAGAAAATTCTGGAGTAACTCCTGGATTAGCAGGTGCAGAATTTACAATAAAATTAAATGCAGATGTAGAAAAAGCTTATGATCAAGGTTACACTTATGAAGAAGTATGGAATGGAATTGATGAAGATGGAAATCTAGTAACAGTAGAAGAAAAAAGAGTTGCAGAAGCTCAAAAAATAGCTCCAACTTATGAAATTATAACAACAGATGAAAATGGAGATGCGTATACTCAAAATAAATTACCTTTTGGCAAGTATATTGTAAAAGAAACAAAGACTCCAGCAGATTATGAAACATCAGTTGATTTTACATTTTCTATTACAGAAGATGAGTCTGAAGTTGTAGAAATAGCAAAGAAAACAAAGCATATAGTAGTAAATAATGAACAGTTAGAAACTTATATCAAACTTATAAAGAAAGATTTAAAAACAAATAAACCAGTAACTTTAAATTCTACAACATTTGAAATTAAAGCGACTGAAGATATATACGATAGAGCAACTAAAGAAATTTTATACAAAAAAGGAGAAACAATATCTCAAAAAGTCGGAAACACAACATATACTTCATTTACAACAAATGCAGACAATATTGTGATTCCAGATTATTCATATAATTCTGAAAATGATAATAAGGCAGAAGTTACAACACCTTTAAAATTACCAGTTGGAAGTTATGAAATAACAGAAATAAAAATTCCTGAGGGCTTTTTACAATTAGATAAACCTGTAACTTTTGAAATCAAGAACATTAAAGATTATGACACAGACAAAGACGGAGATTTTATAAAAGAAATAGTTATAAAAAATGAACAACCAACAGGAACTATAAAATTAGACAAAACTATTGCTATAAGAGAAAATGTAGATACTTCGTTAATTGATTTATCAGACTTATCTGGAATTGAATTTAAGCTAACAGCAAAAGAAGATATAATTGATAAAGCAGACGGCAGTATTATATATGAGCAAGGTCAAGAAATAAAGATATATAATCTAACTAAAGATGGTAAACTTACAATTACTGATTTACCAATAGGAACTTATGAAATAGAAGAAATAAAAACTTTAGATGGATTAGTTTTAAATACAACAAAATATGAAGTTGAATTTGAACAAAAAGACACAATAACTAAAGTGTATGAACAAAAATTAAATGTAGAAAATGATACTACATTAATAGAGTTTTCTAAAACTGATATCACAGGAGATAAAAAATTGCCAGGTGCAAAATTAACTGTTTTAGATAGTGAAGGTAATATTATAGATACATGGACTTCTACTGAAGAAACTCATAAAATAGAGGGACTAACAGTTGGAAAAGAGTACACACTAAAAGAAGAAATTGCCCCAGATGGCTATGTTATTGCAACTGAAATAAAGTTTAAGGTAGAAGATACAAGTGAAATTCAAAAAGTTACAATGAAAGATAAAATAGTAGAAGTTTCAAAAGAAGATATTTCTGGTAAAGAAATAGAGGGGGCAAAATTACAAGTATTAGACAAAGAGGGCAATATAATAGATGAGTGGATTTCAGAAAAAGAAGCACATAAAGTAAAAGGACTAAAAGAAAATGAAACTTATATATTGCATGAAGAATTAGCAGTTGGAAACTATGTAAAAGCATCTGATATTGAGTTTACAGTTACTGAAAGTAAAGAAACACAAAGAATTGTTATGATAGATAAATTAGTTGAAGTAACTAAAACAGATTTAACAACAGGGGAAGAACTTGAAGGAGCAGAACTAGAAGTTACAGATAAAGAAGGAAATGTAATAGATAAATGGACTTCTACTAAAGAGCCTCATCAAGTAAAAGGTCTTGAAGAGGGAAAAACTTACATACTAAAAGAAACAATAGCTCCTTATGGTTACGAAATTACTGAAGAAATAGAATTTACTATTACAACAGATAAAGATACTCAAAAAATAGAAATGAAAGATATGCCTATCTTAAAAAATGTAAAAGTCATTAAAGTGGATTCTGAAACAAAAGAAACTATCAAAGATAAATTTACTTTTGCAATATATGAAGATCTTGAATGCACTAAATTAATAAAAGAAGTTCAATCTAATAAAAAAGATGGTACAGCAATTTTTGAAGACTTAAGATATGGTAGATATTATATAAAAGAGACAAAAGCACCAACAGATTATGAATTATCTAATAGAGTTGTAAAAGTAGAAATAAATGACAAAGGAATATTTGTAGATGACAAGCAAGTAGAAGAAAAAGATGGAACAATAGAGTTTTCATTTGAGAATAAAAAAATAGAAGTTCCTAAAACTGGAGATGACAGTAACATGAAACTATTTGCAGGATTAGGCTTACTTTCTTTATTAGGTATTACATATATAATAATACATAACCACAAGAAAAATAAAGATGAGTAATTAAAACTAGAGGGATTAACTTATTATTAAAAGTTAATCTCTCTTTACTTTTACTTAAAGTGAGGTGGTAAAATGCCAAGAAAAAAAGAAATAACAAGAAATGCAACATATGATAAATTAATTAATATAGGAAAAGCAAGTGAAAAAGCTATTTCGAATTTAAAAATTGAAGATTTAAAAGACATAACAAATGATCCACATGTTTTAAATATAATAGCACTCAGAGAATGTATAAAAAATCATAATACATTAGAGTATTTCAATTATAAATCAAAAGTAGAAAGAAAGGAGGAAACCTAATGCCTAATAAATATCAGTTAGTTAATGAAATGGCAAATGAAACATTAAAAGAAATCACACAAAATGGTGAAGACTGGACAAAATTCTTAAATACGGCAAGTAATAATTATAAATATTCTTTTAATGAACAAGTGCTAATTTATGCTCAAAAACCAAATGCAACTGCTTGTGCAGATATAGAAACATGGAATAACAAACTAAAAAGGTGGGTTAACAAAGGTGCTAAAGGTATAGCTCTAATTTCTATTGAAGATGGTAGAAGTGTCTTAAGGCATGTATTTGATATTTCAGATACACATAGTGGTATAAATAGAAACCTAAAATTGTGGGAAGTAAAATCTTCTTATGAAAATGGACTAATAGAAACATTAGAAAATAGTTTTGGCAATTTAGAGATAAAAAGTAATCTGGCTGAAGCTATTTATTCAAGCTCAATGAACTTAGTAGAAGATAATTATCAAGATTATTTAGTAGATTTAAGAGATGTTTTAGAAAATAGTTCCTTACAAAATTTAAGTGAAAATGAATTAGAATCATTGTTTAAAGGTATATTGATAAATTCTATTTCATATATGACTTTAAATAGATGTGGAATAGATCCTTTAGAGCATTTTAGTTATAATGATTTTGAACTAATAAAACAATTTGATACTAAAAGTGTTATATCAAGATTAGGTGCAGCCACGAGCGATATATCAGAACAAATTATAAGAGAAATTGCTTCAAGTGTTAGAAATTTTGAAAAAAATATAAATCGTACATTTGTAAATAATCAAAAAATTAATTATCATAATAATGAAAATAAAAATAATGAAGGGAGAAATGATTATGATGAAGATAGAATACAAACAAATGGGAGATTACCAGATACCACAAGTAGCACTACCAAAAATCAAACAAATACCACAAGGCAGATTCTCGAGAATGAGAGAGAAATACCTAAAAGAATACAAAAAAGGACTATACGAGGAATTAATGCTAGATTGCAAAATGGAGGAACATTTAGGAGAAATAGAAATGACAGCACAGAAAATGTTGAAAGAGATAATCAAGAGCCTAGCAGAGAAGAACAAGATAGACGAGAATTTGAAAGCACAAAATCAAATGCTTTGGGTACAGGAAATGAACGCAATAAAAAATCAAGCAGAAGAAATAGTGATACAGGAATTGATTTACAATTAAACTTATTTACAGATTCTTATATACCACCAATAAAAGATTTACCTAGTGTAGATGAACAAAAAAATATTATACAAACACAAGCAGAAGTAGGAAATACTCCTGCTTTTACTTTTACACAAGAAATGGTAGATATAGCATTAAAAAATGGTACAGGACATGAGAATGGAAAATTTAGAGTGTATAGACTATATCAAGAAACATTTTCTTCTAAAGAAAGAATAGATTTCTTAAAATCGGAATTTAATTATTTTGGTACAAATGGATTTAAAGGACTTGAAGGAATATGGGTAGAATATACACCAGGCAAAGGGTTAAAACTTTCTAAAAGTGGTTTTGAAAATAATCTTCAAGTAAATTGGAACACAATAGAAAAAAGAATTGGAGAAATTATTTCATCAGATCAATATTTTATCAAAGAAGAAAAAGAAGATTATCAAAACTGGTTACAAAATGAATATGAAGATGAAAAATGGATGTTTGATAAAGTTTTAAATAAAGAAATGGAAAATTATCAAACAGAGATAAATACAGAGAATATTGAAAAAAATTATAAATTACCTAATGGCAATTATTTTCATTTTCATACAAACGAAGAAGGCTATTACTATTCTATATATGATAAATACGGTGTAGAACAAGATGGTGGATTACTAGAATATTCTGATAATGAAGAAAATCAAACTTTATCAGATATTAGAAAAAGGTTAGCAGAATTTACAGATATTAAAGAACTTATAAATAAAGATTTAGAAGAAGTTAGTCAAGAATTTATTGATAATTTAGAGAATCCTGAAAAAAGAAAAGATGAAACAAAAGAAAGTTACATTGAGCAAGCACAAAATGTAATAAATTTATTTAAAGCAAGAGAAGAAAAGGGGAAACCACTAGATAGAGAAGAATATTATAAAACACAAGAAAAAATAAATTACCATATTGATGATAATTCTTTAGGGGAAGGTACTCCAAAAGAAAAAGTAGCAAGAAATATTGAAGCTATAAGATTACTAAAGAAGTTAGAAGAGGAAAAAAGACTAGCAAATGAAAATGAACAAAAAATATTGTCGAATTATGTGGGTTGGGGTGGACTACCAGATGTTTTTGATGAAAAGAAAACTAGTTGGAGTGAAGAATATAACACACTAAAAGGATTACTCTCAACAGAAGAATATGAATCTGCAAGAGCATCTACACTAACAGCTTTCTATACTCCACCAGTAGTTATTAGTGCAATATATCAAACATTACAAAATATGGGAGTAGAACAAGCGAATATTTTAGAGCCAAGTTGTGGAACTGGTAATTTTTTAGGAATGTTACCAAATGGATTACAGAACTCTAATTTATATGGTATAGAACTTGATTCTATAAGTGGAAGAATTGCAAAGCAGTTATATCAAAAAGCAGATATAAGAGTGGAAGGATATGAGAAAACAGATTTACCAGACTCATTTTTTGATGTTGCAATAGGGAATGTTCCTTTTGGGGATTTTAAAGTAAATGATAGTAGATATGATAAAAATAATTTTTTAATCCATGATTATTTCTTTGCTAAAACTCTTGATAAAGTTAGACCTGGAGGAATTATTGCCTTTATAACTTCTAAAGGTACTATGGATAAGGAAAATATAGAAGTAAGAAAATATATTGCACAAAGAGCAGATTTGTTAGGAGCTATAAGATTGCCAGACAATACATTTACAAAAAATGCAGGAACTAAAGTAACATCAGATATTATATTCCTACAAAAAAGGGAAAGTCTAACAGATATAATGCCAGATTGGGTATATCTTGATAAAAATGAAAATGACATTACAATGAATAAGTATTTTGTAGATAATCCAGAAATGATATTAGGAAATATGGAAATTGTTTCTACTGCTTATGGATATGATTCAACTTGCAAAGCTGATAATACTATATCTTTAGAAGAACAATTAAATTATGCTATTACTAATATTCATGGAGAGTTACAAGATTATATTATTGAAAATGAAGTAGAACAGGAAGATACTTCAATTCCTGCAAGACCAAATGTAAAAAATTTCTCATATACAGTTATTGATGATAAGATTTACTTTAGAGAAAACTCGAGAATGTATTTGCAAGATAATTTACCATTAACTAATCAAAATAGAATAAAAGGATTAATTGCTTTAAGAGAACAAGTTAGAGAATTAATAGATTTTCAATTAGAAGATAGATCAGATGAATATATACATATTGCTCAAAACAAGTTAAATGAACTATATGATAGATTTACTAAAGAGTATGGACTAATTAATTCACGAGCTAATGAAAATGCTTTTTCAAATGATAGTAGTTTCTTTTTATTATGTTCTCTTGAAAAATTAGACGGAGAAGGTAAATTTGTTGGAAAAGCAGATATGTTCAGTAAAAGAACAATAAAAGCTAAAAGACAAATAACAAAGGTAGATACAGCAGATGAAGCACTTATTATATCTATAAAAGAAAGAGCAAAAGTTGATTTAGATTATATGCATAATCTTTGTGAAATAGATATAGACAAAATTATAGAAAGTCTGCAAGGAGTTATATTTAGAGTTCCAGACAGGGGTAATCATAATAATTGGGTAACTGCTGATGAATATTTGTCTGGTAATGTTAGAGAAAAACTAAAAATTGCAGAAGAATTTGCAAAAGAAGATTCTAGTTTCAATATAAATGTAGAAAAACTAAAAGAAGTTATTCCTAAAGATTTAAGGGCAAGTGAAATAGGTGTAAAATTAGGTTCTACATGGATTCCACCAGAGATAATTAGACAATTTATCTTTGAATTACTTGAAACACCAAGATATAATAGATGGGACATTCATGTTAAATATTCAAATATAACTTCTGAATGGTACATAGAAGGAAAAAGTGAAGATAGAGATAATGTAAAAGCATATTCTACTTATGGTACAACAAGAATAAATGCATATAAAATTATAGAGCAAACTCTTAATTTAAAAGATGTCAAAGTATTTGATACTATTATAGATGATGATGGAAGAAAGCAAAGAGTATTAAATAAAAAAGAAACAGCTATTGCCTCAAGTAAGCAAGATGCAATAAAAGAGGCTTTTCTAAATTGGATATGGGAGGATCCAGATAGAAGAAATAAACTTGTAAGACTTTATAATGATAAATTTAATTCAATAAGACCTCGTGAATATGACGGATCACATATAGAATTTGTAGGAATGAATCCAGAAAAGAAATTAAGACCTCATCAATTAAATGCTGTTGCTCATGTACTTTATGGAAAAAATGTCTTGCTAGCTCACGAAGTAGGTGCAGGAAAAACTTATGAAATGGTAGCAAGTGCAATGGAGTCAAAAAGATTAGGCTTATGTAATAAATCTCTTTTTGTAGTTCCAAACCATATAATAGAGCAATTTGCATCAGAATTTTTAGATTTATATCCAAGTGCAAATATTTTAGTTGCTACTAAAAAAGACTTTGAAACAAAGAATAGAAAGAAATTTTGTAGTAGAATAGCAACAGGAGAATTTGATGCAATTATTATTGGACATAGTCAGTTTGAAAAAATACCTATGTCAGTAGAAAGACAAAAGGCTATATTACAAGAGCAAATAAATGATATAACTAGTGGAATAGCTGAAGAAAAAGCTAATAAAGGAGAATATTATACAATTAAGCAATTAGAAAAAACGAAAAGATCTTTAGAAACAAGACTTGAAAAGCTGAATAAACAAGAGAGAAAAGATGATGTAGTAACTTTTGAAGAATTAGGAGTTGATAAGCTATTTGTAGATGAGGCTCATAACTATAAAAACTTATTTTTATATACTAAAATGCGTAATGTAGGTGGTATTGCTCAAACAGAAGCTCAAAAATCTACTGATTTATTTATGAAATGTAGATATTTAGACGAGATTACAAATGGAAAAGGAACAGTATTTGCGACAGGAACACCAGTTTCAAATAGTATGGCAGAATTATACACTATGCAAAGATATTTGCAATATGACGAGCTAAAGAAAAACGGACTTGACCATTTTGATAATTGGGCTTCTACTTTTGGAGAAACAGTAACAGCGATAGAATTGGCACCTGAGCGGAACTGGCTATAGAACTAAAACTAGATTTGCTAAATTTCATAATTTGCCAGAGTTAATGTCAATGTTTAAAGAAATAGCTGATATTCAAACAGCTGATACTTTGAACTTACCAATACCAGATTTTGAAAATATAAATGTAGTAGTAAAACCAAGTGAAATACAACAAGAAATGGTGCAACAATTAGGAGAAAGAGCAGAAAATATCAGAAATGGAGCAGTAGATGCAACACAAGATAATATGCTTAAAATTACTAATGAAGGAAGAAAACTTGCTTTAGACCAAAGACTTATGAATCCTTTATTACCAGATGCAGAAAGCAGTAAAGTTAACTCTTGTGCAGATAATATTTATAGAATATGGAATGAAAATCAAGATAAAAAATCAACACAGATGGTATTTTGTGATTTATCTACACCAAAAGACTTGAAAGGTTATGAAAAAGAAGAGTTTACAGATGTATATAATGAATTAAGAAAAAAGCTAATTCAAATGGGAATACCACCAAATGAAATAGCTTTTATTCATGAGGCAGATACAGAGGTAAAAAAGAAAGAATTATTTAGCAAAGTAAGACAAGGAACAGTAAGAGTGCTTATGGGATCAACACAAAAAATGGGAGCAGGTACTAATGTTCAAGATAAATTAATTGCGACTCATCATTTAGACTGTGCATGGAAACCGTCAGATTTAACTCAAAGAAATGGTAGAATGATTAGACAGCATAATGATAATAAAAATGTATATGTTTATTACTATGTAACAGAGAAAACATTTGATAGCTATATGTACCAATTAGTAGAACAAAAGCAAAAATTCATATCTCAAATAATGACATCAAAGACTCCAGCACGAACTATGGAAGATATTGATGATAAGGCTCTAACTTATGGCGAAATCAAGGCACTAGCTACAGGAAACCCATTAATTTTGGAAAAAACAACACTAGACACAGAAGTTTCAAAACTAAAGTTATTGAAACAAGAATTTATGAATCAAAGATATTCTCTGCAAGATAAAGTTATAAAATATTTTCCAGAAGAAATAGCAAGACTAAATAATAAAATAGCTGCAATGGAAGAAGATACAGTAAAATTAGAAGAATATACCAAACCTAATAAAGACGGATTTTCTCCTATGAAATTAGAGGGTATTATATATTCTGAAAAGCAAGACGCAGGTAAAAAATTATTAGAGTGTGTACAAAATTTAAAAAGTATGGAAGAAAAAGATATTGGAGAATATAGAGGTTTCAATATGACTATTAGTTTTGACTCGTTTTCAAAAAATATTAAGCTAAAACTAAAAAATAAATTTAGTTATTCCATAGATTTAGGAACTGATATAAATGGTAATATAACTAGAATAAATAATTGTTTAGAAAATATAGCTAAAGATATACCAACAGAAAGGGAAAAACTAGATAATACAATGTTTCAACTAGAAAATGCAAAACAAGAAATACAAAAAGAATTTCCTAAAGAGCAGGAATTAAAAGAAAAATTACAAAAACTAGACAAAATAAATGCAGAATTAAAAATAAATGACAATGCTCACGAAATGTTAGGAGATGAGCAAGAAGAAAAAGAAGAAAAAGAAGAAAGACAGACTAATAAAAAATCTCCAGAACGTTGTTAATTTAAAGTTCTTATGGTATAATTTCCTTGAAATATAAAAATAAGTTATGGAGAAAATTATAATGTTTAAAAGGAAAGCAAAAATTGAATTATCTGATGAGGAACAAAGAATAATTTTATATGCGTTAAACGAATTAAGGACAGAATTAATACAAGAGAATAAGTACACAGATATTGTTAATGAAGCCATAGGAAAATTAAAAAATAAAATGAAAGCTGATAGATATGATCTTGGGGTCATAATAAATTCGTTAGACAGAAAAAGAAAAAATGAACTTGCTAAAGGAAATGATACAGAACAGATGGACTATTTAATTTTAAGGTTACTTAAAATATATGAAACATTAAAATAGTAACTGATATAGGAGATTAAAAAATGATAAATATTTTAGTTCACGGACTAGGGCAAATATATAAAAGTTGGGATAAAGTAAAAGGAATATTAAATCAAGATAATATAAATGTTGAAACACCTAATCTGTTTGAAATTGCTAAAAACTATCAATTAACTTATGAAAATGTATTTACAGTATTTGTAGACTATTGTAATTCATTTAGTGATAAATTAAATTTAGTTGGTCTTTCATTAGGTGGAATACTTGCCATTGATTATGCAATATTGCATCCTGAAAAAGTAAATTCCATTACACTTTGTGGTGTACCTTACGAGATGCCGAAGAAATTACTTAAAATACAAAATTTTATATTTAAACTTATGCCTAAAAGGACTTTTGAAAATATGGGTGTTTCAAAGGAAAATTTTATACAATTAACAAACTCTATGGCTGAATTAAATATAAAAGAAAAAATATCAAAATTAAAATGCCATACTTTGGTTATATGTGGAGAAAAAGATTCTGCAAATATAGAGAGTGCAAATAAATTAAATGAAAATATAAAAAATAGTGAATTAAAAATCATAAAAAACGCAGGACACGAAGTAAATATTGATGCACCTGAAAAATTTGCAGAAATAATAAAGGAATTTTTTGTAAACAAATAGTAATTTGTATAGGAGGATAGTTATGAGAAAATGTTTAAGATGTGATACTGAAATGGTAGAAGATTTAGATATTAAAGTTGAGGGAGGAGCATACGGAATTAAAATTACACAACAGGGAATTTTTAAAGATAATTTGGGCAAGTTTAAATGTGCTGTTTGTCCAGAGTGTGGATATACTGAAACTTACATCCAAGACACTTCTAAAGTTAAAAAATTAACATTAAATAAGAAAGAAAAGTAATTTTAATTATACTTTGAAAGTAGGGAAATATTATGAATAAGAAAAAAGAAGTATAGTTATCTTGATAATTATAACTCTATTAATATATAATATAATACCCATAATAAATGATATATTTTCAAATAGCGTTTATTATACATTTTTAACAGATTTATGGATAATAAATTCATTATACGCATTGATAAGTTCCATAGTAATGTCTAAAAAATATGGTTTTAATATATGGATAATTTTGCTAATTTCAATTTTATTTGTTCCAACAATGGTAATATTTTATAATACATCAGCATTAATATTTATGATTGCATATCTTGTATTAGCATTAATAGGTAGTTTGATTGGTAGATTTATTTATATAAAGAAAAATAAATAAATTACAATTATAAAATAAACTTTAAGTACTTATCATAAAATTAAACCTATGGTATGTGGTAATTTATAATAATTTTGATATATTTAATAGTAAAGGAGGAATTATTATGGAAAAAATAAAAATTGGTAATTTTATTAGTGAATGTCGTAAAGAAAAAAACTAACTCAAGAACAATTAGCAGAAAAAATGGATGTAAGTGTTAATGCAGTTTCAAAGTGGGAACGAGGATTAAATTTACCAGATATTTCTAAAATGCCTGAACTATGTAATATATTAGAAATTACTATAAATGAACTTTTAGAAGGAAAGAAATTAAATGAAAATGAGCAGAAAAAATTGTCAGATAAAAATATTTTATCTATTTTAATAACAAGAAATCAATTAGAAAATATGCAAATATTAACAGAAATTTTAATATTTGCAGGTATAGTTATAACAATGACTTTAACATCTTTACTAGCAACAACAATGATTCAAAAAATAATAGTGATATCGATAGGTTGCTTTATATGGGGATATGGAATATTACTAAGAATTAAATTAAGAAAAGCAATTAATGAAATGAATTTCGAGTGTGATGTTATGAAAAAAGAAAAAATATTTAGAATTTTAACTTTTATATTTATGATATTAACTTTTATAGGTGCAGGATATGTTTTATCAAATAAAGGACAGGTAAATGCAGGATATGCTATAATTCCTAGTTTATTTTGTGCTATATTTTCTCAATTAGCAGTTTATGAAAAATTTAAGAAAGAAAAAAAGAATAGTAATTTATATTTATAGTTAAAAAATGTATAAAGCAGACAATTTATTAAAAAAATAAGGAATTCGCTGTTTGT
>CALXHG010000018.1 GCA_944388045.1 uncultured Clostridia bacterium | reverse complement strand
TTAGAAATTCTTATATTTCCGTATTGAGTCGAAAAATTTATGCAATTATTAATATATCAAAATTTCCTACTGAACTGTAACAGAAAAGCTAACCTTAAAGAATATATACTTTATGGCTAGCTTTGTTTAATTATAATTTATTAAAATTTAATTTTTGTTTATTTTTTTATATATAATTCATTATTTTCGCAATCTATTTTTACTGTTGTATTAGGTAAAATTTCCTGTGATAAAATTTTTCTTGCAATTAAAGTTTCTAGTTTTTTCTGTACAAATCTTTTTAATGGTCTTGCACCATAAACTTCATCATAACCATTATCTATCAAATAATCTTTTGCATTTTGAGATAACTCTAGTTTAATATTTTTATCTTCAAGTCTATTTTCTATATCTTTTATTAAAAGTTCTAGTATTTTAGAAATCTCTGTTTTTCTTAAAGGTTTATAAAATACAATTTCATCCAATCTATTTAAAAATTCTGGTCTAAAACTTCTTTTTAATAATTCATTTACTTTTTGTTTTGCTTCTTCAGAAATTTCTCCATTTTCTTGAATGCCTTCTAATATATAATCAGAGCCTAAATTTGAAGTTAATATTATTATTGTATTTTTAAAGTCTACAGTTCTTCCTTGAGAATCTGTAATACGTCCATCATCTAGTACTTGTAATAAAATATTAAATACATCTGGATGTGCTTTTTCTATTTCATCAAATAATACAACAGAATATGGTTTTCTTCTAACCGCTTCTGTTAATTGTCCACCTTCTTCATATCCAACATATCCTGGAGGAGCTCCTATTAATCTAGATACTGAATATTTTTCCATATATTCAGACATATCTATTCTTATCATATTGTGTTCATCATCAAATAGTGCTTCAGCTAAAGATTTAGCAAGCTCTGTTTTACCAACACCTGTAGGTCCTAAGAACATAAATGAACCTATTGGTCTACGTGGATCACTTATACCTGCTCTTGAACGCATTATTGCTTCAGATACTTTTTCAACTGCTTCGTCTTGACCTATTACTCTTTTATGAAGAACTTTGTCTAAGTTAAGTATTTTTTCTCTTTCTCCTTCCATTAGTTTAGATACTGGAATTCCTGTCCATTTAGAGATAATTTTTGTAATTTCTTCTTCTGTTACTTTATGTCTTAATAATCCATCTTCTTTACTTTTTTCTGCAATTTCTTCTTCTTTTTGTAATTGTTTTTGTAAATCTGGAATTCTACCATATTTTAATTCTGCAACTTTGTTTAAGTCATAATTTCTTTCTGCTTGTTCCATTTGTGCATTTGCTTGTTCAATTTCTTCACGTAGTTTTTGAACTTTACCAATAGATGCTTTTTCGTTTTCCCATTTTGCTTTCATTGCATCAAATTTGGTTTTTAGTTCTGCCTTTTCTTTTTGAATATCTGCTAAACGTTGTTTAGAAATTTCATCTTTTTCTTTACTTAATGCAGTTTCTTCTATTTCTAATTGCATTATTTTTCTAGATACTTCATCTAATTCTGTTGGCATAGATTCAAGTTCTGTTTTTATCATGGCACAAGCTTCATCTATTAAGTCTATTGCTTTATCTGGTAAAAATCTGTCTGAAATGTATCTATGTGATAATGTTGCTGCAGCAATTAATGCATTATCTGATATTTTTACACCGTGATATACTTCATATCTTTCTTTTAATCCTCTTAAAATTGATATTGTATCTTCTACAGATGGTTCATCTACCATTACTGGTTGAAAACGTCTTTCTAAAGCTTGATCTTTTTCTATATATTGTCTATATTCATTTAATGTTGTTGCTCCTATACAGTGTAATTCTCCTCTTGCAAGCATTGGTTTTAATAAATTTCCTGCATCCATTGCACCATCTGTTTTTCCTGCTCCTACAATTGTATGAATTTCATCTATAAATAATATAATTCTTCCTTCACTCTTTTTTACTTCTTGTAATACAGCTTTAAGTCTTTCTTCAAATTCTCCTCTGTATTTTGCTCCTGCAACTAAAGATCCCATATCTAATGAGAAAATAGTACAATCTTTTAAGCCTTCTGGTACATCTCCTCTTACTATTCTTAGTGCTAATCCTTCTGCTATTGCTGTTTTACCAACACCTGGTTCACCAATTAAACATGGATTGTTTTTTGTTTTTCTAGATAAAATTCTTATAACATTTCTAATTTCTGAATCTCTTCCTATTACAGGGTCTAGTTTTTGCTCTCTTGCTAAACCTGTTAAGTCTTGTCCATATTTTTTTAATACATCATAAGTATCCTCAGGATTGTCATTTGTTATTCTTACATTTCCTCTTACATCAGCTAATACTTTTAAAAATTCGTTTTTATTTATTCCATATTTTTTGAATAAATTTTTGATATTGCTATTTGCATTATCAAATATTGCTAACATTATGTGTTCAACAGATACATATTCGTCTTTCATTTTTTTTGCTGTTATTTCTGCATCTGCTAATATTTTGTTTACATCTTGTGATACATATATACTATCACTTTGTATTGCTCCACCTGTCATTTTTGGCATTTTATCTATATATGTTTTTAATTCTTTTTCAAATCCTTCTATTGTACTTATTTTCTTTAGTAATTCTTTTATTAGGCTATTTTCTTGCTCTAGTAAGGAATATAGTAAATGTTCTTCTTCTACTTGTGCATTCTGATTTTCTGTTGCTATTGTTTGTGCATGTTGTATTGTTTCTAATGATTTTTGTGTGAATTTTTGTATATTCATAAATATTACCTCCTATCTCTTGTAATATTTTTTACAAAGACTATTATATCACTTAATTTTAGCACTGTCAATAGCAGAGTGCTAATTTTATAAAATTTTTTTAATAATTTTTGTGAATTTCTACATTATATGTTTAATTCTAAAATCGTTTTTACTCCTCACTACTGTTCAAATCCAGTTATATTGATATTTTGAGCAAAATATGTTATAATATATGTATACCGTATTTTTTTGAAACTCAAATCCAATTGTTAGGAGTTTCAAAAAAGAGAGCAACATTTTTTGACAACAAGGAGGAAAACAACTATGGAAAACATGTTGAAGAAGACTGCTGGTACCGCATGGAAGTGGTGGAACAGCAAAGGGGTTCCGTTCATTCGGAACTACATTTACCCGGCTGTCGAGGCTTTTTGCGAAGTCTTGATTCACACCTTGAAACTTAGCTGGGCAAGCATTTTGTGCCTGTGCTTTTTGTACTATTTGGGCGCAAATGGGTATCTTGATGAAGTGCCGTCAATTAAGTGGATGGTGGACTCTACTGTGAGGCTCATTGACTGGGTTTTCGCAGTGATTAGGGATTTCCTTGGCATTTCTGTCAATGCCCCGGTATCGCCTTTTAACATCATTCAGCCAATTCAGGATTGGCTGAAGTATATCTTCAACGTCTAAGCTCTCTGCCGTGTCTGGTACATGTACCGGGCACGGCCTTTCTATATTGCATTAATTACAAATTAAAAAGCCTCTGTAAGTACTGATATTTCAATACTACAGAGGTTTATTTTTTGGTGAGCCAGAAGGGATTCGAACCCCCGACCCTTTGCTTAGAAGGCAAATGCTCTATCCAACTGAGCTACTGACTCATTTAACTTAACACTTAAATATAATACCACATTTTATGTGTTAAGTCAATAATTTTATTAAATTTTTTACAAATTTGCTTTTATAATTCATTAATTTTGATTTTTCTAGTTCTAAAGCTTCTTTACTTAGACCAATTCTTTTTCACTTTCATCTACTTTTTGAGCCTCATTTTCAACATAATTCTTTTCAAGTAGCTCTGGTTTTTTCAAATATTTATTTAATTGTTTAAAAGAAGAAGCATAATAATGACCATCACAAATTCTTTCATCTCCTACAAATGCTATAGTAATACATTTTTCTTCTTTTATTTCATCTTCATCATAAATATAACTTTTCTTTTTCTTTCCCATAGAG
Organism: uncultured Clostridia bacterium; assembly: GCA_944388045.1. Classification (GTDB taxonomy): domain Bacteria; phylum Bacillota; class Clostridia; order TANB77; family CAG-508; genus CAG-269. The sequence continues at coordinate 35,934 of CALXHG010000018.1, read as the reverse complement.
AAAAATAAACTAGTTGTACCAAAATTATAAATATGATGATAAATACTATCAATTCCAAGTGACCCTACATTTGTTAAAAACACACTTGTGTGAAATGGACTTGCATTTATAATTGCTTTTGGCATAATTCCATATTTATCTAAAAATCTCAATATTTTTATTAACCAAAGAATTAGAAAATTTGGAGTTAAATTTAGAATTTTTACAATTTTATCTGTTTTGTTAACAGTTTCTTTTTCTTTATTTTTTTCTACTGTTGCATCTAATTTTTCTTTTATTTCAAAAATATTTTCTGTTCCATCAAATGGAATTTTTATAACAGTTTCTTGTCCATCATCAGTTAAACTCTTTTTTATTGAAAGTGAAACAAATATTTTGTTTCTTTGATATGTGGTTCCATTCATTACAAATCTATTTAATTTTGGTCTTTCTTTTATAATTCTAACTAATCCTGCATATATGATATTCATATATGACATTCTAATTCCTTCTTCTGCTTTTTTATTTATATACTCATCTATTGTTTTTAATGGAATATCTTGTTTAAAATATACTTGTGCATCATTTCTTTCTAGCATAATACTAGGTATTATTCTAAAAAGTGGTTCTAAATTTTTTACTTTTTTTCCATCTGATCTGTGTCCAAACATTTTCTTCCCTCTTTTTTTCCTTTTACATGCCCAAAATTTTAGCTTCTACATTATACATCTTATATTTGTTAGTTGTTTCATCTAATCTAAATTCTATAAGTGTATTTTCTAATGTTTCATTATTTTGTCTTAAATCTGTTGTAAAATATAATCTAATTTTAGAAATTTCTACTTGATTTTTAACAATTTCTTTAAATGCTTCTGCAGTATGTTTATCATCTTCGCATATTAAAATTAATTGTGGCATTGCAGAAAAACCTGAATCTCCTGGTATAAAGTTTTCGTAAAATTCTTTATACATTGTCATTTTATCTACTAATTTTTTCTGCCAATCTGGCTCTCTTCTAATAACCTCAAATAAAAAGTCTATTGATTTATTATTTTTCTTTAATTTTATAGCTCCACCTGTTGCTTTAAAAGTTTTTCCAGATATTTTGGCTTGTATTGCAGGTTTTACAGTATAACTATCATATGCTTGTACTTTTCTCATATAAGCAATTAATGTTTGATTTCCTGCTAGTCTTTTCTTTATCATTGGAACAGGTTTAACATTATCTGTTTGTTGCCATTTACATTCAATTTCTCTTGATGTTAATAGATATTTGCCCATTTTTTCTAGGCAATATATTCTATATATTCCTTTTCCTTCATCTGATGTAAAATAATATCTTGTCAAAATTTTTGATTTAACAAGTTGATCTAATTTATTGTTTAATTTATCTTGAGATTGTGGGTTTATTCCTTTTAATTCTAATAGTTGATATATTTGTCTTGATGTAATAAATTCAAATTCATTTACTATTTCTAATATTGCATAATGTATATCTGTTATATGTCCTATATTTATTTTATGAACTATTTGATTCATAGATACATATCCATCTTTTCCATCAAATGTTTTTATTTCTCCTTCTCTTATTGCAAATGGTGATACTTTTGCTTTTATTTGATCATCTTCAACCATTTTTTATTCCTCCTTTTATTAAGACATATTTTTGTCTTAAATAATACTAACATACTTATTATACAGCTTTTTCTTTTATTTTTCAACTATTAATTGTTTTACTTCATTTTCTTTTAAATATCTCCATTGTCCTAATTTTAAGTCTTTTACACCTATATTTCCTATTTTACTTCTATGTAAAGCTATAACTTTTTTACCTATGGCTTCACACATTTTTCTAACTTGTCTATTTTTTCCTTCATGTATTATTATTTCTATTCTTGATATATTTTTTTCTTCATCTGTTTTAAGTATCTTTACTTTTGCTGGCTTTGTTATATAATCATCTATTTTAACTCCATTGCTTAATTGTTCTACTTCTTGTTTTGTTATAATTCCATGTATTGTTACAGTATATGTTTTTGTTATTTCATGTTTTGGATGTGTTACTTTATATACAAATTCTCCGTCATTTGTTAATATTAATGCTCCTGATGTGTACATATCTAATCTACCTACAGGAACAATTCTTTCTTTTACTTTTACTAAATCCAAAACTTTATCTCTTCCAAATTGTTCTTCTGCTGTTGTAACATATCCTATTGGTTTGTTTAGTAAAATATATACTTTTTTGTTTTCCTTTTTTACTTCTTTTCCTTCAAATGTAACCTTGTCTTTTTCTGGATTTATTTTTGTTCCTAATTCTGTTATAATTTTATTGTTAACTTTTACTTTTCCTTGTAAAATATATTCTTCGCATTTTCTTCTTGATGCAACTCCACATTCTGCCAAATATTTTTGAAGTCTTTCTTCCATTTTTTTATGCCTTTCTTTTTCATTTTTTATATTAATATATTTTTAATTATTATTTTAAAATTCTGTTTTCAATAGACCTCACTTTTTTTATTATTTATCTCCTAACTAGTACTATTTTAACGTTTTTTGCATATTATATATTAATTCCTTTTACTTTTCTAAAAGGCTTTATATAGATTTCTCCGGCAAGGTTCTCTTGCCGGTTTTTTATACAATAGGAAAGTTATATTTTTCTATTGTATAAAAAGCTACAATCGCCTAGCCCTTTGAGATTTTCTTATTTGCTCTTATTCCTTTTGGTCTAATTTATCTAATATCTCTTTAAAATATTGTGGCAAAGGTGCTTCTAGGTGCATTTCTTTTTGTGTGATTGGATGTTTAAAGTCTAGTGCTTTTGCATGTAAACACTGCCCAATTACTCCAAACTCGTTTTTTCCATTTGAATATGTATAATCTCCAACCACAGGAAAACCTATATGTGATAAATGTACACGTATTTGATGTGTTCTTCCAGTTTCTATATTAATTTCTAATAATGTGTATTTATCATATCTTTTTAAAACTTTAATATGTGTTATTGCTTTTTTCCCATTTTTTACAACTGCCATCTTTTTTCTATCTGTTTTACTTCTACCTATAGGCATATTTATTGTTGCTTCATTCTCCCTAATAATCCCTCTAACTAAAGCAATATATGTTTTTTTTACTTCATGGTTTTTTATTTGTTCACTCATTTTTACATGTGCTTTATCATTTTTTGCTACAATAAGTAAACCAGATGTATCTTTATCTAATCTATGTACAATTCCTGGTCTTATTTCTCCACCTATTCCAGATAAACTGTCTTTACATTTTGATAATATTGCATTAACTAATGTTCCATCAGGATTTCCATTTGCAGGATGTACAACCATTCCTTTAGGTTTATTTACAACTATTATATCACAATCTTCATAAATAACATCTATTGGAATGTCCTGTGGTTTTAATTCTATTTGTTTCGCTTCTGGGATTTGAATGGTTATTTTATCATTTTCTTGAACTTTATATGATGCTTTTTGTTTTTTATCATTTACTAGAATATTTTCTTCCTCAATTAGCCTTTGTGCTGATGTTCTAGTAATTTCTTTATCCTTTTGGGTAATATATATATCTAAACGATTTCCAGCTTCTTGCTTAGAAACAATATATTCTAACATTTCTAATTTCATTCCTTTTCAATTATTATGTTTTTAAATATCACTACTAATTTTTATCTTTATTTAAAAATTTCATTTCTACATATAATTTATCTGCAACTGCTTGAACAACATTTTTTAATAAATACTGTTCTTCTGTCATTTTATCAATATGTGGAAATTCTTTGCGAAAAAATACATTTTTTATAGATACTTCTATATTTGCACAAAATCTGTTATATGCTTTACTCAATTCAAAATAAGCTATTGTTTCTGAAATTAATTTTCCTATATCTCCTATACTATATACTTGTTTTAATATACATATTACCATTAAATAAGCTATATGTGATTTACTATATTTCTTTTTTTCTGGAGCAGGCATTATCCCAAGTTTTACATAGTTATTAATCATTGTTTTGGTAATTATCTTTTCGTCTCCATTTACATTTAATATGCCTAAATATTTTTCTAAATAATTTACTACTTGGTCTAGATATAAGTCAATTTCAGGTAATTCGTTCCATCTTGGTAAATGATGTTTTATTACCTTTTCTATTTTTTCATCTTGCATAATTATTTCATTCCTTGTATTATATATATTTAGGTTTTTTATAAAGGATTTGCCTATAAACCTTTTTAATATTTTTATAAAAATTTCAATTTCGTCTATATTCAAGAATCTTTATAAATTAGCAATTTTTATTATAATATTTATCTACTTTAGTAAATTATTTATTTTAATTTTCTCCTTTGCATTTTATAAGAAACTCTAGAAACTAAATTAGTTGGTGCTATTTTAGCTCCTATTTTTGCAAGTTTTATTGATACGCCTGGTATAATATAAAACTTTCCATTTAAAAATTTTTTTACAGTATATTTTGCCACATATTCACTACTTAAACCTTTTATTGCAAATTCTACATCTGCAACTTTATTAAAATTTGTATTAACAGGTCCTGGACATAAAATACTTATTCTAACTTTTGATTTCTGTTTTTTTAGTTCAGTTCTTATAGCTTCTGAAAGTCTTACAATATATGCTTTTGTTGAATAATATGTTGCCATAAGTGGACCTGGCATAAAACCTGCAATTGATGCAACATTTAAAATTTTCCCATTATTATTCTTTATCATTTCTTTTAAATATAGTTTTGTTAAAATATGATATGCTATTATATTAGTTTTTATCATTTGTATGTCTTTATCTAAACTTGTCTCTTCAAAATGTCCACAATCTCCAAACCCTGCATTATTAACAAGTATATCTATATCTTTATAATCTTGGAATAATTTCTCGCAATTCTCTTCTTTAGAAATATCCATTGATACAATCTCTGCTTTTGTTTGAATTTGTTTTTTTACTTCTTCTAATCTCTCTACATTCCTTGCAACTAAAATTAGGTCATACCCTCTTTTACTTAATTCTTTTGCAATATCTCTTCCTATACCAGAAGATGCACCTGTAACTAATGCTTTCAAATTTTTACTTCCTTTCTAAAAACCTTTGGAAAAAGTATCTCTAAATATATTTACAATTACTTTTACAACTTCATTTTCATTATATAAATTAACAAAAAATTGTCTTGTTGTAGGTATTATTGCCAAAATACAAATAACTATAATTAAAGCAATTACACCAATAACTATTTTTTGAATGGTTTCTTTAGATAATTTTATTTTTTTCTTTGGAGTTGTTTTTACTTGATTATTTGTTATTTGTTCTGTTGTATCTCTTTTTCTAGTAATTCCTTTATATAAATTTCTTATAAAGTTTGCAGGCACACTTCCTAAATCTTCCTCATTTTCATTATTTGTATTATATTGATTAGAGAATTTTTTTAAATTATTCTTTAATTGAATATTTTCCTGTTTTAATTTATTATATTCATCAATAGATATTATTTTACTTTGCAAATGATTGTCATATTCTTTCCTTTTATAATCATTTGATAATACTTCATATGCTTCATTTATTTTCATCATTCTTTCTTGACTAAATGTTGATGATCTTAAATCTGGATGATATTTTTTTGCAAGTGTTCTATATGCTTTTTCAATTACTTCTTTTGAAGCATTTTTATCTACTTCTAATATTTCATAATAATTTTTCATACTTTTTCTTATGTTTGGTTTAATCCAACATCTCCTCCATCTTGTTATATTCTACATTAAAACCTTAAATTTCGCAAGTATTTATGTGTTTTTTTCTAAACTTGTTATTTTCTGCAGTTTCTGTTATACTATAATCATTATGGAAGAAAGATATAAACATTTAACCAATTATTTAAAAGAAAAATTTGGAGAAAGAACTTTAAAAATATGTATAGATGGCAATTTTACTTGTCCTAATAGAGATGGAAAATTAGGATTAGGAGGCTGTATTTTTTGTAGTGAAAAAGGTTCTGGTGAACATATAAAATCAAATAAAAACAGTTCTAATAATTTTGATTTTATTACTGACCAAGTAAAAAATTACTTTAATAGTTATAAAAGTAAAAGAGCAAATAAATTTATTGCATATTTTCAAAATTTTACAAACACATATGGTCCAATTGATATTTTAAAAAAGAAATATGATTGTGCATTAATTGATGATAGAATTGTTGCTTTAGCTATTTCTACCAGACCTGATTGTATTAATGAAGATATTTGCAAATTATTAAAATCTTATCAAAATAAATATTATGTATGGGTAGAACTTGGATTGCAAACATCTAATGATACAACTTCTAAATTAATTAACAAATGCTGTTATTCTAAAGATTTTACTTATGCTGTAAATTTACTTAATAAATATAATATTGATATTGTAACACATATTATGGTTGGTCTTCCAAATGAGAATTTTAATGATATAAAAAATACAGTAGAATTTATTAATAAACACTTTATTCAAGGTTTAAAAATTCATTCTACTTATATTGTAAAAAATACTATATTAGCTGATATGTATAGTAAAGGATTATATATACCTTTAACACTTGAAGAATATTTAAATTATACTTGTTATATTTTAACACATATTAGTCCAAATATTGTAATTCATAAAGTCTCTGGTGATGCTCCAAAATATTTACTTGTTGCTCCAGATTGGAATCTTCACAAAAAGTGGATTTTAAATGGCTTGGACAAAAAATTAAAAGCTGAAAATCTTTGGCAGGGAAAATACTACTCAACTTGAAAATCTAACACACATTCTTTAGAGTCATTATCTTGAAAGTGCCACCATTCACTCCTTAGTGTTGAAAATCCTTGTTTTGTCATAATTTTTGCAAGGATTTTTGCATTTTCATTATTATAATCAATAACAGAATACACACTTAAATCATGTATTTTAGTTTGCATTTCTAGTTCTTTACCTGTGCTTAAATCAACTAAAGTTAAATCTAATGCAACTCCATAATTGTGTGATGAAGCATTTTCTGCTAAAAACCATCTTTGACTATATTCAAAATTATTTACTACTGCATTAAAATATTCTTTATATTTATCTGCAACTAATAATGTATTTTCATATAAATATTTTGTTACTGAATATGGTCTATATGTATCATAAATTTTTAAAGTTAAATTTTGATTTAATGCTTTTTCTTCTGCTAAGTATAATCTCATAGCTGTATAATACATTAATGGAACTTTTAAATCTTCACCCATTTTGATATATAATTTTTCTCCAGAAACATTTGGTATTTTATTTCCATGAATATTATATATTGAAGATTTTGCATTTGTTATTTCATATTGAACTTCTTTTTGCATAATATCTGGTAAATTAATTAAAATATATTTTTTTTCTATTAATATCTCTTTACCTTTTTCCATTATAGCAATAACCATTTTTTTATTATAATTATCAATAATTTTTCCTTTTGAATATTGCTTTATTTCTATTTCTTCATTTGTATTATATATTTTGCATCTTAAATCTTTCACTACCCATATTCTGGCATTTTTTATATCTTCAAATAAATCTTTCATAAAAATTCACTTCTCTCTTATCTATACAATTTTATATAATATTTCTAATTAAATCTAAAATTGTGTCTTTCTGTAGCTCACATAATCATTTTCAAAATACTTAGTTTATTACTTTTAAAAACAAACATCAATTATTAATTAAAGTTTTTTCAAAAATTCCATACATTATTTGTGTACCTAATAAAATTTCATCTATTCCAACATGGAAGTTTTCACTATGTTGTGAAAAATTTTGTCCATCTTGACATCCAACAAAGAAAAATGCTCCTTTTCTTTCTTGTAAAATATAAGAAAAATCTTCTGAACACATTGTAGAATAATCTTTAATAATGTTTTCTTCCCCAACAATTTCTTTAGAAACATTTTTAACTAAATTTACATATTCTTCACTATTAACAAGTGCAGGATATTTATCCTCTTTAAAAAATACTACAGCTTCTCCATTCATAGAATTTGCAATATTTGTAGAGACTTCTTTTATTCTATTTTTTATATAATCTCTTAAATTATTATTAAATGTTCTACAAATTCCTTTCATTTCAACTTTGTCAGGAATTTTATTATTAGTATTTCCTCCATTTATTGCAGTAATTCCAAGAACTACATTTTCATTTGAGCTTATATTTCTGCCAACTATTGATTGTAGAGCAATAACAATAGAACTTGCTATGTAAATTGGGTCTATACATTTTTCTGGAATTGCACCATGCCCCTCTTTTCCATATACAGTTATATTAAATGGATCTGTTGATGCCATTACTGGACCAGATTTTACTCCAATAGTTCCTTTTTTTAATTCACTCCAAACATGTAATGCAAAAACACAATCTACATTTGGGTTTTCTAAAACTCCCTCTTCAATCATTTTTTTTGCTCCACCACTTGTTTCTTCTGCTGGTTGGAATAAAATTTTTACTGTACCATTTATATTTTCTTTTTCTTTAATTATAAGTTCGGCTAATGCAAGCATTATTGTCATATGTGCATCATGTCCACATGCATGTTGCATTTTACCTTTTTCATCCATTTCTATTGCATCCATTTCACATCTAAACAATACACATGGCTTTTCTTTTTTTCCCTTTAAAATAGCCATTACTCCTGTTTTTGCTATATTTGTTTTTATTTCATAGCCTAAGTTTTTTAATCTTTCAATAATATATTTTGAAGTTTCTATTTCTTCAAAACCTTTTTCTGGATGATTCCAGAAAAAGGTTTTATCTTCTTCCATTTGTTTTTTTAATTCAATTATCTTTTTATCTATCTTCATTTAAACACCTATCCATATCTTCAAAATCTTTTATTAAATTTTTTTCCATAACATTATTACTTTTTTGAATAGTCTTAAATTTTCCATCAGTTCCTTCAAATCTTAAATATTCAAAAGCGCTCATTAAATTTAAATAATCTTTATCAATTTTGGAATATTCAAATAATTTTCCAAACTTTTCTTTTTGCATTAATTCTTTCATACTAAATTTGCAAAATCTATGTTTACTAAAAAATTTTTGTAAATATGTTACAAATTCTCTAAAAGTAATTTCTTTATCAATTAATCTTATTTCAACTATTCTATTCATTATTCCATTTATATTATGTGGATGTGGAAAAAATTGTTCTGTAGAATATCTTATAAGCATTTTTTGTTTTTTATCTTTTAAATAAATATCTTCTTGTACATTATCATATTCTGATAATCTAATATTATCAATTTCTATTTCTCCTTTAGGTGATTTTACATCTCCTAAAAAGGTCATTTCATCATCAACTAGTTCATAACCTATACTGTTATATAATTTATGAGCAACCTCATTACCTTCAACAGTAACTAATGATGTTGTTTTTAATTCCTCTTTTCTTTCTTTTGCTCCTTCCATTAGTTTTTTATAAACTTGAGTTGCTAATGTTTTTTTTCTATATTGTGGATCTGTCCAAACACCACATAAATATGGTATTTTTTTATCACTTCCAAAATTAATTAAATTATAAAAAGCAACAGATACTAAATCATCATCATGAAAAGCTCCAGCCCCTATAATATTATTTTCTTCAAATAATTTTTTTAATACTTTTTTATATTCTAATATATATTTATTACTAGCCCCATTCCCATTTTCTGTTTCTTGCATTTTTCTAGCTAGAGCAATTTTATCAATATCTTGTATAGTTAGTTTTCTTATGCAAAACCTTTCTAATTCATTTCCTCTTGTATGGAAAAATACTCTTTCTTCTTTAAACATTTTTTATTGTCCTTTCTTTTTTCCTGTATATAGAACAATAGCGGACATTTTATATATTTATAACATTTTAAAGTCCGCGTCATTGTTCTCGCCCGATTTGAGTTTTCGACTGTAATTAGAAAATCTCAAAGGGCTAGTGTAATTATAACAGTCAAAACAATGTGTTCGTTGTTCTGTTTTTATTACTTTATTTTTGAAGCTCTTTTTGACTTTGTATATGACTTATTTGTTTTTTTAATTTTGAGATTTTTCTTTCCTTTTGAGGAATGAATTTATGATTAATTCCTTTTAATTTTCCATCAATTGTTTTTGCTCTAATTAATCTAACTTTTTCTTTTTCTTCATATTCTAATTGTTCTTGTAAAACTTTTAAAGTAACTGAATCTTTTATTACTTTTCCCTCTGGATTGTAATTATATAAAACAGCTAATTTATTATACATATTTGTTAAATATTCTATAGCTTCTTCTCTATTAATTTTGCAAATATGCACTTCTCTATCTCTTCCTTGTCTACGATTTACATATAAACTATCTGTTAATCCAAAAAATTCGGAAACATATTTTGATGATAAATTATCCCTATGTAAAGTTGAACATAAAAATATTTCTTGATTTTTAGGGTTTTTAAAATGTTCTAATATATGTTTTTTTATTCCTTCATAAACAATTATTCTTGCAATACCTAAACTTCTATTATGAGGATTTGTTAAATATGTATCAATTTCAACAGAATTTGCTGTATTTGCTGTGTAATATTTTTCTTCTTCAAATTCTGGGCTTTCATAGATTTTTAATGAACCTTTATGTATTAAATCTGCATATTCTTTTTCATCTTTCATAAATTGTTCATAATCTTGAATTTGTTCACTTTCTTTACATTGTTTTTTACCAAATTCTTTTTCTAAATCATCTAATGTAATCCAATAAAACATTTCATATTTGTTTTGAATTGTACTACTGTAATTTTCTTGAATATATTCTGCCATATATTTGTTTAGTTTTTCTCTTAATTCGCTTTTTTCATGATATCCATTTTGGTCTATTTCGCTTTTTAAATATTCATATAAAGTTGTTTGATTTTTATTATTTTTTTTGTTATATTCTTGTAATATTCTTTGTTTTGCATATTCAAATGCTTGTATTTTTATTATATAAATTTTTCTTAAATCTTTTTTATATTCTTGTTCATTTGGATATTTTTGTTTAACATATTTTTTATAATTTTCACCATATTTAAAATATTTTGTAATATCATTATATGTAAATGGTTTTTGTCCTTGTGTTATATATGTTGTTGCTTCTACATCTCCTTTTTCATCTACAGCAACAAATACTGAATTATTTTCTGAATGTACATATTCTGATATTCCTTCTCTTCCTGTGTCAAATAATTGACCTTCTCTTCCTTCTTGTTTCATCGCTTCTAGACTTATTTGTTCTAATCTAACAATTTTATCTAGATACTTTTCTTCATTTTCTTTAGTAAGTTCAACTATTTTTATCATTTTTTTGCACCTCTTAGGTTTTAATTAGCCGTAAAATATAATTATATCTTGCTAAGCTGTTTTTTAGTTTGTTTTATACTGTTTCCTCTTTTGTGCTTTTTTTATTATTCTCAATTGCAAACCATGTTGTGTTTTCTTAATTTTCAGGAGTATTTTCTACTGTACTATCTGTTGTATTTTCTGTACTTGTTTCAGTTGTATTTTCTATTGTACTATCTGTATTACTTTCAGTTGTATTTTCTATATTATCTTCTGTTGGACTTTTTGTTGTAACATCTTTTGCAATACAATTTGTAAACATATCTAATGAATTTGTTACTTTATCCATAGACCATTCTGCTCCTACATATACCTTTTCAAGACTTGTACAATTATAGAACATTTCATACATTGTTGTTACATTTTGAGTGTTAAAACTACTTAAATCAAGTTCTTTTAAACTTGAACATCCACAAAACATTGAACTCATGTCTTTTAATTCTTTTGTTGTAAATCCATCAAAATTGATTTTTTGTAGATTTGTACATCCCTCAAACATAGATTTCATTCCTTCTACATTTCTAGTAACAAATTTGCTTAAATCTAATTCTGTAAGACTACTACATCCTCCAAACATATAGTTCATATTTTCAACTTTGCTTGTGTCTATTTTGCTCATTCTAATTGTTTCTAATTTATTGCAATTGTAAAACATGTATCTCATGTCTGTTACTTTTCCTGTTTCGAAACTGTATAAATTAATGTTTACAATATTATGACATTCACTAAACATATTCATCATTGTTGTTACATTTGCTGTATTAAAACTACTTAAATTTAAACCTGTTAAATTATTACATCCTCCAAACATATAACTCATATCTGTACAATTTGAAGTATTAAAACTACTTACATCCAATTCAGATAAATTTTTACAATCAAAGAACATTTTACTCATATTAGTTACTTTGCTTGTGTTAAAATTATTTATTGGTAATTCTGTTAAAGAACTACAATTGTAAAACATTTCTGACATATTTTCAACATTACTTGTGTTAAATCCACTAACATCTAAGTTAGTTAAGCTACTACAATTGTAGAACATTCCCATCATATTAACAACACTACTTGTATTAAATTCACCTAATATTAAGTCTGTTAGTCCACTACAACCATAAAACATATTACTCATACTAACTACTCTATTAGTACTCATTTTTTCTAAATTTATGCTTGTAATATATCTACAATCATAAAACCAATAATCTGTATTTGTTGGCACTATTTGGTCAATTACATTTACACTCGTAATGTTTCTTCTATATTGATACCATGGAGGTAATATAGAAGCTCCAAATGTTTTATTTCTAATATTTTCTTGGAATACTATTCCATTTCCATCTTGCTCTGTTGTAGAAAATGTTAATGTTCCATCTTCATATAATGTAGCAAATATATTTGTTGCATATGGGTCATCTGACCAAATTTGGTTATTCCCAATGTCTTCATGATTATCATCCTTAAACTTGATAACCAAAAATGTTATTATTACTCCTACTACAATTATTATTGCTAATACAATTGCTATTAGTGCAATTAAAGCCATTCCATTATTTTTCTTTAGTTTCTCCATCTTTTACTCCATTTCTTATATAATATATTTAGGTTTTTAAGGTTACCTATAAACCTTTTTAGCACATTCTATATTTTTTTGATGATTTCTATAAATTTACAAAATATATTTTTTAATATGATTTATAAGTGTTAATATTTTTTTAATACTTTCTATACAATTTATAAATTCTTATATTTTTAAAATTTTACAAACAATTAAACTCATATCATCTTTAATCATTCCATAATTATTATCAACAGATTCATTTATAATTAAATCTGCAATTTTTTGTGCACTTGTTGTTTCAATATCTTCTAACAAATATTTAACCCATAATTCTTTGTTTTTATATTCCACATTTGAATCTATTATACCATCACTACACATTACTAGTATATCTTGATTTATAATGTCTTTATCATAAACAGTTAAATTTATATCTTTTAATATTCCTGCAGGTAAACTTAAGGATTTAACAATTTGAACATTTTTACCATTTTTTATATATGTAGGACATGCTCCATTTTTTATAAATTCAACTTTTCCATTGAATAAATCTATTATTACAATATCTAATGTAGCAAATATTTCTTCATTTGTGTTCATTATTGTTGTATTTATTAAGTCTATAGATGTATTTTTATCAAATCCTGACATTAATAGTCTTTCCAACATTTTTATAGCAATTTGACTACTTTTTCTTGCCTCTGGTCCTGACCCCATTCCGTCACTTATTGCTAATAAATATTTTCCATCACTTAATCTAATTTGTAAACAACTATCACCAGAAACAGGACTTCCATTTTTAGTTTTAGTTGCTTGTCCTATTTGTAGTAAGAATTTATCTTCTGCCATATAAGAAAAAACTCTTTTTCCTTGTTTGTTCAATTTTTTTGTTTTTACTTCATTTATGCTTAGTTTTTCTTTAAATGTCTTTTCTAAAACATTTTTTATTTTTTCTATGTCTTTATTTTCACTTGTTTTGCTATCTTCTTTTAAATAAACATCAATAAATACTCTATTTTCTTTTTCTTGTACTTCTAAATCATCAACAAGTATTCCTTTTATTTCTAGAGCTGTAATAGTTTTCTTCTTTTTATCTACAAATACATCATCTTTTTTTGTCTCATTCTCCATTTTAACAGCAATACTAGAAATTGCTTTAGAAACACCATCTAATTGGGCTTGTACACTTTTTTTATTTTGTTTAACCTTTTCTTCCCATATAAAATCTGATTTACTAGTTTTATAAGCATAATTTACAGCCTTAGTAATTTGTTCAACCTCTGTTTTTACATTTTTACTTTCAATTGCAACAATGTAATGATTATGTTTTGCAAAAATATTAATAATATCTTTGCTTTCTAATTCTTGTTTTTCAAGTAAAAGATTAAATATATCATCAAATATTTCATCACTTATAAGATCTTCATATAAAATATTATCTTCTAGTCCTTCTAAATTATTTAATAATTCTGTTCTAAATGTTTCTTTATTCTTTTGTTTTATTTCATCTTCTGTTTTGTTAACAACTGGTACATATGTTTCTGCAATGTCTTTTATTGTTTCTGATACCATATTTAATTGTTCTATTGTATCATTACTAGCTTTTAGTCTATTATTTGGAATATTTGGTAAATATTCTTCTTTTTCTGTTAATCCTTCAATATTAATTTTTATCCATTTTGGAACTGCTAATAATCCAACAGAAGCAACTAAAATTTCTTTAAACAATACAAAATTACTTGTATCTCCTTTTGATACATAAAATAATATACCACTACCTATACAAAAACCTGCTATCACCCCTATTTTTCCAAACCTATTAAGTAAACCTGCTATCATTCCAGAAATTGCATATCCTGCAACAAGAATAGGTTCACTTTGTGAGATTATTCCCAATATTACTCCAATTGTTACTCCTGCTGTTGTTCCAACAAGAACTCCGTTTCTCCATCCTAGTATTAGTACAATAAAAATACTTAAAATATTTCTAATTGATAATCCAAATATAGATAATTCTCCAAATGCTGAAATTGCAACAGAAATTAATAAACATGCCCCTATTACTTCTTCTATTGAAAATGCTTGTTTATCATTAATTCCTTGTATTACTGATAATGAATTTACAAATATTTTATAAAATATTACAGACATTATTGCAAGAGTTATATGTACTAATAAATCACCAACTGTAAATTCTGTTAATATCATTTTTGCAATCATTATTATCATAATACTACAAAATATATGTTTTGAAATTTGCATTTTTTCATTTTTATATTCATCATTTTCTTTTGGAGGTCTTAAACACAACACAATTAATAACATTAATAATATTAATATATAATTTAAAGCTCCAATAACACCAACACCAATTAAGTTACCTATAAGTCCTAATATTACTACAACTATTGCCGGTATTCCACTAGAAAAACAAGCTCCTACAATTGCAATACTAAAAGGAGAAACATCTTGTTCCATTCCTACAATAGATATCATAAATGCTAACACATATATAATTATATTTTTTAGACTAAACAAGTTTTTTAGTATTTCTTTATTGTTTATAATCATCTTTTAACACCTCATGTAATATTTTAATACTTGTCTTATGTGTTTTTTGTCTTTTCTTGTAAGTAAATACAAAAAATTTTTTTACATTTTATGATACATTATTTTATTTTTTTAATAGATATATTATATTAATTACATTTACTACAAAACTTACTAAAAGCAATACTGCAATAAATATATTATTTTTAGTGTTTTTTTCTATATTCATCTCTTTATACAAAATATCATACTTGTTTTTTGTGTCAAAATAAATATTGTCTAATTCTAATATTTCTTTTAAATGATGATAAAATATTGTACCTATATCTTCATTTGTAACCTCATTTATCCATATTTTTTTAGTAAATTTTATGAACTCTTTCCTCGTTTGTTTAATTTTTAATCCTTGTCTAAATTTTAAATTAATCTTTTTTAAATAAAATCTAGTATATAGTGCTAAAATATATGTGTAAAAATATTGTTCTTCAAATTCCTGTGGAAATATTGTATAATTATTTATATCACAACTAGAACTAAATAATGTAATACTCTCTTTTGTTACACCAAGTTTTGCATATTTCCACCTTGAAATAATTTTCATATTATCTTTAGTATGACTAACACTATTATCACTTGGTAATATATTTATAAACTTATAATATTGCTCTTTAATTTTTTCAAAATCATTAGAATTATTCCATCCATCTTCATCAATACAAGCATAAGAATATGTTAATGCTCTTTCTGTATCTATATCAAGTTTAATTGTCTCTATAGATGGGCCTGTTATTTCTTCTATAAATTCTTTAAATGATTTTACATCTTCAAAACAATCTGTTTGAACTTTTATTTTATCATAATTTTTTATGTTATTATATTCTTGTGCTATATCTCTCATCTTATAATTAAAGTTCAATAAATCAGAAAATTTGTCACTGTCTTCAATATGTGTTTTTATACATAAAAAACATATTCCTGTATTAAAACATATAATCTGTATTTTAGGAATTTTAAAAAATATTCCACTTTTTTCTTGTACTTTTCCTTGAATATCTTTTTCAATTGTATATTCAAAAATTGTACAATCATATTTTGCAAGTAGAGCTGCTTTTGTTTCTAATGGTAGTTCTTCTAATTTTTGTAATTTTGCTTTATTTAAATTAAATGTTCCAAACAAAAAATTTCTTGCTCTATTTGAAAAATATGTATATATATCAAAATCTTTGTCTTTTTTAAAGATTTTTAATTCACAATTTTTATCTCTTAATAATTTCATCAAATATCTTATATATCTGTTTTCTTTTATAACATATGGATATATAAAATATGTATACTGGTATTTCGTCTTTAACTCCATCTTTTGTTTCTCCTCTTTTTTACATTTAATCTTCACAATAATAATTCATATTTAAATCTAATCCAAAATGCCATTTTCCAATAAAATTAATATATAAATAATTATCTAAATTATATTTAGGTTCTATTACAATTTTGCCCTCTTTGTCTAATGAACCCCACAAACCATTTTGTTTAACTGCTACAAATCCATATTCATTTTGCTCTGTAGCATCATCATAAACATAATCTACAACTACATTTCCATTTTTATCTACATAACCATATTTATCATTTTCTTTTTTTAAAAATAATGTATTGTCTTTTAGTGCTTCTGTACTTGGGATTTCTTCACAATTTAGATTGAAATATTTATATTCATTATTTATTCTCATTCTTATATAATCTGTTGTAATATCAACTAAAACTCCTATTAGTTTTACATTATAGTCTTTATCTATTATTAATGTTTGGAAATTTTCATCTTCTGCTATAAATAAATTTGCTTTATCATTATATGTAATTCCTGTATATGAAAATGGTAACTTTTCTTGTGTACTTTCATCTATAATTCCATATTTATCATTTTGTTTTGCAATATATATTCCCTCTTTTACTTGTTTTAAATCTTGATATTTAGCTTCTATAAGTATTTCTCCTGATGTACTCATTTCTCCATATAAATTATTTAAAACAAATATAACTCCTCTTGTTGTATTTGATTTTATATCATCAAAACCATTTTCAATTAAAGTTTCTCCAGATGAATTAACTAATTTTTCTTTTCCTCCTTCAATTACTAAATAGTTGCTTCCTAAATATGTTTGTTTTATTTCATCAAATTTATTTTCTAAAATTTGTTGCTTTGTAGCACTTATTACACCATATTTTCCTTCTGGATTAACTGTTATATATCCATCTTTATATGTTTCTCCTAAATTTTTTATTTCTGTATATTGTGGTTCTATTAAAACACTTCCAGAATCATTGCATAAGCCTTTTTGTCCGTTTTTTTCTATTATTAAACTATTTTCTATACCTTGTATAACTGTAATATTGTCATATTCACATGGCAATATTTGTTTACCATTTAAATTTATAAGTCCATATTTTCCATTTTGCATTACTTTTAATACATCTTGTTCATACCATAAATTCTCATTTTCGTCAAAATTTTCTATAGGAAGTATTTGTTCATATTGAGTAAATATTTCTTCATTATTTTTATTTAAAGCTTTTGTTTTATATGTTCCTGTTGTATCATCAACATCATATGTACATATAAAAACATCTTTAGTTTTATCTGGAATAACTATCATCTCTTGATATGATGGATTTATTACATATTCTCCATCTTGATTTATTACTCCCCATTTGTCTGCTGAATATACTGCAAAATAATCATATTCTTTATTTAATTTGCTCCTTTGTGCTAATACATCTTTTATTATTAATACAAACATGATAATTACTACTATTGCAATTATAACAGCAAATACTTTTTGATAATTTAATTTTCCTTCTGTCTCATATCTTTTTCCTCTACTCATAATTTTCCTCTTTCTTAAATTTGTTTGTCAAAACTATTTATCTATGTTTTGACTGCTTATAATATATCATAAATTTTAAATTATTACAATATTTTAAGGTAATATTTACTGTGTCGGTCCTTTTTTATGTTGGGGTCGGTCCCTTTTTGTGCTGGGGTCGGTCCTAAATTAAACCAATATATAAAGTATTTTGCAATACCGCGTAAGCGACCAAATGAGCGTAGCGAATGCGATTTGGAGCAACCTACTTATTGAAATTCTTTTGTAGGTTGCGACACACAAGGTATAAAAAATACTTTATATATTGGTTTAATTTAGGACCGACCCCAGCACAAAAAGGGACCGACCCCAATAGCACGACACAAGTAGCACAACACAAAAAAAAGGATCAGCCCCAATAAAAAGGGACCGACCCTAACAATATTTATATATTATACAGCTTGTTGTCCTTCAGTATTTTCTGTTTCGGCTTTTTCTGTTTTTCCATCTTCACTTAATAGTTCTAAGCTACATACAGAAACTTCATATGCAGTTTTTGTTTCAACACTTCCATCTTCATGTTTCTTTTCATATTGTCTTGATTGAACTCTTCCTACAATTTTTACTTGAGCTCCTACTTCTATGTTTTGACAGAATCTTGCATTTCTTCCCCATGCAATTGTTGGGATATAATCTGATTTATTATATGCTCTGTTTACAGCTAATAATAAATCTGCAATTTCTCTTCCAAATGGTGTTTGTCTGTAAATTGGTTTTTTACAAACAAATCCAATAAGTACAACTTCATTTGTCATTTCGTCTTTCTTTGGAGTTTCTTCACTATTTTCTCCTTCTTGTGCTTGTGTTTCTGCTTCAGGTAATTCTTGAACATCTTTAGCAAAAACAGTTAATACTAATTTGTTTTTTTCATTTTCAAAGCTGTTGTATGATCTAAATTGTCCTTTAATTAATAATTTTTTTCCTTCTGATAATGTATCATCAGAAATTAGTCTTTCTGATACTGTTATTGGGATAATATCTGCATTTCCACTTAAACGTGCTATAGATAATGAAAATCTATAGAATTTCTCCCCATAAATTTCGTGGCTAAATGTTTTTTCGCCTGTAACTCTTCCAACTAATGTTAAATAGTTGTTTTCTAAATAATTTGTATCCAATTTTATTTCCTCCCTATCTTTTTTATTTTATCAATTGTAAATAATCTTCTTGCGTTTTTTTATTTTAAAATTTTCTACATTACCTATTATACTACACTTTTTTGGGTTTGTCTACATAAAAAGTTAATTTTTTGTAATTTTTTTATTATTTTTTTGAATTTTTAGGTATTTTAGCATTCATTTTTAAAAATTATGCAATTCTTTTATTATAAATTTTATTATTTTTATATAAATATTATTATTTTCTCCCTTAATTAATTCTATTTTTTTCTCTTGATTTTCTATTTTTTCATTATTAAGTTTTTCTATTTCTCTTTGTATACTCAAAATTATATAATCTTCTTTTACACTAGAAATTGATATTGTTGATTTTGAGTTAAAACCATATGTTATAATTTTTAATGGTTTATCTATTTCTATCTTATTAAGTATTTGTATATTTATATCTGCATTTATAATAATGTATTTTGTTGCATTAATTATTTTTTTTATATATTCTTCTTCTTGTTTATTTAATACTAAATCCTTATTTATAATAATTTGCTCAAATTTAATATTTTTTAGATTTTCTATGCTTTTATTATTTATCTCAATAACTTCATATACTATATCTAGATTATTTTTTATTTCTTTAATATCTTTCTTTTTTGCAATTATTCCAATAAGAGACATTTTTTCTCTCCTTAATTTTAATATGTACAAATATTCAATTTGAGTTTTATTACATAAAAGTTCAATTCATGAACAAATTAAAAAAAATTTTCTTGTTTTATTCTAATAAATTTATATTTATTATTTCCTTTATATGTATTTTTATTCAATATCTTGTAATATCTGTGTTCCATTACTATTAATTATATAATTTTCTTTATAAATTAAATCAGACACTTTTACAAAATCATATCCTTGTTTTTTTATATTTTTTATTATTGTGTCTAAACTCTCTGCAGTATGTTCTGTTCCATTATGACTTAATATTATTGAACCATTTGATAATTTTCCTTTTATTCTATTCCACATTTCTTCACAATTTAGTCCCTCATAGTCTAATGTATCTATATTCCATTGTATTGGAAAATATCCATTATTTCTTGATGTTTCTATTACAATGTCATTATATTCCCCATAAGGTGTCCTATATAAAGTTATTTTTTGATTTGTTAATTTTTCTAACTTGTTTACACTTATTTTTATTTCTTCTAAATTTTTTTCTGCTGAAAGATTATTTACATGCGGATGAGTGTTACTATGTGTTCCTATTTCATGTCCCGCTTCTGAAATTTTCTTAACCTCTTCTGGATACTTATCTGCCCATTCTCCTACTATAAAAAAAGTTATCTTTATATTGTTAGCTCTTAGTGTCTCTAATATACTATCAATATCATCAGCATTCCATGCACAATTCATTGTAAATGCAATCTTTTTTTCTTCTGTTTGCACATTATAAATAGGCAAATTTTTTTCTAATGCTGATGTTTGTATTACATCATTTTTATCTATATTTGCCAAAAATATTAACAATACTACTGTTAATACAGATACGACATATGTTTGAATTTTATCTTTACTAAATACCAAAAACATCTTTAACCTCCTGCTTATGATATTTAATATTTATGCTTCATTTATTTTTTTATTCAAAAAAGAGCTTAGTTTTGTACTAAACTCAATTTTTTCTAAATTCTTTATTTAATTCTTTTTCTTCTTCTAAATTTCTTTTTTCCTCATCAACATATTCTAAAAAAATTTTATTATTAAATGCACCTTTCTTCTCTTCTTTGGCTTTCATTACTCTTTCTATGTCTTTCATATTATAGCCCTTCAATTTCATTATAGCATTTATAACTTCCATTAAATCTCCAAGTTCTTCAATACTATTTTCTTCTATAAACTCATTAGCCTCTTCTAAAACTTTTTTATTTAATTCTTTCAAATATTCTGTATCATTAAGAATTCTATATTTACATTTTCTACCTGGTTCACTGTTGATTTCTTCTGGTATTTTATCTCTTACTAACTTATTGTATTCATATCTGTAGTTATAATTTAATAATTTGATTCTTATCCCTACAACACCATATTGTTTTTCTTGTTCTTTTGAATAAAATTGATACATTGATTTCGTTTTTCTTGCTATTTCATTTTTATCTGTAAAAATCTTTTTAAATAAGTTTTCAAATGTTTCATCTCTGTATATATCTAATACATCTACTAATATTTTTTCTTGTAAATCTGGTAATTTTGAGAATTCAATTTTATCTCCTATTTTTACTTTTTTTCTTTTTTCATCATATAATCTAAATTCTATTGTTTTAGTTCCATTTTTTATTCTTTCAAATGGACTTTCATTTAATTTCATTTCATGTATCATATTTATACCTTTTACAATATAATAAAATTTAAGATATTATACTTACCTTTCTTTAATAATTACTTTATTTTTAAAACAATTTAATTTATTTTTTAATATTTATTAATATTATAAAAATTAAAATTATATTTTTAAACAATTTTCATCTCTTAACTGTTTTTATTCAGGCACTATTTTTTTAACATTCTGCCAATTAATAAATGTATAATTTTCATCTAATACATCAATTAATTCCATCTTTTTTTCGAATATATTATACCATAATTTTATGTATTTTTATATATTTTAATAAAATATTTTTCTTTGTAAGCAAAAAAATAGAGCCTAATCTTTTCAATTCAATAACTTTATTTAATTGATAAATTTGGCTCTAAATTTTTATTATTATTTAATTAATCTCTTTAATATATAAGTAAGTATAATTGTTATTATAATAGATGTAAGTATAAATAATACTATTCTCAAATTAACTATACTTTCTCCTCCATATGGAGGTGTTACAACTATTGAATAAGAAGGAATCGTTGCCGCTCCATTTTCTGTGTCTCCACCTAATAAAAAAGTTGTTGAATGTTCAAAATTTGCATTTTCTGCTGATGATAAAATTTTTGAATAAACAATCTTTTTTGACAAACAGCCTTTTTTAGCAATTGAAGATGCTGTTGAATATACTACATCCTTATCTCCATCTTCATATAATTCCGAATCTCCTGTTTGAGTCCACCCATAGTCTGCATTTGTCTTATCTTCTGTTAATAATTTTGCATCTGGGTTATATGCTAAATTACCATTTGTTAAATCTTCTATTTGTACACCATCAAGAGCATAAGAAGATTTTATATTAATTTCATATTCTATTTCCATTTTAGCCCCCTGCATTAACTCACTATCTAATGTAATAACAACTTTGTCATCTAATATCATACAATTTGGTGGTTCATCTGAAAATTCAAATTCTGTAACTACATTGTCTACCACTTCTCCCTCTATTGTACTTATAGCATTAGAAACATCTCCGCCATTTACTCCACTACTAGAAACCTGCACTCTACACACTCCAACTCCACTTGCTTCCATACTTGATAGTGCATTATTAGTTTCTTCACCATCAGCCAACGCAAAGTCTGAGAATATAACACAATATTGATATGTATGATCATTTTTTCCACCACTTAATAATTCATCTGCTAATCCTACTGCAGGAGCCATATATGTATAATTATCCATAACTTCTGTACTATCTATTGCTCCTATAATTTCATCACCAGAACCTGTCAATCCAACATTTGTTTCTGCATCTAAAGCAAATGAAACTAATCCAATTTCTGTATCCACTCCAAGTCTGTCCATTAATGATTGCACTAAATTTTTTGCCGCTTCTTGTGCCTCTTTCAATACATCTCCAGTCATACTAGAAGATAAATCTAGTATAATTACAACCTGAACATTTCTTCCTTGTTCCGTAACTATCTGATAAGTATCACCAGATACTGTAGAATAAGCAAGTACAGCACCATTTGCAAGAGTTAATCTAAAAGCTCTCATTTCCGAATACGCTATTACTTTACCATCATAAAGTCCATTGTATAATTCTGTTGTCGCTGGTGTAAAGCCATAACATGCAGTAGCAAAAGCAAAAGCAATAATAAATATTGTAATTACAATAAATATTATTTTTCTTTTTATCATATTTATCACTCTCCTTTATTACAAACATATTTATGTTTACCTTTAATTCCCATTATAATACTTATTTTTTAAATTGTCAATATTATGTATACTTAAATATTAGGGAAATACTACTTTCAAATAAATATACAAAAGCATATTTTTCTTATGAATTTTTATAAAGTCTATAATTCAAGAATTTATATCAAATTACAAAAGAACAATAGCGGACTTTTTTGGACATTTTATATATTTATAACATTTTAAAGTCCGCGTTATTGTTCGTGCGCCAAATTTTACGCTAGTAAAATTTGTGTGCATCTGTTTGAGCGAAGCTCTTTTGTTGTATAGGAAAAACTTGATTTTTCCTATACAACAAAAAAACACTGTTATTAACATCTATTTGAGTGATGCACTTTTATTAAATAGGAAAAAAACAATTTTTCTTTTATTTTATCTTTAAGCCTAAACAACTTAAAGTTTAATATTGTTTCCTATTTAATAAAAAAATTAATAACAATGTTTTTATTTTTATAAGTTTAATTCTAATATTTCACAATTTTCCATTCTAATATCAGATAAATTTTTACTATCTGGCATTTTGCAATAATACGCTTTTAATACTTTCGCTATGCCTCCATGTGCTACAACTAGAATTGATTTATCATCATATTTTTGTTTTAAATCTTCTATAAAACCCAATATTCTATCTTTAAATTCCTTTAAATTTTCTCCATTAGGAATATCAAAATTTAAATTACAATCCCAAATTTGTTTTTCCATATCTGGTGTAACTGGATATCCTTCAAATTTTCCTAATTTCCTTTCTCTCATTCTTTCATCAATTATAATTGGTATATTTTTATCTTTATTTATAATTTCTGCAGTTTGTTTAGCCCTATTCATTGGTGAGCATATTATTATATCATATTTTGCATTTTTTAGTATTTCACTTGTTTTGTTTGCTTGCATAATTCCTGTTTCATTTAAGTCTTTTTCTGTTCCTCCACCTTGCATTTTTTTTGTTAAATTAAAATCTGTTTGACCATGTCTAACATAATAAATTTTCATATATTTTACAAGCCCTTTCTTGTTATTTTCTGTCTAACATATTCATACATAACAATCCCTGCTGCAACAGATGCATTTAAGCTCTCTGTTCTTCCTAACATTGGAATTTTTGCTTTTTCATCAGCTAAATCTTGAATTTCTTTAGAAACCCCATTAGCTTCATTCCCTATAACTATTATTTTTTTACTAAAATCAATATCATAAATACTATTTTCTGTTTGTAATGATGTTACTAAAAGTTTAAAATGATGTTTTCTTAATTCTTTAATTGTTTTTATTAAATCATCTTCTTCTATAATTTTTAATCTAAAAATTGCTCCCATTGTTGAACGTACCACTTTAGAATTAAATGAATCAGCAGTTCCTTTAGAAACTATTATTTGATTAAGTCCAATACTATCTACTGTTCTTAATATTGTGCCTAAATTTCCTGGGTCTTGCACATCATCTAGCATTACAATTATATCCTGATTATAATCTATTTGCATATTTTCATCTTGTTTTTCTATAATTGCCATAACTCCTTGTGGATTTGTAACTTGAGTTATATAATTAAATATTTTATCAGAAACATATATACAATCAAATTTAGCAATTTCTAACATAATATGAGTAGGAATTTCATAAGTTTTAGTTGTATCATTACATACAATTACTTGTTTTATTTTTGCATTTTCTTTAATTGCTTCTTCAACAATTTTTACACCTTCTACAACATACTCATTATATTCATCACGATATTTTTTTTCCTTTAATTTACGTATATGTTTTATAATTTCATTATCTTTACTTGTAATAATATGCATCATTTTCTCCTTTTTTATTAATCTTTTTATTTATTTTTGTATAGAAATCATATATTCTAAAAACTTCTTAACTTCTTTTAACATTTTCATTCCAGTCGAATTTTCTAAAACAAGTGTAATTTGAGGTTTAACTCCTT
This sequence comes from uncultured Clostridia bacterium, assembly GCA_944388045.1. GTDB lineage: Bacteria > Bacillota > Clostridia > TANB77 > CAG-508 > CAG-269. The sequence continues at coordinate 10,374 of CALXHG010000018.1, read as the reverse complement.
GAGAAAATCTTATTTTATTTTTATAAGTTTTAGCCAATTCATTTACATCTAAATTTAATTGACCTGCTTCAAACATTAATACCACAAAATTCTTTCTTCCTTGAGCTTTTCCAATATTTAGTTTTTTACATAAAATTTTAATTCTTGCAATCTCTAATAAGTTTTCAATTTCTTTAGGCATATTTCCATATCTATCTATCATTTCATCAACTACATTTTGAATATCTTCTTCATTTTTACATAATGCAATATCCTGATATATTTCAATTTTTTGACTTGAATCAGATATATATTCATCTGGTATATAACATGTTGCATCTAAATCTATTTGTACATCAATTTCTGGTTTAACTTCTTCACCTTTCATTTCTTTTACAACTTCATCTAATAAATTGCAATAAGTATCATATCCAACTTGTTCTAAATGCCCACTTTGAATTTCTCCAAGTAAGCTACCTGCACCTCTTATTTCTAAGTCCCTCATAGCAATTTTAAAACCAGAACCAAATTCTGTAAATTCTTTTATAGCTTTTAATCTTTTATCTGCAACTTCTGATAATAATTTGTCTTTTTTATATGTTATATATGCATATCCTTGCCTATCAGATCTTCCTACTCTTCCTCTAATTTGGTATAATTGAGCTAACCCCATTCTATCTGCATTTTCTACAATAATTGTATTTGCATTTGGAATATCAATTCCAGATTCTAATATTGTTGTACATACTAATACATTAGTTTTTCCATCAACAAATTCTTCCATAATATCTTCTATTTCATGTCCTGTCATTTGTCCATGTGCATAAACAACTTTAGCTTCTGGTACTAAATTTGATATTTCATTTGCTTTTTGCATAATCTTTTCTACATTATTAAACAAATAAAATACTTGACCATTTCTTTCTAATTCTTTTGTAATTGCTTCTCTAATAACTTCTTGGTCATATTCTAATACATATGTTTGAACTGGTTTTCTATTATATGGTGGCTCATATATTACAGACATATCTCTAACACCTACAATTGACATATGTAGTGTTCTTGGAATAGGTGTTGCAGTCATTGTTAAAACATCTATAGTTTCTTTATATTGCTTTATTTTTTCTTTATCTCTTACCCCAAAGCGATGTTCCTCATCAATTATTAGTAATCCTAAATCTTTAAATTCTACATCTTTACTTAAAATTCTATGTGTACCAATAACTATATCAACTTCTCCAAGTTTTAATCTTTTAATAATCTCTGTTTGTTGCTTTCTAGTTTTAAATCTATTTAAAACTTCAACTTTTACTCCAAAATTCAACATTCTATCTCTAAATTCTTTATATTGTTGTTCTGCCAATACTGTTGTTGGAGCTAAATATGCAACTTGTTTTCCACTCATAACTGCTTTAAATGCAGCTCTAATTGCAACTTCTGTTTTTCCATATCCAACATCTCCGCAAAGAAGTCTGTCCATAGGTTTATCCATTTCCATATCTTTTTTTACTTCTTCAATACATCTTAACTGGTCATCTGTTTCTTGATATGGAAAACTATCTTCAAACTGTGTTTGCCAAGGTGTATCTGGTGCAAAAGCATATCCTTTTGCTTTTTCTCTTCTTGCATATAATTCTATTAATTCTCTTGCAACTTGCCTTAAATTCTTCTTTACTTTTGCTTTTGTATTTAGCCATTCTTTTGTACCTAATTTATTAATTTTAAGTCCATTCTCATCTCCACCAACATATTTTCTAACACTATCTAATTGGTTTGTTGGAACATATAAAATATCATCTCCATAATATTTTATTTTTATATAATCTTTTGTTGTTCCATCAGCAGTAATAGTATTTACACCTATAAAAATTCCTATACCATAATTTTTATGTACAACATAATCTCCTATTTTTAAATCTGCATATACAACTTTTTCTCCCTCTTTAAATGCTGATGATTTATATTTTTTTCTTTTTTCACCTTCAATTAATTCTTGTGATGTTATAACAATTTGCTTTGTATCAAAACATTCAAAGCCAGAAGATAATTTTCCAATACTAACTGTAGCAAAACTTTCTTCACTTTTTGCTATTATTTGTTGGTTTAATTTTTCTTCAAATTTATATAAAATTTCTTGTTCATCTAATAATGAACATATTTTTTTTGCTTTTTCTTTTGTTTCTGCTAAAATATAAACTTTAGTTTTATTTTCTTGTGCTTTTAAAATTTCTTTAAAAAATATTTCTATCTCTGTTTTTACAAAATTCTTCTCTTTATAAACCCAGTTATATTTTTCGGCTTGTAATTTAATATCATTATCTAATTTCTCTATATAAATAATCTGTTTACTTTCTAGTTTTTCTTGAATTTGTTCAAAATTACATATGTTTTTAATTGCATCTGGAACAATTTTTTCTTTATCCATTAATAATTGAATTATATTTTGACTATCTTTATTTACATTTATAGCTCTTTGTTTTATTTTTGTAATTTCATCCAAAATTACCAAAAATTTATTTGATAAATAGTCTAAAATAGTTTCTTGTTCATCATAAAAGGCATTAAAGTATTTATCAATTTTGTTTATATAATTTCCTGTTTTTATTATTTCTATATCTTGTTCAATTTGGTTTTGTACTTTTTCATTATATACTGTTTTTCTAATTTTCGAAATTACAGAATCAATTGATTTTTCTAAAATATACTCATGAGCTGGATAAATTGTAATTTTATCTATATTTTCGGTAGATCTTTGACTAATTATATTAAAATATCTTATAGAATCAATTTCATCTCCCCAAAACTCAATTCTAATTCCTTCTTTTTCTGTAAGAGATATATCAACAATTCCACCTCTTACACTGAATTGTCCTCTTCCTTCTATTAAATCACATCTTGAGTAGCCCAAATCAACTAATATTTTTTTTACTTCTTCTAGATTTAAAATATCTCCAACTTTAAGTTTTAAAACATTTTTATATAATGCTTTTCTACTAATCATTTTTTGAAGAGCTGTTTCAATTGTTGTTATTATTATACCAGTTTTCATATCTTGAATTTTATTTAATATTTCAATTCTTTCATAAGGTAAATCTTTGCTTTCTGCAACATAATCATATGTTACAACTTCCTTTTTTGGTAAATAATAAACTTTGTCTGTAAAATATTTAACATCTTCTAAAACTTTTTTTGCTTGAATTTCATTATAAGTTAAAATACAAATTGGTCTTTTTGTAAATTCACTTGTTGCAGAAATCATTTGTACCATTCCAACGTCTGTTAAGCCCGATAAAGCTATCGGGCTTGTATTTTTTTCTATTGAATTAATATATTCTTTAAATTTAGGATTTTTTCCTAGTTCTCCTAATATAGTATTCATTTTTTTATTGATAATCCTTATATAAAATATTTAGGTTTTTAAAATGGCTTTACCTATAAACCCAACTGAAATCTATTTTATAAATATTTATATATTAATATTTTATAAATTTTTCGGCTCATTACAATATTCAAGAATTTGTAATATGATTTATTGAGCCTCTTTCACTCAGACCCTCTCGTAAACTCGAGTACCGTGAACATCCCTCAATAAATCATATAACAAATTCTAAAATATTTTCAATCGCATTCAAAATTTAAATAATATTAATATATAAATATTTATAAAATAATTATCAGTTATAAATTAAAAATTATTTATTAATATTTAACTTATCTTCCGCTCATCTTGTTCAATAAGCTCTCCATCTTTAGATTTTGTATATTTTTTATTTGTTCCAATATCAATATATTTTCTAATTCGTTCAAATTTTATTTTAGTTTTTCCTTTTTTTACAGTAATTCTTTTTTGTTGCAAATGTTCAGGAAATTTTTGTGTATCTACAAGAAAAGCAATATGTTGAACTATCTTATTTCTATAATCTGTTTCTTCTATTTCTAAAGAACCTTTTTTTATTTCTTCTCTTTGAGTATCTGTAAACGGTGTTAATACATGTGTTCCAATATATCTTCCATTTACAATAAAGTCATCTTTTCCATCATAAAGTGGAATAATTTTATTTCCTTGATGTGATTGTATAAAGTTTTCTAATACCTCTTTTTTTATGTGTAATCTTAATGGCATATTTAAACCAGAAATATCTGCACCAATTAATAAATAATCAGATTTTTTCTTTTCTTCTATTACACCCCAATTATTTGACATTCTTTCATCATCACTTAGTAAATTCAATAAAGCTAAAATACTATTGTCTTTTTGATTATATAAATTTTTATCTACATTTTCTAATAACATATATAATTGAAAATCATTAGAAAAAATATTTTCTAGTCCTTTTAATCCACCAATTCCAGAAAAATATTTGTTATATTGTTTTCCAAACTTTTTTTCTAATTCATTTACTTTATCTGCAACATTAACAACAGCTCTTTCTCTTGTTGACTCTCTACATTTTTGATATATTTCTGCTGTTTTTATATGAATTGCATTAAATTTTAACTTAAGTGTCTCAAAAACATCTGGATTTATTAAAGATGACAAGTTTCCTTTATGTACAGATTTAAAATCATCTAAATTTAATTCATACATTATAAAATATGATTTATACATTTTAACAGTTTCTTTTGCTAGTCTATTAGACCAAAAAGCATGTAATGCAGATAATTGGTATATATTTAGCTTTTTTAATTTTTCTTCACTAAATAATGTATTAAATGCATTATCTTCTTTTATTGGAGTTAGTTCTTTAATTTTTAATCTAGCTACTTCATTATTTTGTTGTTTTATGTATTTTTCTAATATTCCATATTTATCAAGTCCTTCTCCTATATGTATTATTGCACTAATATATTCTTCTTTTAATTCTTTATCTATAGTTTCCACACTATTCATTTTTTCTAGATAATATTTTACTTGCTCTAATTCATTTCTTGCACAATATAGTCCTTTAATATCTTTTATTTGGTCTCTTACTTCTTTTTGCTGTCCCATAATTAAATGCAATCTTCTAAGATTTTCTCTGTTTCCTGTGCTTATTCTAATAGTTTTAATTTCTTCTTTAGTAGCATTAGAAACATATGCTCTTACAGAAATAATTGCCTCTAACATAGCTTGTTTTATTGCTTTTTGAAAATTTGAACTATAATTAATATTATCAGTTTGTTTTATCTTTTTCCCACTTCTCTTTTCTTCTAAAGCAATATCATTATATGTTTTTTCCATTAAATCTCTATTATTTATTAAAGCTTTAAATGCATTTCTTCTAATAACATCACATCTAAAGTCTGTTACATCTATCATGCTTCGAGTTAGACCTTTAATCAAATTATTCATTTCATCAAAAACATCTTCTTTGTCTAAAAATGGATTATCTTTATATAGATTTAAAATTATTTTTCTTGTTAATTCTGATGTATTATCAAAATCTTCTAAACTCATAATTCCATTTGTTTTTCTTGATAATATCATTGCATTTTTTAACCATATATTAAATTCATTATTCATTCTGTAGTTTATTCATCTCCTATGTTTTTACAATTAACTTATTAAATTTTGAATTGATATAATTTGTAAGTTTGTCCATAAATTCTTCTGGTTTTATTTCTTTCTTCCAAACCATGTCTAATCCTTTTTCCCAACTTGCCGTAAGTTTTGCATTTAACATGTCTGGCATTGAATATTTTACAACATCATAAATAACCTCTCCTTTTGGAGTTGGGGTTACAATTTGAGTTTTTGTATTTATATCAATATATTTTATTTTCTCTAGTTTTTTTATAATTTCTCCTCTAGTTGCAGATGTTCCAATTCCTGCACCTTTAATTTGTTCTCTTAATTCTTCTTCTTCTATTAGTTTACCTGCATTTTCCATAGCCAAAATTAATGAACCAGAATTATATCTAGAAGGTGGTGTTGTTTCCGCTTCTTTAAGTTCATATCCTTTTACTATCAATTCTAGTCCTTTTTTTAGATTTTTAAATACTTCCAAATTATTTTCTTCATTTAATTCTTTTTTGTCTTGTTTTTTATCATTACTTTCCACATTTTGTTCATTTGTTGTGGATTTATTTGTTGTATTTTTCAAAACTTCTAAATATCCTTGAGTAATGCAAACTTTTCCACTTGCAATAAATGTTTCATTTTCAACATTTATTGTCATATTTACTTTTTGATATTCAGCTGGTGGATAAAAAATTGCAATAAATCTTTTTACTATAACATGATATATTTTTTTATTTAATTCTGGCAGTTTATCATAATTTTCAAACCCTTGTCCTGTAGGTATTATTGCATAATGGTCTGTTATTTTACTGTCATTTACATATTTAGTTTTTATTAAATTTGTTGAATATTTTTCTTCAACCATCTTTTTTAAATATTCTTGTACCTCTACATTTTTATATCCTTTAGCAAGTCCATTTAAATTTTTGGATATTTCTTTTGCAACTGCTGTTGATAAAACTCTTGCATCAGTTCTTGGATATGTTACTAATTTTTTTTCATATAATTCTTGTATTATATCAAGTGTTTGGTCTGGCTTTATTTTAAATCTTTTTGTACATTCATTTTGAATTTCTGCTAAATTAAATAATAATGGTGCATTTTCTTTTTGCTTTGTCTTTTTTAATTCAGTTATTATTGCTTTTTTTCCTTCTAAACTTTTTATAAATTCTTTTGCTTCTTTTTCTGTTTTAAAACCACTTTCATTATATAATTTAGTGCTTTCATATACTTTAGATTTTTCATTAACTTTCCATTCTGCTTTTATTGAATTTTCATCTTTAGAAAATTCTCCAAGAATCTTATAATATTTTGTTTTTACAAAATTTCTAATTTCTCTTTCTCTAGAAACTATCATTCCTAAAACACATGTCATAACTCTTCCAACAGAAATAGAAACTTTATCTTCATTTATTTTAGAAGCTACTCTTTTCCCATATATAATTGTTAATAATCTAGAAAAGTTAATTCCAATAAGATAGTCTTCTTTTGCTCTTAAATAAGCAGAATCGGCAAGACTATCATAATCACTTTCACTTTTTGCTTCTTGTATCCCTCTTTTTATTTCTTCTTCTGTTTGAGAATCTATCCATACTCTTTTTATCTTTGCTTTTGGATTTGGCTTTGCCATCATATATACTAGCCTTTGAATATATTCTCCTTCTCTTCCAGAGTCTCCTGCATTATATATTTCTTCTACATCTTCTCTTTGAAGAAGTTTTTGTACAATATTAAATTGTTTTTGTACATTTGGAATTATTTCATATTTCCATTCTGTTGGTATAAATGGAAGTGTATCTAACCTCCAAAATTTTAGTTTTTCGTCATATGCTTCTGGATAACTCATTGTAACTAAATGTCCAACACACCATGTTATTATCCAACCATCTGATTCTATATATCCATCTTTTCTATTTGCTTTTATTTTTAAAGCTTTTGCAAATTCCATTGCTACTGAAGGTTTTTCTGTTATTAGTAGTTTCATCTTTATCGTCTCCTTTCTTCTCTTTTGTATTTTTATAAACTACTAATCATCTTCTACATTGTTAAATAAATCATCAGAAAAAAAATCATATAAAGTTATTCCAAAACCTTCACAAATATGAAGTAAAGTATCTAATTTTATTAAATCTGTTCTTCCACTCATAAAAGTTGATAATGTTGACATTGGTACTCCAGACATTTTAAATAATGCCCACATTGACATATTGTTTTTTTTCATATAATATTTTACTCTTTTACGAATTGCTTCTGATAATTGCATTTATACCAATCCTTTCACTTTACTATAAATGTAATTATATAAGAATTCAATCAAAAACTAGTTCGGGCAATTGAAATTTACGTAAAATATTTCAATTTCTCGAACTAGACTATATAAAATATATGCAAAAAGTATATATGAATATTTAAAATTTGATAAAAAGAATAAATTTTAGCTTATAAATTTTTACAAAAAAATTAATATATAAATTTATATTTTCGTTTTTTTAATAACATGTAAATTTCATTAATTGCAACTATAAGCAAAAATATTCCAAAATACTTTTTTAATGTACTTACATCTGTATTTACTGATATAATAGAGCCTATAATTGCTCCAACAATTCCCCAAAAAGAAATATTAAAAGCTATTTTTAAGTCAAGATTTTTATTTTTATAATTTACAATTATTGCAGAAATTGCAGTTGGAACAAAGTATATTAAATTTGTAGCTTGTGCAATATGTTGCTCAATATTAACAAATGTGGTAAGTAAAAAAATTAAAATAGTACCTCCACCCATTCCAATTCCACTAAAAATTCCAGAAAAAGCTCCTGTTAAAATTTCTAACATATTAAATTAGATTCCTTTCCACCTCAAAAACTTATTGTTATATCTTATATTTATTCTTTTCTAATTTGAGTTTTTTATATTCATATTGAGATAGCAATTGTTGCATTTTATACAATAGATTGTATGTCTTTAACATTGTATAAATTAATTATGAATCATTAATATTTTAAAGAAACAACATTCTAAAAGCATAATATAAAATAAAAATAATAAAAATAATTTTTAAAATATAATCTGGCACTTTCTTTAAAAGTTTTGCACCAATATATCCTCCAAAAATTCCGCCAATTGCACATAATAAACCTGTATCCCATTTTATATAATTATTTTTATAGTAAAAAAAGCTACTTGCTATAACCATAATAAGCATGCAAAATAAAGATGTTGCTCTTGCTTTTTTGGGTTCTATTTTTAATAAATATATAAAAGATGGTACTAATATCATTCCACCACCAGTTCCAAATAAACCACAAATTATTCCTGCAAATAATCCAATTAATATTTTTTTTATATTATTTTTACAGTAATTATTTATTTTAACTTTCATTTTAAATACTTTTCTTTCTTAAAAACATATAAATAATAAGTAAGTATAATTTTCTTTTCAAAAAAAGATAAAAAAGAAAATTTTTACTTTCTTTTCTATCTTTTCCAATTTATATTTTTATATTCTCATCTTTTTCAAAATATTTTGTTCCAACTCTCTCATTAGGTAAATATTGTTGTTCAACCCAATGTCCAGGAAAATCATGTGGATATAAATATCCTTCACTATATCCTAATTCACGCATCTTTTCAACAGGTGCATTACGTATATGCATTGGAATTTCCCCTGTATCATTATTTGCAACATCATCTAAAGCTTTATTTATTCCTAAATATGTTGCATTAGATTTCTTACAATTTGCAACATATACAGCAGCTTCTGCAAGTATAATTCTTGCTTCTGGCATACCTATCATATGTACTGCTTGCATTGCAGAAGTTGCTATAACTAGTGCCTGTGGATCTGCTAGACCAACATCTTCTGATGCACAAATTGTAATTCTCCTAGCTAAAAATACTGGATCTTCTCCACCATTTAATGCTCTTGCTAAATAAAATAAAGTTGCATCAGGGTCTGACCCTCTCATAGATTTTATAAATGCACTTATATTATCATAATGTGTATCTCCATTTTTATCAAATATTGCTTTTCTATTTTGAATACTGTTTTTAATAACTTCATCTGTAATATGAATATACCCATCAGAGTCCATATTAGTTGTTAATACTGCAACTTCAAGACCATTTAATGCTGTTCTAACATCTCCATTCGCAATATCTGCTATTTTCCTTAAAGTTTCGTCTTCTATCTTTATACTATATTCTCCAAGTCCATCTTTTCTTACAAGGGCATTTTTTAATATTTGATATATATTTTCTTCTGTTAATGGATTTAGTTTTATTACCATAGACCTTGAAATTAATGCTTTATTAACTTCAAAATATGGATTTTCTGTTGTTGCACCTATTAATATTATAGTTCCATTTTCTACATAAGGTAAAAGTGCATCTTGTTGCAATTTATTAAATCTATGAATTTCATCAATAAATAATATACTTTTTCCAGCTGGATTCATCATATAATTTCTAGTTTCTTCTACTATTTTCTTTATATCTGCAACTCCTGCTGTAACTGCATTAATTTTATAAAATTTATATTTTGTTGTTTCACTTATAACTTTAGCAAGAGAAGTTTTTCCGCAACCTGGAGGTCCAAATAATATAATACTTGATAATCTATCTGCTTTTATTGTTCTATATAATATTTTTCCAGGACCAATTACATGTTCTTGTCCAACATATTCTTCTAATGTTTTAGGTCTCATTCTAAATGCTAAAGGTTCATTTGAGTTCATTTTTAGAATCGTCCTTTCAATTTTAGTATTTTATATTTTCTCTATATATAGCTTATCATTTACTGCTACTACTGTATATTTGTTCATATTTGGTATTTCTTTTATTTCTTCCATTTCTGCATATTCTTCTATTTGCTTTTTAGCTTCTTCTTGTTTTTC
>CALXHG010000017.1 GCA_944388045.1 uncultured Clostridia bacterium | reverse complement strand
ATTAGTAATCTAAAAAGTAAATTATCTGCTAAAGATAAAATTATAAACAAATTACAGGCTGAAAAGGAAAAAATAAAACAAGAACTGCAAAAAACTAAAGAAGAAATTGATAAAAGTGAGGTGAGCCACGATGACGATGGAATATAGACAATCATTAACAGAATTAAATACAATAATTCACTACATGGATATAGAATATTTAAAAAAATTGCCTCAAAAATTTATTGAATTTATAAATTCAAATATGGATAAGGATTATATTCCTAATATAGATAAAAATACACCTATATATGAACAAAACTTAAAAAAGGATACAAAGGTATTATTATCTTTATTATATAGAAATTATTGGTGTGATAAGGACAAGAAAATAATTCTAAGCCAAGAAGATTTAGTTGCTAAGAATAATTATGAAAAAGAACTTAGAGAAAAGTATAATCCTGATAATATATTTAAAAATAAATCAAATGTGGCTGAAATGAATATAGAACATCAAAAGGAAGAAAAACAGACAGAATTAATTGAGTATAAAGAGCAAAAATGGTATCAAAAAATATTTGCTAAAATATTAAAAGTATTTAAAATTAAACAATAAAAACTTGACAAAAATAAAAAATATGATTTAATTATAGTAAATTGATTGATTTTATATCAATCGTCAAGAGAGCCAAAAAAGTTGTAGATAACTACTTCGTTGGCACCAAGTGCAGTAATATCAAGGTTCTTCTAGATTTGCCTTGGTATTATTTTTTGTCAAAATGAAATATGGAAATTCTTTAGAATTAAATTATCTAAAAAATAATAAAAAGGATTAAGTTTTTCTTGATTTTACATAATAGATTATGATATACTAAATAAATAGAAAAATAATATAAAAAGTAAATAATAATAAAAAATAATAAAGAAGGAAAACATATGAAGAAAAGAAAGAAAACAACAGTTAAAATTATTGGAATAATAATCACAACACTATTATTATTTTTAGGATTTAATTTTGAAAAATATGAAAGTAATATTCAAAATATAATAAATACAATAAATCAACAATCAAAAATTAATTCAGATACAATTTACAATCTACAAGACATTCCGCAATACTCAAATAGCCCATACATAGAAATAAATAATAATATTCCTAATTTTAAAGAAGAAGATTACACAACAAAAAGTTTTGAAAAATATTCAGAATTAGATGTATTAGGAAGATGTGGAGTTGCGTTTGCCAATATAAGTAGAGAAACAATGCCAAAAGAGCGGAGAAGAAAGAGAAGAAATAAATAGTATTACTCCAACAGGATGGAAACAAAAGAAATATAATGGAACATATTTATATAATAGATGTCATTTAATTGGATATCAATTATCTGCAGAAAATGCAAATGAAAAAAATCTTATTACAGGTACAAGATATTTTAATGTAGAAGGAATGTTACCTTTTGAAAATCAAGTTGCAGAATATATAAAAAATCAGAAAGAAAACGAGGATAAACATGTATTATATAGAGTAACACCAATTTATTATGAAAATAATTTAGTTGCAAGTGGAGTTCAAATGGAAGCATATTCTGTAGAAGATGAAGGGAAAAGTATATGTTTTAATGTGTTTATTTATAATGTACAACCAGGAATAAATATAAATTATGAAACAGGTGAAAGTCAATTAATCGAACAATAAAAAAACATTTATCAAATCAGAAAGGAGTATAATTATTGAATTTAGACATATTAGATAATTTAATAAATAATTTAAAAGAAAATGATTTTATAAAAAAATTTGGAGAAGAATTAAACAATTATTTAGATGATAAAATTGAACATCAAAATAGAAAAACAGATATAAACCAAGTATCAATTTTAGAGGAGATGCAAAAGGAAAATAAAATTACAACAGAATATAGAGATAAAATGTTAGTTGCAAGAAACAAAATATTACAGGAATATGCACAAAAAACTAAAGACAAAGGAGACATGTATTACATATATGATTGTACAAAAGAACAATATTTATTAACTAATTGTGAAAATAATAAAAGTAATCAAATAATCAAATTAGAAAAAGTACCAGAAGGAGCCCAAATTGATAGTGTTTTAAGAATGAATAAAAACAAATTTGAGCTAGATGTTCAAGCAACAGAAGAAATTAAAATACAAATTTCTGAAGAAATTAATAAGTTATTAAAAGAACAAGAGAGAGTTATGGAAGAACGTAGAATAGACGGTCATATTTATGAATTTGTTGAAAAGACAAATGATAGAATATGTTTAATAGATACCACCAAAGATACAGGAGATGTTTTTGAAGAATTCAAATTCCTAGAAAATGTATTTGAAGATGCTAAACAAGGAGATTTATTTGAATATTCAAAAGGGCAATATAAAAAACATTAAAATAAATCTTAAAAATGCATATATTTTATAAAAAATATACTGTAAAATAATTTATTAAATATAAATAAAAGTATATGTTTATAAGAAAAAAAACAATAAAATTTAGATAAGGAGATTTCGTATAATACGAAAAAATAAAATGAATATACAAAAAAATCAAGAATATGTAGTAGATATTATAGATAATGGTTTTGAAGGTGAAGGAATAGCAAAAATAGATGATTTTGCAATATTTATACCAGGAGCAATAAAAGGTGAAAAAATAAAAATCTTAATTGTAAAAGTTTTATCTTCACATGCTTTTGGAAAAATAGTAGAAATTATAGAAGAATCAGAATTCAGACAAAAAGCAGATTGCACAACATATAAAAGATGTGGTGGGTGTAATTTAAGACATGTCAAATATGAACAAACATTAAAAATGAAACAAAATGCTGTTCAAAGTTTAGTAAATAAAACATTAAAAAATAAAATAAATGTACAAGAAACAATTGGAATGGAAAATCCATTTCATTATAGAAATAAAGCTCAATATCCTTTAGGAAGAAGTAAAGATGGAAAACCAATTATAGGAGTTTTTGCTAACAGAACACATGAAGTTATACCAATGGAAAAATGCTATATTCAAAATCCAAATTCAGAAAAAATTGCAAAATTTATTTTAGAATTTATAAAGAAAAATAATTTAAGCATCTATGATGAAATATCTAGAAAAGGTTTATTTAGACACATAGTTATAAAAGTTGGGATAAAAACTAATGAGATAATGTGTGTACTAGTTATAAATGGAAAAGCAATTCCAAAAGAAAAAGAATTAATAAAAGAACTTACACAGAGATTTCCGAACATAAAAACAATTGTAAAAAATATAAATACTAAAAATACAAATGTAATTTTAGGACAAGAAAACATAAATATTTATGGAAATGGCTATATAAAAGATATTTTAGGAGAATACACATTTAAAATATCACCATTGTCATTTTACCAAGTAAACCCTATACAAGCAGAAAAACTATATAATTTAGGAGTTGAGCAAGCTCAAATAACTAAAAACGATATTGTATTTGACTTATATTGTGGAATAGGAACAATTTCGATTTTTATGTCAAAATATGCTAAAAAAGTTTATGGTGTAGAAATTGTAAAAGATGCAGTAAAAGATGCAATAGAAAATGCGGGAATTAATAATGTTACAAATACAGAATTTTATGCTGGGAAGGTGGAAATTATTTTAGATGAACTTATAAACAAGAAAAATATTGTACCTAATGTCATTATGGTTGATCCTCCAAGAAAAGGTCTTGATAAAAATAGTATAAATAATATTATGAAAATAAAACCTAGAAAAATTGTGTATATTAGCTGTAATCCTGCTACTTTAATAAGGGATTTGGCTTGTTTTGAGGAATTGTATGACATAAGAACTATTACGCCTGTTGATATGTTTCCTTTTACAAGCCACGTGGAATGTTGTGCGTTGCTAGAGATAAAGAAAGACCTATAATACTTGAATTTACTAGCTTTCAAGATACAATAATGTTTAATAAAAGAAGCAGATTTGGACTAGAAAAAGTACAAAATTCTAAAATTAATGTTAAGGTTGTTTTAGATATGGAGTGTGGAAACATATAAAAAATTTCCACTAAAAACTAGCAAACAATTGAAATTACTAAGAAACAGAGATTATATATCTACGCTCAATATACCATAATAGGTTGAGTGCAATTAGTAGATATATGAAAATTATAAAAATATGATAAAAAGTTAAAGAGAATCCTAAATCAATTATATGAAAATTGTTTTGATTGAAATAATATTATTATAGTTGATATTTTTATAAATATATTATAAAATAATAAAAAATAGAGATACTTACAATAAAATATTTATTTTAATAAATATTGATAATAAAAATGTTATAAAAATAAGGTTCAATAACATATAAATTTCAAGGAAGGAACTAAAGAAATGGAAAATGAAGAAGTAATTAAAATTGTAATTGCAGATGGAGATTATGCAGAAGTATATGCACCGTTCCCTGGTAGCAAAGAAGAAAATGATGAAAAAATAAAGAGGGGAATGCTTTCTCGTCTCGGAATGAAAAAAGAAGAAATAGATAGAGTAATAGATAGCATAGAAGTAGTACCAGATAGAGGTGGAGCAGATGGAATGTTTGATGATGGACCATATACACCTGTGAAATTAGTAAAAACAATTTATAAAGAACCACCAACAATCCCAATTCCAGATCCGAATCCAGAACCTGAAAAAGAACCTTCAAGAAAACCTAGACAAACAATGCTACAACAGTTCTATGGAGATAGAGCTGCTGAGGCAAAAAGGATAAAAACGTTTGATAGGTTTAAATCACATGTAGCTAAAAAAACTATTGATACTTACCATGAAGATGGAACTAAAAGAAAAATAGAAGTTTATACAATAGAAGATTATCCAGGTAAAGAACAAGATTCAGATGAGTTGTTGTTAGATGGATATCAAACAAGACTTGAAAGATTATCTAGAGCCCATCAAAAGGACTTTTCTCCATATGAAAGAGAATTTAAGAGGTTAAAAACAACATCAATAAAAGAAATAATGCTAAAATATGAAGAAATGCATAAATTAAATCCAGAAGAAGCTGAAAATTTTAAGAAAACAGCAATGGAAACAGTGGCTGATTTTAATAGTCCTGATTTTAAAAAAGCTGCTATTCAAGCCTTAATTGATCAAGATACAGAATTTATAGAAACAAATAATTATACTTATAATTCACGTCAAAACACAGCAGAAAATTTAAAGACTTTAGGTAAAGATGGAGAAAAATCTGTAAAAGCTCAAATATCAGATGAACAAAGCTTTGCTCAAAAATTTGGTTTAAAGGCAATGAATACAATGATTACTATAAGAAATCATACAAAAGCACCAGTAAATAAAGCTGTTGGTACTTGGGTTGCTTCTCCTATCTATAGGGCATTAATGCGGGGTAAAACAAGCAAAGTCAAAAGGACCTGTAAGCGTTGATGGGTATTTAATTACACCAATGGAAGATATGCTAGCAACATCACAAAAACATTCAAGAGGAATGTTTAAAAATAAACCATCTCATAGATATCATGCAAGAAAAGATTATTTTATAGAAGAAGAAAAAAGAGCTTTAGCACAAAAAATGCAAGAAGAAAAAAATGATGGAAAAGAACCAAGAGTAACACTAGGTTCTCTTATAAAACTAGCAATTGTTCCAAGAGTAAGAGCTATAACAGGATATAAAGAGGGAAATGTAGCAGTTCTAAATGCAGGACTTCATGATTTAGAAGAAGCAACGGCAGAAAGAAATTCACAAATGTCTCATAAAAGAAATAGAATAATTAATTCAATGAAGAGAATTGCAAGTTATGACAAAGAAATAGAAGATTTAAATTCTTTACTAAGAATTACTAAGGACCCGGTAGAGAAAGAAAAAATTGAAGCAACTATTAAACAAAGAGAACTATGGAGAGGTAAGTTAGAAGGAAGACTTATAGAAGCAGAAAGAACAGAAATAGATAGTGTGTCAACAGATGCAGTTTCAATGTCTCAACATGATAAAGCTAATAAAGCAAATATGACAACAGTTGTGAGAGGATTTAAAACAGCAGCAAGAATTGCAACAGGAGCTTATATAAGCAAATACTTATATCAAGAGGTTATGAAAAAAGGAAAAACACCAGATACAAGTAAGTGGATTCCACCTGAAGAAGTAGAAAAAGAAGTAACAGAAACAATTACAAAAACAGTTCCAGGAATGGATAAAGCTGATGTTGGGAATATAACGCTAGAAGATATATACGATAAAGGTAGTGGACTTTTAACATATGATGCTTATGGAGGAAATCAAATTGTAGATAAAACATCATACTTTAGAGGGTTAGCTTTTGAATATCAAGGAAAACTTTTATCAGGTTCTGATGGAAAAGGGTTTGATCCAACTGTTTTAACAGATGTAAAAATAGATCAAGTAATAGATAAAGATACAACATTAGTTTCACTTGTTCAAGAAGTATTACAAGATAAATTAGGAAAACAATTTACACAAGAACAAGTAAATGATTTAATAGCTAGTGGTCAAATTTCTGGATTTGATATTTGGAGATCAACATCGGAAACAGGTATACCAATGGGATGGCTTAATGCTTCAGAAATAGTACCAAATATTATAAACGCTGGTTCTCACACAATAACAGAAGAAGTTACAAAAACAGTAATAGAAACAATTCCTGGCAGATGGGAAATAATTCCAGGAGAAGAATATTTTTATGAAGTTATGGAAATGAATCCAGCTATTTTAGCTGCAGAATTTGGATTGGCAGCTTCTGAAATTGCAGACCTAAATGAATATTTAAGATTTACAAGAAGTCAAGAAGATATTCAAATGAGAAGTACGAGAAGATTGATGAGAATGGCTAAAGAAAATGAAGAATTAAGAGGTAAAAAAACGGAAAAAACAGATACTGAAGAAGAAAAAGGTAAAGATAATGATGAAAATTCAAAAAAAGATAAAAAGAAATTTGATATAAGAGGAACTAGTAAAAAAGATGTTCCTAAAACTGAAATCAGAAGAAACATTAAATCTTTCCAAAGAAGTAATAAAGGTAAAGTTAGATACTATGCACATGAAAGTGAAGGAATGAGAAGAGCTACTGAAATGGAAGCTGAAAGAAGAGAAGGCGTTACAGTATTTGAGAAATTTATAGGAACTAAGAAAGATGACTTTAAGAGTGGATATGATGAAAATGCATTAGGAGCAAATAAAAGATTTGAAACACCAGTACTTAAAGAAGAAGGAGAAAGAGAATAATGGATAAAGCTAATGATAAAATTATTATAGAATTATATGATCAAGCAAAACAAATACATAAATATGAATTGTTAGACATTGTAATATATGAAGAACAAGAATATGCAGTAATGCTTCCAGAGTATTCTTTAGATGGAGAGGTTGAAATTTTTAAATTAAAACATTCTGGTGATAAATCAGCAACTTTATATAAGCCAGAACCTAATGATTATATAAATATGCAAGTATATGAGATTTTTAAAGAAAAATTTCAAAAAAATCACAATGGAAGAATAGAATTTAAAGACTAAATATATTATTGAAATTAAAAATGAATGGGTAATTTAACTCATTCATTTTTTGGGAAATTAGATTAATATAAAGGCAGGATAGTGATACAGAGCGTATCACTGAAACACATAGAAAGACAAGCTTTCTAGCATTCTGTAATGAATATAATAATACAGAAAAAGTACAGAACAATGAAAAACGATGTAATGGCTGATACACCTAGATTGTAAGGTGAAAATGATAAATTTATATAAATAAAATACATTACTAGTATTAAAAATACACTTAATGGATTAAATATACAGCAAATGTAATTAGTAAATTATATTAAATTCTTTTCACAAGATAAAATATAAACTTTCAAAATTCTTTCAAAAAACCTTCATTGACATATAAAAAACAAGATGTTAATATTTTAATATGAAAAATTGAAAGCAAGAAATTAAGTTAGAGAAATCTAGCTTTTTTTCTTGCTTTTTGTTTTTTAAATATATTATATGGAGGTTTTGCATATGGCAGAAACAAATCAATTATTATTAAATTATTACAAGAAAGAGGAAATCAAAAAGATTAAGAAACTATCTAAGGAGAAGGCAAGTTTAAAAACTATTTTAGGCGTTGTAGATTTAGACTACATAACTAAGGAAGAAGTTTTAGATCTACTAGGAGAGGATTATGAGCAAGAGATTGAAGATATTAAAGATATAACGGAAAATGATTTTAATACTTCTAGTGTAATTGAAAATACTCCAATGGAAAAAGCAAAAGAACTAAAAAAGTGTTATGAGCAGTACAATAAAAATAGGGTTTTAGTTTGTAAAGAAAAAAATATAGGTAATGGTACATTACAAAAATATTTAAGATTAAATTATTTAATACCAGAATTACAAGACTTAGTTAATAAAAAGAAATTAGGAGTAAATTCAGCAGAACATATAAGTTTTATAGATAATAAAAATCAATTTATAATTTATAAATTAATCGAAAACTATAATTACAATATTATAGATAGCTTAGCAAAAAGAATAAAAGAAGATTACTATAACTGTAAAAGATTAGAAGAAGAATACATATTAAGTAAAGATAAAATTGATAAATATCAAAATGAAAGAAGAATTAAAGTAAGATTTACACAAGAAGAAATAGAAAGATATTTTAAGGGTATAGATAAAAAGATGATTAAAGAATATATCATAGATGTATTAGAAAATACTCGAAGTGTATAAGGAGATACACTATGGATAAACAAAAGATAAAAATAGATTGTAAATTATTAAATGGTAGTTTAGAAATAGTGTTATTAAATAGGCTACACAAAGATAATTTAATAGATGAAAAAACATATAAACAGGCGAAAGAGAGCATTGTTAGAGAATATAAATTAGAAGGATATGAGATTGATTTTATATTTTAAATAGTGTATAATCCAAACAGGGTTCTCTCTAACGGAATGGAGGATTAATGGAAGTTCAAGTTATAGAGAAAATACAAGGAAGAATAGATAGAACTACAGGACTAAAAATAAATGAAAGGCTAAAAGTAGCAGCATATGCAAGAGTAAGTACAGATTCTGAAGACCAATTAAATAGTTTTGAATCACAAGTAAAATATTACAACGAAAAAATATCACACAAACTAGAATGGTCGTTAGTTGAAGTGTATGCAGATGAATCAATATCAGGAACACAAGATTACAAACGTAGTAATTTTATGAGAATGATAGCAGACGCAATGTCAGGAAAAATTGATTTAATACTTACAAAATCTATATCAAGATTTGCAAGAAATACATTAGATACTCTTAAATATGTAAGAATGCTAAAAGAGAAAAATGTAGCAATACTATTCGAAGAAGAAAATATTAATACTCTAGAAATGGCAGGAGAATTATTATTAACTATATTAAGTTCAGTTGCACAGCAAGAGAGTGAAACAATATCGTCACATGTTAAATTAGGACTAAAAATGAAACAACAAAGAGGAGAACTAATAGGATATAATGGCTGTTTGGGTTATAACTATAATAAAGAAAATAAAAGTATATCCATCAATCATGAAGAAGCGGAAATAATAAGATATATTTTTAATAGGTATGCACAAGGAGTAGGTTCAAGGATTATTGCAAGAGAACTAACAAACATGAAATATCAAACACCAAAAGGATTAACCACTTGGAGTGATTCAACAGTAAGAAGAATACTTAAAAATGAAAAATACAAAGGTGATGTATTACAAGGAAAAACGTATACAACAGACCCAATAACTCATAAAAGAGTTGTAAATATGGGTGAGGAAAATCAATATTATATAAAAGACCATCATCAAGCAATAATTGAACCAGAGTTATTTGAAAAGGTACAACATATTTTAGAAAAGAGAGCAGGAGTAAGAGGAAAAGGAAAAATAAAAGCCAATTATAGTAGGAAATATCCATTTAGCAGTAGAATTTATTGTGGATTTTGTGGAACTATTTTAACAAGAAGAAATTGGAATTCAGGAACAAAGAATCAAACGGCAGTATGGCATTGTATGAAATTTGTTAAAAAAGGAAAACAAGAATGTCCTAAATGTAAAGCAATAAGAGAAAGTATTATTGAAAAATGCTTTATAGAAGTATATCAAATATTATGCAATGACAAAGGAGATATTATAAATAAATTCATATTAAGAATGAATAATATAATAACTCAGAACTCAACAGAAAAGTTAATAAAAAATATAGAGAACGAAAAAGAAAATCTTAAATTTAAAATGAATAAATTAATTGATTTAAGTATAGAAAATGCCATAGATAGAGAAACATTTTTAGAGAGAAAAGAAAAGATACAAAATAAAATTAATCAGTTAAATTTAGAACAAGAAAAATTAATTTTAGAGGAAGAAAATAAACAAAGTAAAGAGCTTAGTTTAAGCAAGTTAAAGAAGTATCTTGAAAACGGAGAGATAATAACAGAATTTGATAAAGATGCTTTTGAAATTTTAGTAAAACAAGTTATAGTTGGTGGATATGATGAGAAAAATAATTCAGATCCAAAATCAATAACTTTTGTATTAAGAAACGAAAGTAATATAAATTATAAAGATTATCTACAGGTAAGCAACAAAGAAAATAAAAACAATCTACAGATAAACAGCGACACATGTGGAGTGTTGTGCGTTGATGGGTAGAAAAGACAGCAAAAACGAGTAATATCAATGCTTTAAGTTTTTTTTTGAAAATAAAAAAATAATGAAAAATTATATAAAAAAACCATTTGTTTTTTAGAAAATTTAAAATAGTAAATGGTTGAATGGTAAAAAATAAGTGGGCAATCCACCTTACATTAATAAAGTACAAATTGATGTACTTTATTTTTTATGCTTAAAATTGAGGTTTAGTATAGGTACTATATTTTCTAAAAATAAAGCCACAAAATCGATTGTGGTGCGAATGGAAAGGTAAGTGAGGTTATGTTTAGATAATAAAATTTAACATTAATTATAGATAAGAATAGAAATAAAAAAAGAAATGGAGGAATTACAAGAAATGAAAAAATATAAACATTATTATTTAACAAGTGAATCAGTAACAGAAGGTCATCCTGACAAAGTATGTGATTTTATATCTGATTCAATACTAGATGCTTGTTTAGAACAAGATAAAGAATCAAGAGTCGCAGTAGAGACTTTTATATCAAAAGATAAAGTAGTAGTCGCAGGGCAAATAACAAGTAATGCAAAAATAAATATTGAAAATATTTTAAGAGAAAGATTAAAAGAGGTAGGATATACAGATTCATCAATAAATATGGATTATAAAACTTGTAAAGTTGATATTAATATAACAAAACAAAGTAATGATATAGCAATAGGTGTTAATGATGGTGGTGCAGGAGATCAAGGAATTATGTTTGGTTATGCAACAGATGAATCAGAAGATTATATGCCATATCCGATAAGTGTAGCACATAAATTATCAAAAAGATTAGCAGAAGTAAGAAAAAATGGAGAGATGCCATATTTGAAATCTGATGGAAAAGTTCAAGTAACAGTCGAATATGTAAATGATGCACCTATAAGAATTGATACAATTTTAATATATGAAGAAAGAAGAAACAGATGAATAGAAAGGTATAAAGAACTTTCTAAAAAAGCAAAAGAAAGGTCTAATCAATATATGAATTCAAATGCTAATAAGACTTTAAGTAGAATTCCAGTAGGACAGCCAATATTAACTGACCATTATTCAGCTAAAACACATTCAAGAAGTTAATTTTAAAGGTGGAAAAATAATTCATAACAAAGAGATAAATAGAATTCAGTTTCTATTTAACAGTATTCCAAATGAAGATACTAGAAAGATATTAAAATCACATGGATTTCATTGGTCAAGAAAAGAACAAGCTTGGCAAAGAGAATTTAATCAAAATTGTATAAGAGCAACACATATTATACAAGAAAAAATTAAAGAACAAGAACAACAGGAAGGTGAAGAATTTGAATAGACTTGAATTATTAGAAGAAATGCATGACATGGCAATCCATAATAAATATTGTTATTCAAAAGATATTCTAATGAATACACCAAAAGAGGAATATATTGATGAATGGAATAAAGAAAATGAAAAATTAGAATTGATACAAGAATTAATTAATGAAGAAAAAGCAGAAGAAGATATCTTGAAAATGATAGGTAATCAAATTTTGAATTTTGAAAGAGTGTTACTAAATCAAAAAGAGAATTACCAACAAGTCAGATATTATAATGAAACAGAAAATTTTATGTGGAGAATATTTAATTGTATATATTTTTCTAGTAGACAAGAAGAAAAATATTTGAAGAAATTTGAAATCAAATATAAGAAACAATTGTCAAAACAAGCAAAGAAAGATAAAGCAATAAATAAGTCGAATGCATCAAGTTTTCATTGGGAAGATGAAATATAAAATTATAAGATTTATAATTGAATATTATTATTTCTTATGGTATATTATAGAAAAACAATATAAGAATGGAGCAAAAAAATGAACTATAAAATAGATTTATCAGAACAAAATCAAAACTTGCTAATAAATGCTATAGTAGTAAAATTTGAAAAAATGTGATACAATATACATATCATATAAAAGAAAGGTTGTGAGAAATATGCAAATTACAACTCAAGAAGTAGAAAAAACATTAAATAAATATGAAGAAATAGATGAGCCAATATTCGTAAAAAGAGATAACAAAACTGATGTAGTAATTTTAAGTATGAAAGAATATAAAGAAAAATTACAAGAATTAGAAATTATAAAACATTTGCAAAAATCAGAAGAAGATATAAAAAATGGTAGAACAACACCAGCATCAGAATTTTTTAAAGAATTGAGGGCAGAATATGGATATTAGTGATCAGTACCAAGTAGAATTTACTAACGAATGTAAAAGAGAAATTAGAAAAATATATAACTATATAAAAGAAGATTTGTATGCAGAACAGACAGCACAAAATCTAATGTTAAAAGTAGAAGAGTACACAAGCAATTTATCTTATGCAACAAGAATATATGCAGAAATAGATAAATACAAAGGTACAGACAGAGTGTATCGAAGAATAGTTATTAACAATTATTTTATACTATATACAATTGAGGAAGAAACCAAAAAAGTATATGTATCACATATGTACTATGGTGGTAGTGATTACATAAATAAAATATAAAAAATACAGAACATTTACAAAAAAGTAGATGTTCTTTTAATTTACAAGAAAAGGAGGAATGTGGAGTTCCAATAAAGGAGAAAGAAAATAAGCAGAAGAATTTTGCTAATAATAGCAATCATATTTAGTATAGGAATATGTTCATACTTAAGGCGATTAGAAAAATTCTTAAGAAATGAATATAGTAAAGAAAGAAATAATAAAATTTACTTTTTAAAATGTGATATAAGAAAATATTTTCAAAGCATAGATCACGAATTGTTGTTAAAGTTACTGCAAAAAATTAATTTTTCAAGTGATGAAATGTGGATGATAGAAAAATTAGTAAAGGAACAACCTAATAATGCAAATGTTGGATTACCATTAGGAAATCAATCTAGTCAATGGTTTGCACTTCTATATTTAAATGTAATTGATAGATATATCAAAGAAGATTTAAGAGTAAAAAGCTATATTCGTTATATGGACGATATGATTTTAATTCATAGGAATAAGAGCTATTTACAGTATGCACTTTCAAAAATTAAACAGAAATGTGAAGATGAGTTAAAATTATATCTCAACCAAAAAACTCAAATAGGTATTGTAAAGAATGGAATAGATTTCTTAGGATATAGACATATTTTAAATGAAAATGGTAGTATAACAAGAAAATTACGAGTTTCATCTAAGCAAAGATTAAAAAAACATTTAAAAACACTGCATAAATTAAGAGAGAAGGGTATTGTTGATGATGAATATGTTTATATTAGAAAAAATGCATTTTATAATCATATTAAAGATACAAAAGAAAGTAAAAAATTAAAAGATGCAACATTTCCAAAAAAAGTTTAAAATAAAGGCAAAAAAAATTGTAAAAAAAAAGTTGTTATGCTACAATAATAAAAGAAGTGATATTTTTATAAAAAATTATAATGAAGCAAAACTTATAAACATAGAGGAGTAATATATATGAGTGATTTTACTTTCTTAACAGAAGAGCAATATTTTGGAGATGATAAATTAGATATATTAGAAAAAAGAGGAACAAAAGCAGCAATAACAGATTTTTCTATTCTTTTAGGTGCGTATGTTTCTGATTATCATATAGATAATGATAGTTCTTTGGAGGGAAGAACAGGATATTATTGGACAAAATCAGATGATGGAGATAATGACGCGCGCGTGGTTAACGATGATGGTCATGGAATTTTCAACAGTGTTAACAATCGCAATGGTGGGGCTCGCCCAGCTTTACCGTTCTCATCAATCAGCTCAATCCCCACGAACGGAGAGAGTGGGAAAAGAGCAAGAGATGGTGTGCTTGAAGTAGAATATGGATATTACCCACAAAAAGCAGTTTCAAGAGATATGCAGGATAGATTAGAAAGAGCATATAAAAGTGGAACTATTTCAAAAACAAGAAATAGTTATACAACTGACTCAAGAAAACATAATACATATGATGAAAAATTTTTAGCAAAACAACACGAAGAATATGAATATAATGGAAAGAGATATGTGAGGGTTGAGGCAAATTCTGACTTTGAAGGGGACGAATTTCAACTTTCAAATGGAGAAAGTTATAGAGATGGAGATAATGTATGGGTAGAAGTACAACCAGTTAAATGGCTAGTTGATGAAAGAGCAAAAGTTATGATAACAGATAAATTGATTTTTTCTGGAGTACAATTTAATTATACGAGAAATTACCATACGAGAGATTTTGATAAAACAGACATAAAAACATTTATGGATAGATATTTGTCTAGAGATTTAGAACAATCAAGAGGGACAATAACTTTGGGAGAACAAACAGAAGAATTTAAACCAAGAAAATCTAGATTACAGAAATTAAATCCAGATAAAACTAAAGAGCAGGACAGAGCAAAAATGACAGATACTGAAATAATACACAATTGGATTGAAGCAGGGGAATCAGTATTACTTAGAGGACCTTCTGGAATAGGAAAAACAGAAAGAATTAAATCACTATATCCAGATTTAATTTACATGAAATTAACAAATAATATGTTTCCAGAAAAAGTAGTAGGATCAGTAAATTTACAAACAGGACAAAGCATTCCACCAGATTTTGCAAAAACAGTCATAATGCAAGAGGCAACAGAAGAGGAAAGAAAATTAATAGAAGAAAACATACAAAACATATATGATATAGCAGATGAAGTATATGAAAGGTCAAAAACAAGCGACAAAAAAATTGTAATTATGCTAGATGAACTCCTAAATGTAAAACCAGCAGTTCAAAGTTTAGTATATACTTTAGTATTAAATAGAATGGTAGAGATAGGAAAAGGATTAAAATTACCAGACAATGTAGTAGTAGTTGCAACAGGAAACCAAAAGAAATATTCAAATGTAGCAGAAGATTTGGCAGAGCCATTAGAAAAGAGATTTGATCATATATTAGATATGAAGCCAAAAGTAGGAGAATGGATAACAGAATATGCAATACCACAAAAAATACACCCAGCAGTAATAGGATATATGTTGTCAAAATATAACAATTCTGGAAAAAGTGAAGATATACAAGACATAGGATATTTTTATGAAGAGCCAGAAGTAGGAGAAGAACATTTAGATAGAAATGGATGTAAAGGAAGGACAAATGACCCAAGAGGATGGACATCAATATCAAATACATTATATAATTTTGAAAGAAATTTAGAGCAAGGTAAATATGAAGGAAAAGATGTAGAAGATATAATACAAAGGTCGATAGGGACAAAACTAAGAGAAGAATGGGCAGCAGAATTTTTTGATTTTTATAATCTCCCAACACTAACACCAGAAGAAGTAGTAAAAGGAATGGGAGAAGGATATACGCAAGCAGATTTGCCAAGAGATATAAGCGAAAGATTTGCATATATGACAGCATTAATAACAGCAGACGAAAAACAAGTAGAAGCTTGTAGAGAGTTCATAAGAAAATATTGTGATCCAGAATATTTAGAGGTATATGATATATATTGGGCAGGAAATGATGAAAGAAGACAAGAGAAAATAAGTGAATTACAAGAAATGACTTTAGCTTTGCATACAAGTAAAGAAACCAAAAGTTTTGCACAAGATGGAGCAAGTAGATATACAGACATAGGACAAATGTATAATGCATATTTGGGAAGAGATTCAAAAGAAATTGGGAGTGAAGAAAATGAGAGAGATTGAATATAGTGAGGCAGCAGTCGAAGTATTAGACATATTAAATCATACAAATAAAGAAGATGTGGCAAGAATACCACAAAGTTTTATAAAATTTTTAACTAATATTTCAAGCAAGAGTTATAAAGTTAAATTCAATCATGAACAGCCAATTAATGGCTTGAATTTAAAAAAGCAAACTAGAGAACTTTTAGGATTTATATATATTACTTGGTGGTGTGATAAAGAGGAACGCGAAAAATATAAAAAACTAATACAGGAAAGTAATATAAAAAATGAAGAAATAAAAGAAAAATATAATGTGAACGATATTTTTAAGAATAAGAAAGAAAAGCAAGAACATAAAATAATTCAAAATGAAAATGTGATGAAAACAAGTATAGCAGAATATAAAAAAGAAAATATATTTAAAAGAGTTCTTAATAAAATATTAAGTTTTTTTGATAGTAAAAATGGAAGGAGATAAAATTAAAAATGATTAATAAAGAATTGATAGAATTACAAAAAGGATGTCTTGCTACTTGTGTTGTAATTCCGAACGAAGATTGTGAAGAACTAGATTCAAAAATCATTGTGAATAGCAATTGCAGTGATAATGAATTACTTAAGACTTTTAAAGAAAATATCTCTAATAAAGAAAAATTAAATTATTTGGTAATATCTGAAATTGATAAATTGGACGAAGAAGCACAAGACAAGTTTTATCAAATTGTTAAAGATAGAGAATTTTTTGGATATAAATTACCAAAAGAGATAATTATTGTATTAACTGTAAAAAATAAAGAAGGATTAAAAAATATCTCACAGAAACTTTATAATTTTTGTATTGTTACATTTTAAATTACAGTGATTTTATAATAAATATAAGGAGTAGTATATGAGTGATTTTACTTTTTTAACTGAAGAACAATGTTTTGGTAATGATAAACTAGATATATTAAAAAAGAGAGGAACAAAAGCAGCAATAACAGATTTTTCTATTCTTTTAGGTGCGTATGTTTCTGCTTATCATATAGATAATGATAGTTCTTTGGAGGGAAGAACAGGATATTATTGGACAAAATCAGATGATGGAGATAATGACGCGCGCGTGGTTAACGATGATGGTCATGGAATTTTCAACAGTGTTAACAATCGCAATGGTGGGGCTCGCCCAGCTTTACCGTTCTCATCAATCAGCTCAATCCCCACGAACGGAGAGAGTGGGAAAAGAGCAAGAGATGGTGTGCTTGAAGTAGAATATGGATATTACCCACAAAAAGCAGTTTCAAGAGATATGCAGGATAGATTAGAAAGAGCATATAAAAGTGGAACTATTTCAAAAACAAGAAATAGTTATACAACTGACTCAAGAAAACATAATACATATGATGAAAAATTTTTAGCAAAACAACACGAAGAATATGAATATAATGGAAAGAGATATGTGAGGGTTGAGGCAAATTCTGACTTTGAAGGGGACGAATTTCAACTTTCAAATGGAGAAAGTTATAGAGATGGAGATAATGTATGGGTAGAAGTACAACCAGTTAAATGGCTAGTTGATGAAAGAGCAAAAGTTATGATAACAGATAAATTGATTTTTTCTGGAGTACAATTTAATTATACGAGAAATTACCATACGAGAGATTTTGATAAAACAGACATAAAAACATTTATGGATAGATATTTGTCTAGAGATTTAGAACAATCAAGAGGGACAATAACTTTGGGAGAACAAACAGAAGAATTTAAACCAAGAAAATCTAGATTACAGAAATTAAATCCAGATAAAACTAAAGAGCAGGACAGAGCAAAAATGACAGATACTGAAATAATACACAATTGGATTGAAGCAGGGGAATCAGTATTACTTAGAGGACCTTCTGGAATAGGAAAAACAGAAAGAATTAAATCACTATATCCAGATTTAATTTACATGAAATTAACAAATAATATGTTTCCAGAAAAAGTAGTAGGATCAGTAAATTTACAAACAGGACAAAGCATTCCACCAGATTTTGCAAAAACAGTCATAATGCAAGAGGCAACAGAAGAGGAAAGAAAATTAATAGAAGAAAACATACAAAACATATATGATATAGCAGATGAAGTATATGAAAGGTCAAAAACAAGCGACAAAAAAATTGTAATTATGCTAGATGAACTCCTAAATGTAAAACCAGCAGTTCAAAGTTTAGTATATACTTTAGTATTAAATAGAATGGTAGAGATAGGAAAAGGATTAAAATTACCAGACAATGTAGTAGTAGTTGCAACAGGAAACCAAAAGAAATATTCAAATGTAGCAGAAGATTTGGCAGAGCCATTAGAAAAGAGATTTGATCATATATTAGATATGAAGCCAAAAGTAGGAGAATGGATAACAGAATATGCAATACCACAAAAAATACACCCAGCAGTAATAGGATATATGTTGTCAAAATATAACAATTCTGGAAAAAGTGAAGATATACAAGACATAGGATATTTTTATGAAGAGCCAGAAGTAGGAGAAGAACATTTAGATAGAAATGGATGTAAAGGAAGGACAAATGACCCAAGAGGATGGACATCAATATCAAATACATTATATAATTTTGAAAGAAATTTAGAGCAAGGTAAATATGAAGGAAAAGATGTAGAAGATATAATACAAAGGTCGATAGGGACAAAACTAAGAGAAGAATGGGCAGCAGAATTTTTTGATTTTTATAATCTCCCAACACTAACACCAGAAGAAGTAGTAAAAGGAATGGGAGAAGGATATACGCAAGCAGATTTGCCAAGAGATATAAGCGAAAGATTTGCATATATGACAGCATTAATAACAGCAGACGAAAAACAAGTAGAAGCTTGTAGAGAGTTCATAAGAAAATATTGTGATCCAGAATATTTAGAGGTATATGATATATATTGGGCAGGAAATGATGAAAGAAGACAAGAGAAAATAAGTGAATTACAAGAAATGACTTTAGCTTTGCATACAAGTAAAGAAACCAAAAGTTTTGCAGAAGAAGGAGCAAAAGCATATACAGAAATAGGACAAATGTATAGTGCATATTTAGGAAGAGATTCAAGGAAAGTACAAAATAAAGAAAAAGAAAGAAGCTAAATTTAATAATTTTAAGGAAGGGAGAAACATATAATGGGAATTAGTACAGATTTGATTTATGATGTAAAGAGAAAAATGTTAGCAAAATATCCTAGATTCGGTAGCGAAATAGCTGTGGCTAATATTGAATTTAAAGAAAATTTACCATATCATACTGCAGCAACTGATGGAAAAAATGTATATGTTGATCCTAATTATTTTGAAAGTTTAAGCGAAAATGAAAGAATATTTATAATAGCACATGAAATAATGCATATTAAATTTATGCACATGTTTAGATTAAAGGATAAAGATGGTAAAAAAAGAGATCCAGACCTTTGGAATATAGCAACTGATGCTATTATAAATGCAAATTTGGAAAGAGATGGATTTACAATTAAAGAAGGATATGTAAATATGCCAGAAGCATTAAATTATTCGGCAGAAGAATTTTATCAAAAGTTATTGGAAGAAAAAGAAAAGAAACAGAATGAACAACAAAATGGACAAAAGCAGGAGCAAGGAGATGGACAGGAACAAGGTCAAAATAGTGGACAAAGCAAAGAACAAGATGGTGGTCAAAAGCAAAAGGATAAACAAAGTCAAAATCAAGAAGAAAATGATGAACAAGAAAATGGGCAAGATAATAATAAGGAAAAATCGGTTAAAGATGAAAATCAAAATTCAAATGAAGGCAAATATAAAGGTGATGATCATAGCTTATGGGAAGAGGCTTTTAAACAACAACAAGCTTCTAAGGAAAAAGGGCAAAAGCAAAGTAATACACAAAAAAAGCAAGAACAACAAGCACAAGGGCAAGAGCAAATTGGCGAAGAACAGATAGATATGGATTTTGACGAAAGAGGAGAATTTGAAGATAATAGAAAAGAAAAAAGAGAAAAGTTTAAATCTAGACGAGAAAAGACTCAAAAAGACATAAGAAGTGCAAAAGAAGAAACAATTAAATTAGGAAATATAGGTGAAAGCAAAGAAGCTATTGATTGGAAAGTTTTATTACGAAGGGAAGTAGAAAAAACAGAAACAATTTGGAGTCAAAGGCGTTCTATTGCAGAAAATAATTATGCTTATAGACTAGAAGAAAATGATATAGAAGATGAGGCAGAAACAGAAATAATGATAGATGTTTCTGGATCAGTAGATTTAGATTTAGTAAAAGCATTTTTAAGGCAAATAAAGCCAATCTTAAAGCAATCAAAATTAAAAGTGGGATGCTTTAACGAAAAGTTTTGGGGGCTTGTAGATATTAAAAGTGCAAGAGATATAGATAATTTTACTATACCTAGAGAGGCTAGAGGACATTCTGCATGGACAGAGGATTGGGATTTAGCAGTAAGAAGTTTTACCCGAAAAAGAGAAATAAATAAAATAGTATTTACTGATGGTTATCCATGTCCTGGTACAATGCCAAAAGAAGATTTAAAGAGAGAAAATGTTATTTGGTTAGTCTATGGAAATAAAGATTTTCAACCTTGTTGTGGTAAGGTTATAAATATTACTGAAAAACAATTAGAACAATTACATCAAATTGATAAAAGTAGTTCTATTGATGAGTTAAGTAGATAAGTTAAAAGCAAATTAAAAAGATGGAGTAAAGTTAACTGGAGCAGGGCAAGAGTTTTTTAAATATGCAGAGCAAGGACTTGCAACCTTGAATTTAGGTGAAAAGTTAATAGTGCAAAAAAGTGATTTAGCAACTGGAGAAATAGCAATAGGTTGTCCATCACATCTAACAACATTTTATCTAATGGATTATATAGAAAAGGCAAAAACTGATTACCCTGATTTAAAAATAAACCTTATTAGTGGTGCAAATTTTGATAAAATGATACAAACAAACCAATTAAAATAAAAGATTTAAAAGAACTAGAAAGTCAAAAGTATATATTGAATTTTGAATATAGTTCTACTATAAAGAAATTGCCGATAGAATTACCTAAATCTAAAATTAATTTAATCTATATAAAAGAACAATTAACACAAGCAGATAGAAAATTTATAAAAGAATATTTGAAAAAATGTTTGAATGTCAATAGTTGGGGCGGAAAACTTTAAAAAGTTTTCTGCCCCAACTATTGACATTCAAACATTTTTTGGTGGAGATGAGGGGAGTCGAACCCCTGTCCACTATATTATCCACACAAACTTCTCCGAGTGCAGTTTATTTTTTTTATTCATTTAATAATCACAAATAAACAAGCAATTATTAAATATATCTATTAAAATACCAACTATTCTCATAGAAAAAAATAGTTTTGTTTCCCACTAAAATGACACCAATTTAAAATATGTGGGATATTTTAATTGGCGACGTTGCAACTAGGCAGCGTATGCTAATTCTCTATTATCAGCGTTTATATTTAAATTTCTCGTTTTTATAGTGGCAAACGAGAATCCACTACTCGCTATTCATGCTTCAGATATAATGTCGAAACCATTACATCCCCATGTAAAATATATTATACAATAATTATATGAAATATTCAAGAATTTGTTTAAATTTCCATAGAACAAAGGTTACTGGATAATAGTCTTTTAAATTATTTCATTAAAAACGATGATATTATAATATTTTAAAGTTCTCCTGTTCATT
Organism: uncultured Clostridia bacterium; assembly: GCA_944388045.1. Classification (GTDB taxonomy): domain Bacteria; phylum Bacillota; class Clostridia; order TANB77; family CAG-508; genus CAG-269. Next base: position 20,791 of record CALXHG010000017.1, on the reverse strand, counting down.
CCATTCAAAAAGAATTCATAAGGCTTTTTCATGAGCCTCTTTCACTCCGACCCTCTCGTAAACTCGAGTACCGTGAACATTCCTCATTCAAAAGCCAAATGAATTCTAATTTTCATTTCAATCAAATGTCGAAGCTTTAAAATATTATAATATCATCGTTTTTTTATTCTATTTATTTAAGACCATTATCCAGTAACAACCAAAGTTATATTTTATTAAAAATTTAATTTTAATAAAATATTAAAAATTAATTAATATAAAATTAATTGAAAAACAAAACATAAAGTGATAATATAAAGTTAAAAATTGGAAAGAAAAAATTAAAATAATTTTAAATATATTTCAATTTAGCTTAATGTATTGAGAAAGGATTTTTATAAAATGGAAATTTTAAAAGTAGAAAATTTAACTAAAATTTATGGAAAAGGTTTAGCAGAAGTAAAGGCACTAGACAATGTAACATTTTCAGTAAATAAAGGAGAATTTTTAGCTATAGTTGGAGCAAGTGGAAGTGGAAAATCGACATTATTACATTTAATAGGAGGAGTAGATAGACCAACAAGTGGGAAAGTATTTATAAATGGAAAAGATATTTATCAATATAATGATGATGAACTTGCAGTATTTAGAAGAAGAGAAATTGGACTAATTTATCAATTTTATAATTTAATACCTATTCTAAATGTTGAAGAAAATATTGTATTACCTTTAAAATTAGATGGAAAAGACGTGGAACAAGATAAATTAGATGAATTATTAAAAATATTAGGATTGGAAAATAGAAAAAGTCATTTACCAAATGAATTATCTGGAGGTCAACAACAAAGAACTTCAATAGGAAGAGCATTAATAACAAATCCTGCAATAATTTTAGCAGATGAACCAACAGGAAATCTAGATTCAAAATCTAGTGATGAAATTGTAGATTTACTAAAAAAATCAAATAAGCAATATAATCAAACAATTATTATGATTACACATAACTTGGAAATTGCTAAAAGTGCTGATAGAATTATAAGAATAGAGGATGGAAAATTATGCGAAAACAATTAAAAAGTAATATAGAGATGGAAATGTCTTTAAAGAATTTTAAATTAAACAAAAAAAGAACAATAAGTACAATTATAGGAATTATACTTTCTGTTTCATTAATATGTGCTGTTGCAACAATGGCAACAAGTTTTCAGGAAACATTAATTCAAAATGCAATAAATGAAACAGGATATTATCATTTAAAAATAGATAATGTTCCAAGTGTAGAAAAAGAACAAATTGAACAAATAAAAAATGTAAGTAAAGTTCAAGAATTAAGTGAAATAGGATATGGTAAATTAGATGGTTGTCAAAATGAAAGTAAACCATATGTGCATTTATATTCAATGTCTGAGGAAGTATTTAATAATCTAAAATTTGATTTATTAGAAGGAAATTTTCCACAAAACAATGAAGAAATTTTAGTTAGTAAACATATAAAAACAAATGGGGGAGTAAATTTACAAATTGGAGATACAATTGCTTTGGACATTGGACAACGAACAATATCAGAAAATGAAATATTAAATCAATTTAACCCTTATATTGAAAATGAAGAACAAATTAGTAATCCGAAAAAATACAATTTTAAAATAGTTGGAATAATTGAAAGACCAGAATATAGTTTCGAAAATTATGGAGATCCTGGATATACTATTATATCAACAAATATAAAAAATGATTTATCAAATTTATATATAACATTAGATAATCCACATAAATATAAGGAAACTATTCCAGAAATTTTAGGGGCAAATGATTTTTCTGATGTTAGAAATTCCAATACAGAAAGCTTTATATTTGAAGAATATTCTTTAAATAAAGAGTTATTAAGATGGGAAGAATTTGAAGCCAGTGACTCTACAGTAGCTATGTTATATTCTGTAATAGGAGTTGTTTTATTTATAATTATATTTACTAGTGTATTTTGTATTAGAAATTCTTTTGCAATTTCAACAACAGAAAAAATACATATGTATGGAATGTTGGCAAGTATAGGGGCAACTAAAAAGCAAATTAAAAAAATTGTAATACTAGAAGCAATGATATTGGGGATAATTGGAATTCCATTAGGAATATTGGCAGGGTTATTTGCTGATTTTGTATTATTAAAGATTGTTAATTTATTATTAGGTGATTTTTTATTTGCCAATTTAGATGGAATAGTTTTTAAAACTTCAATATTACCAATATTAACATCTGCTTTTTTAGGATTTTTAACAATATATTTATCAGCTATTTCTTCTGCACGAAAAGCTTCCAAAGTTAGTCCAATAGAGCAACTAAGAGGAAATAATGATATAAAAATTAAAGCAAAAAAATTAAAAACGCCAAAAATAATAGAGAAAGTATTTAAAACAGGAGGAGTTTTAGCTTATAAAAATCTAAAAAGAAGTAAGAAAAAATATAGAACAACAGTTATATCAATAACAGTAAGTATTTTTATATTTATAACAATGAATGCATTTATAACAAATGCTTTTGATTTAACAGGAAATTATTACAAAGATTATGATTATAATATGGTGTTGTATAATGGAGTAGAAAATCTTTCTCAAGAACAATTAAATAAAATTTTTCAATTAAATAATATAAAAGAAAAATATTTATTATATGATGCAGAACAATATTCACTAACAATTACAGATTTAAGTAAGATAAATACAATAGATGAAAGAAATTATGGCGAAAATAAAGAGGTTTTTGGATATATGATGCAAATAGTAGCATTAGATGATAATTCTTTCAAAAAATATGCTAAAGAAATTGGAGCAAAATATGATGAAATAAAAGAAAAAGGAATATTATATGATGAAATAACAAATTGGGATGAAGAAACAGGAAATGCTAAAAAATCTAGAAGATATAATTATGAGGAAAATGATACAATTACTGGATTATATGGAGAAAAAGAAATAAAAGTCCAAGTTGGAGCAGTTACAGCAGATGAGCCATATGGTCTTGAAGGAACATATTCTGGTGGAGGATATTTAATTTTTAACAAAGATTACTATAAAGATTTAACTTTTAAATTATCTCAAATAAATATCAATTCAAACAATGCTGAAAAATTACAAGAAGAAATAGAAAATTTAAAATTAAATATATCAATAAATAATATGGAGGCAAATGTAAAAGAAGAAAAAGCAATGATTTTAGTTATAAAAATATTTTTATATGGATTTATTGCAGTTATAACTTTAATTGGAGTTACAAATATTTTTAATACTATAACATCAAATATGGAACTACGTCAAAAAGAATTTGCAATGCTAAAAAGTATTGGAATGACAAAAAAAGAATTTAACAGAATGATAAATTTAGAAACATTATTTTATGGAACAAAATCTCTTATTTATGGTATTATTTTAGGATTAATAGGAACATATGCAATGTATGAAGCTTTTGCCGTAAAAATAGATGCAGGTGTATATATTCCAATAAAACCAATTATTTTATCTATAATTTTTGTATTTATATTGATTTTTATTATAATGAGATATTCAATTTCTAAGATAAATAAGCAAAACATAATAGAGACAATAAGGAAAGAAAATGTATAAAATTAATTTATAATAAGTCTGCTATTGTTCTATTTACAATAAAAAATAAAAGTAACTCTTAATTTTATCAGATAAAAAATAGAGTTACTTTTATTTGTATATTATATTCAATAGGAATTTTATACTTTACTATTATACAAAATGTTGCAATTATTAGCTAATTGAAATTTTATTAATTAAATTTCCATTTGACTTCCTAAAAATGTTGCTGCTGATTGTGCAATTTTATTTTCTACTTCATTCATTTTTGTATTAGCTTCTTTAGAAAGTAATATTACTGTTCCAATTGTATCACCATTTGAAATTATTGGATATACAACTTGTGCATTATATTTCCTGTTATTATTATCATTTTTTGTTATAGGAACAGATACATTACTGTTTTCATTACTTTTATAAACTTCTTTATCTTCCATTAATTGTTCTAATTCATCACTAATATTTTGTTCTAAATATTCTTTTTTGGAACCACCAGAAACAGCAATAACAGTATCTTTATCTGTAATACAAGCAATATGACCTGTTGTTTTTGACAAAGTTTCTGCATAACCTGTTGCAAATTCTGATAATTCGCCAATTGGAGAATATTTTTTTAGTATAACTTGACCTTCTCTATCTGTAAATATTTCTAAAGGTTCACCTTCTTTAATTCTTAATGTTTTTCTTATTTCTTTAGGAATTACAACTCTACCTAAATCATCTATTCTTCTTACAACTCCTGTTGCTTTCATTAATAACATCCTTTCTAGTAGTTTTTGCCTACATTAATTAATTTTTTAAGTATGTTCTTATTATGACAAAAAAGGAAAAAAATATACATAAAATATTAATATATTAAAATTTTCAATCTATAGCATTTCATTGTCAATTAAAAAGTTAAATGCAATTTAAAAAAAGTAAGTGTAAATTGCTTTTATAATCAATTGATAGCATATCATTATAAATTAATAGATAAAAATGTTTACATTTAAATAATTAAGTGATATAATAGCAAAAGTAGTTAAATATAAAATATTGACGGAGGAAAAATTATGACATTAGAAGAATTAGATAGAGAAATTAATAATAAACTTTCTCAAAATGATGAATTTGTTAGATATACTTATTTTGAATTAAAAGTAAGACATAATTTATCAGAGGGAGAAATAGATGAAGTATTAAGACTAGCAAGAAACAAATTTGAAAATTTAGGATATAAAGTATATTTTACAGGTGCAAAATACAATTATAAAGGTGAAGAAAAAGTAGTAGAATCAAATGAATATTTAGTTGCAATAAAAGATAGTGAGATATAAAATAAAAAAAATAAATAAAATTTTAAAAAAAGTATTGACAAACTAAAAAAAATAATTTATACTTATTTTTGTGGTAAGAAAATAATAATGCTCCCATAGCTCAGTTGGTCAGAGCAACCGGCTCATAACCGGTGGGTCCTAGGTTCAAGTCCTAGTGGGAGCACCATAGATTAATATTATTCATTAAATGAATAATATTTTTTTTGCTCAAAATATGTAAATAATATACTTTATTAAATTATTGACTATTATGTAAAAAAAAGGTATAATTATATTATAAAGGTATTATTTTTATTTTATAATCAAGAATAAATTTATAAAAATATATATCTTGTTATAAAATTTTAAAATTAAATACACAAATTGTTGAAAATACATTTTACAATACAATTTTATATATTATATACCGAAATGTTATTGCCTATTTTTATAAAATGATATATTTACAACTGAAAAAATTTTGTGTTTTCATTAAAAAATATGTATTTAATGAAAAGGAGGAAAATAAAATGAAAAAATGTAGAGGATTAACTTTAATAAGTTTGGTCATTACAGTTGTAGTATTATTAATTATAGCATCGGTATCAATCGCAATGTTAACATCAGATAATGGCTTATTAAAATTGGGGCAAGCAACCAAGGAAGAAACGGAAATTAGTGAAGAAAAGAACATTTTAAAAGCTTCAGCAGTATCAGCATTAGGAGCAAGTAGTATAAATGGTATAGAAAAAGAAAATTTAGAATATTATTTGGATTTAAATATAGGTGATGAAGATTATGTATTAGACGAGCAAGATGGACAATTTATAGTTACATTTATTGAACAAGATGAAGAAGCAAGACAATTAAAAAGTGGAAGACAATACAAAATATTAGATGATGCAACTATTTTAGAGGCAGATGAAGAAAATTATATATTAAAATTACAACCAAATTCTATACCAGATTTAGAATTAGGTGATAGAAAAGAGATAAAAGTTGTTAGCAATATGGATGGGGAAATTGTTTGGTCAACAACCAATCCTAATGTATGTGTAATAGAAGAAGATAGTGTTGATAACAAAAAAGTTAATCTTTTAGGAAGAGAAATTGGTACTGCACAAGTAATTGCTACAGTAGAACAAGATGGAATAACAAAAACAGCTTATTGTAATGTAGAAGTTATACCAACAGAAGCAATTAGAGTATTGACAGTTGAAATAGATAAACCAAAAGATGTAATAGATATGAGCTCAGAAGAGAAAACAATACAATTAAATGCTATTTTTAACCCAACTTTTGCAAATACAGGTACAGAATTAATGTGGACAAGTAGTGATACAAATGTTGCTACAGTTGATGAATCTGGACTTGTTACAGGTGTTTCAAATGGAGTTACAACAATAACAGTAAGGACTTCTAATGATAAAACAGATAGTTGTGATATAACAGTTCAAACAACGCCTACAGCACTTGCATTAGACAAGACTGAAACAATAATAGATTTAAGCAAATCAAAAGAACAAAAATTAATTGCTACAATACAACCACAAGAAGCTAATTTTTTAAATGATATTACATGGACAAGTAGTGATACAAGTATAGTAACAGTAAATGAGCAAGGAGTATTAACAGGAATTAAAAATGGTAGTGCAACTATTACAGCAACTACAGACAATGAAAAAGTTGCAGAATGTAAAGTTGTAGTTCAATCATCAATTACGGAAATAGCATTAGATAAAACAAAGGTAACTTTAAAACCTAGTGAGACAACTACAATAAAGGCAACAATACAACCTAACAATTTACAATTAACAGAAAATGTAAAATGGACAAATAGTAATTCAAGTGTTGCAACAATATCAACAAGTGGAGAATATAATACAATATGTGATGTTAAAACATTAACACCTGGTACAATAACTTTAACAGCACAAAATGAAAGTGGTACAATAAAACAAACTTGTACAATTACAATTTTACCAACTGTATCAGGAACAAAACAAAAATATACATTAAAAGCTAAGTATGAAAGTGTTTATGAATATGATTGTGATAGAGTACCATATGAAACTTGTACAAAAGTTCCACATAAAAGTTGTATCTTATTTATATTTTGTTCAACAAGTTATACAACAGAATGTACAACTTCATATAGATCAGAATGTGGATATGAATATGCTGGTCAAGAATTAAAAACTGGTAGTACAACAATTAATTTTCAATTATCTTCATATATAGATCCTAGTAAATTAAAATTAGAAAAAAATGGGATTTCACAAGTAAATGTAGGAAGTATACAAGTTGTAGACCAAACAAATGCAAAATATAAAATTAATTTATCAACATCAAGTACAAGTTTTGCTGCAGGAAATCTTTCTTTAAAATATGTAGATGGAAATAATTCAATTGAATTGTATAATTGGACTATATCTAACTAATAAATAAAGTAATTATCTCCCAGTTTAGCTGGAAACATATAAACAGTAAAAAAGATTAAAATAATTTTTTAAAAGATTATTTTAATCTTTTTTTACAATAGAAAAGTTATACATTCTTATTCATTTTTTATATTATTATATGAACAATAATATATACATTCTGTATTTAGATTTATTTTTGTGTTTGAAATAATATCATAAGAACATTTTCCATCTTTTTGATAAATACAATCCAAAGAACAATTAATATTAGTCACAAAAATCACCTCTTACTATCATATGATTTACATATAAATTCCAAATATACAAAAAATAATTTGTAATTGTATAGAAAATAAAAAAAATATATGTTAATATTTTATTATGATTAAATAATATTAAATTTATTAATAGTACAATAATTACTAAAAAATATATAGAGGAATGATTAATTATGATAAATTATTTAGATACATTAAATGATGAGATAAAAGAATATTTAAAAATATTATCACCAGAATTTCCAAAATGGTTATTAGAATATATTCATACACCAGAAGTTCTTAGACTAGATGGTGTAGGAATGTCTTGTGGAACATTATATACTAAAGTTTATAATGATAAATATTATTATTCTTCATTAATGCACAGTATAGCAGTAGCTTTAATAAATTGGCATTTTTCGAAAGATAAAAAACAAACATTGGCAGGATTATTTCATGATATTGCAACACCAACATTTAAGCATTGTATAGATTTTATGAACGGAGATTCAGAAAAGCAAGAATCAACTGAACAAAGAACAGAACAAATAATAAAAAATTCAAAAGAAATAATGAAATTATTGAAAAGAGATAATATAAAATTAGAGGAAGTATCAGATTATCATATTTACCCAATAGCAGATAATGATACTCCAAAATTGAGTAGTGATAGATTAGAATATAATCTATCAGGAGCATTATATCAGACTAGAGTATTTGACCTTAAAGATATAGAAAAGTATTATAATAATATAATTGTTTTAGAAAATGAAGAATCAATTCAAGAAATTGGATTTAAAGACTTGGATATTTGTGAAGAATTTATTCATAAAATTTCAAAAGTATGGCCAAGATGGATTGAAGATGAAGATAGATTATGTATGCAATTTATTGCAGACATTATAAAATCTATGAATCAAAAAGGATATATTTCAATTGATGATTTATATAACAAAACAGACAAAGAAATTATAGATTTAATTGAAAATTGTGAAGATTTACAAATAAACAATTTATTTAAACAATTTGAAGTAGCAACACGTAGAGATGTATATAAAAGCGATTTTCCTAATCCACAAATTTATTGTACAAGTGTGAAAGGGAAAAAAAGATATTTAAACCCATTAGTAAAAGTAGATGATAAAATTTATAGAATAAATGATGTTTCTCCACTCGTTAAGAAAGATATTCAAAATTTTTTGAATATGAAATTACATAAATACATTGGATTTAACTTTAAAAACTAAATAGAAATAATAACAGATACAATAAAAGAGCTTCGCTCAAACTGATGAAGTGTAATTTAGAAAGGAAGGGAGTTTGTATGAAATATTTTAAAAAATTAATAGGAGAAAGAATTTATTTATCTCCTAGAAACAGTGAAAATGAAGAAATAGAAAAATTTACAGAATGGCTTAATGACTTCGAAACAACAGATTATATTGGTAGAAGTGCTTGTATAACAACACTTGAAGCAGAAAAACAATATTTTGAGAAAAACAATGAAAAAAATTATAATTTTTTTATTGTAACTCTTGAAGAAGATAAACTTATAGGAACAATAGGATTAGAAAGTTATGATTCTATTAATAGAACAGCAACTTTAGGAATATTTATAGGAGATAAAGAATACAGAAGCAAAGGATATGGAACAGAAGCAATAAAACTTATACTAGATTTTGGATTTAATTATTTAAATATAAATAACATAAAACTAGATTTAATGGAATTTAACGAAAGAGCTTTAAAATGCTACCAAAAATGTGGTTTTAAAGAATATGGAAGAAGAAGAAAATCTAAATTTATTAATGGAAAATATTATGATACAATTGAAATGGATATATTATCAGAAGAATTTATAGATAGTTTTATAAAAAATAAAAAAATATAAAGATGGATAGTTAGTTTAAATGATTTTTGAAAAAAGGAAAAATTAAATGGAGAATTTTGACTTTAAGCATTATAATAATTTAATAAAGTTAGAGTAAATGAAATTATTCTAACTTTATTTTTTTTCTTGAATAGGAAACAATATGAAACTTTAGTTTTCTCAACTCAAAGTTAAAATACCTAAATTATCAGCATAAATAGTATCAAATTGTGATATTGGAAGTGGATTAGTTCCTGAACCAACTTCAATAGTATATCCTGGTTTATTATAATTTTGAATAAACCAATCTTTATATCCTGCAAAACTAGAATTAAAAGGTGTATTTTCTAATGAATAGCCACTAACTTTTGAAAAACGTAGACCTATTTCGAAACTTCGAGGTGGATTGTAGTCTTGAAACTGCCAATAAATAACTTCTCCTTGAGAGTGATAAGCTAAAATTAGATTAAAATTATGTGTAAGAGTAAAATTATAAATTGCAATAGATTCTGGTTCTGTAAGTGGACTAAATCCAACAAAATCACGTGGGGCAGGAGATGTATATCCTTGTGAATATTTTATGTTACGAGCATTTTCCCAACCTGCAGGAAATTGTAAGTTTAAATCCACACCCCTAATATTTGCTTTCCAACCATTAACAAAAGGAATTGATGGATAATTATTTGAAATATTTTTTGCCAAATTATAAGGGGGAGAACCAATACCTATTTCTCCAGTAACTAAATCAACACCATCTAGATTAACCATAGGAACAATATAAATTGTAGTATTATTGAATAATGTTCTAGAAGAATATCCAAAGATATTTAAATTGTTTTGATAGCAATAGCAATAATCAGCTAAAAACTTCATTAAAACAGTACTTGTAATCCATTCATTGCCATGATAAGAAGCGGAATAAAAGACTTCTTTATTTCCATTTCCAATTTTTACAAAAGGAATATTTTTACCTAAAATGCTTTTTCCAATGTAACCAATACTAATAAAAGGATATAAAGTTCTTAAAGTATTTAAATTAATATTTAAAATGCTAGAACTATAACTAATATTAGTAGGAACAATAAATCCAAGTGCACCATTAATATAAGGCATTAAGGCATTCCAAGTAGATGGACCAACAATCCCATCAGCAGAAAGACCAAAAGATTTTTGAAAAGAAATAACAGCGTTTTTTGTTTGATTTCCATAAATTCCATCAATATTTCCAAAATAAAAACCTAAGATTTTCAAAAAATTTTGTAAATATTCAACAAGAGGACCGAGTTGAATATAATTGTAATATTTCCATAATATAAAATCCTTTCACATAAAATATTTATTATATAAAATAATATGAAGAATATACAAATAAGTTTACAGTTATAATGTTACAGTAACTACAGTAGTAAAAAAATAAATGAAAATATTGTAATAAAATAGATTATGTGATATAATTTACATAGTTTGCAAAAAGCAAATTAAAGTAAATTTTTTACTAATGCGAAAGGAAAATACTATTATGACGTCAACTGAACGGAAATATGAGGAATTACGAAACAGTTATAAAGTTTTGCAATACATTTTAAACAAAAAACCAAGAGATTATCTATCCATAGCAAGGGCAACGGGATTTTCTTGGCCTACCATAAAAAATAAAGTAAATAAATTAATTGATGTAGGAGTACTAAGCAAGGAAGATCCTTTTGAACTTTGCCCTGAAACTTTGCAAACTATGTATTTTGTTGGCATTTATTTTAATGGAGATACAGTTGAATGTGTAGCTATTAATTTAAAAGCAGAACAAGTTTCCTTCAAAGAAATCTTTCAAAAAGATAAATATAGTGAGTATTTGGAAATTGTTGAAAATCCAAAGATTGGAGTATTGGCTAAAATAACATATTTATATTATCTTTTTGAGCAAGAAGCACATATTTTGAAAATTGCTATCTCAATGATAGGCATAGGAAAAATTGGCACTAATGGTGAAAACATTGTTCAAAAAGGTCAATTTGTATTGAAAAAATCTTTGTTCAACAATGCAAATAAAATGGTTATTTGCGAGACAATTCATTCTGCTTATAAAGTATTAAAGGAACAATATTCACATAAAGATATATGGTATCTTTATGTGAGTGATAATTTGATTTATTTATTAGGAGATAATGTAGAATCTATTAGTAAGGGATTAATTACTCCTGACAAAGAAGTTGAAAAAGCTATTAATACTTTATCTAAACAAGAAATAGACAAATATACGATTTGTGAGGCAAAAGATATAGTTTTGAAACAAGTTATTCCATTTGTAAGATTTGTAAGCCCCAATATTTTGACCGTTGATGGACTTTTGAATAGAGCGGAACTCAAAAATAGCGTTTATTCAGATTTGAAATCAGTTGCTACGATTGAAAAAATAGAATTTGAAGAAACTCATTTTGCTAAATCTATTGCTATTTTTGCAATGTATGACTTTATTGAAAATTCCGAAAGTTAAAAGTATATTCAAAAAATTATAAAGAGTTGAGTTTGAACTAACTAGTTCAAATTCAACTCTTATTGATAAAAAAATATTAGGAGCAAAATAAATGTAAAAAATCGTATTGAAACTAAATATAATGAAATTATTGAAGAAGCAAAAAAACAGGACAATGATTTTAAGAAAATAAAATATGTCCATGACAAATTAATTGAAATATCTCAATATCATGACTATACTGATGAGGAAAAAGATTCTTATCAATCTATAGTTTCAATATTTGATTCTGGGAATACTGTTTGTGCAGGATATTCATATGGGTTTAAGTTTATTATGGATAAACTAGGTATTAAATCAATTGCTACTCGAGATATAGGTAATGAAGATGAAAATATACAAGTAGATTCATTGATGAATTAGGAGAAATGATTTGAAAAAATTATCTCAAGGTTTTTATTGTTATATGTGACTTTGAGTGAAGCAAGAAAAGAATGGAAATTTATATGGAAGAAGAATTTAAAATTATAATAAATATGAATGATGAAATGTTTAATATATTTCAAAAATCACTTGAAAAAGAAAAATATGAAATAGTAGAAAAAGAAGAAAAAATACTTTTTGTAAAAAAATCAAACAGTGTTTTAACAGACAAACAAAAGGCAATAGTTTTAAGTATTGCTAGAAAACAAAAAGTAGAAGGAACGTTGTTTGTAGATATAACTTCAGCTGTACAATATTTAATAAAAATTCTAGAAGAAAAAATAAAAAATGATGGGAAATTTTCTTGGAGGATGAGACAAGCATTTCTAAAAGCAATGTTAGGAAAAGATAGAAAATGAAATATATTATAAAAAATTATTGAGCAAATATTTTAAGGAGGAAATTAATATGGATACTAATTTTTCAGAAGACTTATTTAATCAACAAAATTATGATGAAATTATAAATATGATAAATAAATTATATTTAGATTTGTTTAAAACTATGTTAGATTGTAAAAATGAATCATATTCAAATGAGGAAAATAATTTTGAATACTTAGATTCATTAGTAAGAATAACTTACCCACAATTTTCACAGAATTTAATTCATATTTCGGTGTTAAGAAATGAAACTAACCATACATATTTAGAAATTATAAGGACATTATTATATACATATATACATTTAAAAGATATGTATAAAGATTCTGAATTTGAAAACAAGTATTTAAGATGTAATCCGAATAATGGAGAAGATATAGTTGAATAAAAAAGTAAGTTTTAGTTAGAAAATCTAGAAAGGAATGTAATATATGATTGAAATACAATTTATTAAAGAAGAAAATAGAGCCATTGCATGTGATAATAATAAGCAAATTGGAGAATGTGATTTTATTGAAGAAAAAGAATATTGGAACATTGTTCATACAGAAGTTGAAAGCTCATATCAAGGTCAAGGAATTGCAAAAAAATTAGTTGATATAATTATTGAAAATGCCAAAAAAGAAAATAAAAAATTAAAGGCAGATTGCTCATATGCAAAGAAAATTATAGAAAGATATAAATAAATTTTGATTAAGGAGAAGGTAAGAAATGAATGAATATATGAAAATAGCAAAAGATATGTCTTTAAAAGGATTTAAAAATAAAGAAGGAGGACCATTTGGAGCTGTTATAGTTGATAAAAACGGAAATATTGTAGCAAAAGGAAATAATAGAGTTTTATGTGATTTAGACCCAACTGCACATGCGGAAATAACTACAATTAGAGAAGCATGTAAAAAACTAAAAACATATGATTTAAGTAATTATATTTTATATACCTCATGTGAACCATGTCCAATGTGTTTGTCTGCAATTATTTGGGCAAATATAAAAGAAGTATATTATGGCTGTACAAAAGAAGATGCTGGAAATATTGGTTTTAGAGATGATATAATTTATAAATATTTAGAGGGAAAAAATAAAGACTTAATTAATTTAAAACAAATGGATAGAAATGAATGTATTAAGGTTTTTGAAGAATATAATAAAAATAATGGAACAATTTATTAAAATTAAAAAAGAGAGGGATTTAAAATGCAAGAAATAGTTTTAGTATCAAATAATAAAGGAAAAATAAAAGAAGCACAAGAAATATTAAAAGAATTTAAAATTATATCTTTAGAAGAAATGGGAATAGATGTAGAAGTTGAAGAAGATCAAGATACATTTGAAAAAAACGCTATAAAAAAAGCAGAAACTATAGCTAAAATGTTAAAAGGAAAAATGTGTATAGCAGATGATTCTGGAATACAAATTGAATATTTAAATGGATTTCCAGGAGTGTACACAAAAAGATGGTTAAAAGGTACAGATAGAGAAAGAAACTTGGCTATTATAGAAAAATTAAATGGAATACCAAAAGAAAAAAGAAAAATTAGTTTTATAACTGCTATGGCTATTTCAGATGGGTCAAAAAGTTTCTGCCAAACAGGAAAATTGGATGGATTTGTTGCAGAAGAGGTTAAAGGTGAAAATGGATTTGGATTTGATGAAATTTTTGAATTAGAAAGCGGAAAAACTTTAGCACAAATAACACCAGAAGAAAAAAATAGAATTAGTGCAAGAAAAATTGCATTAGAAAAATTAAGAAAACAATTGCTAGAATTAGAAACAGAAAGATAATATGTATAATTTAATCTAATTTTTCCAAAATAAAAATTTTGAATTAATTAATATGGAAAAGATTTATAATAAAATTATTATAGTATAATTTTAAGCAATTTGGACAATAGAAAATTTTGCAAATACTCAAAAAGGAAAACTAACATTTCCAACAAAATTTGAGATGATAGATGATTTGTTAAATATAAGACATAATAAAAAAATAATTATTAGAATGAGTGTAAATTCAGAAGAAATTATAAATAAAGTTGAATTTGGAACATCAAGATTAAAACAAAGAATACAAGCTATCAATAAATTAGCAGATGCAGATTATCCAATTGGAATTTTAATTGCACCTGTTATTTTTGTGGAAAACTGGAAAAGCCTGTATTTAGAATTAATTAAATATTTGTATGAAAACTTAAGTGAAAAAGTAAAAAAGGAAGCTTTTTTTGAAATAATTTTTATGACTTATAGTTTTGTTCATAATGCTATTAATACAGAAGCCTTTCCGAATGCAATTAAATTATATGATAAAGATTTAATGACTGGTAGAGGAAAAGGTAAATATATGTACAAAGAATTTATACGTAAAGATGGAGAAATGTTTTTTAGAGAAAATATGAATAAATTTTTTAAAAATAATTCAATTATGTATATAGTATAAAAAATATGTATATATTTCACTAAATGTAATTATAAAAAAATTATAAATTTTTATAGATTTTTTAAATTTAATATGATATAACAATAAAGACTAGAATTGAATAAAGCAAAAATAATTATAAAATTTTTAACATATATTAAAAAAAGAAAGAGAGAATAATAAAAATGGCAAATTCTAAATTAATAGTAGTAGAAGGTCCACAAGGAGCAGGAAAAACGACAATAACAGATTTTATAAGATATTCATTAAGCAGTACTAATTTATATAGATTAAATGGAACTGCAGATAGTTCACCAACAGGAAGAAAAAAATCAGAAGAGATGTATGTAGACTTATTAGAATATATAAAAAAGCTAGAAAATAAAAGTATTAATTTAGTTTTTGATAGAACTTTTTTTACAGAAGAAAATTATTGCAGATTAGGAAAAAAACAATACACATTTTCAGATATTTATGAAAAATTATTAGAAGATTTTAGCAAATTAGATTTTGATATTTATTATATAACTTTATATTTACAAGATGAATCTTTATATAATCAAAGATTAAAAAGAGAAGGTAAAGCTGTATACAAAGCATCAACATTTGATGCAGAAAATAGTATTAATCAACAAAGAGAATATTTAAAAATGGCAGATGAAATAAAGCAAAAATATCCAAACATTAATGTTATAAATATTGCAAATGATAGAAATTTAGATATTGTAAAACAAGAAATAAGAAGCAAAGTTGGGTTTTAAAAGCACAATAAATAGACCATTCTTTAAGTGCACAATATTTATCTACAAATGTAACAATAAAACTTTCTTTATATTTTGGCATTTTTGTGGTAACAGGCCACATATGTTTTAATATAATATCTTGTTCTTTATCATTTAATATAAATAATTTTTTAGCATTTTCTAAAGATATTTTTGAATGAGTTTTTATGTGATTTTTTGGTCTAGTTGTTTTGTTTTCACAATCATAAAAAAATAAATCATGTAATAAACCAGCACGTGCTACAGATATGTAATCTAAATGTAAAAACTTACAAATAATATATGAATAATATGAGACAGATAAACTATGCTCTAATCTTGTATATGAGTAATGATGTTTGTACTGTCTTAAATTTTTTACACTATCATTTTTTAGTATATCATCAACAATTTTTAAATATTCTACACTATATTTCATAAGCAATACCTCTACAACAATTATAATACAAATTATTGTATAAATAAATGGTATTTGTTGGATAATTTTACAACGACAATTTGGTGCCGGGCAATTTGGTGCCGGTTCTCTTTTTTTCCTTTTTGCTATTGGGGTCGGTCCCTTTTTACATTAGGGTCGGTCCTTTTTTATCTCATGCCATGTTAATAATCCAAAGTAATTTAATATAACCTATATCAATAATATTAGCTACAATTTTAAGTGACACTTTATTTTAATACAAAATAAACACATAATTTATTTTTTATAATTTAATAAAAAAGGAGAGAAAAGCTTGAATAAAATTAAATTTTTTATATACAAAAATAATATCAAACTAGATGAAGGTTTTGCATATATAGGTAAGAATGGAATAACAGATAATAAAAAAGAAAGTGATGGTAAAACACCTAGTGGTAAGTTTGAATTAGGATTAGCTTTTGGAATGCATAAAAAGGAAGAAATAAAAATTCCATTAAATATAAAATACATACAAATAACATCAGATTTATATTGGATTGATGATATAAATTCTATATATTATAATAGATTAGTTGATATTCAAAAAGTAAAAAGAGATTGGAATAGTGCAGAACATTTAATAGATTATCCAAAGCAATATGAATATGCAATAGAAATTAAGTCTAATAAAGAAAATATTTCTGGAAATCGGAAGTGCAATTTTTCTGCATTGTAGTATAGGAAAGCCAACAGCAGGCTGTGTTGCAATTGACAGAACAAAAATGATAAATGTTTTTGAAAATTTACAAGAAAATTCATTAATCGAAATAGATAAAAATATTATTAATATTATGCTTTAAAACTAGGTGGACAAAAAGGGACCGACCCCAGACGAAAAAAGGACCGACCCCAATAACAAAAAGGACCGACCCTAATCAAACTATTTCATAAAAATCATAGACATTTTATATAAAATGTGATATATTTTAATAAAATATCTAAGAAAAGAGACTAGTTAAAAAACTATTACATGATTATGTGTGCTTCAAGATATGCTTGAAAGAAAAAAATACTATGATAAAATTCTTTGTGTAAAAATATGGAAAGGAATAGGCTTTTATATGAAAAAAGGTGCCACTATTAAAAGATTTGTAAGAGTCAAAAGAAAAAAATTAATTAATAGTTTTAAATATGCTTTTTGTGGATTTAAATCAGCATTTAAAAGAGAACAAAATTTAAAAATACATATATATATTATGATTGCAGTAATTATAATGGGATTTTTACTTAAAATATCAAGACTAGAATGGGTAATGTGCATATTTTTATTTGTTCTTGTAATTTCAGAAGAATTAATAAATACAACACTAGAAGCTCTAGTTGATGTTGTTATGCCAGAAATAAACCCAAAAGCAAAATTTGTAAAAGATGTTGCAGCAAGTGCTGTATTAGTATCTGCAATTGGAGCAGTTGTAATAGGATTAATAATATTTTTACCAAAAATAATAGCACTTTTTCAATAAAAATCTTAACTAAAATAAAGCGATATTAATATTTTGTGGATGAGTAAAAAATTGTTCTTAAATAATAATAATCTATGAAGGAATTAAATTTATGAATATAGATAAATTAACAATACAAGAAAAAATTGGTCAAATGATAATGGTTGGTATGGATACAAATTATATAACAGATAGAATAAAAACATTAATTACAAAATATAAGATTGGTGGAATTATTTTATACAGAAAAAATTTTAATACATATCAAGATATGTTAAAATTAATAAAAGAATTAAAAGATCTAAATAAAGAAAACAAAATACCACTTTTTATTGCAATAGACCAAGAAGGTGGTAGAGTTAACAGAATGCCAAAAGAATTATTAAATTTGCCATCTGCAAATACAATAGCTACAGTTGGTGGACAAGAATATGTAAAAAAATCCTCACAAATTACTGGGGAAATTTTAAAAAAATCTGGATTTAACTTAGACTTTGCTCCAGTTTTAGATATAAAAAGATTTGATGATAAACACCCAATTGGAGATAGATGCTATGGAAATAACAAAGATGATGTTGCTAAATATGGAGTTTTGGCAATGCAAGAATTACAAAAAAGTGGAATTATTTCTGTAATAAAACATTTTCCAGGACATGGAGTTACAAAAGTAGATTCACATCGTTTTTTACCTATTTCAAAAAGAAGTATGAAACAAATAGAAAAAGAAGATTTATACCCATTTCTGCAAGCAATAAAAAACAATGCAGATGCTTTATTAGTTGGACATATAGTAATAAAAGAAATAACAGGAGTATACCCAGCATCTCTTTCTAGAAAATTCATCATAGAATATATAAGAAGAAAATATAAATTTAGAGGAGTTATTTTTACAGACGATTTAAAAATGAAAGCAATAAAATTTTTATATGGTGCAAATTTTGCAATAGAAAAAGCTTTCCAAGCTGGAAATGATATAATTGTTTTTCGTTTTAATCAAAAAGAAGAAAAAAGAGCAATTGAAAGAATTACAAAAATGGTTGAATATAATAAACTAAAAATTGGAAGAATAAACCGTAGTGTAAAAAGAGTTTTAGAATTAAAGGAAAAGTATAAAATCTCAGACAAAGAGAAAATTGCAGGAGTAGATATACAAAAAATAAATAGAAAAATACAAGAAGTAAGAGATAAGTGTTTATAACGATATATTTTAATAAACTTCTTTTATTGTATAGGAGATTATAAAATATAAAAGTTGTATTAAAAAATAAATGAGTTTTACAAAGGAGGACATTTTGATAAAAAAATTAATACAAATAATTATAATAGTGTTCATATTTACAATAATTATATCTATATTTACAGAAAACGCAAAATCATTTTTAATAAAATTAATTTATAAAATTGGTTATAGTGAATATGTAGAAGAATTTTCAGAAAAATATAATGTAGAAAAAGAATTAATATATGCAATTATAAAAGTAGAAAGCAATTTTGATGAAAATGCAGTTTCTAAAAGTAATGCAAAAGGATTAATGCAAATAATGACAGCAACAGCACAAGAAATTGCAGAAAAATATGGAATAAATTTAACAGAAGAAAATATTACAGATCCAAAAATAAATATAGAAATAGGAACAATTTATATTTCACAATTACTTGAAAAATATAATAACAAACAAGTTGCATTAGCAGCATATAATGCAGGTCAAGGTAATGTTAATAAATGGATTACTCAAGAGACTATAAAATCTGATGGTTCAGATATAGAAAATATTCCATTTCCAGAAACTAATATGTATGTTAGAAAAGTGATGAGAGATTATAACATATATAAAGACCAGATTTTTGCATAATAATTTTTATAAAACTTGCACCTTATAATATTATTAGTAATATAATATTATGAGGTGTTTTTATGGCTTATTCAGAAAGAGAATTATTAGCTAGAATTGTACAATGTGAAGCTGGAGGAGAAGGAGATAATGGAATGAAAGCAGTTGCTACATCTATAATGAATAGAGTAAATGCAACAGAGGGAGAATATTCTAGGATATCACAGGGAGGAAATTTAAGAAATATTATTTTCCAAGAAGAACAATATGATTGTGCAAGAGAAACAATAAGAGGGCAATATAATTCTCAAAATATTTATAATATGAATCCAACTGATGAACATTATTATATTGCAGATTGGGCTTTATCTGGTAATAGATTAAATGAAATTGGAGATTGTTTGTGGTATTTAAATCCTTTTAGACCGACTTGTAGTTCATATTTTCCGTCAAATGGCTCAGGAATAATTCATACTAGACTTGGAGAACATTGTTTTTATAGACCAACAGAAAAATATGCTCAAACTTAATTTTGAAAGTTGGTGTTGAAAATGTACCGACCTTTGCAACAATTGCGAAAATTTTTAGTAACATTTTTGCATTTTGTGAATATAATTATTATGAAATATTTTTGAAAGGAAAGTGAGATTATGACAAATAGTGAAGAAAATGTTACTCAAGAGAAAAAAGAAGATAGAAATGTAAATATAAATCAAAATTCTCCAGAGATTTTAACAAATTCAATTTATACACCGGCTTTTTTAAGAGAACAAATTGGAAGATTGATGAGAGTTGAATTTTTAATTGGAACAAATAATATGGTTGATAGAATAGGTATTCTGGAGGATGTTGGAGCAAGTTACATATTACTAAGATCTCTTGAAAGTGATAGTATGGTTTATTGTGATATTTATTCAATTAAATTTATTACAATTTCAACTTCTGGATTTTATGGAACAATGAATATGAACAATATGAATAATCCGAATAGATTTAACTATTTTTAAATGATATAATTGGTGTTGGTCCTTTTTGACTGGGGTAGTTGTCTGGGGTCGGTCCTTTTTTCATCTAGGGTCGGTCCCAAATCAAACCAATATATATAG
>CALXHG010000016.1 GCA_944388045.1 uncultured Clostridia bacterium | reverse complement strand
AATTCTAAATTTCCTCCAATCGTATTCAAAATTTATTTATTATTAATATATCAAAATTTCCTACTGAACTGTAACAACAATTTTAAACCATATTATATTTTATTTAAGACAATTATATGGTAACTTTTCATGTGAAAGTTTAGTAAAAAGTGTTGAAAAAAGGAAAATAAAATAGTAAAATAATTTTATACTGTAAAGATTTGACTAAAAAACATGTGAGAGGAGCCAATAGATGAAAAAAACATTAAAAATTATAATGTTTATTTTATTTATTATATTAATATTAGGTTTATCAATATATTTACCCAATAAAGAAAAAATAAATGAAGAAGTGGAAGATAAATCTATTATATATAGTTTAATAGAAGAAAACGGAAAATATGGAGTAAAAAATCAAAATAATGAAACAATAATTCAAATAGAATATGAAAAAATAATTATACCTAATGAACATAGAGATGTGTTTTTTTGTTACAATGGAGAACAGAAAAAGATATTAAATAAAAGTAATACAGAGATTTTTGATGAATATGATAATGTTGATGTAATAAGTTTAAATAATATCTCAGAAGATGTCTATGAAAAAAATGCATTAATATATAAAAAGAATGATAAATATGGTTTATTATCTATTACAGGTAATGTTATTTTAGAGGCTAAATATGATGAAATATATAGTTTAGGATATAAGGAAAATGAACTTATTGTTAAAGAAAATAACAAATATATGATATATGATACAAAAGGAAAAAATCTAATAAAAGATGTATTTGATTCAATTGAATCAGATGAATTTTATACAGAAGAAGATGAATATAGAAAATCTGGATATATTGTTAGTAAAATTACAAGTGATGGATTTAGATATGGATATTATGATTATGAGTATAATAAAGTATTAGATTTAGAATATAATCAAATTTCTAGAATATTAGATGTTAAAAATAAAAATAATATATATTTAATTGCTTCATTTAATGGACAATTTGGAGTATTTATTAATAATACAAAAGTTATTGATACACAATATCAATCTATAAATTATGATAGTGAACTTGAAGTTTTTATTGTAGAAAGAACAGGAAAATATGGAGCTTTTAATGAAAATGGTACAGAAATATTAAAACCAGAATTTAATTCATTAATTATACAGGGAGTATTTCTATATGCACAAAATGATACAGAACAAAAAGTGTATAATAAAAATGGAAAAGAAGTAAATATACCATTTACAACTATTATCGAATCAACAGAAACATCACAATATTATATAAAAATAGAAAATAATAAATATGGAATTATTAATGATAAAAATGAAGTTTTAATTAATTGTGAATATGATTTAATTCAACAAATTAGTGGAACAAATGCTTTTCAAGGTGTAAAAAATGATACAGATACTACAACAATATTTAATAAAAATTTAGAAAATGTTTTAGAAATGGTACATGCTACAACAGAAGTATCTGATGGAAAAATTAGAATTTACAATGATTCTGAAGAAGTAAATTTTGATTTTGATGGAAATAAAATTCAATAAATAGATTAAAAATAAAAAATAGGTAAATAACTATTATATAGTATTTATCTATTTTTTTTGTGGAGGAATTTATGGGAATTGGAATAGTATTGGCTGGTGGAGGAATTAGAGGAATTGCACATGTGGGGGTATTAAAGGCTCTAGAAGATAATAATATACAAATAGACGCAATAGCCGGAACAAGTGCTGGTAGTATTGTTGCTACTTTATATGCAATGGGATATACTCCAAATTATATATATTTGTTATTTAAAAAATATGCTAAAGATATAATTAATATAAGAAGTAAACCAATTATAAATGGGATTACAAAATTTATTAGAAATAAAAAAATAGGAATTACCGGATTAAATGATGGAATAATGTTAGAAAAGATATATAATGAAATATCTAGAAAAAAAGGGTTTAAATATATTGGTGATATTAGAATGCCATTAGTAATATCAGCAGTAGATGTGGGAGAGGCAAAAGAATATATTTTTACTAATTGTGCATCTAGAAATGATAGAAATGATTATTATATAACTGAAATCGAAATAGGAAAGGCAGTTAGAGCAAGTAGCAGTTTTCCTGCTGTATTTTGTCCATGTGAATTTAAGAATCATTTGTTTATGGATGGAGGAGTATTAGATAATTTACCAGTAGAAGAACTAAAAAGAGTTTATAATGGTAAGATTATGTCTGTTAATTTTGAAGCAGATTCAGTAGAAAAAAATTATGATTTGATGGATTTTGTAATGAAAACTTTAGATATTGCAGGAAATAAATTGTCTGAAAAATCACTAAATTTAAGTGATTTTGTTTTAACAGTACCAACAGATAGAACAGGATTATTAGATATAAAGAAAATGGATAAATGTTTTGATTTTGGGTATAAAACAGCAATTAAGAACATTGATAAAATAAATAAAATGTAGATTTTTGTCGATGAAAAGTTGAAAAAATTATAGAAAAAATGTTGACAAAAGTATAAAAAGAAACTATACTGAAATTATTAAGAAAAATTCATTTTTTAATTCAAAAATTTTTAATTCAAAAAATTTTTTCTAAAAATTCTAGTTTTTGTAAAAAATTATCTAAAAAAAGGAGTGATATAAATAGAAAAACTAATAAAATTAATAAAAAATAATAATGAACTAATGAAAGATTTGCTAAATGAAATAATAAATACAACGATAGAAAAAATAAGTTTTCAGGATGTTTTAAAATTAAGTAATATGTCAGAATATGAGTTTAATGTAATAAAAACAAAAATATTTTTAGAAAATAAAACAGAAAATGAAGTATATTTTAAAATTGTAAAAAATTCTAGAATTAAAGAATCAATTTTTTGCTATTGGTCTTTAATTTATGAGGAAGAATTAAAAAACAAAAATTTTGAGAAAAAAGAAGATGCATTTCTTAATAAAGTAATAATATCTGAATTAACTAGAAAGAAATTTTATCAAAGTGTATTTTTAAAAATAGAAAAAAATAAATTAGATTTAATAGAAAATGGAACAGAAATACATTTTATAGATGTATGTAAGTATATTAAAGAAAATAGAAAAATACAAAAATATAAAAAGATTTTAGAATGTTTTAATGAATTAGAAGATTATGTTTTGTTAGTAGGAATTAAGCTAAATAAAGAAAATATTTAGATAAAAAATACACAGAATCTTATAAAATAAAATTCTGTGTTAAACAAAAATACTAAAAAAGTATTTAATACAATTCATCTTCAGATATGTTTGTATCTATCTCAACAGGCTTATTTCCAGATTCAATACCAAGATATGGTAAAATTTCTGAAAGCATTTTACTTGCTGTTGGAGCAGCAATTTGTCCACCATTATGTAATCTTCCTTGAGGATTTTTTAAAATAACTAATAAAACAACTTTTGTATTTTCAACAGGAGAAATAGCAACATAAGAGGCAGTATATCCTTCATCTGTATTTGCTCTAGGTTCTGATGTACCTGTTTTGCCTCCTATTGAATATCCTTGTACATATTGCATAACAGTTTTTCCAGTACCTTCAGTAGCAACTTTTTCCATCATTGTAGCAACTTTATCTGCTGTAGATTTAGAAATTACTTGTCTAACAACTTTTGTTGTAAATTCAGTAACTTCTCCAGTATCGGTATTTGTTATTTTATCTACTAATTGAGGTTGAACTAAAACTCCATCATTTGCAATTGCGGAAACTGCAGTAATCATTTGAATAGGAGTAATAGTAAAACGTTCACCAAAAGACATAGTTGCAAGTTCATGTTCATTTATTTTATTTAAATCATAAAAACTTCCAAGTGCTTCACCAGAAAGAGAGATACCGGTTTTATCAAATAAACCAAAAGCATCATAATATTTGTAAGAACGTTCAGATCCTATTTTTAGTCCAAGGTCCATGAAAAATGGATTACAAGAATTTTCTAATGCCATTGTTAAAGATTGAGAACCATGTGGGTCATTCCATTTCCAACATTTAATTGGTCTATCTTCACCTTTTATGTAATAATAACCATTACAAGAATAAATTTGTGAATCTGTATCAATAATATTTTCTTCAAGTGCAATAGAAGAAGTGATTAATTTGAAAACAGAACCAGGTTCATAAGTATCATTAACAGCTTTTGGTGTCCACATTCTAAATAGGGAAGTTGATTTCTCTTCACTTGTAAGTAAATCCCAACTTTCTGCTAATTTACTATTTGGTGTATTATGATTATTACAATCGTAATTTGGATAATCTGCCATAGCATATATTTTTCCATTAGACGGATTCATTGCAATTGTAATACCACTATCACATTCATATTCATCAACAGCTTCTGCAAGATATTTTTCAACAATTTTTTGAATATTAACATCAATTGTTAGATTAATATCATAACCATTTTCTGCCGCAATGTAACTTTTTTCTGAATTAACTATCTCAGATTGTGTAGCATCTTTTAAACTAACTGATTTACCAGCAGTTCCGCTTAAAAAAGAATCCCAAGAAAGTTCAATACCATAAGAACCTTTATTATCTGCACCAGTAAAACCAATTACAGTAGAAGCTAGTGAACCATAAGGATAATTTCTAGAAGAAGTTTCTTCAAAACTAATTCCAGTTGCAATATCTAAACTATTTTTCCATTCATTTAATTTATCAACTTTATCTTGTTCAACATCTGTGGCTACTGTAAATTGACGTGTACTAGAATTAATTTTATTTAATAATTCTTGATAATCTAAACCAAGTATTTCTGATACACCTTTTGCTATAGTTTCTTTATTTTCTGGTTTTATATTTTCAGGGTCAATGTAAATTTTATCTGTCTCATAACTCATTGCAAGAGTTTGACCATTTACATCAAAAATAGAACCTCTTTTTGCTGAAATTGTTTCTGTTAAAGTTTGCTGAGATGTTGCTAAAGTTTTTAAATTAGCTCCATCTATTATTTGTAAAAAAGCAAGTCTACCTATCAGTACTATCATTAAAATTAAAATAACAATAAAAAACACTTTTAATTTTAAATTTGAAATTGTATTTTGAACATTTATATTATTTTTTCTATTTGTTTTTTTCTTTTTCATAAAATCACCACTCTTTTGTTTTAAATAATTTTATAATAAATAGGAAAAAAATGCAATAAAAAATTAAAAGTTACAATTTATTAAGTATAAAAATATTTTAATATTTTATATAAATTTTAATAGTTATATTATATTTGAGATTTTTAATATATAGTTGAGAACTTAAATTATGTGAGATTAAACAGAAAAGGAAGGTAAATTATGTTATCAAAGATAAAATCTATATCATTAATAGGTTTAGAAGGAAATTTAATAGATATTCAAGTTGATATTAGTAATGGAATCCCAGAATTTGAGGTTGTAGGACTTCCTGATACAAGTGTGAAAGAAGCAAAAAAAAGAATCGAATCTGCAATAAAAAATTCAGGATTTGAATTTCCAAGTAAAAAAATATTAATAAATTTAGCACCAGCAAATATAAGGAAAGAAGGAAGTTGTTTTGATTTTCCAATGGCTATAGGAATATTGATTGCTATAGGAAATATTTCTCAAATAGATATGTCGATATTTGATAAAACTATTTTAATAGGAGAATTATCATTAGATGGAAAATTAAATAGAATAAATGGAGCATTAGCAATGTGTATGGAAGCAAAACAATTAGGAATAAAAAGAGTAATTCTTCCAAAAACAAATGCAAATGAGGTAGCTATTATAAAAGATTTAGAAATAATACCTATTTCCACAATTTATGAGACAGTAAAATTTTTAAATAATGAAATAAATATCTCAAGAGTAATTTATGAAAAAAATATAAATAGAAGTGAATATAAAATGGATTTTTCAGAAGTAAAAGGTCAAGAACAAGCCAAAAGAGCTTTAGAGATAGTTGCTGCAGGAGGACATAATTGTTTAATGATAGGAAGTCCTGGGTCAGGAAAAACTATGCTTGCAAAAAGATTATTAACAATATTACCAGATTTGACAGTAGATGAAATTATGGAAATTACGAAAATACATAGTGTTTCAGGGGAATTAAAAAAAGATGGACTTGTAAGTAAAAGACCTTTTAGAACACCACATCATACTGTTCCTATAGCTACAATTGTTGGAGGAGGTAAAATTCCAATTCCAGGAGAAATTAGTTTAGCACATAATGGAGTGTTATTCTTTGATGAATTTACAGAATTTAATAAAACAGTATTAGAAGCATTAAGAGAACCTCTAGAGGAAAAGAAAATTACTATAAATAGATTAAGCGGAAATTATAAATTTCCATGTAACTTTATGTTTGTTGCAAGTATGAACCCATGCCCATGTGGATATTATGGTGATTTAGAGAAAACTTGTAAATGTACAGATTTTGAAATACATAAATATTTAAAGAAAATAAGTGGACCATTAATAGATAGAATAGACATTTTAATAGAAATAAAAAGACCTAAAATAGAAAAAATTAATTCAAAAGCAAAATCAGAAGACTCAAAAGAAATAAAAAAAAGAGTTAATAATGCAAGAAAAATTCAATTAGACAGATATAAAGAATTTGGAATTTATACAAATTCAGAATTAACAACAAAATTAATCTATGATTTTTGTAAATTAGATGATAAAAGCACAATTTTATTAAATGAAGCTTTTACTAAATTAAAGTTAAGTGTAAGAGGATATGAAAAAATATTAAAAGTTGCGAGAACAATAGCTGATTTAGAAAGTTCAAAAAATATTAAAATCAATCATATTGCAGAAGCTATACAATATAGAAATTTAGACAAATTTCTAAATATGTAAAAGATATAAAAGGATGAAGAAAATGCAGAGAAAATTAATAGAATATGCAGATACAATATATCCAGAAAAATTAAGAGAATTAAAAAATCCTCCATCAAGATTATATACATGTGGAAATATTAAACTTTTAAATAAAAAAGGAATTTCTGTTGTAGGTTCTAGAAGTAATACACAATATGGTGAAAAAATGTGTATAGAATTTACTAAAAATTTATCAGAATATAATTTAATAATAATTAGTGGACTAGCTATTGGAATTGATAGTATAGCACATAAAACATGTTTAAAATATTCTGGAAGAACAATAGCTGTACTACCTTGTGGATTAAATAATATTTATCCAAAACAAAATATAGATTTAGCTAAAAATATAGTAAAAGAAGGAGGATTATTAGTTACAGAATATGACGATAACACAGAAGCTGATTCAAAAAAATTCTTGGAAAGAAATCGAATTGTTGCAGGATTAGGAATAGGCACACTTGTTGTAGAAGGAGGCTATAGAAGTGGAACAAGTGTCACAGCCAAAATTACTCAAGAATTAAGTAAACCAGTATTTTGTATTCCAAGTAGTATAGAAAATAAAAAAGGTTTTATAACAAACAAACTCATAAAAAATGGAGCAAATTTAGTAACAAATGTTGAAGATATTTTAAATTGTTTTGAAAATATAAAGTTTAAGAAAAAGAGAAAATCTTTAAATAAAAAAGAAGAAAAAGTAATTATTCCTAAAGAACTGAAATTAATATATGAAAATTTAGAAGATGAAGTACTAGATATTAATCAAATATCAAGGAAATGTAAAATTTCTATACAAGAAGCAAGTTATAAATTACTTTTATTGCAAATGGAAGATTTTATAGAAGAATTGCCAGGTCAAAGATATAAGATTAAAGAAAAATAGGTTTATAGGTAAATCCTTTTTTAAAAACCTAAATTTAATTATAAGGAAAAATATTGTTATGTTAAAAGTAAACAAGAAAAAAATTGGAACAATAGGAGAAAAAATAGCTCAAACATATTTAAAAAAGAGTGGATATAAAATAATAAGTACAAATTATTATACAATATATGGAGAAATAGATATTATAGCTATAAAAAATGGAAATTTGGTATTTATAGAAGTAAAAACGAGAACAAATATAAATTATGGACAACCAAGTGAAGCTGTTAATTATATTAAAAAGAAACATATGAAACATAGTGCTGCAATTTTTTTAACACATAATAATTATTGTAGGCATATAATAAGATTTGATGTTATTGAAATATTTTTAATGAATGGTAAATGTAAAATTAATCATATTAAACAAGTAATATGAAAACATTATAATTCAGTAGAAAATTTCTCTCTGAACTAACGAAAATTTTACAAATCTTTGAAAAACTATTGCAAAATGGAAAATATATGATATAATATAAAAGCTAAATAAAGCCAATACAAGAAAGGAAGTTTTAAAATGAATTGTAAAGTTGAAAAAACAGAGAATGCAAATGAAGTAAAATTAGAAATAACAGTAGAAGCAGAAAAATTTGAAAATGCTATGAAAAAAGTATATTTTCAAAATGCAAAATATATTAATATACCAGGATTTAGAAAAGGAAAAGCTCCAATGAACATAGTAGAAAAATATTATGGAGCACAAATCTTTTATGAAGATGCATTCAATGATGTTGCAACACAAGCATATGATGAAGCATTAGAAGAAAACAAAATAGATGTTGTAAGTAGACCAACAGTAGACATTATACAAATGGAAAAAGGAAAAGATGTTATATTTTCAGCAGTTGTACAAGTAAAACCAGAAGTAAAACTAGGAAAATATAAAGGAATAGATATAAAGAAAGTAGAATATTCTGTAAATGATGAAGATATAGAAAAAGAGCTAAAAAAGATGCAAGAACAAAATGCAAGATTAATAACAATTGAAGATAGAGCATTAGAAAATGGAGATATAGCAACAATAGATTTTGAAGGATTTACAGATGGAGTTCCATTTGAAGGTGGAAAAGCAGAAGGACATGAATTAGAAATAGGAAGTGGAGCATTTATTCCAGGATTTGAAGAACAATTAGTTAATATGAAAATCGATGAAGAAAAAGAAATAAAAGTAACATTTCCTAAAGAATATTTTTCTAAAGATTTAGCAGGAAAAGAAGCAACATTTAAAGTAAAATTACATGAAATAAAGAAAAAAGAATTACCAAAATTGGATGATGAATTTGCTAAAGATGTTAGTGAATTTGATACATTAGAAGAACTAAAAACAGATATAAAAAATAAGATGGAAAAAGAAAATGAACAAAAAGCAAAATATGAAACAGAAGAAGCAGCCATAAAAGCTGTTTGTGATAATGTAAAAATAGACATTCCATCAGGTATGATTGACATGGAAGTAGATCATATGTTACAAGATATTAATCAAAGACTTTCATATCAAGGATTAAAATTAGAACAATATTTAAAAATGATTGACAAAACAGAAGAAGAAGTAAGAAAAGAATATGAACCACAAGCTATAGAAGCAATAAAATCAAGACTTACTTTAGAAGCAATCAGAAATGCAGAAAAAATAGAAGCAAGTGAAGAAGAAATAAAAGAAAAATTAGAAGAAATGGCTAAAAACTATGGAAAGAAAGTGGAAGAAATACAAGACAATGAAGATTTAAAAAATTATATTAAAGAAGGAATAGAATCTGAAAAAGCAATAGATTTCATAGTAAAAAATGCAAAAATAAAATAAATAAAAAAGGTTAGGAGGGATGTTTTTTAGTTTATTAAAAGATTAAACTTTTCCTAGCTTTTTTAACTACTTTTTGATATACTAAAGATGTAAAATTTAAAATTAGGAGGATAAAAAATATGTTAGAAAAATCAAGTTTAGTACCTTATGTTGTTGAACAAACAAGTAAAGGAGAACGTTCATATGATATATTTTCAAGATTATTAAAAGATAGAATTATATATTTAGGAGAAGATGTAAATCCAACAACATCTAGCTTAATAGTTGCACAAATGTTATTTTTAGAGTCAGAAGATCCAGATAAAGAAATATATTTTTATATAAATTCACCAGGAGGGTCTATAACAGATGGAATGGCAATTGTTGATACAATGAATTATATAAAATGTCCTGTAGAAACAGTATGTGTAGGGTTAGCTGCAAGTATGGGAGCAGTATTATTAACAGCAGGTGAAAAAGGAAAAAGATTTGCAATGCCAAATTCTGAAATTATGATTCACCAACCTTTAATTGGTGGTGGAGGACTACAAGGTCAAGCTACAGAAATAAAAATACATGCAGATCATTTAGTTCGTACAAGAGAAAAATTAAATAAGTTTTTGAGTGAAAGAACAGGAAAATCATTAGAAGTTATAGAAAGAGACACAGAAAGAGATAATTATATGACAGCAGAAGAAGCTCTTGAATATGGTCTAATTGATGGAATTATGACAAAAAGAACTTAAAAAAAGGAGAGTATAAATGTCAAAAAATGATATACCAAATAATATAAAATGTTCATTTTGTGGAAAAACACAAGACAATGTTAGAAAAATAGTTGCAGGACCAGGAGTATATATTTGTAATGAATGTATAGGTTTATGCAATGAAATTATTGAAGCAGAATATGCTGAAGAAGAAGAAACATATACATTAGCTGGTTTAGCAGAAATACCAAGTCCACATGAAATAAAAGAAATATTAGATGAATATGTAATAGGTCAAGATGAGGCAAAAAAGACACTTGCTGTAGCAGTATATAATCATTATAAAAGAGTAGCACATGAAGAAGAACTTGAAGGAAAATATAATATAGATGATAATGATGTTGAAATTCAAAAAAGTAATATATTATTAGTGGGACCAACTGGATGTGGTAAAACTTTACTAGCTAGTACATTAGCCAAAATATTAAATGTTCCATTTGCAATTGCAGATGCTACAACACTTACAGAAGCAGGATATGTTGGAGAAGATGTAGAGAATATATTATTAAAATTAATTCAAGCAGCTGATGGAGATATAGAAAGAGCAGAAAAGGGAATTATATATATAGATGAAATAGATAAAATTACAAGAAAATCAGAAAATCCATCAATTACAAGGGATGTTAGTGGAGAAGGTGTTCAACAAGCATTATTAAAAATTGTTGAAGGAACAATAGCATCTGTTCCACCACAGGGAGGAAGAAAACATCCTCAACAAGAAATGTTACAAATAGATACATCTAACATATTATTTATATGTGGAGGAGCATTTGAAGGGCTAGAGAATATTATAAAAGATAGAATAGGAAAAAAATCAATTGGGTTTGGTGCAGAAATACAAAGTAGTAAAGATATAGATAAATACAAAGTATTTGAACAAATTCTGCCACAAGATTTGTTAAAATTTGGAATGATACCAGAATTTATAGGACGTTTACCAATTATTGCAACATTAAAAGAATTAGATAGAAAAGCATTAATAAAAATTACAACAGAGCCAAAAAATGCTTTAGTAAAACAATATAAAAAATTACTAGAGATGGATGGAGTAGAATTAGAATTTGAACAAGAAGCATTAGAAGCAATAGTTGATAAAGCAATAGAAAGAAAAACAGGGGCAAGAGGATTAAGATCAATAATAGAAAGTGTTATGAGAGACATTATGTTTGATATTCCTTCTAATGAAAAAATAGAAAAATGTATTATAACACAAGATACAATAGCTAATAATGCTAAACCACAAATTATTGAAAATCCAAATAAAGTAAATAAAAAACCACAAAGAATGATTGCTGAAACGAGAGAAACAGCATAGAGAATATAACCTTAGGATACAAATTCTAAGGTTATATTTCTTATTTAAGATGAATATATTTAAATAAAACATAAAAAAATGGATTTATAAAAATTAAATATTCATTAAAAATAGGAGGAAAATTTCTATGCCAAATTTAAATATTATAAAAGGGGTAATTATTTCATTTGTATCCACATTAATTTTATTATTTATATTTTCAATAATATTAACATATTCAAGTGTTAGTGAAAATATTATTACACCTACAATTATTATTATAACAGCAATAAGTATATTTATTGGAAGTACAATAGCAAATTTAAAGATGAATAAAAATGGGTTGTTAAATGGAGCTTTGATTGGTGGAATATATTTAATAATAATATACATTATTTCTAGTATAATAAATCAACAATTTAGCTTAACATTACATTCAATTATTATGATAATATCAAGTATAATTTGCGGAATGTTTGGAGGAATATTAGGAATAAATAAAACGTAGTTTTTGTTTTAGACAAAAATCAATATAATAAATACTTTTCTAATATAAGTGAAATTTAACCATAAGGAAGGTAAGTTGTAAAAATGGAAGAAAAAGTAGATAAAAGATATAAAGTAACAAATCGAGTTGGAATCTTAGGAATGGTAGGAAATATTTTTTTATTAGTAATAAAAGCGTGTGTAGGAATAACAAGTAAGAGTCAAGCAATGATTGCAGATAGTATTAATAGTGCAGGTGATATATTTGCATCATTAATGGCATTTATAGGAAATAAAATTGCTAGTGTACCAAAGGATGAAAATCATAATTTTGGACATGGAAAAGCTGAATACTTATTTTCTCTTTTTATAGCTATTTCTATGATTCTTTTATCAGTAAAAACTATTATTGATGCAATTTCAACACTTATAAATGGCAGTGAATTACAATTTTCCTGGTGGCTAGTAATAGTATGCTTAATAACAATAATAGTAAAATTAAGCTTATATGTTTATGCTAAAAGTTCTTATAAAAAATATAAAAATATTTTACTTGAAACAAATATGCAAGACCATAGAAATGATTGCATTATTACAACATTTACATTAATATCTGCACTTTTATCTGTAAAAGGAATACATTGGTTTGATGGAATTGTTGGTATAGGTATATCTATATGGATTTGTAAAATAGGTATAGAAATATTTATAGAGAGTTATAATGTTCTTATGGATGTTTCTATTGATGAAAAAACAAGAGAAACTATTGTAAATGTAATAAAAAAATATAAAGAAATAAAAGCAATTAACAACATTTCTTCAACTCCTGTTGGCTATAAATACATTATTTTCATAGTGATTGCAGTTGATGGAAATATGACAACTTTTCAAAGCCATAAACTTGCAGATAAATTAGAGCATTCTATTGCAAAACTAGAAAATGTATATAAAGCAATAGTTCATGTAGAACCATTTATTAAAACAGATGTAGAAAATAAATAAAATATTAATTAATATTTAGAATGGAAGAACAAAGCTTTATTTAATGAATATAAACATAAATATAAAAAAGATATAAATAATAGAAGAATAAATGATAAGTAAATAAAAAATGAACTCTATATCATATACAATATAGAGTTCATTTTTTTATACAATAAGAAATTTATACTTTCCTATTGTATAAAATGCTACAATCGCAAGCCATTTGAGATTTTCTCATTGACTTTTACTTTTTTTCATCTGTAAATATTTCTTTTGCTGTACCTAAACTGCTTAAAACACTAGTTGCTTCAAAAGGAATAAATATTTTGTTTGCATCACCTTTAGCAATTTCTTCAAGTGCTTCAAGAGATTTTATTTGAACTAATTTGTCATCTGGGTTAGCTGTTTTTATAGCTTCATAAACCATAGAAACTTCTTTTGCTTTAGCTTCAGCAACAGCCTTTATTGCTTGTGCTTCACCGGCAGCTCTACGAATTTTTGCTTCTCTATCAGCTTCTGCTTCTAGAATGGCTGCTTGTTTTTTTCCTTCTGCAATTGTAACAGCAGATTGTTTTTGAGCTTCAGCTTCTAGAATTAAAGCTCTTTTATTTCTTTCTGCGTTCATTTGTTTCTCCATAGCATCTCTGATATCTGCTGGTGGAGTAATATCTTTAATTTCAACTCTATCGATTTTGCATCCCCATCTGTCTGTTGCTTCATCAAGTATAACTCTTAATTCTGAGTTTATTCCATCTCTAGAACTAAATGTTGCATCTAAATCCATTTTACCAACAATATCACGAATTGTTGTGATTGCAAGATATTCAATACCTTTCTTTAAACTTTGAATTTCATAAACTGCTTTTGCAGGATCTGTTATTTGATAAAATACAACTGTATCGATTGTAATAGTAACATTATCTTTAGTAATAACACCTTGAGGTGGAATATCCATTGTTTGTTGTTTTAAACTAACAACACTTCTAACATGATCAAAAAATGGAACTATTATTGTAAGACCAGCATCAGCAACTTTATGGAATTTTCCTAATCTTTCTATAATATAAACTTCAGATTGTCTAACAACTTTGATTGATTTGAATGCGATAATTAAAACTATAATAAGTAGTACAATTAAAAACCACATAATATCCTCCTTTAAATTTTTTTATATAAAATATCTTAATAACTTAATTAAATTTTTTTGATTTATTTTATGAGTAATTTATTCTAATTAATACAATATATTATTTTGTTACTGTTGCAATTTTTAAAGGTTTAACATAAGCTTTAACACCTTCAATTGAAACAATTTCAACTTCACTGCCTTCAGGAATATTGACTTGCTCTTTTGTTTTTGCAGACCAAACTTCGCCTTCACATTTTATTTGCCCAGTTCCAGCAGTCCAATCAATATCTTCAGTAACAATTGCTTTTTTTCCTATTATAGAATATACATTTGTTGAAACTTGATCTTTTTTATTGATTTTTTTAACAAGTGGTTTTGTTGCAAAGATTAGTATTGCAGATGAAATAACAAATACTGACATTTGAATAATAACATTTGAAGTAAAAAAACTAACAACCATAGCAATTAATGCAGCTATTGCTAACCAAAATATTAAAAAACCAACTGTAATAATTTCTCCTATAATAAAAACACCAGCAGCAATTAACCAAATTTGCCACATATAAATAACCTCCGTTCAATAAAATAAAACATAACAATCTTATTATAACATAAAATTAATAAAAAAGGAAGAGATTTATAAAAAAATATTGTAAAACTAGGAAAAAAATGATAATATAAATAACAGATATAAATAAAAATAATGATATATAATAAAATTAGAAAGAAAGGTAAAATTCAAATGAAAAAAGAACAAAAAGGTGTAACATTAATTGCATTAGTTGTAATGATAATAATTATTGTAATAATAGCTTCAATTACTGTATATTCAGGGGTTAGTACATTACAAGATTCAAGAGAGAAAAGATTGATTGTAGAACTTGAAATGGTTCAACATGCAATTTTAGAAGTATATACTAAATATAAGACAGTAGGAATTGAAAGTTATTTAGTTGGAGAAGAACTTACACAAGATAAGATACCAGAAAAATATTTTAATTTTATTAATGAAACAGCATTTTTACCATCAGCCCAAAAAGACGAAAAATATTATTATTTAGATAAAACTATTCTAGAAGATATGGGAATAACAAATAATGATTATACATATATTGTTAATTATAGTGATGGGGAAGTCATGAACAAAGATGTTCAAGAAACAGCAACTGGTAAAATATTATATATGTCAAATGATTTTAAAGCATTTGAATAAAATATTGTATTATTGGAGGAAAATGTGATTTTAGAAGAAATTAAAAAGATTATTCCAAAAGAAAGAATGCATATAAATGAACCAATGTCAAAACATACATCTTTTAAAATAGGTGGAAATGCTAAAATTTTAGTTAATATAATTTCAGTATTTGAACTACAAAAAATTTTAAAAATTTTAAAAGAAGAAAAAATAAGAATTATAATTATTGGCAATGGAAGTAATATATTAGTAAGTGACAAAGGAATTGATGGAATTGTATTAAAAATTGAAATTAAGAAATTTGAAATACAGAAAATTGATTCAAAATATAGAATTACATTAGGAGCAGGTTGTAAATTAGGTGAAATTTCATATAAATTAGCAGACAAAAATATTTCTGGATTTGAGTTTGCTTCAGGTATACCTGGAACAATAGGTGGGGCAATAAGAATGAATGCAGGAGCATATGGTTCAGAAATGAAAGACATTGTAAATAGTATTACATACATAGATAGAAATGGACAAATTAGCAAAATAAATAATAAAGAAGCAAAATTCGAATATAGAAATAGTATTTTCTCAAAAAAAGATTATATTATTATAGAAACAGAAATTGAATTAGAAAGTGGTAAAAAAGAAGAAATTATAGAAAAAATAAAGGAATATCAGAAAAATAGAATAGAAAAACAGCCAATAGAATATCCAAGTGCAGGAAGTGTATTTAAAAGAGGAGATGGATTTATTACTGCAAAATTAATTGATGAATGTGGATTAAAAGGATATCAAATAGGAGATGCACAAATATCAGAAAAACATGCAGGTTTTATTATAAATAAAGGAAATGCAAAAGCAAAAGATGTAGAAGATTTGATAAAATACATAAAAAAACAAGTACTAGAAAAATTTGGAGTTGAAATAGAAACAGAAATAGAAATAATACATTAAAAAGAAAGGAATGAAAATAATGAAAGGAATAATGCATTGGTTAAAATCAAGTTCTAAAATGAAAAGATGGATATTCTTAATATTAGTAGGAATTGTGCTTACATGCTATGGAATTTCAGATATATTAGTAACAAAAGAAATGCAATTTTCCGAAGCGGGAAAAATTGTAGTAATATTTGCAATAGGATTTGTTTTAATTGTTTTAGGATTAATAATGCTAAATAAAAGAAATATGGAACTTTTTATTGAAGCAACAGATGAAAGAATGAAAAATAAAAAGAATGTTAATGTAAAATCATTAATTTTTGACAGAACAATTTATGATAAAGGTCCAAAAATTGTTGTAATAGGTGGAGGAGCAGGACTTAATACAATTTTAACAGGTATGAAAAAATATACTAATAATTTAACTGCAATTGTTGCAGTCTCTGAATATGGAAAAGAGCCATCAGAATCTAGAAAAAGATTACAAACAGCTTTACCATTTGAAGATATAAAAGATAGTATAGTTTCATTAGAGCCAGAAAATAGAGATGAAATAGGACAACTATTAAATCATGAAATGATAAATCCACAATTAAGAGGATTAAAATTTTCTGACATATATTATACAGCAATGAATGAAATTTATAGAAATGATGTTAAAGCGATTTCAAAAAGTAGTTCTGTATTTAATATTATAGGAAAAGTGCTTCCAGTAAGTAATGATGAGATGAGAATATGTGCAGAACTAGAAAATGGATATGTTGTAGAAAACAAAGATATGATACCAGAAATAGTTAGTGAAAAGATGACTAGAATAAATAGAGTATATATACAACCTTCTAATTGTAAACCTGCAGAGGGAGTAATACAAGCTATTAAGGAAGCAGATAGTATAATAATTGGACCAGGAAGTTTATATACAAATATTATTCCAAATTTATTAGTTAATGGAGTAGCAAAAGCAATAAAAGAAAGTAAAGCTCAAAAAATATATGTAAATAATATAATGACAGAATTAGGTCAAACAGATGATTACTCTGTAGCAGATCACTTAAAAGCTATAATAGAGCATTGTGGAGAAGGATTAATAGATTATTGTATATATGATACAGGAGAGGTAATACCAGAATATATTAAAAAATATAATTTAGAGGGTTCTGATTTAGTAGAACAAAAACTAGATGATCCAAAATTAAAAAAGATAAAATTTATAAAGAAAAATATATCAACAATTATAGATGGCAAAGTTAGACATGATCCTAATATGGTAGCAGAAGCAGCTATAAAATTAATATGTAATGACTTAAAATATGAAGATAGAGAAAATGATCCAGAATATGTAATGCTTAATGCAAAATTAAAATCTGATAAACGTATTAATAAAATTAAAAAAATACAATCTAAAGAGGAAAAGAAAAAAAGTAATAAAAATCAAAAAACAACAAAAAGTAAGCACACAAAAACAAGACAAAGCAAATTTAGTAATAAATATAGTGAAAGAATAAAATCAATAAAAGAATCTGACGAGAAATTTAAACAGAATCACAAAAGTAAATGAAGAAAGGAAAGTCGAAAATGAGATTCACTAAAGAGAGTTTAAATTTAGAAAATGGATTAAATAAAGAATGGGTAATTACAAATGGAATAGGTGGATATGCTTCATCAACAATTATTGGAGCAAATACACGTAGATATCATGGATTATTAATGGCACCGATTATACCACCAGCAAAGAGAATGCTAATATTATCAAAAATAGATGAAAGCATTGAAATAGATGGAAAAAAATATGATCTATTTACAAATATAGGTAAATGTTTTATTAAACATGGATATGAATACCAAGTAAGTTTTGTAAAAGAATTTATGCCTGTTTATACATATCAAGTTGAAGATGTAGAAATAAAAAAAGTAATATGTATGCAATATCAAAAAAATACGGTAGCAATATATTATAAAATAAAAAATGGAAATCATAATACAAAAATAATTTTAACACCAATAATGAATTATAGAGATTCTCATGGTATGAACAAAGACCATATATATGACTTAAAAGAAAAATATAATAGAGGAAAACTAGAAGTAAGCATTGATAATGGAAAGCCAATATATATGCAAGTTTCTGAAAGTGAATATATAGAACATCATAATGATACATTTTTTAATATGTTTTATATAGAAGAAGAAAAACGTGGATTTGAAGCAGAAGAAAATCATGTAATACCAGGAAGATTTGAAGTAAATGTTGAAAAAAATGAAGAAAAAATAATTTCTGTAATATGTTCTTTAGAAGAAAATATAGAAGAACTAGATGCAAGAGCAATAATAACAAATGAAGTGGTTAGACAAAATCAAGAAATTATAAGAGCTCAATTAATAGACAAAAAAGAAAACAAAACAGAACAAGAGGAAAAAAGGGACCAAATAATAAAGCAATTGCTTATTGCAGTAGATAATTTTATAATAAAAAGACCATTATTTAACACATATTCAATTATTGCAGGATATCCATGGTTTTTGGATTGGATGAGAGACACACTAATTTCTTTTGAAGGTTTATTATTAGTGACCAAAAAATATGATATAGCCAAAGAAGTATTAAGAACATGTGTAAGAGATATAAAATATGGACTAGTTCCAAATGCTTATAGTGAAGAAGATGATAGACCACTTTACAATAGTGTAGATGCATCATTATTATTATTTGAACAAGTAAAAAAATATTTAAATTATACATCCGACTATGATTTTATAATGGAAGAAATATATCCAAAATTGGAAAGTATTATACAAAACTATTCAATAGGAATAGATATAGATAATAACAATATTTATTTAGATACAGACGGACTTATTGTTTCTGGTACAGAATCAACACAAAATACATGGATGGATGTAAAATTTAATGGAATTCCTGCAACGCCAAGAAATGGAAAACCAGTAGAAATTAATGCTATGTGGTATAATGCATTAAAAATAATGAATGAACTATCAAAGAGAAAACCAGAAGAAAATAAAAAAATGAATTATGATAAAATGGCATTAAAATGTAAAAAATCTTTTATAGA
This sequence comes from uncultured Clostridia bacterium, assembly GCA_944388045.1. Lineage (GTDB taxonomy): Bacteria > Bacillota > Clostridia > TANB77 > CAG-508 > CAG-269. The sequence continues at coordinate 25,572 of CALXHG010000016.1, read as the reverse complement.
AAAATTTTATAACAAAAAAAGAAAATGTTTATATGATGTTTTAGGAGATAAGAAAATAAGACCAAATCAATTATTCGCATTAAGCCTTTCTTATCCTGTATTGGATGTAAATTCAGAAGAAGCAAGAACAATGTTTGATACTGTAACAAAAAAATTATTAAATCCATATGGGTTAAAAACATTAGCAAAAGGAGAAGAAAATTACATAGAAGTATATGAAGGAGATAATTTTAAAAGGGATTTTAGTTACCATCAAGGAATTACATGGACATGGTTATTAGGATTATATTATGATTGTTTAAAAAGATTTGCAACAGAAAGTAAAAAAGATAAAACAATTTATAAAAAACAATTAAATGAATTTATAAAACAAGTTACAGAAACATTTTCTAAGGAGCTAAATGAAAGAGGTTGTATAGGAAGTATTGCAGAAATATTCGATTCTAAAAAACCATATGAGCCAAAAGGTGCTGTTGCACAAGCATGGAGTGTTGCAGAAGTATTTAGAATTATTTTGGGAAAATAAAATATTAAATAATTTTATTTATAAGAACAAATATATTTATAAAACTTAATAAAACAATAACTATTAGTAGTAAAAAAGTTATTACCATAAATATTAACACATAATGAAAGGGTTAAATATGCTAAAAACAGAAGATTTAGAAAAACAAGTAAATCAAGGAATAGCAAAAGGAATTTATTTACTCTATGGAGAAGAAACATTTTTATTAGAACAACAAGTAGCAAAAATGAAAAAAAACTTTGGAGAACTTATAAAAGGAATTAATTATATTATTATAGATGAAAATAATGTACAGGAGTTGATAGCAGATATCGAAACTCCTGCTTTTGGCTATCCAAAAAAATTGATAATAGCTAAAAACACAGGTCTATTTAAAAGAGGAGAAAAAAGTGGAGGTTTAAGCAAAGACTTTAAAGAAAAAATAAATTCATATTTAAAAGAAAATGTAGAAATAATAAATGAAACAGTTTTGTTAATATTTATTGAAAATGAGGCAGAAAAAAATAGTATTTTTAATACTATAGAAAAAATAGGAAATATATGCAATTTTGAAGAACAGAAACCAATTCAAATAATTAAAAGATTAAAAGGAATATGTAAAGCATATAAAGTTGAGATTTCTGAAAACAATTTACAATATTTAATAGAATGTTGTGGAACAAATATGCAAGACTTAATAAATGAAATAAGAAAATTAATTGAATATGCAGGAGCAGGTGGAACAATAGAAAAAAATGATATTGATTCACTTTGCTCTAAAAAAATAGAAAGTGTTATATTTGATTTAACAGATAATCTTGGACAAAAAAAAGCAAAAGAAGCAATTGATGTATTACATAATTTAATTGCAATGAAAGAGCCTATACAAAAGATTTTAATAACATTATATAATCATTTTAAAAAATTATATTTTGTAAAATTAGCAATTATGTATAATAAAGATATAGAAAAAAGTTTAAAATTAAAACCAAACCAGATATTTTTAGTAAAAAAGTATAAAATGCAAGCACAAAGTTTTCAAACAATAGAATTAAAAAATATTATACAACAACTTGAAGACTTAGATTATAAATATAAAATAGGTTTAATAGATTTAAATATTGGGTTAGAAGCAATTATTTGTGCAATTTAAAGAAATAAAGAAAGGAAAATTACTATGGGATTAAAAATTGTTTTTGGTAGAGCAGGCACAGGAAAAAGTGAATATTGTTATAATGAAATTTCTAATAAAATAAAAGAAAAAAACAAAATACTTTTAATTACACCAGAGCAATTTTCTTTCACTGCAGAAAAAAAGTTAATGGATTCTATAAAAACAGATGCAGTAATAAATGCAGAAGTTGTTACTTTTAGTAGAATGGCATATAGAGTTATAAATGAGATTGGAGGAAGAACAGAAACCAATTTAAGTAAATGTGGAAAAATAATGCTTATTTATTCCATACTAAGTAATTATAAAAATGATTTAATATTTCTAAAAAAAACAGATGAAAATTTAGATTTAATAGAAAATGCAATTACAGAATTTAAAAAGCATGGAATTCACATAGAACAATTAAAACAAGAAGTAGAAAAACAAGATGAGATATATTTAAAAAATAAATTAAAAGATTTAAATATGATATATGAAAAATTTCAAGAGCAAATTGCAGAAAAATATATTGATGAAACAGACTTATTAACAATATTGGCACAAAATGTGGAAAACTGTTCTGAATTTAAAGATTATTTGATATATATAGATGAATTTTCTGGATTTACAAGTCAAGAGTATGAAATTATAAGAAAATTAATTAAAATTGCTAAACAAGTAACTATAACAATATGTACAGATTCAATACATGAAGTAAAAAATCCAGATACAGATATATTTTATTCAAATCAAATTACAATAAACAAATTATTACAAATTGCATCAGAAGAAAATATAAAAATAGAAGAAGAGTATTTGGAAAAAACATATAGATTTAAAGATTTAGAATTAAAATATTTAGAAGAAAATCTATATAATTTAAATACTCCAATATACAGTAAAGAAACAAATAATTTAAAAATTTTTCTTGCTAAAAATCCATATTCAGAAATAGAACAAGTTGCAAAAACTATTTTTAAATTAGTTAGAGATGAAAATTATAGGTATAAAGATATATCTATAATTACTAAAAATATAGATACATATTCAAATTTAGCTAGGGCAATTTTTAGCAAATATGAAATACCAATTTTTATAGATGAAAATAGAGATTTAAACCAAAATATAGTAATACAATATGTTTTATCAATTTTAGAGATTTTTACAAAAAATTGGAGTAATGAGGCGGTATTTAATTATTTAAAAACAGGTTTTAATAATATAGAACAAGATGAATTATTTAAATTAGAAAAGTATTGTATAAAATGGGGAATAAAACAAAATAAATGGAAAAAAGAATTTTCATATGGCAAATTTGATGAAAAACAAAAACCAGAAATAGAAAGATTAGAACAAATAAGGAAAAAAATTGTAGAACCATTGATAAAATTAAAAAAACAAATAGATGAAAACAAAACAGCTGAGGGGATATCAAAATTATTATACCAATTTTTAGTAGAACAAAATCTAGCTTTTAAAGTAAAACAAAAACAACAAAAATTAGAAAAACAAGGACAAATAGATTTATCTAATGAGTATGAAAATAGTATAAATATTATTATAAATATTCTAGATGAAATCGTACTAATTTTTAAAGATGACAAAATAACATTAGATAAATATACACAAATATTTAAAATAGGATTAAAAAATAGTAATTTAACAAAAATTCCAGGAACGCAAGACCAAGTAATAATGGGAGATGTAGATAGGTCAAGAAGTCATAAAGTAAAAGCAACATTCGTAATTGGTTTAAATGATGGAATTTTTCCAAGTATTTATAAAGATGAAGGATTTTTAAATGATGATGATAGAGAAAAATTAAAAAGTGATGGAATTGAACTTGCAAAAGGTACAATAGACAAGCTATATGAAGATAATTTTAACATATATAAAACTTTTTCAACAGCAGAAGAAAAATTATATTTATCATATCCATCATCAGATATGCAAGGAAAGGCATTAAGACCATCTATATTAATAAATAAAATAAAAAGGATATATCCAAAATTAGTAGAAGAAAGTGATATATTAGAAACGCATTTTGAGATTTTAAATAAGAAAATAACATATGAAGAATTAATTCAAAATATTAATAAATTACGAGAAAATGATAAAATAGAAAATATTTGGTATTATATTTATGATTATTATAAAAAAGAAGAAATTTGGAATAATAAATTAAAACAAAGTTTAAAAGGATTAAATTACACAAATTTACCAGAAAAAATAGAACAAAAGAATATTGATAGATTATATGGAAATAAATTATCAACAAGTATTTCTAGACTAGAACAATATAAAAGATGTCCATTTTCTTATTTTTTACAATATGGTTTAAAAATAAATCCACAAGAAGAACTAAAAGTTCACAGTTTTGATACAGGAACTTTTATGCATGAAACAATTGATGACTTTTTTGAAACAATAAAAAATGAAAATTTAAAATTAGACGAAATAACAGAAGAGCAAATTTCTGATGTAGTTGATAAAATAATTAATGAAAAGTTATTACAAAATAAAAACTACATTTTTACTTCAACAGCAAAATATAGAGCACTAGTAAACAGATTAAAAAAATTAATAAAAAAAGCATTAAAATATATAGTTTTATCTTTAGTAAATAGTGAGTTTGAAATATTAGGAACAGAAATAGAATTTGATGATAAAGGAAAATATAAAACTATAAAAATACCATTAGAAAGTGGTAAAATGGTCGAAATAAGTGGCAAAATAGATAGAATAGATACCGCACAAAATGAAGATGGAAAATATTTAAGAATAATAGATTATAAATCTTCTATAAAGAATATTGATTTAAATGAAGTTTATGCAGGTTTGCAAATACAATTATTAACTTATTTAGATGCTGTTTGTAAAGAAGAAGACATTATGCCAGCAGGTGTATTATATTTTAGTTTAATTGAACAAATGGTAGATACTCAAAAAAATATAGAGGTAGAAGAAATAGAAGAAAGAATTAGAAAAAACTTTAAAATGAAAGGTTTAATTTTAGCAGATATAAAAGTTGTAAAACTACATGATAAAAATTTACAAGAAGGTTATTCAAACTTAGTTCCTGCATTTATTTCTAAGAAAAATGGACTAAGTGAAGGAAATTCTAATTGTGTTACTAAAGAACAATTTAAAGATTTGCAAGACTATATGTATGTAATTATAAAGCAAATTTCTAATGAAATTTTAAGTGGAAAAATAGATTTAACTCCATATTATAAAAATAAAAAAACACCTTGCAAATATTGTAATTATAAGAGTATTTGTAATTTTAATAATGGTGCTTGTTTTAATAAATATAATTATATTGAAGAAAGAAGTAAAAAAGAAATACTTGAGAAAATTAGAGAAGAAAAAATTAAATGAAATTATAAATTTCTTCTACTCTAATTGTATTCAAAATTTATTTATTATTAATATATATAAACTTTTTAAGGAGAAGAAAAGTGAAAAATTTATCAAATAATGTTGTAGTTCATAAGAATAATAATGGATTTCAATATTTGCAATTTAGAAAATTATTAGAATTTAGTGATATTTTGGTACATGCTTATAGTTTAGGGATAGATAAAAATTATAGAACATCTTTAAATATAAAAAATAATAGTCCAGAACTATATAGTAAAGCTATAGATAATTATAAAGAATTATGTAAAAGTATAAATTGTACTTATACAAATTTAGTAAAGCCAAATCAATCACATACAAATATTATAAAATTAGTAAAAAGTAAAATTAATAATGATAAACCAGATTTCAACTTAGATGAGTATAATTTAACAGATGGCTTAATTACAAATAAATCTAATTTATTATTAGTTACTACAAATGCAGATTGTATTTTATTATTATTTTTTGACCCTGTTGAGAAAGTTGTTGCAAATGTACATTCTGGTTGGAAAGGTACTATTCAAAGAATTTCTGTAGAAACAGTTAAAAAGATGAAAAAAGAATATAATTGTAAACCAGAAAATATAATTTGTTGTATATGCCCAAGTATCAGAAAATGTCATTTTGAGGTTGAAAAAGATGTACAAGCTTTATTTGAAAATGAATTTAAACAAGAGCTTCAAAAAGTTAATAGATTTAATGAGATTATAGAAAGAAAAACAGAAAAAAAGTGGGTTATAGATACAGTTGGAATAAATAAAATTATTTTGCAAAATGAGGGAATAAAAGCTAATAATATTTTTGATTGTGGAATTTGTAGTGTTTGTAATTGTGACTTAATACACTCTTATAGAGTAGAAAAAGAAAGTTATGGATTAGAGACTGCTCTAATTGGATTAAAATAATTTTCTATACAATAAAAATATATTTTCTAATTGTATAAGAGCTTATTAGTGCTAACATTTAGGAATTTTATGATTATAATTAATAATTAAGCATGTAAAATTAAATAAGTTTTACATGCTTAAAATATTATAAATTATAAAGTTGAATAAAAATTAAATTTATTTTTATGAAATTTGTTCCTATCTATTATTATTATTATTTTGATTATTGTTGTTATTATTGCTATTATTTTTATTATTGTTATTTTTTTTGTTATTATTTTTTTCTGACATAAATAACACCTCCACAAAAAAGTTTACAAAAATATTTTACCCTATATAATTAATAATATACAATCGAAATCAATAAAAATTATATTTCAGGGAAAAAAAGTGCCGGTTCTCTTTTTTCCCATAGTAAATGTATTGTAAAAACATAAAAAAAGTTATATAATAAGAACGAAATTATACTAAAAGAATACAATAAATAAAGTAAATACATTAAGGAAGGAAAGAAATTAAAAATGGAATTTAAAAACCAAAAATTAGAAAAATTTGAAGAACACATTAAAAATAAAAAAATAGCAGTTATAGGAGTTGGTGTAAGTAATATTCCATTAATTGATTATTTGTTTGAAAAAGAAGCTAAAGTAACAATATTTGATGACAGAGAAGAAGAAAAGATATCAAAAGATATTTTAGATAAAATAAAAAAATATAAATTTGATTATTATTTTGGAAAAGGAAATTTAGATAATTTACACGGATTTGAAGTTATATTTAGATCACCAAGTTGTTTACCAACAAAGCCAGAATTAGTAAGAGAAAAAGAAAGAGGAGCAGTTGTTACAACAGAAATTGAACAATTAATAAAAATGGCACCATGTAAAGTAATAGGAATTACAGGAAGTGATGGAAAAACAACAACAACAACTTTAACGGCAAAAATTCTTGAAGATGGTGGTTATAATGTATATTTAGGAGGAAATATAGGAATACCTCTTTTTACAAAATTAAAAGAAATAAAACCAGAAGATATAATAGTATTAGAATTAAGTAGTTTTCAATTAATGGATATGGAAGTAAGTCCCGATATATCTGCAATAACAAATATAACTCCAAACCATTTAAATGTACATAAAGATTATCAAGAATATATAGATGCGAAAAAAAATATATATAAACACCAAAAAAGTACAGGAATTCTTGTATTAAATGCAGATAATGAATTAACAAATTCTTGCCAAAATGATGCAAATGGAGATGTTATATTATTTAGTAGCAAACAGAGATTAGATTATGGATATATTGTTGAAGATGGAATTATAAAAGAATGTAATGATGGTATTAGAAGACATTTAATTTCTCAAGATGAAATTAAATTAAAAGGAATACATAATTTACAAAATATATGTACAGCATTAGCATTAACTAAAGATTTAGTAAGTACAGAAAAAGCTCTTAATACAATAAAAGAATTTTCTGGAGTAAAACATAGATTAGAATTAGTAAGAGTATTAAATGGAGTAGAATGGTATAATGATTCTGCAAGTACATCTCCAACTAGAGGAATATCAGCATTAAATTCTTTTAATAAAGAAATAGTACTAATTGCAGGTGGAGCAGATAAAAATTTAGATTATACACCATTGGGAATTAAAATTGTAGAAAAAGTAAAAAGTTTAATATTAATAGGTCAAACAGCTAGTAAAATTTATGAAGCAGTAAAAATTGAAGAAGAAAAACAGAATAAAAAAGTAGATATTCATATGTGTGAAACATTTAAACAAAGTTTAGAACTTGCAAAAAGAATTGCAAAGCCAGGTCAAATAGTATTATTTTCACCAGCAAGTACAAGTTTTGATATGTTTAAAGATATGTATGATAGAGGAGATAAGTTTAGAAAAGAGGTTAATGATTTTGAATAAATAGAAGAAAAAGAGGTGGTATTAATGACAATAAAAGAAGCAATAACAAAAGGAATGATAATGTTAAAATCTAATAATATAGAAAGTCCAAAATTAAAAGCAAGATTATTACTCCAATATGTTTTAGATAAGCCAAGACAATATATAATAGTTTATGATAATAAAGAAATTACAAAAAAACAGCAATGGGAGTATTTTATAAATATAGAAAAAATAACAAAAGGAATACCACTTCAACACATAACTCATAGACAAGAATTTATGAAAATGGATTTTTTTGTTGATGAAAACACATTAATTCCAAGACCAGATACAGAAATTTTAGTAGAAGAGGTTATTAAAATTTCAAAAAGAATGATTAAACCCAAGATATTAGATTTGTGTACTGGGAGTGGAATTATAGCAATATCTTTAAAAAAGAATGTACCAAATGCTGAAGTAACTGGAATTGATATTAGTGAAAAGGCTTTAGAAGTTGCAAATAAAAATGCTCAAAAATTAAATGCAGATGTAAAATTTATTAAATCAGATTTATTTGAAAATATAGAAAGAAGTAAATTTGATATAATAGTTTCTAATCCACCATATATAAAAAAGGAAGAAATCAAGAAATTAAGTTTAGAAGTTCAAAAAGAACCAGAAATAGCTTTAGATGGAGGATATGACGGATTAGACTTTTATAGAAGAATTCTAGAAGATGCAATCAATTATTTAAAAACAGGAAGTTATTTGTGTTTTGAGATAGGATATAATCAAAAAGATGATGTAATAAAACTGATAGAAGAAAAACAAAGTTACAAAAAGACTTATTGTAAAAAAGATTTATATGGATGTGATAGAGTTATAATAACTCAAGTTATTTAAAAGCTAAATTTAATAAAAAAGGAGAAAAAATATGTCTTTTTCAACAGAATTAAAAGAAGAAATGAGTAAAACAGAAAATTTAGCAAATAAAGAAGCAGTAAAATATGAACTTATGGGATATTTACTTAGTAGTAATATATCTGAACAAGGAGATAAAATAAAATTTTCTACAGAAAACGAATATAATATAAATAGATTTTCTAGATTATTAAGTAATAGTGGGATAGATAATTATGATATTACAATACAAGGAAAAGTTTTTATAATAACATGTCCTAAAATTACAATACAAATAGATGACTTATCAAAAGAGCAAATAAAAAATATAATAAGAGGCGCATATTTAGGAGCTGGTTCAATAAATAATCCAGAAAATACATATCATTTAGAAATTAGGCTTAGAAAAAAAGAGTATTCAGATTTAATAATGAAAGGATTAAATGAATTTGATATTAAATGTAATTACATAGAGAAAAATAAAGAATTTACAGTATATCTTAAAGATGGAGAAGAAATATCCAAAATATTAGCACTATTTGGAGCAAATAAATCTGTATTAAAATATGAGGAAATTAGAGTTCAAAGAGAAATGAACAATAAAATAAATAGAATTGTAAATTGTGAAACTGCAAATATGAATAAAACAATGAATGCCTCAATTGAACAAATAGAAACAATTAGAAAACTAAAGAAAAGTGGAGAATTTGAAAAAATGGAAGAAACACTTAAAGAAATTGCAGAATTAAGATTAAAAAATCCAAGTGCAAGTTTAACAGAATTAGGTAAAATGTTGAAAACTCCAATAGGAAAATCTGGAGTAAATTATAGACTAAAAAAAATAATGGAGATTGGAAAAATAAATGATAAAAAATAATGAAATAGGAGTATATGTACACATTCCATTTTGTAAGAAAAAATGTGATTATTGTGATTTTATATCATATTGTAATAAAGATAATTTAATAGAAGATTATGTACAAGCAGTAAAAGCTGAAATTCAATCGCAAAATATTAAACCAGAAATTACAACAATATATATAGGTGGAGGTACACCATCTTATATAGATAGTAAATATATAATAGAAATTTTAGAAAAAATAAAAGAGAAAAATGTATCATCAAACGCAGAAATTACTATAGAAGTAAATCCTGGAACAGTAACAAAAGAAAAATTAGAAGATTATATAAAAAGTGGAATAAATAGAATTAGTATAGGATTACAAACAACAAATGATGAATTATTAAAACAAATTGGAAGAATACACAACTTTACACAGTTTTTAGAAACATATAAATTGGCAAAAAAAGTTGGTTTTAAAAATATAAATGTAGATTTAATGTTAGGACTTCCAAACCAAAGAATAAAAGACTTAAAAGAAAGTTTAGAACAAATAATAAAATTAAAACCAAAACATATTTCTGTATATTCATTAATTGTTGAAAATGGAACACCAATTGCAAATAAAATTGAAAAAGGAGAAATGCAATTACCAGATGAAGAATTGGAGAGAAATATGTATTGGTTTGTGAAAAATACATTAGAATTAAATGGATTTATACATTATGAGATTTCTAATTTTGCAAAAAAAGGATATGAATCAAAACATAATCTAAATTGTTGGAATCAAAAAGAATATATAGGAATTGGAGCATCAGCACATTCTTATAGAGATATAACAAGATATTCAAATACAGAAAATATAGAAGAATATATCGAAAATGTAAATAATGGAAATTTTAATAGAAACAAAATAATTCATGAAGTACAAAAAGAAGATGATGCCAAAAAAGAATTTATGCTTTTAGGGCTACGAAAAATTAAAGGAGTTGATATCAATCTATTTAAAAACAAATTTGGAGATAATCCTATTTATTTATTTAGAAATGAATTAAAGAAATTAACAGATGAAAGATTACTAATAATTGATGACAATAATATAAGATTAACTAATAAAGGGTTAGATTTAGCAAATCTTGTTTGGGAAGAATTTATATAAAACTTTTATAAAAAAAGTAAGAGAAAATTAATATAAATATATTTTTAATATTTGAAAATTGATACTGGAAAAGTTCAGAAACCAGTTATTATCTTAAAAATATTGAAAAAAAAAGATATTATGCTATAATAAAAATATATACATTTATTGGAAAAAGCTCAAAAAGAATAAAAAAAGGGGGGAGTATTATGGCAAAAATAGTTTTTAAATATATAATAAAATTTATATTAGAATTAATAATATTTGCTATAATTTTTATATTAACTCAATTTTCATTTTTTGGAGTGATTGGAGAAAGTTTAAAAATTAGTACAATATATTTAAATAATTATCAGATTATTCTTGGTGTTTTTATTATATACTTTGTTTTAAAAGAAATAATCTTATTTATATATAATAAAAAATCAAATAATATGGCAGAAAGTAATGAAGAAGAAAAAACATTAAAAAATAAAAAAATGTTAATAATGTCATTAGTAATAACTGTTGTACTAGCTATTATTATAGCAATTGCTATTCCTACTTTTAAATCTTACATATTTGATAAAATATAATATTAATTTTGTTATAGAAATGGAATCTTAAAAACTATAAATTTTAAGGTTCTATTTTTTATGAAAATTTTTTAATATAGTGATTATTTTTTTATGAAAGTGGCAAAACTCGTCATGAAAATAAAAAAAAGACTTTTCATGACGAAAAACAGACTTTTCATGCAATAAATAAAAAAATTTCTAACTTTCATGATAAAATACATTTGTACAAAGAAAACAATATGAAACTTTAAGTGAGCTGTGTAAAAAATGAAAATAAAAATTATAATTCTAAATTTTATTTTCAAAAGATAAGTCTTAAAGGAGACTAAAGAAAATGATTGATAAAATATGTACAAAATTAACAGAAAAAATAAGAAAACAAAATCCAGAAATAGATGATGAAAGAGCAGAAATAATAATGTATGGGTTGCAAATTTTAATAGGAGAATTGCCAAAAGGAATAATAATACTTGCAATTGCATATTTTTTAGGAATATTTAAATTAACATTATTAGCTGTTTTAATAATAGCACCATATAGATGTGTATCTGGTGGAGTACATATGAAAACACATATAGGGTGTATTATATATACATTAATATTATATAGTGGTTCTGCATTATTAGGAAAATATTTTATTTTAGAAGGAAATGTAAAAATAATATCTGCAATCATAGTTTGGGCATTTTGCATGATAATGATAAAAATCTATGCACCAGCAGATACAGAAAATTTTCCTATATTAAGAAAAAAAGAAAGACTTCAGAAACAAATTTTTTCATATATTATTTTAACTCTTGAATTTCTAATAGCAATAATAATATCTAATACAACAATTTCAGGAATTATAATATTTGGTGATTTAATACAAACTCTAACAATTACAAGATTTGCATATAATATAACCAAAAATAAATATGGACATGAAATATATGCAAGCAATTAATATAGTGTAATATAGAATAAGTTATTATTCTAATATTATAAATATATACAAAAGAAGGGGGAATTTACTATGTTAAAATTTTTAGCAAAAATTGCAGAAAAATATGCAAAAGCATCTAATACTGCATGTGTAATTATGTGGATTGGTCATCAACCAAAAATGCCAGCATCACTAATTAAAAAAGACTAAATTCCTTAAGAAAATACGTTTTTCTTAAATGTTAATTCAATTCAATTTAAATGAGCTCCAATACAGCTCATTTTTTTGTTACAAAAAATATTGACAATTTATATAAAATAGAATAAATTTTAGTTATAAAAAATATAACCTTTGGGCGGATAAAGGAGGAATTAATGGAAATAGTTAAAGTAGAAAATTTAACAAAAAAGTATGGAAAAGGAGAAAATGAAGTAATTGCACTAAATAATGTATCATTAACTATAGAAAAAGGAGAATTTGTTGCAATAATAGGAAGTTCTGGAAGCGGAAAATCAACATTGTTACATTTAATTGGTGGAGTAGATAGACCAACATCTGGAAAAGTATTTGTAGATGGAAAAGATATATATCAATTAAATGATGATAATTTAGCTATATTTAGGAGACAAAATATTGGAATCATATATCAGTTTTATAATTTAATGCCTATATTAAGTGTAAAAGAAAATATTACACTTCCTTGTGATTTAGATGGAAAAGAAGTTGACCAAGAAAGATTAAATTTACTAATATCAACTTTAGGGTTAAAAGAAAGAATAACACATTTACCAAACGAATTATCTGGAGGACAACAACAAAGAGTTGCAATAGGACGAAGTTTAATAAACAATCCTGCAGTAGTACTTGCAGATGAGCCAACAGGAAATTTAGATTCAAAATCTAGTAATGAAATTATTGCATTACTAAAAAAATCAAACAAAGAATTAAGTCAAACAATAATAATGATAACACATAATCCAGAAATAGCTAAAGAAGCAGATAGAATTATAAAAATCGAAGATGGAAAGATTGTTTAGGGGGGATTAAGATGAGATTTCTAAATAATTTAACCATTAAAAATTTAAAAATAAACAAAAAAAGAACAATATCACTAATAATAGGAATAATACTAGCAATTTTTTTAATAACTAGTGTTATAACTATAATTTCTAGTTTTCAAAAAACTTTATTAGAACATACTAAAAAAACAAAAGGAGACTATCATTATGGATTTTTAAATGTACCGGCATTTGAGTTAGATGAATTTTCGAAAGACAAGAATATAGACAAAATTTTTGTAACAAAAATTTTAGGATATTCTTCTTTACAAGAAAGTTCAGGTACAAATATACCTTTAGAAATTTTAAGCTTTTCCCAAGGCTCTTTAGATAATTTGGGGCTAGAAATAACAGATGGTAGAATGCCTCAAACAGATAGTGAAATAATATTTTCAGATACATTAACAAAATATAATGAAACAGATATAAAACTAGGAAGTCAAATTGAATTAGAGCTACAAAATGGAGATAATTCATATGAAAAAACATATACAATAGTTGGAATTGTAAATATTACAGACGAATATATAGAAACAGTAAACAATCCTAATTCGGATAAATATATAGCTATCACAAAATTAAATGAATATTCTGAGTCAGACAAATTAAATGTTTATATAAAAATAAAAGATTTAGACAAAAGATTAGAAACAATTGCAAAATTACAAGGAATAGATGATAATACATATAAAAATTTAATTGGTTCAAATAGTGCTATCACAGAAAAAAATTTATCAAGATATGAAAATAATAAATATGTTTATTTGTATAATAATACTTTATTAGGAATGCAGACAGGAGACTATATAGATGAGACAGCAAAAATGGTCTATTCTGTTGCAGGAATAATTATATTAGTTATAGTTTTAACATCAGTATATTGTATTAGAAATAGTTTTGATATATCAATTACAGAAAAAATAAAGCAATATGGTATATTATCATCAATTGGGGCGACTAAAAAACAAATTCGTAAAATAGTATTTCATGAAGCATTTATATTAGGAATAATTTCTATTCCAATAGGAATTATAATAGGAATATTATTTGTTTATATATTTCTAAAAATATTAGGCTTGCAATTAGGTAAAAGTTTATTTGGAATGGAATTTATTTTTTCAACTAATTTATATGCAATTATAATAGCAATAATTTTAAGTAGTTTGGTTTTATATTTATCAGCAAGAAAATCTGCAAAAAAAGCCTCAAAATTATCCCCACTTGAAGCTATAAAAGGAAGTAAAAATTTACAAATAAATTCAAAAAAATTAAAAACACCAAAAATCATTAAAAAGCTTTTTGGAATAGGTGGAGTTTTAGCATATAAAAATATAAAAAGAAATAAAAAGAGGTATAGAACAACAATTGTTTCACTAATTTTAAGTGTAACATTACTAATAACAGCAATATCTTTTTCTAAATATACTTCTGAAGTGGTTAAAGTATATGTAAATCAAGAAAATTATGATATATTTGTTAACAGTGATGATTTTGAAAAATTAAAAAAGATTACAGAAGATACAAAAATTAATAGAAATAGATATCAATTATATAGAAGTCTTTCTGTTGAAATAAATGATGCAGAAGAACATTATACAGACAATTTTAAAAAATTAAAAACAGGTTATACTTTTTGTAGTTTAGTATCTTTAGGAAAACAAGAATATGAGAGATATATAAAGTCTTTAGGCTTAAATTATGAAACAGCAAAAGATAAAATTATTCTTATGGATATTACGACAGAGTCTATAGAAGAAAATGGTAAATTCACATATCAGCAAATTGACTGTTTTGATTATGTAGAAGGTGATAAAATTTCCATAAATATAGATTTTAATAAAGAATCAATAGAAACAGAAATAATTAAAATTACAAGTGAAAAACCATTATTTTTAGCAACAGGACCTTCTGCATTTTTAATTGTTAGTGATGAATTTATGGATAAATATTATATACAAGAAAATCAACCTTGCTTTTTACATATTCAAACAGAAGATGATATAGAATTAGAAAAATATATAAAAGAAAACTATTCAGATTCATATTGGGCAATAGGAAATAATGCAGAATCTAGAAGAGAACAACAATCAATAATAACAGGAGTTTCAATATTTTTATATGGATTTATAATAATTACTGCATTAATAGGAACAACGAATATTTTTAATACAATAACAACCAGTATGGAACTTAGACAAAGGGAATTTATGCATTTAAAATCTATTGGAATGACAAAAAAAGAATTTAATAAAATGATAAGATTAGAAACAATATTCTTAGGAGGAAAATCTTTAATAATTGGAATTATTTTAGGATTAATATTATCTTATTTAATATATTTAGGATTTTCATTAAATGTTGAGCTAAATTATATTTTCCCAATAGAAGCAATTATAATATCTATAATAGCTGTAAGTATACTAATAGGAGGAATAATGAAATATTCATTAAATAAAATTAATAAATTAAATATAATAGAAACAATTCGTAATGAGAATATATAATGTTAGAACAAATAAGAAAAGCTCAAAGGGCTAGCGATTGTAGCTGTTTATACAATAGGAAAGTATAACTTTCCTATTGTATAGAAAATTTATAGACCAAAAAAGCACGATTAAGTACTTTTTTGGTCTTCTACCTCTATATCATAAATAGTTAGTTCTTGAATAAAAAATGTATTATTTTTAGTTGTAAATAAATCTAAATTTTTACTATTTCTTACATATTTACGTACTTCCCATAATCCAATACCAGAATGATTTTGTTTTCCAGAAAATCCTTTTTTAAAAATTTCATTTATGTTTACATTTTTATTTGTATAAGTATTTTGTATTAAAATAACTGCTCTATGATTTTTATCTTCTCTTCTAAAAGAAACTTTTATAATTTTCTCATCACATTTTTCTGCTTCTTCTATTGCATTATCTAATAAAACACCAAGAATTCTAGAAAATTTATAATTATTAACTTGTAAAGTATCTAAATCTAAAAAGAAATCTAAATCAAATTTAATACCAGCATTTGTTGCTTTAAAATATTTATTATTTAATAAACTATATATCCCAGGGTTATTTATAATTCTAGGATTCAAAATTGATAAATTTTTAGTAATCATACAATCTTCTTTTACTTCTTCAAGATATTTCCTTAAACGTTTAATATCATTATTATCAACATATCCATCAATAGTTGATATGATATTTTTAAAATCGTGATTAAAGCCTTTAACTTCATCATATAAAATATTTAAAGATTTATTATATTCTTCGACACTTTCTAAATTTTTTCTAGTATCTGCTAATTTTATAATACGTGTAAAACTGTAAATACTTGTTCCAAAGAAACATATAAATAATAAAAAATTTGCAAAAGTTATAGTAATTGGTACAACATTAATATAGAAAGTTGTAATAACTAATTGTAGTATTAATGTTACAAAACCAATAATTACATTTATAATAAGTATTCTTAAAGTTTTTTTATCTAAATTATCTATATAATCTAGAGAAATACGTTTATTTTTAAACTTTTTCATAATAAATATAATTAAAATAACAATTAAGTAAATTATAGCTAAATAACATATTCTATAAATTGGAATTTTTAAATAAGTTTCAAAATTAATATTTAGTATAGTAATATATGGATTTTGAATTAATGTGTTAATTATTCCAAAAGTAAATGCAGAAAATATACTTGCTATAAAAGATTTTAAGTAGCTCATCTTTGTGAAAAATTTTATTAATAAAAATACAAAAAAGTAATTTAGTATTATACAATAAGGAGCAGGTATAAATGCAGAAATAGATATACTTGTAAATGCAAGAAGAAACACACATAAAATTTTTCTTTTAAATGACAAAGAAATATTAAATACAATAATAGATAAACTAATTGTTAAATAGGCTTCAATTAATCCTGCTGGAATTAATAAAATATTCAAAAATGTTTCATTTTCTGTAGATAAGGCTTTCCACATATTATTAAGAAATTGATGCAATGTCCATCACCTCCATTAAAGTGTTTCTATATTTTGGACCAATATAACAAATTGAACCATTTTTAAAATGAATTATATTATCATTAAAAGAAATATTAGTAATATTATTTATATTTACAATAAAAGACTTATGACATCTTACAAAGTTTTTTGGGAGTTTTAGTTTATTAAAAGAATTATAAGTAATGTAGTCTGATTTTAAACTGTGATAAATAATTTTTGCTCCACTTTTTTCAATATATTGAACATCATTAAGATCTATAAAAGTATTTTTATTGTCTATTTTTAAAAATTTAGATTCTGAAGCTGAAACATTATCAAATAATCTAGTTAATGTAGATGTTAAAGTTTCAATACTTAAACAGTATTTAAAAATATAGTCAAAAGTTGTGTATTTATAAGCTTCTGCAATATATTCAAAATGACTTGTAATAAAAATTAAATAGCAATTCTTATCAAAAAGTCTTATCTGCTTTGCAACATCTAATCCATTTTCAGAACTACCTAAAAATTCAATATCAAGTATGACTACATCAATTTTATTTTCAGAAATATAAGATAACAATTTTTTAAAATCCGTTGTTTTATAAACTACTTTAGCGTCAAAATCGTTTGTAACAATAACTTTCTCCAATAAAGATGAAATTCTGTCTAACATATGAATATCATCATCACAAATTACAAATTTTAACATTTTATCTCCTGAATACGTCCGATAGAATTAACAAAATTTCGACAAATCACTAAGTAAAAATATAAAATAAATTTTAAATCTTGTCAATACTCTATTTGCGTAGAAGCCATAAAAGTGTTTTGTAAAAAGTTGCCAGTAGATATGGAAATTTTGACATTAAAATTGTGTCAAAATTTCCATACAACCAAACTGACAAAATGTTTTTAAAATATAAAAATGAAAAGTAATAATTTTATATGTTACACATAAAATTAAAAAAAATAGATTTTGTAATAAGGAGGAAAGAAAACAGAAATGGAAAAAAGGCAAATAAGTAACAAAATAAAAATAATGTCTTTACTTTTAATTACAATTTTCACAATATGTGTAATGTTTACAAACAAGAATGTTCTATTAGTAAATGGAGAAATTTCAGAAAAAACAATTGGTTGGGGAATAAAAAGAGCAAATAATCATGAACAACCAGATGTTGGAACAACAAATAAACAAATTCTAGAAGAAAATGGTGGAATATGTTTAGGAAATAAAGAAAAAAAATACATTTATTTAACATTTGATTGTGGATATGAAGCAGGATATATTGATAATATATTAGATACATTAAAAGAAAACAATGTTACAGCTACATTTTTTATAACAGCACATTATCTTAATTCTGCAACAGACAAAGTAGAAAGAATGATAAACGAAAATCATAATATAGGTAATCATACATGCCAACATCCAAGTTTACCTAGTATAAGTGATGAAAAGATTGAAGAAGAAATAATGAAATTACATAAATCAGTATATGAGAAATTTAATTATGAGATGAAGTACTTTAGACCGCCAAAAGGGGAATTTAATGAAAGAACATTAAAAAAGACAAATTCATTAGGATATAAAACAGTAATGTGGAGTTTTGCATATTGCGATTGGGATGAAAATAAACAACCATCAAAAGAAGAAGCTATTAAGACAATAACTAATAATTTTCATTCTGGAGAAATAATGTTATTACATTCAAATTCAAAAACAAATGCAGAAGTATTAGGTACAATTATTAAAGAAGCAAATAATCAAGGATACGAATTTAAAAGTTTAAATGAATTTATACAATAAGAATGTTATACTATTTAATGTATAAATAACTAAAACTAAGCTTTTCTCATCGTATAGGAAAAATCAAGTTTTTCCTATACAAGAAAAGAACTTCGCTCAAACGGATGCAAGAATAAAATGGCTTTGACTGAAATGACACACAGAAAATATACGAAAGGAATTAATTTATATATGAAAAAAAATAGATTAGAAAAATTATTAGAAATTCCAGAAGAAGTATATTCAAATGAACCAAAGATAACAATCACTGGTTTTCATGAACTAATATTAGAAAATTATAAAGGAATTTTAGAATATGAAGAATTTTTTGCAAGTATAAGTACATATATAGGAGTTGTTAATATAAATGGATTTAATTTAAACCTTGAAAAAATGACTAATGATGATATAAAAATTACAGGAAAAATAGAAAGTATTGATATAGAAAGAACAGAAGATTAATAGATAAAATTTGATTTGTACTTGTTTTTAACAAAAGTATGGAGGAGTGTAAAAAATGCTAATTAAAATTTTGCTAAAATATATATTAGGATATGTAAGAATATCAGTAGAAGGATATTATATAGAAAGATTTATTAATATATGTACAACTAGTAAAATTTTAATATGGAATTTAAAAAGGGTAAAAGGTGTTAAATTATTTTTAAATGTAGGAATAAAAGATTTTTATGAAATTATAAAAATAGCAAAGAAATTAAAATGTAAAGTAAAAATAATTAGAAAAAGAGGAATGCCATTTATCATAAATAAATATAAAAAAAGAAAAATATTTTTTATAACATTAATTATTATTACAATCTTAATTGGAATTAGTACAAATTATATTTGGAATATAAATATAGAAATAGAAGAAAATTTTGAAATTGAAAATATAGAACAAGATATTAAAGATGCAGGACTAGAAATTGGAATGAATAAAAATAAAATTGATACACAAGAAATTATTAATAAAATTAGATTAAAAAGAAATGATGTATCGTGGATAGGAATAGAATTAAAAGGAACTAATGCAATTATAAAAATAGTAAAAGCTAAAGAAGCACCAGAAATTATAGACGAAAAAGATCATAGTAATATTGTTTCAAATAAATCTGGAATTATAACTAAAATAATTGCACAAAATGGAACAGCCCTAGTGAAAGTTGGAGATAAAGTTGAGGAAGGTCAAATACTTATAAATGGAATAATGGAAGGAAAATATACAGGAATAAGATATGTTCATAGCTTAGGAGAAGTAGAAGCAATTACTAAATATAGTAAAACAAAAAAAATTCCTCTAAAAACAACGGAAAAAGTAAATACAGGAAAAAAAGAAACGAAATATAAAATAAAAATAAATAATTTTCAAATAAATTTTTATAAAACTCTTTCAAAATTTAAATTTTATGATACAATAGAAACAGAGAAAAAGTTTAAAATATTTTCAAATTTATATTTACCTATTTCAATTATAAAAATAACAAACCAAGAATTTGAGGAAATAGAAAAACAATATACAGTAGAAGAAGCTACGGAAATAGGAACTAGAGAATTAGAGCAAGAAATAGAACAAGAAATAGGAACTGGAAAAAATATAGTAGGAAAAAATGCAGAAGTAGCAGAAACAGAAGAATATGTAGAGGTAAGTGTAACATATGAAGTAATTGAAAATATAGGAATGCAGGAGAAAATAGAAGAATTTAATACACAAGAAGAAAATTTAAACTAAAATACATACCTGCTTGCCAAAACTTAGAATAATAATATTCTGGAAAGGAAAGGTAAGACTATGGAAGAAAGAAGCTTAAGAGTAGTAGGTACAGATAAAACATTTTTTAATAAAATAACAAATACATTGACAAAATTATTAATTCCAACACAAATTGGATTTAATGGAATAAGAATTTCTATGAAAAGGAATGTTGTAATAAAAGCTTATGAAGCTTTTACAGCAGAAAATGTTGAAATAGAAAATAAAGATGAATTAGAAAAAAAATATGAAGACGCATATACAGCATATTTAGAATCACTAGATAAATTTGTATTAGATACAATTTATAAAAAAGTAAAAAATAATACAGCTACACAATTTGAAAGTAATGCATTATCACAATATTATGGAATAGTTCAATTAAAAGAATCAGAATATAATGAATATAAATATAGAAAACAAAAATATTTATTGGAACTTGATAATGAAAGTGTTAGAAATACAGGAAAAGACAAATTAATTGAAAAATATAATAAATTTTATGTTTCAAAACAAGATACGTTATATAAAGGAATACTAAAAAATTATTCAATAAAATTAGCTGATACGACAAATATATATGATTCAAGCAAAGAATGGATATATGTAAAGATATTTTCAACCTTAGAAGATTATATACAAAATATATTACCATTAAAACAAATAGATTCAAAAATAGAACCAATAGTAAAAGAATATGAAAGATTTTCTGTTGGAAAGTTAGATACAAGAGATAATATAGAAAAAAATATGATATTATTAAAAATTAGTAGAAATCTATTTACTCACAGTTTGCCACTAGTTGTAGCAGAGCAATGTTACATGAAATTAATAAAAGACGCAAGATGTTTAGTTCAAGATACCAAAATTGCTGCTAAGAGAGAAAAAGCATATACAATGGTATTAAATTTGTTAGAAAATTATAATGTAGAATTATTAGCTACAAAAGTATATTGGGAAAACAATAAAGAGAGAGAAGAGTTTAAAAAATTCTATGAAAAATATCAACAAATTGAAAAACTAAAAGACAAAGATTTTATAAAATATGTTAAAGAAAAAGAAATTTTATTTATTAAAAATGATTTATCAAAAATTAAAAATGAAAAAACAGATTATAGTAGACTAATAAAATACTATAAGAGAAGACTAGTTGACTATGGAGTAATGAAAGAAATAAAACTTGGAAAAACAAATAATAAAAGATATACAAGAAAAACAATCAAAGAATTAATTACAGTATAATTAAAATGAGGTAAAATATGTATACAATAGAATATTTAGATTTAGAAAAAAACAAAAAATTTGAAGAAATAATAAAAAAAGTAGTTAGCCAATGCTTTAAAGAAGAAAATTTAGAAAATTCAAAATTGAATATTAGTATAACTTTAACTACACCTGAGAATATAAAAAAAATAAATAAAGAATATAGAAATGTAGATAATGAAACAGATGTATTATCATTTCCTATTTTCGAAAAAGATGAAATAGATGATAAAATATTAAAAAATAACTTTGAATATGAAGATATTCTTGGAGATATTGTAATATCAATAAAAAGAGTTGAAGAACAAGCAGAGGAATATGGACATAGCTTTGAAAGAGAATTATCTTATATGATTGTTCATGGTTTTTATCATTTAATGGGATATGATCATATAAAAGATGAAGATAAACTTGTTATGAGAGCTAAAGAAGAAAAAGTTTTAACAAATTTAGGTATAACGAGGGAGGAAATAGATGAAAAATAAAGGTGTGATAATATTTATTATTATTCTCATGGTTATAGTAATAGTTGCAGGAGGATTTTTGATATTCCAAATACTTAATCAAAATACAAATGTTACAAATAATACTAATAATACAAATAATAATGAAGAACAAAACCAAAATAATGAAGATTCTCAATTGGTTGTTGAACAAAAGGAACCAGAGATATTTAAAGGTGATGAAAGACCTATTGCTGTAATGATTGACAATCATACAAAAGCTTGGCCACAAGCAAATTTAAGTAAAGCATATTTGGTTTATGAAATTATTGTTGAAGGTGGAGAAACAAGATTAATGGCTGTATTTAAAAATCAAGACCTTCAAGAAATTGGACCAGTAAGAAGTTCAAGACATTATTTTTTAGACTATGCATTAGAAAATGATGCAATATATGTACATCATGGTTGGAGTCCACAAGCTCAAAGAGATATTCAAAATTTAAGAGTTGATTATATAAATGGTATTCAAGAAAGTTCTAAGGATTTTTGGAGAGAAAAAAGTAAATATGCACCACATAATTTATTTACAAGTACAGAAAGCATATTGACAATTGCAAAAAGAAAAGGATATGATACTACTTCGAGTCAAAAAAGTGTATTAAATTATGTCGCATATGATGTAAATTTAAATGAAAAATATGGAGTAGAAGAAGAGACAACTAATAAAACTTTAGAAAGTATTGTAAATACGCAAAATACTAATGAAGATACACAAAGTACTAATGAAAGTACACAAAGTACGACTAACAGTAAAGCCACTGTAATAAAAGCTTCTACAGTTAATATACCACATTCTTCATTAGAAAAGGTTAAATATGTTTATGATGAAGAAACAAAAAGATATACTAGATATGCAAGAGAAAAATTACAAACAGATTATTCAACTGGTGAAAATATAACTACTAAAAATATAATTATAACAATGTGTGATAATTACACATTAAATGATAGTGAAAATAAAGGTAGACAAGGTTTAGATAATATTGGTACATTTGATGGATATTATATTACTAATGGGTATGCAATACCAATAAAATGTACAAAAGTTGCACGCTCATCTCAAACGCAGTATAAAGATTTAAATGGAAATACAATAGATGTAAGTGATGGAAATACATTTATACATATATGTCCAAAAAAAGCAGATATTGTTATTGAATAAAAAATATCTAAAGTTTATAATTAATGTGTAAATATAATTTAAAGACAAAACATTTGGATTTGTAAAATGCAAATTTAGTTGTTGAATAAAAATCCTTCCTTTGGAAATAATGTAAATAATATTATTTCTAAAGGGAGGTTTTTATTTGGTTAATAAAGTTGAAATCGCATCAGTTAACACATCTCAATTACCTATTTTAACCAATAAAGAGAAAGAAGAACTATTTATAAAAATAAAACAAGGAGATGAAGAGGCAAGAAATGAGTTTATTAAAGGAAATTTAAGATTAGTACTAAGTGTTATACAAAGATTTTATGGAAGAGGGGAAAATGCAGATGATTTATTCCAAATTGGATGTGTAGGATTGATAAAATCAATAGACAATTTTGATTTATCACAAGGAGTACAATTTAGCACATATGCAGTACCAATGATTATAGGGGAAGTTAGAAGATACTTAAGAGATAATAATAGTATTAGAGTAAGTAGATCTGTAAGAGATTTAGCTTATAAAACAATGCAATTTAAAGATAAATATAATAAAGAAAAAGGAAGAGAACCTACAATTGAAGAAATTGCAAAGGAATTAAAAGTTGAAAAAGAAGAAATAGCAGCCAGTTTAGATGCAATCCAAGTTCCAATATCATTACAAGATCCAATTTATAATGATGGTTCAGAAAAACTTTTTGTAATGGACCAAGTTAAAGATGTAAAAAATAATGATGAAAATTGGGCAGAATCTATGACAATAAATGAAGGATTAAAAAAATTAAATGAAAAAGAAAAAAATATAATAATAAAAAGATATTTTGATGGTAAAACTCAAATGGAAATAGCAGATGAAATTGGAATATCTCAAGCACAAGTGTCTAGACTTGAAAAAAATGCTTTAGAACATATGAAAAGATATTATAAGTAAAAATATCAACAGTTACTATAACTTCTAGTTATAATAACTGTTGATACTTTAATAAAGAACAAGAGTTAATAAATAAAGTAACAAGTTGAATAAAATATACATATAATAAAATATGATAAAAATACATTATATAATTATATAATAGCTAAGAAATTATCAGGGTTTATAGTTAACCAAAAAACTAAATATAGTATATTAAGGAATAAAAGTTTATATGGGAGATAAAGGACTTGATTTTAAACATAAAGAAGTAATTAATATTTCTGATGCTAAAAGATTAGGGTATGTTCAAGATGTTTGTGCAGATTTAGGAACAGGAAAAATAACATCAATAATAGTTCCGGGGAGTACAAATAAATTTCTGAGTTTATTTTCATCTAATAATGATATTATAATTCCATGGGAAAATATTAGATGTATTGGCGAAGATTTAATCTTAGTAGAAATATAATCGAATTGATATAGTTATAGACGTTGCAAGATATTGGTGAAGATTTAATCTTGGTGGAAATATAACAAATATATTAGTAATAAAATATATAAAAATGAATATAAGAAAATATGGATTAAATTTAAATATTTAAAACAAAATTTTAAATTGGATAAAATTACATAAATAAAAGCATTGACTTTAAATAAAAAAGATGATATTATAATTAAAGACTACAAAGTTAAATATAAATTTCATATAAATATAAATAATGGTTAAAAATTTATATTTATACTAGGCGAAAATTTATAGAAAAATTTTTTAAAAAAATTTTAAAAAAAGTATTGACAAAATACGACAACTTGTGTTAATATAAAAATCGTACCAAGCAACAGAAAAAATATTTTAAATAATACACAAGAAATTAGTAAAAAGTAACAACAAAAACAGAACAAAAGACACCAATTACTAGTTTTTTATTTTGCCCCAAAAGAGGTAAAAAAATAAAAATAAAAA
>CALXHG010000015.1 GCA_944388045.1 uncultured Clostridia bacterium | reverse complement strand
TGATAATATTACTGCAATAAAAAAAGCTATTATTAAACCAATTAATTTTGTCTTTAGTTTGTTACCTTTCATTTTTCTTTTGTTCCTTTCTATATAACAAAAAAAGAAAGGGGATTTCTCCTCTTTCAATTTTTTCTATATAATTTCATATTAAAATCATAACGTGCTTTTATTAGTAAGTCAATGAAAGTTTTTTGAAAGAATTTTGAAATTTCACATTTCTTCTTCATCTTCTTCTGTATAATTTAATTCCACATATTCTTCAATAATTTCTAGTTTTTTTGTTATTTCACTAAACTTATCTATCATTTCCAGTTCCTCTTTTGTGTATGGATATTTTTCAATCTCTCCATCTAAGTTATTATTTTCTCTTTGCAAGTTTCTAAGTGCAATTCCACCAATTTTTGCACTTGCTACTAATAAAGATTCTTCTAATCCTTTGTTTCTTGTTTTCTCTTTAAAGTCATTATCTAATTTATTTTTTTCTTGTATTAAATATTCATAACATTCTGATACTATGTTAGGACTTTCATATATAGAAATCCAATTTTCTAATTGTTTTTGTGCATTTTTTATTATATTTCCCTGTTCTTCATTATAAGTTGTATTTTTTTCTAAATTGTCAACATATTCTAGTAAAATTGACGGATATAATAAAACCATATTTTTATAATCCATTTCTAAACTTCTTCCTGTTATTTCTTTATTTACTTTTTCGACTTGAACAAAACTTTCTATTGTTTTATTCATTTCTTTTTTTAGAATTTCATTTATTATTTCACTTACTCTTTTATCTTTTATCATTTCTATATTCTCCATTTCTTTTATTTTTATATTTCTTCCTCATCTTCCTCTTGTTTTTCACATTGTTCTAAATATTCTTTTTCTGCTAGTAATAAACCTGTTCGCAAATTATTATTATTTCTAATATCATTATCAGTTAATCCTAATGCATCTAATGTATCGTCAATTTCTCTTGTTATTATATATTCATGGTTAGCGAGTTCATATAAAAACATTTCTTTAATAAAGCCATCTCCTACTTTATCCTCTTGTATTGCTCTCCAAAATTCCTTAAATTGTCTTTTTCCCATTTCTTTATAAGCATTTACATCAGTTTTTCTAATAAATCCTCCTGCTCCAATACCTACAATTTTGTCTAAATCATTTTCAGTCAATCCTAATTCCTCCATTGCTTTTTTTAATTGTTCGTCTGAAAAAGCAAATTTCATTGGAAACTCATTTACCTCCTTTTGATGTCTTTCTTTCATTTCTATATAACTATTCATATTTTTTAACTCCTTCCTTATTTTTTTGCATAATAAAAAAGCAAGTACAAAAAGCACCTACTTTTATAGATTCGTAATAATATAAAATTATTATCAGTTTTATATCTCGATAAAATATTTTTCTAATAAATTATCTACTTCATTATCACTTAGTGTTACAATTATATGGTTTGCATCATAATATTCTTTATTCTCGGCATTATTTATGAAATCATTATATTTAATTGTTTTGCCTTCTTTTAGCATTGCATACCATTCTTCTATACCTTTTATTTGATTTAAAACAATGTATGGCTCTGTTGGTACTACACTTGGAATATTTGAACCAATAGCATATATTCCAATTAATTTTTCTTTAACTCTATATACTCTTGGTGTTGCATAATATACATCTAATGATTGAATTCTATTCAAATATTCTTCAAGATTATATAAATTATTATTTATCTTTTTAATTTCATTAATACCAATAGATATGGGGTTATATACTCCAAATATCTCAAATCTTTTATACTCATTCTGTCCAATTTTTTCTTGTAAATCTTCCAGACCAGCTATACTTCCTTCTTCATCATATTTGATAAATTTTTCATTATCTTTTATACTAACTAACTCTTCTTCTCTAATATAGTTTTGAGTATTAAACTTCTTACATATTATTTCTATTACTTCATAAAATTTTCTTATTTCTGATGGAGATGTCGGTAAACTTAAAAGAAGTACAACATCTGTATCATTCAACGAAATATCAATTCCTCTTGCAAGTTTATTTTTATCATAGATCAATGTATGCTTTCCTATTTCATTTTGAATAATTCTATAATTTTCATCACTAACGCCGTATGATAAATTTGTTAATTTAATAATTTCTTCTATATTTAATTTCTTTTTAAATAAAGATTTTTGTTTTATTCTTACACTAACTGACATTTTAACTTTTCTCCTTATAAAATTGTAATTTATATAAAACTTTTTTTCAAACCTTTTTTAAATACTAAAATTGCTTTTGCTGTTCCTGTAATTGACATAGTAACTAGTTCATAGCCATTTTGTAACATTTCATTTGCTTTTTCTTCTACTTTTTGTGCCATGTCATCTGCCTTTGGAGAATACTCTATAACAACAGTTTTATACATTTTTTACCTCCTTACTTTTCTATATAATCTTTTTTTTTTTCATTTTTTGAAATATATAGTACCAATAATATTATTCCTGTTAAATTAATTCCTATTGATAAACCTAATAGCAGACCTGAACTAAATTCACTAAATGGTGTAACTTCATTACCACAAAAGAAAGTATAAGTCAAGTACAATATATTTCCTAATATTATTAATAATATTCCAGTTTTCCCTTTATTCATAAGTAATCCTCACCTTCAAATTGCTCATCTGTAGGTAGTATATCATAGGAATTATTAAAAATCTATAAATCTTACTAACATTTATAAATAATTACTATATTGTTTCTTCATCATCATCTAATTCTTCTAAATTATTATCTTGTGTAATTTGATTATTTGCAGATTCAATTTCTGCTAAATAATAATTTTCTAAATAAAATCCTATTTTATCTTCCAAATCTTTTATATCTTTATACTTATATTCTGCTCCAGAACTACTTTCTTCCCCAATATATAATATTTTTTTGACTACATCGATTGACATTGATATATTTAACTCTTCTAACATTTTACCACTTCCATTATTTTATTATTATAATTTTAAATCTTACATTTTAATTACATTTCTTCCCCATCTTCTTCACTTTGTTGTTCTTTTTCGTTTCTTCTTGCTACACATTCTATATAATCTTTTTCAAATTGTAATTCATTTTGATACTGTAATTCGTTCCAATGTTTTAAAATTGTTTCTTTTTCTTTATCTGAAACTATTGCAAATTTAACAATATAATCATCTGGTTCAGGACCACCTACATACTTATTATATTCAAAAACCCAATTTGCACTTTTAGGTATTTTCGCTAAATGTATATATGTTCCTTCTGCACCTGATTGCCACATATAATCTGGATAGCCACAATGAGATATACTCTCATCATTATATCTAAACTCATCATAATATTTATATGGAAACTTATTTGTAAAACTATCAAAATCTATAAGGCTTTCCATAATTTCTTTATATGTTCTATTTGTTTCTAATGTAGGATTAGCATTTTTATAGTTATCATATAAATTATTCACAGACTTTTTTATTTCTAATTTTATAGCATTTATTAAATTGTCATATTGTATTTTATCAATTTCAAATGTTTTCATTTTTTCAATAATCTTTGAATAATCACTTTTACTATGTTGTAAGTAATCTATTAAATAGTCATTTTCTGTTTTTTTATCAAGTTCTTCTTTTCTTTCTAATTGGAGTATCTTTTCATTCATAAGTTCTGATCTGTAAAATTCTCCATAATACTCAAAATTATCCTTATTCATTTCTATAAATTCTAAATCTGGATTATTAAGCATAAATGGAAAATTTTTATCTTTAATTAAAACAAAAGGTTTTTCTCGATTTCTTAAATATAAAGCACATTTATCAATATCATTTAATAATATCTCAAAATTTTCTTTTTTTTCTTCTTTTAACTCATTATCTACATTTTTTATAAATATTGATTTTATTCTATCTATAATACTCATAATTAACCTCTTTTCTCTATATTTATGCAAAATAAAAAAACAAACCTTTAACAATTACATATTAGGTTCGTCAAACTCATCCTCATTATCATTTTCTTCATAACTCTCTTTAAAAATTTCCCTCTCTTCATCTGGAAATATCTTTTTAAATAATTCCATATATCTCTTGAATCCAACTTCATTCAAAGGTGCTATAAGAGATGTTTCACTCCAACAAATTAATTCTTCTTCAGGGACATTGTATTTATCAGTAATACACTTATTTCCATAAAATCTTGGAGGATTTGGCTTTACTACTTTTTCCTTTTCCTCTTTAGTTGTTGTTTCCATTATCATACTAATTTTCTTCTCTGCTATTTTATTTATTAACTTATCGAGATATCCAGATTCTTCATAATATTCTAAATAATTATAAAGTTCTTTTAATGCTGATAACCTTAATTCTTTTACTTTGTCTGAAATATCATTTGACATTAAAATTTTTACAAAAGCTACAGTTATATCCATTTCAATTTTTCCATTTTTCAACATTTTCTTTTTCTCCTTGTCTTATATAAAAAAGCAATAGATATAGTAACACTACATTTCGTGATACCAATCTATTCCTGCATCTTTGTTTTTTCTCATTAGCTCTTTTATTTCCCTTTTTGATAAATCTCCAAAAGTTTTAGTTGCTCTTTTATATTTTTGAAATTTTGCTATATTTTCTTCAGATAACATTTTATATGCATCTTGTATTAAATTTCTTATATTTATTTCTTGTAATTGCTTTTCATACAATTCTTGCCTTGCCTCAAATTCTCCTTTTGCTTCTTGAAATTCCTGATTTCTTTGATTCCAATATTCTTTTCTTTCAAGCCATTCTTGTTTTTTTCTTGCATATTCTTCAGTTTTAGTTTCTTTTATAAATTTTAATAGTTGATTTCCAATTTTTTTCAGCATTTCATATCTTGCTGTGTTTTTTGATTTTTCATAGTCCTTATATGTATTTATTTTTTGTAAAACTCTATCTATTTTCACACAAGTATCTATGTATGTTGTAAATTTATTTTTACAATCATCATTTGAATTTAATAATAGTAAAGAAATTTCATTTATTATTCTTTTTGCTTTTGGTTCTTGGTATTGATATATAAATCCTCTTTGGTATGAGTTAGATATTTTTTCTAACTTTGCTATTTTATTAATGATTTGTTCTATATTTTCTTCTTTTATATCGTTTGATATTATTGGTGTATTAAATACACTAGGCATAATTTCTTTTAGTTCTGATTCTATTTGTTCAAATTCTTCTTGTTTTTTATCTAAAAAATCCTGTAAATCTTCTTTTGTATTTATTACTTTTAAATTACTAAATTTACTAAGAAATGTTACCGCTTCAAAGTATGTATTATCTTTATATAATATTGCTTTTTCTCCTATGTTTTTAAATTCAAACTTACTATCATCTTTTCTTATAATTTCTGTAAAATTTTTTGGATCAGAATTATTAACTATATAAATAGTTTCATTTATTTTCATATTTTCTAATACTTTATTTAAAAAATTTTCTGTTTCATCTGTTTCTACTGCTCTTAACATTAAATCTTTGTTATTATATAATTTTTTAACATTTTCCTTATATTTTTCAAACTCTTCTTTTGATAATTTTCCTACCTGTTCTTTTGAAACATCTTTTATATTATACATTGCTTCTAATTCTTCCTTAAATACTCCTTTTGCAATAGCTGTTTTTACTTTATTAAAAAAAATGTATGGTTTTCTTCTTACAGATAAGTCTTGGCTCTTATTCCAGATGATTAAATGACAATGCGGTCTTCCTTTTTTTGCGTGAAAAGCTGCAACCCATTCCATATCATTTAAAGGTATTTTAAATGCTTTTGATATTTCAAAAATTCTTTCTTGCAATAAATCTTTCCATGCTTTTTTATTCATATATCCATACTGTAAGGCATCTTCTTCTTTTAATGATATTACTGTTTTAAATATATCTATATTCTTATTTGATACACTTTGAATATAATTTTTTATTGTTTCTAACTCTAACATTTCTACTTCTTCTGTATCTAAAATATTACCAAATAATCCATGAGTATCTATTCCCTTATCTACGCCACTTCTCGTTGCAATATATCCAGTATGTAACTTATCTATATATGATTGTAAATTTTGTGGTTTTCCTTTACCATTGTATTTATTATAAATTTCATTCTTATTTAACCATTTAAAAATAACTCCACCCTTGTATTTATCTACTTCCATTTATTACTCCTACATAATATTATCAAAATTCAAATCATCTGGTATCATTTGTCTAATGTCCTCATCTAAAAATTTATTTTTAACTACTCCATAAGCTAATTTATTTGCTAATTCTATTTTTTCTTTTAAGAACTCTTTACTATTTTCTGATTCGCATATCTTTGATAAAAAATATGCTTGCAAAAATAAAGAAGAATATGATGCCTTTGCATTTTTAGCTTGCAAAGCTATTGTTCTTTCAAATCTTTTTACTAATTGTTTTTCTATTGCTTTTGCCATTATTTCTGTTATATCATCTACATCTTCCTTTAACATCTTTACTTTAAAAAATTCATTTAATGCGACATTTACAATTTCACTTTCACTCATATTAGTTTTGGCTTTATATCTTACTACTTTTTCTTTTAAAGTTTTCGGTATTACTGCATATACTTTTTCACTTTTTGTTTGCTTTTTAGCTTCTTCCTCTTTATCTTTCATAAGCAATTACTCCTTCTAAAATTCTTCTTCATCCTCAATTCCATTTATTTGATTTTGCCTTTCTATATTATTATCTACAATATCACTAAACCACCTTGCACCAATTTCAAACCTTGCAACTGATAATCTAAATATATTTTTTATATCTTCTAATTTTATACTTACTATGTTTAAATCTTCTGGATAGGCATTATCTTTTGTTAGTCCATATTTGTTATTCATAAATGAACCTTTTGTGATATATATAGAAACTGGATTTTTAACTCCTCCACATTGGTCTATCCATTCTATTAATTTAT
The DNA here is from genome assembly GCA_944388045.1 of uncultured Clostridia bacterium. Taxonomy (GTDB): domain Bacteria; phylum Bacillota; class Clostridia; order TANB77; family CAG-508; genus CAG-269. The sequence continues at coordinate 40,701 of CALXHG010000015.1, read as the reverse complement.
CTATATTTTCTTTTGAGGTATCAAATCCTTCTAATGTGAAAGCACTATTATTATATAAATCATCTAATTGGTTTTCTTTGTTAACTTCTATTTTATTTATTTCTATTTTATCTTTCATTATAAAATTCTCCTTATATAAAAATTGGTTTTGCTATAAAATTTTCAAAAGGCAGGAAAGAGATACAGAGTGTATCTCGTAAACACATAGAAAAACAAGTTTTCTAGTCCTCTGCAAATAGCAAAAATATGCAGAGGAAATGCAGAAATATCCTAACCTTAGGATATTTCAATTTTCTCTAATTTATCAAATATATATTGTTTTATCTGACTTTCAGTTCTTCTATTTTCAAAATATTTTTCAATTTCATTTCTATAAAAAGTAACCTTTATTGCCTCTTGTATAAATTCATCTTTTTTGCTAACAATATCTTTAATTTCTTCTTTGTTTAAATAATGATATATATCTTCTGTTCTACATTGTTCTGACTTTTGTCTTATTCTTTTAGCTGTATTATCTGATATTTTTATATTTTCTTCTAATAATTCTGCAATACAATGTTGTTCTTGTTTTGGCAAGAAACTTAATTTTTCACCTGTATTAATCTTTATCTTGTCATTATCTATTGCTTCCTGTAATTCTGGAATTAAATATGTTAATCTTAAATATCTTTGTATTGTTCCATTACTTGATTTTTCTTCTTTAATCATCATAGACCTAGCCATTCCATAATTATCTTTTCTAACTTCTTCTAATACAGAGGTTTTAATATTTCTTTTTTTATATGTATCATATTTAATTCTATAAGCTCTGGCTCTTTCCATTGGAGAAATATTATCTCTTGTGCATAAATTTGTATCTATTAAATAAATTTTTGCTTCATCATCTGTTAGATTTTCTTTTATAATACAAGGTAATTCTGTTAAACCAATTTCTTTTGCACAGTTTCTACGATTATGTCCTGCAAGTATTTGATATTTATTTTCTCCTATTGGTCTAACTATAAGAGGTTGCATAATTCCATTTATTTTAATGCTTTCTATCATTTCTCTCTTTTTATCATCACTATATAGTTTAAAAGGTTGGTTTGGATAATCTTCTAATTTTTCTTCTGCTATCATAACAACTTTAACATTATTTTCTTGTTCATTGTTTTCTATATTATCTTCAACTATTTCATCATATTCATCAACTTTGTGTTCTTCTTGTTCTACTTCTTGATGTTCTTCTATTTCATCTTCATCTATACCTAACGCTTGTTTTATTTCTTCTATTGAAATATATTCTTTATTTGCTAATCTAATAATTTCTTTTAAAGTGCAACCTTCTTGCCTTCTTTGTTTAGCTTTTTTTACTTCTTCTTTTTTGTAATAATTAATTAATAACTGATTTGTTTCCATATTTTCATTTCTCCTTTACTTTTGTAGTTCTTGTTTATGTATGCATCTTTTGTAATTGCATTTCTTTTCTGCTATATCTTTTGGTTCTAAAAAGCACTTATGTAATTTACAATAGGCAACTGAATTACTTTTTCTTGACAGTCGTCCATAAATACATAAGTGCTTAGTTATATTTGGTCTTTTCCTTCTATTTTTTCTTCCCATAGGCATATTCCTCCATTAATAATCTTAATCTTTTGTTGAAATTTCAATACTTCCCTATTTCTAATTCTCTGCATTTTCTCTGTATATTTTTGCCATTTGCAGAGTGCTAGAAAACTTGTTTTTCTATGTGTTTACGAGATACACTCTGTATCTCTTTCCTGCCCTTTTAGAAATTTTGTAATAAACTCTTAATTCTATATATTGATTCCTTTTATGCCAAAAAAATAAGGTGCTAGATCCTTTATTAATCTATCCTTATCTGAATAAAAAGTTCTATCTACCTCGTAATATTTATAAATAAATTCTGATTGTTTCATACCATCAATATATAAATGTTTTAATATATTCCTTTTTCTAATTTCTATTTTGTCATTACTTTTATTTTTTAAATATCCTTCTAATATTCCATCTATAAAATCCATAAACATTTTAGTTTTACATCTACTTTTTAATAAACTTTCTAAATACAATTCATCCTCTGAAAATAGTCCTGTCATAATACTTTCTATTTGTTTATCTTGATATTCTTTTGTTACTCCCAATAATTCATCTTTTTCTTGTTTTGTTAAAGTTATATGGTCTTTTAGCTTCTTGTAATTTTTTAGTATTTCTTCTGTATTTTCTAAACTAACTTTATAATTTATTTCAAGTAACTCTTTTTTTGTTTCATCCATTTTCTGTTTAAATACATTGCTTATTTCTTCTGTTACCTTTCTTACTAAATAATCTTTATATGTTTCTTTTTCTGAATTTTGCATAATGGAATCTCCTTTACATTTCTAATCTTTTTTTAGCAATTTCAAATGCTTTTTCATCTATTTCAATACCAATAAAATTTCGATTAGTATTTTTACAAGCAAGTCCTGTTGTACCTGACCCCATACAATTATCAAGTATTAAATCATTTTCATCTGTATAAGTTTTAATCAAATATTCTAACAATTCTATAGGTTTTTCCGTTGGATATACCATTTGACTTGAATGTAATTTTTGAAATTTTAATATGCTTGTAGGATACTTTTCTGTACTACCTTTTCTTAAATCTGGTGTAGCATGAAAATTATCATATACATTATTCTTTTTTATTTTTTCTAATTTTATATTTCCTTTTCCATGCAATGGTTTACCTTTCCCCATTTGTGGCTTATATTTTGGTTGCTTTTTGTAAAAAATAGCAATTTGCTCGTGCCTCCTAAGTGGTTGCCTATTTGCATTTAAAAAGCCTGTAACTAAAACTTTATCCCAAATTAAATCATACCTAAACAGTTTCTCATTGCTTTTAATTAGTTCATAATAAAATTTAGTTTGTGCAAATAAACATATTACACCATTATCTTTTATGATTCGTTCGTATTGTTCCCACATTTGTTTTAAGTCTATCTTTTTGTCCCATTTACACCTTGTTAGTCCGTATGGTGGATCACATAAAATCATATCTATACTCTTGGCTGGAATTTCTTTCATTTTTTCTAAACAATCGGCATTATATAAATTTATCATTTATACAATCTCCAAATATTAATTCTTTAAATATTCCCATTAATACATTTACAACTATAGAGTTTCCAGCCTGACGGTATAGTTGTGTATCTGATGTTGGTACTGCTTTTGCTTTTTCAAAATCTTGGTCTGAAAATCCGCATGAGCCTCCAACATTCCTTTGGAGTTAATTTTCTAATTCTAAAAAAGTGTTTTCCATCTTCTGTTATTAAAACTGCTGCACTTGAATTGATATTTCCACAATTTCCTGTTTGAGTAGGTGCTATATTTTCTATTTTTGTATTGTTATAAGGGTTAAACATTATATTATTTGTTTCTTCTGCAATATTTGATTTAAAGTTTCCTGCTGTAACTGTTGGCATTATTCCTCGTGTATTATAAACTCTATCTTGAATACTTGTTTTTCCATCTTGATTATTTAAACATAATAATTTATCTGTCTTTTCTACAGTACCCATATTTACATTACTTGCAAGTATTGTTTGTGATACTTGTTTTCCAACTCTGCCTCTTTTTTTTATATTATTTGGATAAGAAACATTTATTGAATCTCCCTCGTATGCTTCTGTATAACCTTTTTTAGTTCCTTCATTAACTAAGATATGTGGTTGCACATGACCTCCACTTGCTCTTGTTAGAGTAGGTGCTATTCCATTTTTATCATAAATACTTCCTGCTTGATGTCTTTTATTTTCTTCATCAAATATTCCTGCAATTCTATTTACATTATCTCTTATGTATTGCTGATCCCTTCCTCCCATTTTAAAGTAACCAGCAACTAAACAACCACTTATATTTGGATTTTCTTGTTTTCTTATTACTCTATTGGAATGTCTTATTAATCTACCTATTGCCTTGTCTGATAAGTAATATTTATCTTCTACATTATCTTCTAATAAATCTTTTAATCTTATTTCTAAAAATTGTTTATCTGGAAAATTAAAAGAGCATTTGTCAATATCTTTTCTAATAGATACTACAAATACCCTTTCTCTGTTCTGTGGAATACCATAATCTTTTGAATTTAGCACTCTCCAGTAGTTATTATATCCTGCATCTTCTATGTCTTTTAATATCATTGCAAACTTTTCTCTAAATCTTTTACTTGTTAGATTTTTTACATTTTCAATAATGCTTATTTTTGGTTTTACATCTTTTAATATTCTATACCCTTCAAAATATAGACCACTTCTTGTTTTGCCTTTTTCTATTCCTTTTAAATGTCCTGCAATACTAACATCTTGACAAGGAAATCCCCAAGTCATAAAATCTATTTCTTTTAAGTTCTTAGTTCTAATATTTTTCACATCACCTAAATTCTTGTTTTCGTCTGCATTATGAATTGCACAATACGATTTTATTGCGAATTTATCTATTTCACTAAATCCTACTAATTCATAAGGTACATTCAAATTTCTTAGTGCTTTTTCAAATGCCCCAATTCCTGTAAATAAACTTAATAATCTTATCATTTGTATATATCTCCTTTTCTTTTGTTTTAAACTTCATTTCCCCAACAATCCCAACCTTCTGCAGTTTGTCTTGCAAAAAGTTCAATGCGAGGTAAATCTCCAATAAGTTCTACAATTCTATCTCGTACAATATCTGGCTTTTTACTATGTTCTTGAATATGTGTGTCTACTACTTGTGAAACTTTATTAGAAATTCTTTTTATATGTCCTCGTGTTGCAATTAAACATATTTCTGCATTAGCTCTGGTCCAATGTCCTAGTCCAAAAAACCAGGTATCACTTACTTTATTTCTTTTTACCCAAGTAAATCCACAAGTCTTATACTTAAATCCCCATTCTTTAATTGTTTTAATTCCCTCTAATAGACAAGGAAAAGTAACCCATAAAAAAAGAACACAGTCTTTTTCAGATATTTTCTGAATTGTGTCTTTCATTTCAACTATTTCTTCTATTTTCATTGTTTGGTAATGCCTATTGGCTGTTCCATTTCCATCTCTCCAAGTTCTATAATGCCAGGGCGGATCAGCATAAATAATATTGTATTTCTTATCTGTATTGTATATATCAACTTTCATCTTTCGTTTACTCCTTTATTAATTTTCTTTTGTAAATCTTCTATCTAAATCACATATAGTTAAATTCATTTTAAAAGGAAAAGGAGAATCTCTTTGCCATTGCAAAAGTTTCTCCCATAATTTTGGATATTCTGTTTTTAAAATTTTTAATGTTGCAAAATTTTGTTTTGGACAAAACCAACAACCTAACCTCTTTCGTCTTTTATATAGTGGATTTTCTAATCTTCTTTCTCTAAGAAATTCTAAACAGTCTTGTTCTGTCATGTTCCATTTTTCTAACATTGAACATTCATTACTTTTAAGTCTTTTCAATCTTTCTGTTTCATCTGCTGCAATTCCTATATAACTTATATAATTTTCTTTTGTTTTTAAATATTGATTTAAAACTCTTACTTTTAATCTGTCATTACACCAAGAACCTTGTAATGCTGGAAAGCCATATATTTGTCCTTTTCTTTTTCCTCTTATTTTCTTAGTATAAAAATAATCTTCAAAACTTTTTTCCTGAGATAATACTGTAATTTCTTTGTTGTATTTTTGTTTTATATAATTATTTATTTTATTAATGTAATCATACATTTCTGGTAATTCTCCACCAATTTGTTGAGTGGCTTTTACATTACAAAATATAATTTCATCTACTTGCACATTTTCCTCTAACATTCTTAGTAGCATTGCTGTACTGTCTTTTCCACCACTAAAATTCACAATGTGTTTTACACTATCACTCATATATAATTCTCCTTTATCGGTTATTCTATTTCTTCCTCATCTTGTTGTAATACTTCTTCAAAATTTTTTACTCCCTCTGGATCATATTTTCTTAGTTCCTCTATATCAAAAGCAACAATGTCATAAGTTCCCATATTATATCTTGCTGTTCCATATACTTCTTTGATAATTCCATTTTTTATTAATGCTTTTTCCAGTCCACAACTTTTTGCTAATGAATTAATAGCACCCTCATCTTCATCTAAGCACATTCCTGGCAAATTAATAGTTATGTCTGAATATGGTTCTTCTTCTGTATATGATAAAATTGCTATTCTTCCATTACTTCTATATTGTGAAACTTCTATAAATAAATTTTCTCCTTTAAATTTTAGTGTTTTTCTTTGTTTTCCATCCATTTTATTTTTTCCTCCAATTCATCTATATCTTTTTCCTGTTCTATAGTTAAACTTCTTAAAAACTCTAGTTCATTTTTATTTGTCAAAAATTCTACAAGTAACTCTTGCATATCTTTATATTTCTTTATTTTTATTTCTTCTTCGTCTAATGTAACAATGATAAATTCTTCATCATCCCAAATAAGTAAACACTCTACTTCTTCTCCAAATGTTTCATCTATAAAATTAAATCTTACATATCTCATATTTATAATTCCTCTCCTTCTTCATCTTCTTCAGATGATTTATTTTCTTCTAACTTATTTTTAGGCATAAAAAAAGAGGGGCTCTTGCCCCTTAGAAGTTGACCTTTTAAACTTTTATAATAATAATTTGTAAAATTAATAATTTCATTATCTGTATCTTTATTTTGTGATTCTCGTAATTTACATTCATCATAAAGACTAATTATCTGTTCTCTATTCATTTTATATAATAAATGGCTCACGTTTTCTTTTACTGTTAATGCTAATGAATAACTTATCACTTTTACTTTCTCAATATTTTCCGTTCTCATATATTTTAGTATTTCTTCTGTAAAAATCATTTCATAATTTTCTAGTACCTCCAATATCTGTGATTCTAAATTTTCAAACTCTTTTGGAATTTTCTTTTCTTTATTTATAATATAATTAAAAAAACTATCTAACATATTATTATTTATAATATTATCTTTGCTCTTTCTGCATATAGGGTATGTACTATTTTGCACATAGGGGTATTGATTATTTTGCATATAGGGGTTATCTACAACATAAATTCTTCTTTCAACAATTTCTTTTTTATCATTTCTTATTATCTCTACGTGTAAACTTCCCAATTCTGCTAAATGTGAAATCCATCTTGATATTGTGCTTTGACTTACTCCATATAAATCAGCAAAATATCTGTTACTTGCAAAACAATATCCTTCTTTATTGCTTAATGCTGTTATTTCTCCATACATTAACCTTTCTGCAAATTTTAATTCTTTATTGTACCTAATATATGCTGGTATTATTGCATAATAACTACTTGGTAAATTGTTTTCCATAATAGTTTACTCCTTTTTTTAACTTAATAAATAACTCCTACCTATTATTTTTTAATAATTTTACTTTCAAAATTAATAGAGATTATACCTAAAAAATATAATCTCTTACTAATTCTTAAAATCGATTTTAAGGCTTTTTTTATTTTATTGGTAATTTTTTTATCGTTTAATTTATTTGAATTACTTAAAATAGGCTTTTAAAGGTTTGATAACAAAATGGTACAGTCGAATATGCTCCATTTTGTTATCATTAGTTGATATTTGATAACAATAGACGGTTTAATTGATAACATTTTGGAGCCTATTCTTCTGTTCCGAATATCATTTAAAATAGCTTTTGCTTTTTGGTCTGGCATTCCAAATCTTTGTGTTAAATATCTTAATGATGCAGCAAGTTCCCCATCTGGTCCTCCATATTGACTAATTATTACTTTTGCAAGACGTGGATCTGGACATTTAATATTTATTGGATATTCTAATATTTTGTTATAAGTCCACATATTTTAATAGTTCCCCCTTTCCCAAGGCCATGGTTCTTCAATCCATCTCCATTTATTACATGGAAAGTGTATTGTTAATGGACCATATACTTTTTGATATTTATCTGTTAATTCTCTATATTCTTTACAATATTTTCTGTGTAAGCAAATTGCTCTTTCATCATCAATATGTGTATCAAGATATAGACCTAATTCTATAATTGCAAAATTTAAACATTTAATTCTTTCTATCATTTCTTCTCTTGTTTGATTAAATTTATTACATTCACAATCTGACATTTTGTTTTCCATATTGGCTATAAAATTTGTATTCATATTATTGTAATTCATATTATTTTCAATATTATTCATGTTAGCATTCATATTATTATTCATATTGTTAAACATACAATTACAATTTCTATTTTCATCTTCTAGCATTTGTTACATCCCTCCCCTATCTTATTTGTTGCCTCTAAATATTCATTAGTCCTCATTGATTGACAAGGCATGTAAGGACTTACTAGTTCTGGAAATATTGTACCCATTTTTAATCCAAAACATGGTTTAAATGTTTTATCCATATATTGCCATGGAACATAACTTTGTGCTAACATTGGATTTTCTGGAAATACTCCCATTTCATATTCTTCATCAAATCCACATTCACAACTATCTGTAATTTCATCACAACAATTATTTGAACATAAATTATTACATTTATCTTCTATTAAATTGTCTGACGCATTACTTGTATTGTAACTTGAATTGTTCATGCAGTAACATTTTTTGTATCTACGCGTAAACATTTTATTCCTCCTTTTTTTATTTTTATATTACATTTTATGACATTTTTTTTGAATTGTTACAAAAATAAATACATCTTCATATTTTTTGTTTCATCTCCATAATGTCTCATTTATGTTAAGAAAACTTGTTTACATTAAGTAAATATCTAACTTTTTAGCCAAAAATGTACGCCAATTTCACTTTTGCAAAACTGGCGTACATTTTTGGCTATTACCTTTTTTATTGAAGTTTTTAATGTTTTTAAAATTTATGTAAAACCGACAATGCTTTTATGAATTATCTTACTAACCATCCTCCATCAACAGCCAATGTATATCCATTTACATAGTCAGATGCTTTAGATGCAAGAAAAACAACTGCTCCTGCTAAATCTTCTGGGGTTCCCCATCTTCCTGCAGGTATTCTTTCTAAAATTTCTAAATTTCTTTTATCATCTTCTCTAATTGCTTTTGTATTATCTGTTGCCATATATCCTGGAGCAATTGCATTTACATTAATATTATATTTTGCCCATTCATTGTTCTTGCATTATTAACCAAAATATCTACTCTTCCAAATTCTTCTACAGTTTTTCTTACTATTTCATCTACTTTTTCTGTGGTTGTTAAATCTGCTTTTATTTCAAAAAACTCTCTTCCTACTTTGTTTATTTCTGCTTTTGTTGATGTCATATCACTTTGACCAACTCCAACTACATTTGCTCCTGCTTGTGCTAAAGCAATTGCCATGCCTTGTCCAAGTCCTCTACTTGCTCCTGTAACTATTGCAACTTTTCCATCTAAGTTAAATAAATCCTTTACCATAGTTTAATTTCTTTTCTTAAAAATTAATTTATCCAATTTTTTAAATCTTCGTCATTTTCTCTTCCTGTTAATCTTTTACCTTCTTTCCAATTATAGTTTGGATATGTTTTTCTTAAATCATTTTCAGCATAACTCATACCAGAGCCACCTGAAGTACAAAATGGTATTAACATTTTTCCTTGAAAGTTTTTACTTTCAATAAAAGTATTTACAACTGTTGGAGCAACTCCCCACCATATAGGAAATCCTATTAAAATAGTATCATAACTACTTATATCTAAACTATTTTCTTTCATTTCTGGCCTAAAAGATTTATTCTTCATTTCAACAGATGATCTACTTTGTTTATTATGCCAGTCCAAATCTGCATCTGTATATTTTTCCTTTGGTTCTATCTCATATAAATCTCCATTAATTACACTTGCAATTTTTTCTGCAACACTTTTCGTTACTCCACTTGCTGAAAAATATGTTACTAATATTTTACTCATAACTACTCCTTCTTTCCTTTTAATCTTTTATATATGTTATATACAATATTACTGGTATTTTATAATTTAAAGGATTTATATAAAAAGTACATAGTATAAAATGCTCTAACAGTATGTGCTATGCGTTTTTGCCACAACAGTTCTTATATTTCTTTCCCGAACCACATGGACAAGGGTCATTTCTACCAACTTTTGGACCTTGGTTTACAACTGTTTTATTTACCTGTGATTTAACTTTACTTTGGTCTGCATCTAAATTTTGTAAATCTTGTAATGCTGCATTAGTTATTCTAGCAGTTTCTTCACGTTTCACTTCTTCGTTCTTACGAAGATTCATTAACAATTGAACAACATCATGTTTAATATCTAAAATCATTTCATCAAACATATCCATTCCTTCAATTCTATATTTAACAACTGGGTCTTGTTGTCCATATGCTCTTAGTCCTATTCCATCTTTTAATTCATCCATGCTATCAATATGGTTCATCCATTTTTGGTCAACAACTTTAAGCATAACAATTCTTTCTAATTCTCTTAATTCTTCACTTCCAACCATTTCTTCTTTTTTAGCATATTCTTGTATAGCTGTTTCTTGTAGTTTTTCTATAATTGCATTTGAATCTTTTGAATTTTCTTTTACAAATTCACTAATATCTATTCCAAAAATATTTTTTATATTTAGGTTTAAAGATTCTTCATTTACTTCTTTTTCTCCTGCATATTGTTGCAATACAAGTTCTTCTGCAAGTGATTTTATCATATTTAAAATATTTTGATTAATATTTTCTCCATCTAATACTTGTCTTCTTTGTTTATAAATTATTTCTCTTTGTGCATTCATTACATCATCATATTTTAAGACATTTTTTCTTATGCTAAAGTTTCTTCCTTCAACTCTTTTTTGTGCTGTTTCTACTGCATTACTAACGATTTTATTTTCTATTGGTATATTTTCGTCCACTCCTATTGTGTTATATACTTTTGTAATCATGTCTCCACCAAATATTTTCATTAAATCATCATCTAATCCAATATAGAATTTTGATTCACCTGGGTCTCCTTGACGTCCACTACGTCCTCTTAACTGGTTGTCTATTCTTCTTGATTCATGTCTTTCTGTTCCTATTATTTTTAATCCACCTACAGCAATAACTTTTTCTTTTTCTTCTTTTATTTCTTTATCATATTTTTCTTCTAATTCTTTGAATGTTTTTCTTGCATTTAAAATTTCTTCATTTTCTGTTTCATAATATGTATTTGATTCTTCTATTAACTCTTCAGGAACTTTATTTTTTCTCATTTCTTGTTTTGCAAGATATTCACTGTTTCCTCCAAGCATAATATCTGTACCACGTCCTGCCATGTTTGTTGCTATTGTTACTGCTCCAAATTTTCCTGCTTGTGCTATAATTTCCGCTTCTTTCTCGTGATATTTTGCGTTTAATACTTCGTGTTTTATTCCTTCTTTTTTTAATATATTACTTAATTTTTCAGATTTTTCGATTGATACTGTACCTACTAGTACTGGTTGTCCTTTTTCGTGACTTTCTTTTATGCTTTGTACTATTGCATTGAATTTTGCTTTTTCGTTTTTATATATTGCATCATTTTGGTCTTTTCTAATCATTGGCTTGTTTGTTGGAATTGATACTACATCTAAATTGTATATTTCTTCAAATTCATCTTCTTCTGTCATTGCTGTACCTGTCATTCCTGATAATTTGTTATACATTCTAAAATAGTTTTGGAAAGTGATTGTTGCAAGTGTTTTTGATTCGTCTGCAATTTTTACTCCTTCTTTTGCTTCTATTGCTTGATGTAAACCATTATTATATCTTCTACCATACATTATACGTCCTGTAAATTCGTCAACGATTAGAACTTCTCCGTCTTTTACGATATAGTCAATGTCTTTTTTCATTATTCCATGTGCTCTTAATGCTTGATTTACATGGTGTACTATTGTTGAATTTTCTATATCATTAAAGTTCTCTAAATTAAATGCTTGTTCTGCTTTTTTTATTCCTTTTTGAGTTAATGATGCTGATTTTGCTTTTAAATCTACTATGTAATCATAGTTTTCGTTATCTTCTGCCTGAGCTTCATCCTTTACGTCTTCTTCTACTATGATTTTTGGTGTTAATTTTTTTACAAAGTCATTTGCTTTTTTATATAATTCTGATGATTGATTTGCTCTGCCTGATATTATAAGTGGTGTTCTTGCCTCATCTATTAATATACTATCAATCTCGTCTACTATTGCATATTCTAATCCTCTTTGTACTAATTGTTCTTTATATAAAACCATATTGTCTCTTAAATAGTCAAATCCGAATTCATTATTTGTTCCATATGTTATGTCACTATTATATGCTTTTTGCTTTTCTTTTGGATTCATTCCAGCAATTACTAGTCCAACTGATAGTCCCATAAATTTGTATAGTTTTCCCATCCATTCACTGTCTCTTTTGGCTAAGTAATCATTTACTGTAATTACATGTACTCCTTTTCCTGTTAATGCATTTAGATATACTGGTAGTGTTGCTACAAGTGTTTTTCCTTCACCTGTTTTCATTTCTGCAATTCTTCCTTGGTGTAATATTATTCCTCCTATTAGTTGTACATCAAAATGTCTCATTCCTAGTACTCTTCTTGATGCTTCTCTTACAACTGCAAATGCTTCTGGTAATATATCATCTAGTGTTTTGCCTTGTTTAAGCTGTTCTTTAAATTCGTTAGTTTTATTTTTTAATTGTTCATCTGTTAGTTCTTTCATTTTTGGTTCTAATGAATTTATCTCTTCTATTATTGGCATTATTCTTTTTACTTCTTTTTCACTATAGCTTTTAAATATTTTTCCAAATATACTCATTATCTTATCATTTCCTTGTTATATAATATTTAGGTTTTTGGATTTACCTATAAACCATAGATAATTTATATAAAAATATATTTTTACCTATTGACTTTTTATTAATTTTTCTTTTTTATCTTGTACAAATATATCACGAATTACTATATTTTTCAAGTTCTTTTTGTTTTTTGATATTATATTTATTATTTTTTTACTAAATAAACAAATTATCTTTATATATTTAATAGGTAACCTTCTTAAATATTAGAATGTTACCTATTTTTTTCAGTTCAACATTGACAACAAAAATTTACTTTTCTTTACATTTCAGCATTGACATTAGAAATTTACTTTTCTTTACATTTCTGTATTGATATTAGAAATTTACTTTTCTTTAAATTCCAGTATTGATATTAAAATGTTACTTTTTTACATTTCAATATCAATATTAAAAACTTTTCCAGAGCTGTCAAGAAGAATTTTGTTTTCGGTTTCAACTCCATCTATTAAAACTCTTCTAACTCCTGTACTTACTTTTGAAATATTGTTTACTTTAATATTATAAATACTTTCTCCATATTTATATTGTATAGAATATTTATCCCAATTTTTAGGAATACAAGGTTTTATACTTAATATATTATTATTAATTCTTAATCCTAATATATATTCAATTCCTGCAATATAATACCAACTGCTAGAACCTGTATACCAAGTCCATCCACCTTGTCCTACTAAGTTTTGTGCTCCATAAATATCTGCAGAAATTACATATGGCTCCACTTTATATTTATTGGCTTCTTCTTTTGTTTTTGTGTGTTCTATCGGATTTATCATTTTATACCATTGAACTGCATTTTCTCCATTTTTTAGCATTGTTTCTGCAATTATTGCCCAAATTGCAGCATGTGTGTATTGTTGTTGTGACTATTTTTTATTCTCTTTTTTATGTCACAACTTCTGTTATACAGCTTTTCTCTCATATTCTTTTTTAGCACATATAAATTTTTCTTTAATTTCATTTAATTCTTGTAGTGGCTTAAAGTTAAAATATATATCCACTTGTTTGTCACTATGAATTTCAATTCTTTCTATAAATTCTCTTATTATTTCTTTATTGGGTTTTTCCATATTCAAAAATTCATCTACCAAATTATCTAATTTTTTCTCCTTATCTTCCTGCACATTTTCTCCATTTAACTCCTGCTCTGTTTCTTTTATTCTCTTAGTATAATCCTCTACTTCTTTTTTAATTTTATTAGCTTTTTCAATATAGCTATCCACTGTAATAATCCCTTCTAGTCTGTCTTCATATAATAAATCAAGTTTTCTTGTTTCTTTTTCAATTTGAGTTTTATAAGTTTTAAGTTTATTTCTTAAATCTGATTCTTTATCCTCTTTTGATTTAGATTTTTTTGCAATCTCTTCAAGTTTCTTTTTATCTGAATATTCTTTGCATATTTCTCTTAAAACCACAATCATACTCTCTTCAAAAACTTGATAATTAAAATTATGTGGAGAACACACATCAAATTTTGAATATCTAGCATAATGTTGGCATCTACCATAAATATTTCCATTCTTATCTGGACTTCTTATTCCAATATATCCTTTACAATCAAAACATTGAAGTAGTCCTTTAAATAGATAGTCGTTTTCCACAATTCTTGAACCTTTCGTGGCTTCAAGTATCTTTTTGGCTCGTTCAAAATCTTCTTTACTTACTATCGCTTCATGCATATTAGGAACTTTTATCCAATCTTCTTCTGGAACATCTACGAATTTTTTAGATTTAAAGCTAATCTTTTTTCGCTTGCCTTGTACTACCGTTCCTGTGTAAACCTCATTTAAAAGAATAAACCTTACCGTAGATTGTGGCCATAAGCCATAAGAAATTGATTTTGTTCCTCTATTTCTTTTATTGTAATCTGATGGAATTGGTATTTTTTGCTCTGATAAATAATCTGCTATTTGCATTGTTCCATAACCTTCAAGAAACATTCTAAAAACGGTTCTAACAACTTCTGCAGCTTCTTCATCTATTACTAGATGATATTTATTTTCAGGATCTTTCTTGTAGCCATAAGGTGCTGTTCCTAGATATTCTCCATTATTTCTTTTTGATTGTAAAACACTATTTATCTTTTTGGATGTGTCTTTTGCATACATTTCATTTAATATAGATTTAAAAGGTGCTATATCATTATTGGCAGAATCTAATGCTGTATCTATATTGTCTAAAATAGCAATATATCTTACATTATGCTCTGGAAAATAAGTTTCTGTATAATATCCAGATTGTACATAGTTTCTTCCAAGTCTTGATAAGTCTTTAGTTATAACCATATTTATTTTGCCTTGCTCAATATCGTCTATCATTTTATTAAATGCTGGTCTATCAAAACTTGTACCACTTACTCCGTCATCTACATACTCTGCAACAAAATTAAACTTGTTTTCCTTAATATATTGCATAAGTAATGTTCTTTGATTTTGTACACTCTCACTCTCTGAATATTTTTCCTTTTCTTCATCTTCTTTTGAAAGTCTTATATATATGCCTACTCTATAATCAATATTATTCATTATATTAAAGCTCATTTTTCCTCCTTCCTGCTAAAAATAATGAGATAATATTGATACTCTTCTAACCAAAATTATACCATATTATCTCATTTATTGCTATTTATTTACCATACTTTTTTTAGGAATTTATTAACTTCTTTTTAAACAATAATTTTCAAATGCTCTTTCAATAATATTTTCAAGTGTTTCTCCATTATTATTAAAAATAATATTAAACTTAAATTCATTTTTTTTCTTATATTTTTTCTTTTCAACATCTTGTTTTATATCAGCCATATTTACTACCTCCTTACCTTATTTTTTCCACATTTTGTTATTTTATACTGAAATATCAATTATCTAGAATGTAGTTAGGAGTAAGTTTATGGATAACTTATTTAATATGTTAGATACTAACAGTAATAAATTTTATTTTGATGAAAGCAATAAAAAGAAGATAATTATTTATAATGAATATAAAAAATATCAAGATACATATTCTTCTCATATTAAAAAAAGTGAATTTAATATTGGAGAGCAACTTTGTGACTTTCTTAATACGGATTTTGAAAATCCTAACAGCTTTAAATCTCTTATTAAGAAATATGGAATAAACTTTTTCTTAAATTTAACAGATATAAAATATTCTGATTTTCCTGTTCCTGCTAAAGAATATGAAAAATCACTAGATATATTAATTAATAATCATAAATATGTTTTTAGCTTATTTAGACAAGATTTAATGCTTGATATTGAATATATTTTTAATATGAATAATCTTGAAGAAATAAAGGACTTAACACCTTTACAAAGATTTCAAGTTATGGCAAATAGTGATGTGAGTAGTAAATCATTAGAAAAAATTGATAATGATAAGGTTAAGATAAATTTATCTGCATTTGAGATATTAAGAGATTATTCTAATTATCCTATGAGGCAAGATGAAACGCAAAGAATTGTTAGTACAGCAAATATAAATTCATCTTATTTCATTGAATGTGCTGATATTATACAAGCATTACTTATAGAACTTTTAGAAATAGCGAAACTTAATATTGAAATAAAAAAATGTAGAAACTGTGGTAAATTTTTTGTTCCAGATAATAGATCAGATGAAATATATTGTAGCAATATTTATGAAAACGGTAAGACTTGTAAAGAAATTGGTCATTTTAAAGTACAGCAAAAGTTAATACAAGAAAATGATGATTTAAGAATTTATAGAAATGTTTATCAAAAATTATTATTAAGAACAAGAAGAAATCCAACTAATACCAAATATGCAAGAGAATTTGAATTTTTCAAAGATGATAATAATAAATGGAGAGAAAATATTAGCAAGGGTATAAGTACTGAAAAAGAATATATAGAATGGCTAAAAAAACAATAAAGGTAGATTGATTTCTACCTTTATATTATGCTTTATTAACTATTATTATTGTTATTATTGTTGTTATTATTGTTATTTCCTGATGAGCCTCCCCATGATGATGATGAACTTGGATCATAATGTGGTGTTACAGAAAATCCTCTATCGCTAATGTCTATCCTATCAAAAGATGTATTTTTTGGAACTATTGAAAATGTCTTTACAACTTTTCCTGTTCCATCAACAAATGATAAAATATTTTGATTTGCTACAATTGAATTATCCTCTGACTCTGCAAGGAAATCATATATTTCATTAAACATATTCTCTGTTATATTAGAATAATAGTTTGCCAGTGTATAACATTTTTTTAGTCTAACAATTTCATTATATGTCTTTGGTTTTTTATCTATCATTTTAAATCCTCCTTACAATCAATATAGAATAATTCTATATTTTGAAATGGTAAATTTATTGCTTGTATATGATAATAAGCATTATTTTTGTGTTTAGTATAATGATAATCTCTTAATTCTGTTGTAGTAAAAAATAGGTTATTAGGATTTTCAGTTGATATTTTATCATAATATAAACTTAATATTTTAGTTAAATCTACACAGTAATAACCTTTTTTGTCAGATTTTTCTTTTTTTATTGTATTTGTAAATATTTGGTGAGTCATAATATGTTCTTGTTTTACTCTTTGTTCATCTCCATATTGTAATGTATCCCCTGTTAATAACATTATATATAATGAATTACTAGCTGGGTAATCACAATCTTCCAATACTCCCTCTTTTATATAAAGTGTTATTTTACTTTCATCAGTTAAATATACAATATCTCTTTTACTTTTTATTATTTGAGATTCTAGTTTATATTCAATTTCATCAATTTTTAGTATAAATACATCTGCGCTATATATGTTTTTTAATTTATTATCAGCCTCTATAATTGATGTCAAACTTGGTATGTCTTGTCCTATAATTTTCTTTTCTTTTGGATAAAAATTATTTGACATATCTGGGTGTATCTTACTTAAATACATATAAATGGACTCTTCATTGTTTTCATCTTTTGGATATAATTGTGTATTATCTTTGTATATTTCCTGTTGCAATTTACAGGTATATGATTTATTTGTATTATATTTATTCTTAACAAATGGGCATCCTGTTTTACACAAATATAAATACTTACAATTCAAACATTCTTCGTTGAAACCTATTTTGTTGTGTATTTCAAAAATTTTTCTTTTAGCATTATTTAAAATTGTTTCAACATCATCGTTATATATATTTCCATAATAAAATTCCTTATTTTTTTGCCCTCTCACACAAGAATAAATATCTCCATTTCTTTCTAATAGGAAAAATTTTTCACCACAATTATCACAGTTAGTGCAATATGTTGGGTTAAATTCTGCAAACCATGTATTTTTTACTCCATAATCTAAATTTGTTCCTATAAATTCTTTTTTCATTCTTTTATAGAAATCAACCTGTTCGTCTTCAGTCATTGCATGAAGTATATCATCATCTTCGTTATCTACGAATCCAATCATGAAATTAAAATCGTTCATATTCAAGCAAGTATTTTCCGTTAGATATTTAATATCTTGAATAATCTCATCAGTTCTATCATAATGTTCTTTAAATATTGTTGCAGAAACTTTCTTATTATTAGGTATTTCTTCTAATAACTTAATGTTTTTTAATATCTTATCTAAAGTCTTTTGATTTCCTTTTGTAACTCTATATTCCTCATGTAATGAAAATGGTAAGTCTAATGAGCCACTTATTGAAACATTAAATTCCTTTATAGTATCTATATGTTTTTCTAAATTAAATAAATTTGTCTTAATATGTGGATTTCCTAATCTAAATCCATTATTTATAATTATATCTTTATTATCTCTGTAATAATTAAAAATATATTTTATAATATTTCTAAAATCCTCTTTAGCTAATGTTGTTACCTCTCCACCATGCAAAGATATATTAAAAGGAACAACATTTGCATTCTTAAATTTTTCTACTGCATATTCCAATGTTTTTAAATATGTATCATCTTGCTCTAAATCAACTGTATTTTCTTTTAGATAACAATATTTACATTGCATATTACAATTCATTGTTGGTACATATAACAAATGAATAAATTTGTAATCTTCATTCATGAAAATTTTCCTCCTAATAGTATGTTACTGATGTTGGACTTTCCTTAAATGCTCTCTCATTTATTAAAGCATTTCTTGGAACTTTTATAGCACGCAATGAAGAACACTGCCTAAATGCCGAACTTCCAATTTCAACAACAGTTCTTGGAACAGTAACTGAGCTTAATCTTCTACAACCATAAAAAGCATGTCCACCTATTCTCGTAACTCCTTCTGGTATTACAATAGATGATAGTGAAGAACAGTTTTCAAATGTATTACCTCTAATTTCTGTTATTTTTGATGGTAGTATTACATTGTCTAAATTTACACATCCAATAAAATTTTCTCCATGAATTGATATTATATTGTCATGTAAATTTATTCTTCTTAATGAAGTACAATATTCAAATGTTTGTCCGTTTATCTCTATAACTTTATTTGGTATTGTAATTTCTTGTAATGAACTACAATGTGAAAAAGCACTTGCACCTAAATATTCTAAACTTTTTGGTAACTCTATTTCAACTAATTTTGTATCATTTTTAAAAGCAGACGCCCTTATATCAACTATTCCATTTGGTAAAGAAGCTGTTCTTAAATTTGAACAATTTTCAAAAGCACTTGCTCTTATTTCTGTAACCTTTTGAGGAATATATATACTTTCTAGTTTTTGACAATTAAAAAATGCTTTAGATTTTATGATCTCTAAATTTTGTGGTAATGTTACATTTTTAATGCTTGTATTCTTGAATGCACTA
The DNA here is from genome assembly GCA_944388045.1 of uncultured Clostridia bacterium. GTDB lineage: Bacteria > Bacillota > Clostridia > TANB77 > CAG-508 > CAG-269. The sequence continues at coordinate 21,057 of CALXHG010000015.1, read as the reverse complement.
TCTCCAATAGCAATAACATTTTTTCCGTTATGCGTATCTGGAATTACTACTGTATCACTTTGCTTTGATAGTCCTTTTGTGTATTTTATTACTGCATATCCATTTCCATAATTAAAATAAAGCAATTTTGGTTTTGCAAACATTATCATTGGTATAAATATCGCTGCCAAAACAAGTATTCCTGTTTTTAGGAAAATTGGAAAAGATACTTGTTTTTTATTCATTTTTACTTTTGCAACCATTTGTGCTATATCTTCGTTTGGATTTTTCTTAGCTCTCTTTGAAATTACATTTACAATATTAAATTTTTTTACTATAAATATGTATAATAATAGAGTAATTCCCTCACATATTAAACAAGTTGTTAATTCAATATTGAAAAAGTACATCAATACATATATGAATGTTAATAATCCAAACATTAAAATTACTATATTTCTTTTTGTATTTATTTTTGATGTTGTTAATTCTCTAACATTTTCTCCTTGACTTTCAATTTCTCCCTTTACTATATTTTTCAATAAAATACTCTCATTATTAAGATATGTAGGATCAATCAATACTATTGGACTATTATCTTTTACAGGTTCAGTTTTTGTTTCTCTATTTTCTTGTTCTTCGTTATTATTTAATGTATTATTATTTATTGGTGTGGCATTTAATACACCTTTCCCACCTTTAATTGAGGCAATAGGAATAATAATAAATGCTCCTACAAATACTGCTATGAAATCTACTACTGCAATACCTGTTGTTATAAATAAGTCAAAAAATAATAGAATTGCTACTCTTATTCCAAACAAAATCCAAAAAGTTTTCTTTGAATTTTCTTTTGAAATTATTTTAGATAATGGCATTAATACAAAAAGTGACATATGTATTGAAACAAATGCTTCCATTCCGTAAAGCTACTCCTAATGGAAAACTTTCGCTACTACTACCACTACTCGCAAATACCGTACTAGGAAATAATACTAATAACATTATAATTAAAAAACTTTTTATTTTCTTCATCTCTAACTCCTTATTCCATTATTCTTTTGTTATTCAGTAATTATCATAAATAAATTATTTTCATAATAATCTAATTCACTTAAATCAATGTTTGGAACATTCTTTTTATCAAACTTGTCTATCCATTTTTTTGAAACATTTAATACATAGGCATAAGGTAATATATCATAAAAATAATTTGCATTTTCTTCTGCTAAGATTTCTATTTGATTTTTCTCTGCAATATCAAGATAATTTCTAAATCCCATTACTTTTGCAATAATCATTTCTCCATAAGCTGTTTTTCTTTCCATAATTATTGAGAAAAAACCTGTTATAAAAATAGCTATAAAAGACAATGTATATAACCAATTTAGACTAGGATCTAAATCTTTTATATAAATATAGGCAACAAACCATGCAATAACAGATATTATCAATAATGAAAAAGTTATATTCATCATTTTTCTTGCTTTATTATCATTTACCTTTTTATCTATTGTACTTTCTAATGTATTACTTATTTTATTGAATACTCTTGAAAAAGTTATATCTTCGCTTAAAATGTTCGTATCTCCATTTTTGAATAATTCTAAATATACAATTTGTTCAGTAATTGACATCTTTTTTAAATTTGATTTATTTTTTCCAATATTAACTATTTCGTATTTATTTTTAGATATTTCTTTAATTTCAATATAACCTTTGCTAGCTAGTCCAATTATAAGTGATGATGTTAATTTTTTTATTGACTTTTCTCCATAAATATAGCCTATTTGAGCACTATCTAAATCTTCTGGTGGATAAAACTCAACTGTTTTACATTTTTTATCATAATCTTTTCCATGTTTTGTCCATAAAATAAAACTTATTATAGAAATCACTATTAAACCAATACAGATTATTAAGCAAATAAATCCATAATTATAAGTTCCACCTACAAAATATCCATTAGGCAATAACATCTTTACTGTAATTGATTCATTAAGTAAATAATCACTTAAAACTGCATTAAGAGTTTTTTCATTTATTGTATAATTTACTTTACTTGTAATATCTTGTGTTCCCTTAACAAATGCAATATTTTCATTTGCTATTTTTTCTGGCATATTTATAGTAATATTTAGATTGCTTATAGCTGTATTATCATAATTATCAAACACATTAAAAACTAAATCATCTAAATTATTATTCAAATCAATTCCCATATCATATCTATACTTAATTGTATATGTATGCAAGCCAGAATTAGTAGTAGTACGGCTACTTCCAATCCTAATTCCTATACTATCGCTAGTATTATTTAAAACAAATTTTTCTCCTATTGCCCTTAAGTTTGTTATCTTTACCTTTTTCTTTACTTCTTTATTATCTTCATAATATTTTTGCCATAATGGTATAGATTTGTATATACCATTAAAAGTTTTTCCACTTGGTATATTAACTGAAAACTGTTCAGTAACATCTATTTTATTATCTTTATCAACATCAAGAATAATATTATAATCTTCTATATTAAATTCCGATGAAATATAGGATACATTATTTTTAAAATTATTATTTTCAACTATTGACACTCCAAAAGGTATTAGAATAAGAAGTATTATCCATATCATGAGAAATATTGTTGTATATAATCGATTTTTCTTCTTTATCATAATTTATAAACTCACCTTAACATTATTTCTTTCTTCAGCATTTGCCTCAAACATATTTGCTTGTTTAAATCCAAATACACCTGCAACTATATTGCCTGGGAACATTTGAATTTCATTATTTAATTCTCTAACTGCTCCATTATAATATTTTCTACTATTAGCTATTTCATCTTCTATTTTTGTAAGGTCTGCACTTAATTTAGCAAAATTTTCATTTGCTTTTAATTCTGGATAATTTTCAGCAATAGCCATAATTTTTGTAATACCGTGTTCTAATTGTTCATTAACATTTATTTTTTTATCCATTGGTATACTATCATAACTATTTGTTCTTAAACTTGTTATTTGATTAAAAGTTTCTTTTTCATGTTTTGCATATCCTTTTACAACTTCCACTAGGTTAGGTATTAAATCCCATCTTTTTTTCAAATAAACATCCATTGTTGAAAATGCTTCTTTCACAATATTGTTTGCCTTTACAAAAGCATTATATTGTACTATTAAATAAATTACTAATACAGCAATTATTGCTATAACAACATATAAAATCATATTATTCATTCTCCTTTAAAATAAATTCTTATTTGATATTATATTACCATATTAAATATTTTTTTACAATATTCGCATCTATTTTTCAAAAATTTTCATATTAGTATCGAGAGTGGATTATGAAAAAATTTGATGGAATATCCCTATCTTATTCTTTTCTTATCCTTATTTTTAGTATTTTCTTTTTTGCTTCTTTCTTTGTTATCTTGAAATCTTTTCTGTATTATCCAATCTTCTTTTTCTCCTTTTTCAGCTTTGCAGATAATTCTTCTACAAGTTTGTATTCTTGAATTTAATCTATCAATATCTTCATTTAAAATATTAATCCTTGCCTTCAAAATTGTTTTATCAGCTGCATTATCAGTTTTGTTATATAGTTTCATATATATTTCCTTTTGAGCTTTTAAAGGTGAAATTTCCTCAAGATACTGCGTTCTTAAATTTTGTGTATCTTCTATTGATGTTAGTTTATAATCACTAATCATATTTAGTTCATTACATAACTTATTAAATTTGTCTATTTCTTTATAATACTCTGGTGTTCTTTCCTCATAATCTGTTTCCTTATCTGCTTTATCGCTTTCTACAACTGAAAGATTATATTTCCTACATAAATCATCATTTATTTTTCTTACAAGTGCTATTTCTACATTTGAATTATGATATTTACTTCCATCTATAAATGAAACAGAATTTAAAATAATATGGTTATGGACATTATCTTTATCTATGTGTGTACATACTAGCATTTGATATTTATCTCCCCATAAACTATTTGCTAATTCCATACCTATATCATTGCATTCTCGTGCAGATACTTCTTTACCATTAAAAGATTGTATAAAATGATAACCTAGTCTTCCATCTTCTTTATGAAAATTCTTCTTAATTAACATCATTTCTTCATAAGCATTTTCTGGCAAACAATTTATTCCAGATACAAAAATTCCATGTTCTGTTTTTTCTCCATTCTTTGCATAATTTATAACTGCTTCTAGATTTTACGGGAGTATAAATGCGACGCTTGCTTTCAAAATACTGTCAAACTATTTTACACATATATCAACTCCTTTCCTGCAATTTCTACAGCCTGATTTTTAAAGTTATTCATCATTCCAATCCAATATAATGGATCAGAATCTTTCATCTCTTCTGTTAAATCACTTTGCTCTTTTAATTGTTTTATAATTCTTTTAATTTTTTCATTTGCTTCTATATCTGTTTCTACAATGTGCTTTCTTAAAGTTCCTTCCATTAGCATTATTGTATATTCTGCTTTCTTGTTTTCCTTTAAATATTTTAATCTTAATCGTCCATATTTTCCTATACAATAATCTGGATATTCATATTTTGGTACTACTAAATTTGGTACATAATAATCTCCTTCCTTATGATATTCAATTTTGTTTTTTCTTTCATTTTCCATAATGAAAACCTCCTTTAAAATAATTTTTATATAAAAACAGGGGATCCTGTAATTACCATTAATATTGACTATTAAGAAACCAGAGAGAGTGAGCTTTGTAGATTAGGCGTAATATATCCCAGATTTAAAATAGGATTATTACGCCTTTACTTTAAGAAACCGTCGGTCGCTCGCTAAGTTTCATAGGCAGTCTAGTAAGTAGCTTTGCTACTATAATTGCTGATACATCAATATCTTTGCTTATACTTGTCCAAGCTTTTTACAATTATAAATCCACATCCAAGTATCCACCAAAACTCTTTATTTATTGTGAGTTTATAGTTCCAAGTTCTCACTTACGCATTTTGTATAAATAGACCGTTTATACTCATACGAATAGACTTTATAGCATCGGCTCCATCTAACCTTATCACTTTTATAGAGTTTGAGGCATTATCTCTTGCAAATAAAAAAACACCTACAACTTTTACGTTGTAAATGCTTTTTTATTTTAATATTCAATTAATTACAATGTGAAACTTTTTAATATTTTTACTTAATTTTGTTTCACATTTACTTATATTTTAAATCATTTTGCTCACACCACTCAATTGCTATTTGTTTATATCTTTCTTCTTTAAACTTATACCAATCTTGAATTATATTAACATTAAAACAATAATTTTTAAATCTTCTAAAAGCTCCTTTGCCTTGTATTAATCTTTGTAGATTACTCTTTATTTCTAGGTTATCTATTGTTTCTATAAAATCAACCATTATTTGATATTCATTTATTTTATATCCTGAATCCAATTTAATAAACAATCATATCCTTTATATGTATCATCATATTCATCAATACTATTTATACTATATGCTTTGCATATTTCTTGAACATCAAACCATGCAATTCTATATAATCTACTTGCTTTTTTGCTTTTCCCCATGTTATATAACCATGCTGCTTTACATACATGTTCATCAATAGAATTTAATTGTTTTCTTAATAAGTCACTTTTTTTATTTATACAACATTTTTTATATTTTTTTCCACTTCCACAGTAGCATAAATCATTTCTTCCTATATTTATTTTCTTTTCTATCCAATTTTCTTCTCTTTTAAAAATTATATAATCACATATTTTGTAATCATAGTAAGAAAAAAGCATAAATATAACCATAAAATTCATCTTTTTCATTAAAGATATTTTCTAAATTTTCTTTTGTATATTCAAGCATCTTAAGTAATTCAGGAATCATCTCTTCTTTATATTCTATAGCTTTTTCTAATGCTTCCTTTGGCAATTCTTCGTTATAATATTCTAATTCTTTTACTATTTCTTTTATTTCCATAGATTTCATTCCATTTCATACTATATATATTTCTATAAATCCATGCTATTAGGATTTAACAAAAATTCTTTTAATCCCACTATTGATATTCCTTCTTCTGAAATCCATGGTTTAATATCATCTTTAACAACAATAATTTTTTTAAAATTGTCAGGTATATTCATTAGAGGTCTTTCTTCTTGTATTGTTTTTTCTCGTGTAGGAAGGCTTAATGCTGATTGAATATAATACCTTTTATTATATTGATTGCACACAAAATCTACTTCAACTTGTTTTTTATCATCACCTTCACGAATTTCTACAACGCCTACATCAACATTATATCCTCTATATAATAATTCATTAAAAATTATATTTTCCATTATATGAGTTTCTTCTTGTTGCCTAAAATTCAATCTACAATTTCTTAAACCAATATCTGAAAAATAAAATTTGTATGGTGTCTGAATATATTTTTTCCCCTTAACATCATATCTCGTAGCTTTTTCTATTAAAAATGAGTCTTGTAAATAATTAATATATGATGTTATTGTATTTACTGAAACATTTTTAAATCCACTACTTTCAAAAGTATTTGATAGTTTGTTAGGATTAGTTAATGATCCAATAGATGATGCTAAAATATTAACAACTGCATCTAATACATCTACTCTTTGAATATTATTTCTTTCAACAATATCGTCTAAATATGTTTTCTCAAATAAATTTTTTAAATATTCACTTTTTTCTACTTCGTTTTTAAATGAAAGTATTCTAGGTAATCCACCATATACAATATATTGTTCCCATGCTTCTTCTTTAGTTCCATTAAAAGCCGAATAAAATTCACTAAAACTAAGTGGATGTATTCTTACTTCATCTCCTCTGCCTCTAAATTCAGTTATTATATCTGAAGACAAAAACTTGGAGTTACTTCCTGTTACATATACATCTAAATTACGAATATGTAAAAAGCCATTAAGCACAGATTCAAAATCTTCAACTTTTTGTATTTCATCTAATATCAAAAAATATTGGTCATTATCTTTAATCAAATCTCTAATATATTGATCTAATTGGTCTGGGTCTAAAAATTTATTATTTTTCCTTTCATCTAAGTCTAATTTTATTATATGGTCTTCCTTAACTCCACTTTCAAGTAAATAATTTTTAAATAATGGATCTAATAAATATGATTTTCCACATCTTCTTATACCTGTAATTATTTTTATTAAACCATTTTCTCTTTTCTCAATAATTTTATTTAGATATACATCTCTTTTTATTTCTTTCATAGTCAGCCTCCTCATTGAATATTTTTTCCGTTTACGGATTTTTTATTCAATACTATTATATTACAATTCAAACTTTTTTTCAACACTTTCGTTGAATATTATTTCCGTAACGGAAATAATATTCAGTAAATTTTAAATAATTTTATTATTATAATATGTATTTTAAGAGTATCAATATTTTTCAAAACTGTACATAACAACAACACTCATGTGTATATTGTCCTCCATTTTCTCTTACTCCGTGGCAAATATGCTTTAATATAACCTGGTTCTAATTTACTTTTTTCAAATGGAGGGTCTAATAATTTTATTAATCCATGTTCTCTATCAACTAAATGATTTTCTAAACTTTCCATTGCTAATTTTATTTTTTCAGGTTCTCCAACATTTGATATTACACTCCAACTTTGTGCTATACTATCTATTTTACATTCTTCATTTTCCATACTTCCATAAACATCACCATTATCTGCAAAGGCTCTTTTATACCATCTTCCATCCCATGCATTTTTATTTAAGTTTTCTTTTAATTTTTCTGCTATTCCTAAATATTTACTACTTATTTTTAATTCATCTATCTTATTTATTATATTATTATATTTATTGTCATTATTAGATTTATTATGATTATCTTCTTTATTGTAATTTTCAATATTATCATAATAATTATTATTGTTTTTATTTATATCATCATTTTCATAACTTTTAGCATATTCTGCAAATTTGACTAAAATGATATATATAAAGAATCCTAACCAAACACTTTCTCCTTTTCCTTCTGGACCAATATTACTAAATCCATCATTCCAATCTCCTATTCCAATCTTAGGAAGACCATGTTCTCCAAATTTGCATGCTTTTTCTATTGCTCTTATACAATGTTCAAAAATAGTTTCTTCTACATTACTCTTAACATATTTATCATATTTTTCTTTTTCATTTTCTTTTAATTCTTCTCCTTGTAAATATGGTGTTTTTACATCTAAAATTGTTTTATCTCCTGTAAAATTAATATATTTAATAACAGCATATGGTAGCCATAATAAATCATCAGAAAATTTTGTTCTTATTCCTCTATCATTTTCATCATGCCACCAATGTTCTACATCTCCTTCAATAAATTGATGTTTACTGTGTTTAATAATTTGATTATATAATAAATTTGTATCAATAAATTTTGTAGAAAATGTGTCTTGTAATTGATCTCTAAAACCAAAAGCTCCACCAGATTGGTAAAATCCTGTTCTACCTAATAATCTACTTGCAAGAGTTTGATACATTATCCAACCATTAAGCATAATATTTAATGATTCATATGGTGTATTTACCTGAACTTTACCTAAAATGTCATTCCACTTATTTTTAACTTTTACAAGTTCTGAATTACAATTTTGAACATTAGAATATTTATAAGCAATATCTTTTGCAGAAACACGGTTTTCTTCTGCTCCCAAAATAATAGACACTTTTTTCTCAGAAAAACTTTCAATTTCTACTTCTAATTCCATTGCTATACATGTTTTTTTGCCTATTCCATTATCACCATCTAATCTTACTTGTTTTAGTCCATCTGGAAATGATATTCCTCCTTTTCCAAGAAATTTTGCTTTATTTCCTGTAAATGATTTAATTTTTTCACTACTTGATACATATATTAAATTATTTAATACATCTTTATTATACAATTTTTTGGCTATAATTATATTTGGATTTTCTTCATATTGTACTTTTATATAGCCATCTGTTTTTATTTCATCTTCTCCTAAAACTGGTTTTATATAATAATATATTTTTATTTTCTTCTTTTTTGGTGCATTATTTTTTAGTGTTAATATATTTACTTTTACAGAATCTTCATTTGGTACAAATACCTCTAATTCTTGGATAATATCATCACTAGAATGAATAAATTTTGCATATCCATATCCAAATACTGCATGATAATTTTTGTTATCTTGCATTGGCATTGCTGTTGGTGTCCAAACTTTTCCGTTTTCCTCATCTTTTAAATAAATTACTTCTGATGGTATATTAATTGTAGAACTATTATGCCAGCTTGTAATTCTATTTAGTCTACTATTTTTATACCATGTATATCCACCATTTGACTCTGTTACAACTGTTCCAAACTTAGAATTTGCTAAAACATGGCTCCATGTAGTTGGAGTTTTTTGGTTTTTATTAATTTTTATCCAATATTCTTTTCCATTTTCAGAAAATGCTCCATATTCATTATAATATTTTAATTTTTCATGATTTTCTAACATATCTATTTCATTTGAATTATCCTCTTCCAATTTAGGAATATCAATCATTTCTGTAACTCTATAATTTTCTATTACTTCATCTTCCATATCTTTTATAATATTTTCTAAATTTCCTAAATGGCTATCTATAATTAAACTTGAAGCAAATTTTATTAATCTTACATCTTTGCTGTCCATTTCACTTTTAGATAATATAAATATTCCTCCAAATGTATTTTTTAAATATGCTAATTGACTATTTAAAACAGCTCCTTCTATTTCATTTTTAATATAATTTTCATAACTATAATTTTCTTCATCTATAATTACTAATTCTGTTTTTAAATTTCTCATTCTTAAATATTCATACATTTTTAATACTTGTTTTATTACATATATATCATTTAAATATTTTATTGTAACTGTTATTATTGGTAAGTCTCCAGAAATTCCATATTTCCATAAATCTGATTGTTTAAATTCTTCATTTTGATTATTTTTCTTAGAATTTAATGGATTATCAAATAATAAATATGATGCTATAGTTTGATATATTTCTATATCTTTTCCTTTTACTTCAATATATCTTGATTCTGCATCTGTTTTTGCTTTTACAATTTCAAATTCTCTAGATACATTTTCTGTAATTTTATATTTTTCTATATTTTTTTGAGCTAATTCTTTGCTATATTCAGTAGATATTATAAAATCAACATAATTTTTAGATTTTGGTGGAATTTTAATGGTGTTTTTTATTGCAACAATACCTTCTGTTACTAGTCCAATTTTTTTAGATAATGGTGTTGAATTTTTTATTGCATTTGGAATATCTAAATTATTTCTTCCTATAAATTTTTCTTTATTTATTTCATATTCTGTTTCTCCAACTTTTTCTGCATTTGTTTGCATTTTTGCAATTAAATATATTTCTTTTTGATCTTTTTCTCTTTGATTTCTTTTTATAATCATTTCATTTTCTGTTTCATCATAATCAAATAAAAGAAATAAATTATTAAATGCCATATGTGCATAGTCTTGTTCTTTAGATGATAGTACAGGTTCAAAATAACTTGTTACTTCATAAACTTTTTCTTCTTCTGATAAATTTTCTATTTGCAATCTTCTTATTTCTACAGGTTCATTTGCATCTGTTATAATAGAAAATTTGGTTTTAATATCTTCTTTTTCTTTTCTGAATTCATCTTTATCTGGTGTAAATCTTATTAACATTTTTTCACAATTATCTTCTCCTACAACATATCCAATTTCGTTTGTTTTTATATCTTTAACACACATAAATATTCCTTGTGGATAATCATCTGTTTTTTTATATCTATTTATATAAATATTTTCAAATTTGCTAATTCCTTCTCCTTTTTGATTAATTGCAATAACATATTTCTCATTTCCAATAATATTTCCTCTACTAATTCTTTCATCAATTTTTGTATATTCTCTTACACAATAATTTTCATAGTCTTGATATTTTATTTTTTCTGGTTTTTGTTTATTTTCTTTTGTTACTATAAATGTTTCTGGCATTCTTTCTTGTAATAATATACTTACTGCTTCTATTTCTGGATTTTCCATAAATCTTTTTTGTAATATTTGATTATTAAAAAAATTATTTATAGAAAGTAATATTAATGCTTGATGATGTGCCATATAAGTTTTTATTGGTTCATATGTTTTTCCTTTTGATAGTCTTTCTGGTGTATAGTCTATTGATTCATAAAAACCATATTTGTTTTTCATTTCTTGTTTTTCTAATTGTTTTAAATTTTCTATAACTTCATTTGGAGCATCTGTAATTGCAAGTATACTTCCATAACTTGCAATTACCATTTCATCTTCTAGTCCTCTTTTTAAACCTAACCAAGGAATTCCAAATGCTTTATATTGATAATTTGAGTGTAAGTCTTTTAAATTAAATGCAGCCTCAGACATGCCCCATGGAATGCCTAATTTTTTACTATATTCTACTTGGTTCATTATTGCAAATTTGCTTGATTCATCTAGCAAGCTTCCTTTATATCTTTTTATATTTATATTAGGCATTAAATATTCAAATGATGTTCCAGACCATGATATTAATCCTTTATATTTTTTTAGTACTGTTAATGTTCTGCTTAAATTGTTCCAGTGTTTTGGTGATACATCTTTTTTTGCTATTGCAACTAAACTTGCTTGTCTTGCTTCTGATGCTAATAAATCATAATAAGAATCTGTTAGTTTATTTTCTTCTACATTAAATCCTATTGAAAACACTCGTTGTTCTTCACTATATAATATTTTAAAATTCGTGTCTTTTATCATTTTATTTAATTTTTGAATTAATTCTTGTATTATTGTATTATCAATATCTTTTTCTAAAATATTTTCTAAAAAAGTTTTTGTTGTATACATATATCCAACTAAGTTTCCACTATCAACTGTTGATACATATCTTGGATATAATGGTTCTTTTGTTTTTATATTATACCAATTATATAGATGTCCATTCCATTTTGGTAATTCATATACTGTATTTATAATCTTTTCTAATAAATTTAATGTATCTTCTAAGTTCTCAAATTTTAAATCATAACTTGATATAACTGCTAATAAAGAAAGTCCTATATTGGTTGATGATGTTCTGGAAACTACAACAGGTTTTCTATCTTCTTGATAATTATCTGGCATTAAGTAATTGTTTTCTTGTATTAAATAATCTTTAAAAAATTGCCATGTTTTTTTTGCTATATCTATTAAATATTCTTTGTCTTCTTTTTTTATTTCAATTTGCTTATTTTCTTTAACTAAACTTATTTTACACATTATATATGGTGTTATAATCCACAAAAGCCCAACAATTGTTAATAAAATCTGATTAATAAAATAAGATAAAACAATTATTATAATTCCAAAAATAACATTAATATACATTGTTTTATAATAGATATCTATTGTTGTTTTAGATTGTTTTTCCGCTTCTTCTGAAGTCATCCATTCTAATAAATTTTTATGACTAATTTTTAATCTATATAATGTTTTTATTATTGCAATTATTGATATATAAGCTTTATATGGTAAACCTCCTAATGTTAATATTGCTCTAATAAAAACGCCTTTAAATCCGTCTATTTGCGGATTATATGTTTGTTGTTTTTTCTCTCCTTCTTTAATAGAAAATGCTCTAGTAAAAATATCTAATAAAAACGGATAAATTAGTATCCCAATTCCTAAATAATATATTGCATTTGATTTTAAAAATAAAAAATTCCAAATAAATAATATTATTATAGATATTTCTAGCAAACTTCTTCTTAAATTATCTAATATTTTAAATTTAGACAAAGTATTTAATTTGCTTTTTAACCAAGATTTAATTTGCCAGTCTCCTCTAATCCAACGAGATAATCTATTCATAAAACTTAGGTATTTTATAGGATATCCATCAATTAGCATAATATCTGTTGCAAGTCCACATCTTAAATAACACCCTTCTAATAAATCATGACTTAATACTGTATTTTCTGGTATTTCATCTTTTAAAACTTTTGAAAAAATTTCTAAATCATAAATTCCTTTTCCAGTAAAAATTCCTTCTCCAAAATTATCTTGATATAAATCTGATATTGCATTTGTATAACTATCTATCCCTCCTGAACCTGCAAATATTTTTGTGAATAAATTTTTATTACTGTTATCTAAATTAACTCCTATACGTGGTTGTATAAGTGCATGTCCTTTTATTACTATATTTTTATTTTCATCTAATTCTGGTTTATTTAAAATATGTGACATTGTCCCTATTAAATCAAAAGCAGTATTTAATGTTAATTCTGTATCTGCATCTAATGTAATTACATATTTTATTTTAGGTAATAACTCTTGATTTATTGTATTTACTCTAAACTTGTTTTTTTCATGTTTTAGAATATATTCATTAAATTGTGTTAATAAACCTCTTTTTCTTTCCCATCCTAAATATTTTCCTTCTGAATTATTAAATTCTCTTTCTCTATATATAAAATGAAAAATAGGAAATTCCAAATTATTACTGTACTTTTTATTTAATCTTTTTACTTGGTTTAATCCTTCTTCTATAACTTCTTTATCAAATTTTTCTTCTTTTTTATCACTTTCTGAGCAATCTCCTAAAAGCGAAAAATATAAATTTTTTGATTCATTTGCAAGATAAAATACTTCTAATTTTTTAAATAATTCTCTTACTTTTTCTTTTGTTTTTATAATTGTAGGTATAACTACAAATGTTGCATTTTCTTTACTAATTCCTTTTAATAAATCCATTTTAGGAAGTGATTTTGGTTTAACATTTTTATTTAAAATATATTGAATTGTTTGTATTACAAATTCCGAAATTGGTATTAAAAATAAGATTATTGTTAATATAAATTTTACTAAATTTTTTTGGCTAAATATTGAAGATAAAAATATAGATATTGAAAGTGTAATAATTATAATTGTTAATATATAAATTTGTACCTTTAAATTTGAATTTAATTTTTCCTTTTTAATCCCTAGCTTTTGTGTTAATTCTTTTTTTCCATCATCTATTAAATAATAACCAATATGTTTTTCTTTTTCCTTTAAATCTTGCCTTTGGCATAATTCTATAATTTTTTTTGATATATATATTTCAGAAATATTTGTTTTTTGTGCTAATTCTTTTATACAATTTCTATAATTTTCTTTTGTTTTATATTCCATTTTATCATATATTCCTGCTGGATCTTGATTTAAAATTTCTTCTACTCCATTTATTTTTTCAAATATTTCTAAAAAATTAATTCTTTGGATTTTTTTTATACTTGTTATACAATTTGCAATTGAAATTTTGCATAATGCTATATCAAAATGCTCTTTTTGAATTGCCTCTTGTATTGTTATCCCTGTTTTTTCAACTTCTTCTTCTAAAATGTTTAAATATCCATATGACTTTTTTCCATATTTTTTTAGTGAATATGACATATATTCTATAAATGGAAATTTAAGAGTTTTAAATTCATTATTTTTTAATTTAATTCCTATTGATTGATTGAATTTTAATTCATTTTTATCTTTTTTTTCTACTAATCTTTCTATTATACTTTTTACTTTATATTTTTGAATTTGACTATTATATATTTTTTTACAGATATCTGCTATATTTTGTATAATTGCTATCTGTAGAAAAACTCCTATATTCCATATTTCATCCATATTTAAGTTCTTTTTTGTTTGATATGCTTGTAAATATATTTCTAAATTTTCTCCTGTTATTCTATTGTCTGTATATGCTACAATTTCTGATGCTAATAAATATATTCTGGCAAATCCTGCATATCTTCCACTTTGTATTCCTGCAAAATTTGTATATTTTTTTATGGTTAATTCTTTTTCTATTTGTTGTACTGATTCTTCTATTATATAGAAATTGTCTAATATCCATTCTCCTGCTGGATGTATATGAATTCCTAATTTTATATGTTCATTTAATAATTGGTATACATTTTTTATTATATAATAATTGTCTATCATTTGTGGTATTGGATATGTTGTTTTACTTGATTTTTTTGTTATTAAATGTTGTATTGCTATTTTTTCTAAATGTTTCTTTAGATGTTCTTCGTCTAACAATACTCCATCTATTTTTAAATTTTCATAATTTTTCACCAAAATCCACTCCTTGCATTTTTCAACTAGTATTTACATTTTTGCTAGATTTTATACATCTTTAAACTCAATTAAAGTACTAGAATAGAAAAAGTTATATATAGAATTTGTTTAAGTTCTCCTGTTCGTTTCATTCAAAAAGACTTCAAATAATTTAGTATGATTTGAATCCTTCTCCTAATACTTCTCTTGCATTTGCTACAACTATAAAACATTTTTTATCTATATCTTTTGCTACTGATTTTATTTTTCCTATATCTCCTCTGCTTGCAGCACAAATTAAAACTAATTTATTTTCTCCACTGTACATACCTTTTCCATAAAGCCCTGTAACACCTCTTTTTACTTTATTTTCTATTTCTTTTGAAATCTGCTCACTTTTATCTGAAATAATAAATACTAGTTTTGTATAATAAATTCCCTCAAATATTATATCTATCATTTTTCCATATAAATATATTGCAATTGCTGAATATAAGCCTATTTCTATATGTTTAAATACTATAACATTTGCAAGTACAATTATTGCATCAATCAAAGTTAAATATTTACTTATTGTAATATTGGGTATATAAGATTTTATTAAATTGGCAATTAATTCGCTTCCACCTGTTGAAGAGCCTGATTTTAATATTATTGCTGTGCCAAGGCCTATTATTAGTCCTCCATATATTGAGGCTAAAAATCTATCTGTTGTTATTGGAGGATATTTATCAAAAAAATCTATAAATACTGATAAACTAACAGTTCCTATAATTGTTTTTATAAAAAAATTTTTTCCAATTCTAAATCCTGAAAATATAAACATTGGTATATTTAATAAAATATTCATTGTTCCCATTGGAATTTGAAATAAGTAATATGTTATTGTTGCAATTCCAGAAAATCCTCCTGTTGATAATTGACTTGGTAATAAAAATGAACCTGTTCCAAAGCCTATAATTCCAGCACCTATTATTGTTCCTATTATGGATAAAATTGAACTTTTAATGTTTTCATTCATATTTAATCCTTTCTTGTGCCTATATTTGGTAAAACAATAGCGGACTTTTTTAGACATTTTATATGTTCATAACATTTTAAAGTCCGCGTCATTGTTCGCGCGCCAATTTTACGAAGTAAAATTGTGTGCATCCGTTTGAGCGAAGCTCTTTTCTTGTATAGGAAAAAGCACCATATATTACCATTATTAGTAATATATAGTGCTTTTATTCATTTTTATTGCAATTTTTCTCTAATTGAATTTTATATGCTAACGTTCAGTAAAAATTGTGATATATTAATAATTGCATAAATTTTTCGACTCAATACGGAAATATAAGAATTTCTAAAATAATTTTATGGCACCCTTTCACTTAGTCCTCGCTGACGCTCGACGCGAACATTTTCCATAAAATTAATTTAAGAAATTCTAAATTTCCTCCAATCATATTCAAAATTTATTTATTATTAATATATCACAATTTTTACTGAACGTTACTTTTATATAACTACTTTTTGCTCTGTTTTTGGATTATAATATTCTGTTAGTTCTTGTGGTGCAATATTTAATAAACTTGAAAAGTCATAAACAAATTCTACATCTGATTCATATACATTTCTATTATCTTGAATTATAATTGGTTCTATATTTTCAGTAAAATCATGTACTGTCATTTCATAACTATTTCCTCTTTCTACACATTTTACTAAATTTTGTTTTGTAAAATCATCAAAATAGTCTTCTACTGTTATTTTATAATTCATTATATAAAAATTTTGTGTGTTTTGATTTGCAAGTACTTTTAAATTTGATATTTCTTCTTCTATCTCTTTTATTTTGCTTGCTACTAATTGTTTTTCGAATTCACTTGCATTATCTTCTTGCCATTCAAAAAATATGTCTATAAAATAATTTGATTCATTTTGATAGTTTGTATAATAGTAATATGAGTCTTTTTGTCTTGTTGTTAATGTATATAAATTATTATAACCTATATCATCATTCTCAAATAAGCTCTCAGTTGATAAATATTTATTATATATTGCTATATAATTTGACCAATCTATCATTGGAATATCTATTGATATATCATCCATAATAATAATAATATCTGATGTAGTAAAATAAAATTGATTTATTTTGTCTCTTTTATATAGTTCCATTACCAATGCAATATCTTCTTCGATATTTCCATAATTATTAATTACCATTTCTTGTGATAAAGTTAGTTCAGCTCTATCTCTTAATATACTATTATAAGCACATTTTCTTAATATATCATACATTGGTGCATTATTAGTAAAAATTTCTCTAAATTTTATTTGGTTACCAGTTTTTAAATCAAAATTTATTCCCTTTTCTATATCTATTATTTCAGATTCTACTGTATTGCTACTTCTTCCCCAGCAATATACATTTAAAGAAAGAATATTACTGTAATTTGCTGTACAGCTCGTACTTACAGATAAATTGTTTACATTTTGTATATTTATTTTTTCTTTATATGAATTAAATGTTACATTTTCTATTTCTTTATTTATTTTTTCTTGAATATTCTTATCTTTTAATCCTTCTATTTGAAAATATGAAAATTCAATTTTTTCTTGTGATGCTTGTTTTCCTACAATTTTTAAATCATTTTGATTATATTTTCCTTTTAAGTCTAATCCTTGTTCATCATTACTTGTTTGAATACTTTGTGTGTTCAAAATTGTTTCTTGTTCAACTTGGTCTTCTATATCTATTTTGCTGTACATAATTAATAATGCTGTTATTGTTATACAGATTATAGAAAATATAATAACAAAAATTAATTTTCCTTTAGTTGACTTGAACATATCCTGCCTCCTTAATTATACTTTGTCCGTAATTTGAAAGCATTGCATTTAATAATTTTCTTGTATTACTGTTTTCTGGCTCCTCTTTTCTAATGATAGCATAATATTCTGTTTGTAACCCATATAATCCTGTTTTTACATTATCATATGTAGGCTCTATGTCGTTGACTGTTAAAAACTTTAATTGTTCTGTGTCATATAAAATTTTATAATAATTTAAACAATATCCTAAAGCCCCTTGTGTATTAGTATAATCTGTTATTAAATTTGATAATTGCCAAATATCAATATTTTGCGTTTCTGGGGCTTTCATTTTTATTCCTTGCATTACACTTGTTAACATTACTTTTTGGCTGTCTGATGTATTTGGTCTTTGGTATGCTATTATTGGAATATTTTCTTCTCCAACATTTTGCCAATTTGTTATTTTTCCAGAATATATGTCTTGTATTTGATTTATTGTTAAATTTTCTACTTTATTATCTTTATTTGTAAAAAATACTAATGCATCTTTTGCAATTGGAAATATTTCTAATTCAATTCCTGCTTCCTGTGCTTTTACTATTTCTTTTTCTGTAGGATATGTTACTAATATTAAATCTACTTTTTTATTAATTAAATTTTCATATGCATTTTCTGTTTTTGTATGTACAATATTTACATCTTCTATTTTTTCTCCTGTTAATGCAGATTTAAATTCTTCTGCTATTCTTAATGTTGCAATTGCTCCATCTACTTTGGGATAGTTTTCTAAATTAAATATAATATTAGGTTTTTCCTCTTCCTCAACTTCTACAAAATACAAATATGATACTACACAACCTATTACAACTAAAATCATTATTATAATTAATAATATATTTATTATATTTTTATTTTGGTTCATATATTTTTTCGTATAAATTATATATTTTTAAATATATCTTTCTTCAGGATATTTTAAATATTATTTTCAAATATTATATTTAAAAATATCTTTATCTTACGAATTTCTCCTTTCAAAAATTAATTTTTTATCTTTTTAATTTTATTTACTTGTTTGTTTAAATTCCTTAATTAACTTGTTTCTATTTACTATTTATCTATGAATAATAATTAATTTAAATTTTTATTAATTATGTTCCTCTAAAAATTCTGGATATGTTTCTAATACTTCTAAATTAAATTTTCCTTTTTTGATTTTTTCATCTTGTTTTACAATTAAGTCTAATTCATACATATCTTTTAATTTATCTATATTTTCCCTTTTATGTCCAATAACATTATTTACATCTTTTGGGTTTATTGTAATTTGAACCTTTTTTACTTTTACATTTAGTTCTTTTATTCTTTCCACTATATTATCATACCATAAACTTGATTCTACTAGTTGTCTAAATGCTGGATGATATGGTCCTGCAACAACTTCACTTCCTTTTATAGATGGATCTGTTATTTCATCTGTATTTTGTAGTCCTATTCGAATTATTTCTATTCCTTTCTTCATAAACATTGGTACAATTTCTTTACAAGTTTCAACTGCTTGAATTACTGTTAATGGTTTATATTTTCCTTCTAAGTATTCTTTTTCTAATCTTGTATTTTTTATTACTAAAACAGGATATATTCTTACCATTTTAGGCTTTAATTTTATTAACTCTCTAGCTGTATTAATCTCATCTATTTTTGTGCTGTCTGGCAATCCAACCATCATCTGATGTCCTAAATTAAATCTATACCATCTTATTAATTTAGATGCTCTTTTTACATCCTCAAATGTATGGTTTCTTTTACTTTGTTTTAATACATAATCATTTGCTGATTGTACACCTAATTCTATAGTTTTTACTTTATATTTTTTTAATCTTTTTAATATAGTTTTATCAATATAATCTGGTCGTGTAGAAATTCTAATACTATCAATTTTTCCTTTTTTTATATATTCATATGCTGTTTGTAAAAATTCTTCCTGTTTTTCTACATCAATTCCTGTAAAACTTCCTCCAAAAAAAGCTACTTCTTTTTTTGCTTCTTTATCTTTTATATTTTCTAAATAAAAATTAATTGTATTTCTTATATCTTCTTTTGTTATCATTTTTTGTTGTCCACTTATTGATTTTTGATTGCAAAAAACACAATCATTTGGACATCCTAAATGTGGTACAAAAATTGGAATTATGTAGTGTTTCATATCTTATCTCTTACCTTTCTTAAATCATATTATATGATTATATTTTTAAATTTTCAAGAGCTTTTTTGGCTGCTTCCATTTCTGCTGATTTTTTGGATTTTCCTTCTCCTGTTGCTAATTTCTTTCCGTCCCAATCAACTTCTGCAACAAATATTTTTTCATGATCTGGACCTTTTTCATTTATAATAATATATTTTATATCTGTATTTCCATGTATTTGTAATTTTTCTTGCAAAACTGTTTTATAATCTTTTTGTCCAACATGTTCTGTTGCATTTTGAATCTCTTCTTTTAAATTTGTTACTATAAATTTACGTGCTTCTTCTAAATTACTGTCTAAATACATTGCTGCTATTACAGCTTCTACACTATCTGCTAATATTGCTTTTCTTATTTGTTCTTTTCCTTTTAATTCTGAATTTCCTAAAAATAAATAATCACTAAATTTTAGTTTTTGTGCAATTTTAAATAAACTGTCTTCACATACTACTGTTGCTCTTACTTTAGTCATTTCTCCTTCTTTTAGTTTAGGATAATTTTGGTATATGTATATACTAGATAAAAATTCTAATATACTGTCTCCTAGAAATTCTAGTTTTTCATTACTTTGTACTCCATTTTCATATGCATATGATGTATGTGTTAATGCTCTTTTTAATAATTCTTTATTTTTGAATGTATAGTTTATATTTTCTTCTAGACTCTTCATATCTACTCTCTTTCTTTCTTAATGATAAACTCCTTTTTGAATTTATAGTTGTTTCTATTACATTTTTTATGTTTATATTTTACTATATACATGCAAAAAATGCAAGAAAAAAGACATGTCTTTTAACATGCCTATAATTTTTTCGGTTCTATAATAAGTGTTGGGGTGGTTAATTAAACTACTTCAACATTTTTATTTTTTTGATAAAAAATATAGCAC
>CALXHG010000014.1 GCA_944388045.1 uncultured Clostridia bacterium | reverse complement strand
AATTCTAAATTTCCTCCAATCGTATTCAAAATTTATTTATTATTAATATATCAAAATTTCCTACTGAACTGTAACAAGTTAGTATATTAAAAATGTTATTATATTAAAGATAGAGAAATAATCGAAATTTATCGATTATTTCTTTTTTTCTACAATAAGAATAGACAGCTTTTTTATAGCCGAAGTTGTACAATAATATTAAATAAAATTAAGTTAAATTTTTTAATTTAACCGATATAGTGTTTGGAGGTGATAAAATTTGATAGGTAAATAAAATGCTACAATTGCCAGCTCTTTGAGATTTTCTCTTTATAGTAGAAAACTCAAACCGTGTGAGAACAAATTAAACAAAAATCGAAGATTTTTCTTAGTTGTTCTTGAAATTTTCTTGGAAAGGAATTAAAGTAAGATGAATTTTTTAGAATTTATAAAAAAAGGTTTGAATAATTTATATGCCAAATATATAGATAAAAATACAGAAGATGAGATTTTACCAATTTTTTATGTCGCTGGAAGTCAAACATTACCACCACCGCTTTCACAAGAAGAAGAGGAAGAGATTATAAAAAAATTAGACACAGAAGAAAGAGAAGAAGCTAGAAAAATACTTGTTGAAAGAAATTTAAGATTAGTTGTATATATTGCAAAAAAATTTGAAAATACTGGTATTGGGATAGAAGATTTGATATCAATTGGAACAATAGGTTTAATGAAAAGTGTTAATACCTTTAATTCTGATAAAAAAATAAAATTAGCAACATATGCATCTAGATGTATTGAAAACGAAATTTTAATGTATTTAAGAAGAAATAACAAAATTAAATCAGAAATATCTATAGATGAGCCATTAAATAAAGATAGTGATGGTAATGAATTATTATTATCAGACATATTAGGAACAGATCCAGATGTTACATATAGAAAATTAGAAGATGAAGTAGATATGAAATTATTAAAAGAGGCTATAAGAAAGTTGAATGATAGAGAAAAAAATATAATGGAAATGAGGTTTGGTTTTATTAGTGGAAGAGAGAAAACACAAAAAGAGGTAGCAGATGAGTTAGGAATTTCTCAAAGTTATATTTCAAGATTAGAAAAAAAGATTATAGGAAAAATGAAAAAAGAGATAATGAGTAAAACAGGCTAGATTTTTAATAAATTTAATGATATAATAGGTAAAGTATAGAAATATATTAAATGTAAAAAAATTAAGATTTATATTAAATAACAATAAATATTTGTATTAAATGTAAATAAATATTTATTTATATTATTGGTTTATAGGTAAATCCTTTATAAAAAACCTAAAAATCATATAAGGAGTAAAAGATTAATTTATTGCATTAGATAAATTAAAAAATATAAAAGATGTTGTATAAAGAATTTGGAATAAAAGAAGAAATATTAGAATTATCAAAAGAAGTAGAAAAAGATATTGAACCTATTTTTAGAGAAATTGATAAAATAAAAGAAATTAATAGTTTAAAAGTATTAAATGCTTTTCAAAAATGTGGTTTATCAGAAATGCATTTACATTCATCAACAGGATATGGAATTGATGAAGTAGGAAGAAATAAGATAGAAGAAATTTATGCTAAAATATTTGGAACAGAAGATGCATTAGTTAGAGCACAATTAATATCTGGAACACATGCGTTAGCAGTAACATTATTTGGCTTATTAAGACCAGGAGATACAATGCTAAGCATTACTGGATTACCATATGATACTTTGCAAACAGTTATTGGCATAAGTAAAGAAAATAGTAAAAGTTCTTTAAAAGAATTTGGGGTAAAATATGAACAAATTGAATTAATTGATAATGATTTTGATATTGAGAAAATAAAAAATAGAGTATCAAAAAAAGACATAAAATTAATTGAAATTCAACGCTCAAAAGGCTATTCTACAAGAAAAAGTTTGACAATAGATAAAATAGAAAAAGCAATAAAAGCAATTAGAGAAGTAAATGAAAATGTTATAATAATGGTTGATAATTGTTATGGAGAGTTTGTTGAAGATAAAGAGCCTACAGATATTGGTGCAGACATAGCTGTTGGCTCACTTATGAAGAATTTAGGTGCAGGAATAGCTACTAGTGGAGGATATATTGTAGGAAAAAGGAATTTAATTGAATTATGTGCAGAAAGGTTAACTGCACCAGGAGTTGGAAAAGAAATAGGTCCTTCACTGAACCAAAATATTCCATTTATAAAAGGATTGTTTTTTGCACCAAGTGTTGTAGCAAGTAGTGTTAAAACTGCAGTATTTGCTAGTAGAATATTAGAAAAGATGGGCTATAAAGTAGATCCAGTTTTTAATGAAAAAAGAGCTGATATTGTTCAGACAATAGAATTAGGAGAGGCAGATGAATTAATAAAATTTTGTCAAGGAATACAACAAGGGTCTCCAATTGATTCAAATGTTATACCAGAGCCAAGTGATATGGGAGGATATGATGATAAAATAATAATGGCTGCAGGTACTTTTACAGAAGGTTCAACAATAGAATTAAGTTGTGACGGACCAATTAGACCACCATATATTGCATATATGCAAGGCGGATTAACATATGAATATGGAAAACTAGGAATTATGAAAGCATTATCTATTTTGAAAAACAAATAAAAAATTTTTGATTTTAAAAAGTGAACCCAAATTATTAGATAAAAAGTTTAATTGGGTTCACTTCAGTTTTTATGACAAATTTTTTTAAAGATTGCATTAATTTTGTATGATAATAAATATATACAATATATATAAATTTTTAATCAAATGTTGGAATATAATATCCAATTCCTCTTTTGGTAATTAAATATTGAGGATTAGAAGTATCTTTTTCTATTCTTTCTCTAATTCTTCTTACTGTTACATCAACAGTTCTTATATCTCCATAATATTCATATCCCCAAACTTGTTCAAGAAGAGCTTCTCTTGTAACAACTTGACCTTGTTGTTGAGCTAAATATTTTAAAACTTCAAATTCTCTTAATGTTAAATTTACAATATTTCCATCAACATTAACTTCATATTTTTCTAAATCTAAAATTAAATTTCCTAGTTTTATTAAATTTTGTTTTCTAGGTTCTTTTTTTGTTTCTATTTCATTATTTAATCTTTGATTATCAAAATGACTTTCAGACTTTCTTAAATTAGCTTTTACTCTTGCAACAACTTCTCTTACACTAAATGGTTTTGTAATATAGTCATCTGCTCCAATTTCTAATCCAACAATTTTATCTAATTCATCATCTTTTGCAGAAACCATTAAAATAGGGACATTGTAATAATTTTTTATTTTCTTACAAACAGTAAGTCCATCTACACGAGGAATCATAATATCAAGTAATATCAAATCTGGACGTTGCTCAATAGCAATATCTATAGCAGTTTGTCCATCATTTGCTTGTAAAGTATTATAACCTTCTCTACCTAAATTATGAACTAATAAGTCAACAATTTTTTGTTCATCATCTACAATTAATATAGTTTTCTTTTCATCATAATAATTATTATTTTCCATATGTAACCTCCATATTGTTTATAATATATTTATATCACAAAAATTCCTATTATACAAGTTAATTTAAAAATAATATTAATATTTGTGCTAAAGTTCAGTGAGAAATTTTGATATATTAATAATAAATAAATTTTGAATACGATTGGAGGAAATTTAGAATTTCTTAAATTAATTTTATGAAAAATGTTCGCGCCCAAGCACAGCGAGGACTAAGTAAAAGAGTAGGTGTCATTTGACACCTACTCCAAAATAATTTTTTTGTTCTTCTATGATTAAAACCGTAACTTACTCAACATTTAATAAGTTCCAAAGGTCACTTACATGGAACGATTCGTAACTGCCATATTTTTCGTAGGTTACAAATACAATGTCAAGAATGTTACCACTGTTAGTTTTAGAAGAACTTTTTGCTAAAACGAATTGGTCTGGAACATTTCTAGCTCTTTTTTCAGCCACTTTGTTCCAAATTTGTTCTTTTTTTATTCTTACTCTTGTATCAAGATTGTTTTTTACAATCTCATAATAAAGAGTTTGAGCTTCAGAGGTTTTACTAAACCTTGCTCTTTCAATCGCTTTTTCAAAAATTTCAAATTGTGTGTTTTTCGGACAATTGGCAAAGTCAATAAAACAATGAAGAGTTTTGTCATAAACCTTTTTTATGTGATTTATTTCGATATAATTAAATTTGCTTATACCTTCAGAATAAAGCACATCCCAAAATGCATTTTGAACTTTTTCTTTAATTAAATCTTCTTGTGTTTTCACACCTTTCTTAGAATATTGTACAATAGTATTTAAATCTGAATCAGTATCAGGAAAGTCTACAGAAAACTTAATTTCTGCTTTTTTTAAGGCTTTCTTAATAGACTCTATTCCTGCTTCTTTTTCTAAAGAAGTTAAAGTAACAGGAGTGAAAGAAATACTTCCTCTATAATGCTTTTGTGCAGTAATATTATAACAAATAAAATTAAAAAGTAATTCATGAGAATCAACTTTAATAAAAAAGTTTCTTTCCAAAAGATTATTCTTTTTTAATTCTGTTGTTAAGACTGCTACTGAAGTGTAATAACCAGCTTTCTGGTCAAAACTAAAGCTTTTAATTGGAAAAGATTTGTTTATGCTATTCCAAGAATCCCGATATAATTCCAGCCAAACTTCTTCATAGATTTGATTTTTCCTTTGCTCATCGAGCAAATCAAAATCATTGAGAATTTTTGCAAGGAAAGGGTACTGGTTTTGTTTTGGATTTTTTACAAAATCCAGTGTTTCAAGCAATTTTTCATTAATAAGAATCATAAAGAACCTCCATTTTAGTAATTATTTTAATGAAAAGAACGTACAAAATATAATATACCACATTTTACATAATTTGTCCATAATTGATTTTGATTTTAAAAATATTTTACATAGAAATGATTTTGGAATATATAAATAATAAAAAATATCTTTGAAAAATGAGTTTATAAATGTTTTTTTGAAAAATTTACATAAATATGTTATAATATAGTTATATAAAGCTGAATGCTTTAAAATGTAAACCTTATGGTTTACAAGTCCGTATGTACGCTTCAAGAAAATTTTTGGAGGAAAAAAATGGCTATGTATCAGTGTCCCAGTGTTAAGATTGTAATCTCTAATTCTGTTCCTGTTGAAGGACAGAAAATGAGATGCTCCAGATTGGAGTTCTTTTCTAACTTGGGGGTGAAGTTTGACGAAGTTTTAACTTCGACTGTGGTTGAAGTTAAAACGCTGGACTTGAATGAACGAGTCTATGCGGTGAGAACCAAAAACACATGCTATGTGGTAAAGGTTGGCTAACCTTTACTAAAAAAGAATCATCTTTCTCTCACTTTGTTGGTGGGAGTTTTCTTTGTTTTATGTTTTCTTCAAATTGTAATTGATTAAAAACTTCAAGTGATTTATCCAAATTTTGTCTATATAAAAAAACTTACAAACCTTACAGTCCGTAAGTTGCTTTCAAATGAAGCGATTACGGAGCAGGTATGCGAAAAAATTACATACACTTGTTTCAAGCTCTTATATAACTCGATTTATTGTTTATACTTTAACATAAAATTTATATTTTAGCAATAGTTATAAAGAATAAATATCTATTGAAATTCAATTGAAATATAGAAAATTTTTGATATTTGTTATATAATAATTACATATTTATACTTTATGGAGTGATTATATGTTAAAAGAAATAAAAATAGAGTTAACTAATAAATGTGCTAGGAATTGTAAACATTGTTCTAGTAATGCTACTAATAATATTGACAATCTAAAAGAATTAGATTTTGATAGTGTATATAAAATTATTACAGAAGCAAAAGTAATGGGTGTTGAAGATATAGTTTTTACAGGTGGGGAACCTTTAATGTATGATAGCCTTTCTGAACTTGTTGAGTTAACTTCAAAATTAGAAATGAAATCAACTATTTATACCTTTGCATATAGAACTGATGAAACTTTAAATAAATATAAACATTTAATTAATTTAGGATTAAATAAAATTGTTTATTCTCTCGCAGATTCTTTATCAGATGAAAAAGATATTTCTATATATAACAATCAAGAATTTTTTGATAAAGTTTTTGAAGAAAATGATGCTAAATTAGGATTTCATTATACCGTTTCTAAAGATTCATATTCTAAATTTAAGGATGTTATAATTAGTGCAATAAATACATTTAAAAGCAGAAAATATTTTGATAAGGTAAGTTTATTAAGATTTGTCCCTCATGGAAAAGGAACAACTTATATGGATTTATCAAAAGAACAATTATTAGATATTAAAGATTTTTATTTAAATTTTGCTGACAAAAATAGAATTAGACTTGGTAGTCCTTGGAATATATTAGGTATTGAAAATAGTCCTTGTATTATTGCTGATAAAATAATGATAATTGGCTTTGATGGAATTGCTTATCCTTGTGATTCAATAAAATATTTTACTGAATTAGGTATTAGTGGAAATATAAACGATAACTCTTTAATGGATATGTATAATTCTGAATACTTTAGTAATATTAGAAATTTTAATATTAATAATTCTTGTTCTTCTTGTGAACAATATTCAATTTGTAAAAGTGGCTGTATAGGGCAAAAAATAATAGCAAATTATACTGATAACAAAGATAAAGTACTAACATTAAAAAGTTGTATTAATTCACGAGATCCAAAATGTATGAGGTAAGAATATGAAAAAAAGACAAGAAGTATATGATTTATATTGGTATTTTGCTTGCGAAAGACAAAGTATTTTTTGGAAAAAAGTAAACGGAGAATCTGCTCCATGGACTAATGATAGAATTTTACAAGAATATAAATTTTGTAATAGTTATCGAGTTAATGATCGAGTTAGTCAATATTTGCTAAAAAATGTTTTATATAACGGAAAAAAATATTCTAATGAAGATATATTATTTAGAATATTATTATTTAAATTGTTTAATAAAGAATCCACTTGGGAATTGTTAAAATATAATTTTGAAGAAATAACGCTAAAGTCATTTAAAATTAAAGAATATTCTAAAGTATTAGAAAATGCCATATCAAGAGGTACGAAGATTTACAATGATGCATATATAAGCTGTGCTAATAAGGCATTCGGTTATGATAGAAAACATGACAATCATCTAGCACTACTAAATAAGATGTTTGGCGAAGATAAAATACAAGATAAAATTGTTAATTGTAAAACTATGGAAGAAGCTTTTTATATTATTAAAAGTTATCCTCTAATTGGTAACTTTATGGCTTATCAATTAGTTACTGATATTAATTATAGTGAAGTTGTGAATTGGAAAGAAGATGAATTTACAGTTTCTGGACCTGGTTCACTTCGTGGAATTAAAAAATGTTTTATAGACAAAGGTAAAATGAGTAATGAAGATATAATTAGATATATGTATGAACATCAAGATGAAGAATTTAAAAGACTAAATTTGAATTTTAAAAGAATTGGAAATAGACCTTTACAATTAATAGATTGTCAAAATATATTTTGTGAATTAGATAAGTATTGTAGACAAGCTATTCCTGATTTAAGGTCTAATAGAACTAAAATAAAAAAACATTATATACCTAAGAAAGATAAAATTGAATATATTTATCCACCAAAATGGGCAATTAATCTAAAAAATTAAAATTGTATTAGAAATATCTAAAAGACAGCACTACTAAATTTGTTAGTGTTGACTTTTTTAATTACAAATTAATTATTTTTTCTATAATTTTTTTATCTTCTATTTTATTAATTCCAAAACATTTTTTGCCTAAATCTTTGATTGAAGCTTACTAAGTTGAATAGCATAATATGAAGGCTAAGTTTTCAATTTTATAAGAATTTGTTTAACTTCTTTGAGATTATACTCCTGCTGATATTCCTTAATATAGAATGGTTTACTAGATATTTCATTCACTTTTCCAGAAAGAGAACATATTGGTTTTATACGAAAAAACAACCTACAAACTTTATAATTCGTAAGCTGTTATAATTTGGAGCCACTAAGCAGAATCGAACTGCTGACCTACGGGTTACGAATCCGTTGCTCTACCAACTGAGCTATAGTGGCAATCAAAAAAATTATAACATATATAAAATTGAAAAACAAGAGAATTAACATTATTTGCTTAAAATCAGTTACAGTTAAGTGAAAAATTTATTTATTATTAATATATCAAAATTTCTCACAAAACTGTAACAAATAATTAGTATTTTAATTCTATAATTTTATTATTTAAGTAACTTAAAATTCCACTATTTGAAGAAAAACAAAATTGTAATTTATAACTACACAATTGTTGATATTTATATCCTAATTTCTTATTAACAGAATTTATTCCATATTTACCATCACCAACAATAGGGTATCCAATATGGGCCAAATGAGCTCTAATTTGATGAGTTTTTCCTGTTTCTATTTCAACATCTAATAAAGAAGTATTATTTGGAAATTCTTCTAAAACCTTGTAAGATGTAATAATTTTTTGATAGCCTTTTTTAAAAGTATCAGATATATATACTATAGAGTTTTTAGTATCTTTAAATAAAAAAGCTTCTAAACGAGCATTTTTTACTTTAGGAATTCCATAAACAAGAGCCCTATAAAATTTTTTAATTTCATGATTTTTAAATTTATTAAATAATATATCTAAAGCTTCTTTATTTTTTGCAAATAAGACTAATCCAGTAGTATTTCTATCTAATCTATGACAAGGCATTATATTATTAGAAGAAAATTTTGTATTAATTAAACTAGTTAAACTATTTTCTCCAACAACTTCAATATTATTAGGTTTATTTACAATTAATATATTATCATCTTCATAAATTATTTCTAAATTAATACTAGGAAATAGTAAATTATCTGCAATATATATAGATAACTCATCACCAACATATATTGTACAATCTGTATTAATGCGTTTTCCATTTATTCTAATATCTTTTTGTCTTAATGCTTTATAAAAAGTATTTTTAGCTAAATTTGGAAAAGAATAAAAAACAAAAGAGCTTAATTTTTTTCCATTGAAATTATTAGTAACTATTAAACTTTTCAAAATATAATTTCATTCCTTTCAATCAAGTTTTTATATATAAATAAAACAAAATAAAGAATTTTTCACTTAATTAAGATGTACTACATTTTAACATAAAAATATACATAAATCAACTTTGTCAAATAAGAAAAATAAAGAAAAAATGAATAAAAATGAGAAAAAAAGAGTAAAATATAAACAAAAAACCAAAAAATTAAATAAAAAATAGATTGAAAAACGGCTAAATAACTGAGAGATGAATTATTAACTTGAAAAAAGCATAAAATTATGTTATAATATTCCTCGGTCGCTAAATTTTAGTCTAGATAAATGGACGAAAAGGAGTGGATATATATTTTAAAAAAGAAGCTAAAGTACTATACAAAAGAAAGCTGTAGATTTTTTACAATTATGGCGTTTGGATTAGGCTTAATAATAGCGATTATTTTATTAAAATATAAGCCAGCATATGTAGTTAGTTTGTCAGGAGAACAAATAGGCTATGTAAATAGTGCAACAGAATTAAAAAACAAAATTCAAGAAGAAATTATTAATATGGAAGGAAAAAATATAGACTTTGTTACACTAGAAAATATGCCAAATTATGAAATAAAATTAGTAGACAGAAACCAAGAAACGAACGAAGATGAAATATTACTTGCATTAAAAGATGATGCAAAAATAATGTATAAATATTATGCAGTTGTTTTAAATAATGAAACTGTAAGCTATGTTGACAATATGGAAGAAGCGGAAAATGCAGTAAACCAAATAAAAGAAGAACATAAAAATGATTCTATAAAATTAGATTTACTTATAACAACAAACTATACAGAAAACATTAACGAAATTGGAATACAACCTGTTACAGTAGCTAAAGAAGAAGTCGAAGAAAAAGTTGATTTTCTAATAGAAGAAGATTTAAAAACAAAAAGACCATCAATTAATGGAGTTCTTTTAGCTGTAACACCAGTAACTGGACGTATTAGTTCCAGATTTGGTTCAATAAGTAGTATTCGTTCTGGAGCACATACAGGAACAGATATTGCCTGTGCATTTGGAACACCAATAAAAGCAGTTGCAAATGGAACAGTTACTTTTTCTGCAAAAAACGGCTCTTATGGTAATCTTATAAAAATAGACCACGGAAATGGTGTAGAAACATGGTATGCCCATTGTAATAAATTATATAAAACTGTAGGAGAAAAAGTAGAGGCAGGAGAAAAAATTGCAGAAGTTGGATTAACAGGAAATACAACTGGTGCACACTTACATTTAGAAATTAGAGTAAATGGAAAAGCAATAAATCCACAAAAATATTTATATAAATAAAAAGTATTAATAAAATTTAAGTTTTCACATTAAACTTATGCTTTAATAACTATGTATATTTTTAATACAGAGGAAAGCATAATATTTAATGTGAAAATTTTAAAATTATTAATACTTTTTATTTTTCCATTTAGCTTTTTATTCAACTGTTACAGATTTTGCAAGATTTCTTGGTTTATCAACATCTAATCCTTTTTCTTTTGAAATATAATAAGAAAGTAATTGCAAAGGAATAATTGATAATATAGGTGATAATAAAACATTTACATTTGGTACAGTAATAATAGTATCAAAAT
Source organism: uncultured Clostridia bacterium (assembly GCA_944388045.1). Lineage (GTDB taxonomy): Bacteria > Bacillota > Clostridia > TANB77 > CAG-508 > CAG-269. The sequence goes on along the minus strand of CALXHG010000014.1, from coordinate 38,260 downwards.
TATTAGCAGGTAATTCTTGATTTGTAATAACTAATGTTTTTGCACCACGAGTTATAACTTCTTGAATATTACTAATTGTTTTTTCAACTAATTTTGGGTCAGAAATAATACTTATAACAGTAATTCCATTTTCAATTAGTGCAATTGGACCATGTTTTAATTCACCTGCAGCATATGCTTCTGAATGAATATAAGAAATTTCTTTTAATTTTAAAGAAGCCTCTAATGCTGTATTATAATCAACACCTCTTCCTAAGAAAAATACGTCTTTTTCTTGATAAATGTTTTTTGCAAATTCTTGAATTCTTTTTGCACTTTTCAATGCAATTTCTATTTTGTTTGGAAGTTCTAATAATTCCTTTTTCAAATCTTTTAATTCAAAAACTGAAGCTGTTTCTAATATTTCTGCAAAATATATAGCTAATAAAATTAACAAAACTATTTGAGAAGTATATGCTTTTGTTGAAGCAACAGCTATTTCTGGACCTGCATGTGTATAAATAGAATAATCTGCTTCTCTTGTAATAGAACTACCAATTACATTAGAAACTGCAAGTGTTGTAGCTCCTTTTGATTTTGATAATTTTAATGCAGCAATTGTATCCGCTGTTTCTCCAGATTGTGAAATAAAAATACACAAAGTGTTTTTATCTATAATAGGATTTCTATATCTAAATTCTGAAGCAATATCAACAGTTACAGGGATTTTGCAAAGTTTTTCAATTGCAATTTTTCCAGATAGACCTGCGTGCATTGCAGTTCCACATGCTACAATATATATTTTGTTAATACTTGCAAGAAAATCTTTTGTAAATTTTAAATCCTCAAAATTACAAGGTTCGTTTTCTGGTAAGCGAGAGCCGATGGTTTCTCTTATAGAAGTAGGTTGTTCATGTATTTCTTTTAACATATAATCATCAAAACCATTTTTATCGGCTGAGCTTGCAGACCATTCAATGTTTTTTACATTTTTATTAATTTTATTTAAATCAATATCATAAAAATCTACTTTATCTTTTGAAAGTAGTGCAAATTCATTATCATTTAAAAGATAAAAATCTCTAGTAAATGATAAAATTGCAGGTATATCAGAAGAAATATAACATTCTCCATCACCTTTTCCTATAACTAGTGGGCTATCTTTTCTAACAACTATCATGTTATTTGGCATATACTTTGAAATTACTTGAATTGCATAACTTCCTTTTAAATCTTTGCAAGTTGATTGAACTGCACGTAATAATTTTAAATCATCATCATTTTTATCTTTTGAATAATAATAATGAATTAGATTTGGGATAACTTCTGTATCTGTTTGAGAATAAAAAGTATATCTTTCTTTTTCTAGAAAATTCTTTAAATCACTATAATTTTCTATTATGCCATTATGAACAACAGCAAAACTTTTACTATTATCCATATGTGGATGAGAATTTTCTTTTGATGGTTTTCCATGTGTTGCCCATCTAGTATGAGCTATTCCTATTGTTCCTTGTAAATCATCAATACCTTTTAAATTATATAAATTTTTTACTCTTCCTTTATCTTTCATAACAGATAGACCGTTTTTTTCGATTGTAGCAATTCCTGCTGAATCATATCCTCTGTATTCTAGTCTTAAAAGACCATTAATTAATATAGGTGTAGCTTTTTTGCTTCCTATATATCCAATAATTCCACACATTTAAAATTCCTCCTGATTTAATAAATTTATATTTTATATAATAAAAAATTTAAAAATTATTATATAAAGTTGTAATTTTAATTTTTTATAATAAAAAATATAAAGATTATTATATGAATATGCAATTTTAACTTTTTATTATATAAAATTAAAATTTAATATAAAACAAATTTTAATTTGTTTTTGTGGAATTGAAATATACAACTTATGTATTAATTTCTGTTATAATATTACTATTATTTTTTGTTTAATACTATGAATTAAGTAATTCACTAGAGCATCCGCCGAATATTTCGATAAACTCTAGACCTCGTCAACAATTTTCAAAAATTCTTTGCAGTCCTAAAATTCAAATTGGGCGAGAACAAACTAAAGAAAAATTTTTGATTTTTCGATTTGTCCTATATAATAAGAACTTTTGAATTTTGCCCTGGCGCTTAATAAAAACTCCTTTCTTAAAATTTTTTTATGAATATTTCAATTTCTATTATATTATATTACAACATTTTTGAGTTTGTAGCAAGTATTTTTTTTATTTTTAATTACTAGATAATGGTCTTTTAAATTATTTCGCTAAAAACGATGATATTATAATATTAAAAAGTTTCGACGCTTGATTGAAATGAAAATTAGAATTCATTTGGCTTTTGAATGAGGAATGTTCACGGTACTCGAGTTTACGAGAGGGTCGGAGTGAAAGAGGCTCATGAAAAAGCCTTATGAATTCTTTTTGAATGGAATGAACAGGAGAAACTTTAAAATATTATAATATCATCGTTTTTATAAAAGTTCATTATCCAGTAAATATTTTTACAAAAATAATTAAAAATCAGTTGACAAGCCTATATAAAATATGATAAAATAATATGCGTATAAATTTGCAAAATGGTAATTTGTTACATATTATTTAACACTTTTAAAGAAGTTCAAAATGTGATAAGATGTATATTTTAAGTCAAAAACAAATTACTAAAAATTAATTCAAAACGGATAAAATTTAGAAAAATAAGAATTAAATATAAAAGAAGCAAAGCGGAGAAAATTGTAAAAGCAGACAATTATCAAAACTTTGCTAAATTATATTATAAGAGGGGATTTTTCTAATTCAAATATTTATCAACATTTTTTACTGCTTAATATTTAATAAGGAGTGATTTTTTTGAAAATCAAAGATGTTAATTTCGGAAGAACAACCCGTAAAGATTTCTCAAAAGTTGGCGATTTTATAGAAATGCCAAATTTAATCAAAGTTCAAAAAGATTCTTATGACTGGTTTGTAGAAGAAGGACTAGGAGAAGTATTAAGAGACATATCTCCAATTGTAGACTACACAGGAAATCTAGTACTAGAATTTTTTGATTATTACATGGAAGACAAAACAAAATACACTGAAGAAGAAGCAAAAGAAAGAGATGCAACATATTCAACAAGATTACATGTAAAAGTAAGATTAATAAACCGTGAATCTGGAGAAATAAAAGAACAAGAAATCTATTTAGGCGACTTTCCACTAATGACAGAAAGTGGAACATTTATAATAAATGGAGCAGAAAGAGTTGTAGTAAGCCAATTAGTACGTTCACCAGGATGTTATTATGATGAAATATTTGACACAAAAACAGGAAAGAAAACATACACATCAACAATTATGCCATTAAGAGGAGCATGGCTAGAATATGAAACAGACGGAAATGATATGATGTGGGTACGTGTAGACAGAACAAGAAAAATACCAATAACAACATTATTAAGAGCAATTGGACTTGTATCTGATGACCAAATAAGATCATTATTTGGAGAAGAGCCATTAATAGAAACAACAATTCAAAAAGACCCAATAAAAACAGGAGAAGATGCATTAATAGAAATATACAAAAAATTAAGACCTGGAGAATTACCAACAGTAGATGCAGCAAGAAGTTTATTTAATGGATTATTCTTTGATAATAGAAGATATGACTTAGCAAAAGTAGGAAGATTCAAATTTAACCAAAAATTAAGTATAGCAAATAGAATAAAAAATCAAGTAGCATTTGAAGATATAATGGATAAAGAAACTGGAGAAGTATTTGTTACAGCAGGAGAAGTTATTACACCAGAAATGGCAGAAACAATTCAAAATGCAGGAATAAATGTAGTTGATATAAAAATAAATGATAAAAAAGTAAGAATTATAGGAAATGGAATAGTAAATATTCATGCAGTATTACCAAATGTTGATTTAAGCAGTTTACACATAAAAGAATATGTAAACTATGAAGTGTTAAAAAATATTATGGAAAACACTTCTGAAGAAGATTTAGTAAAAACACTAAAACAAAGAGAAGAAGAACTAGTTCCAAAATATATTACAACAGAAGATATGATTTCATCTGTAAACTTTTTATTAAACATGTACCATGGATATGGAAAAGCAGATGACATAGACCATTTAGCAAACCGTAGAATAAGATGTGTAGGAGAATTATTACAAAATCAATTTAGAATTGGTTTAGCAAGACTAGAAAGAGTAGTACGTGAAAGAATGACAATCCAAGACTTAGATGTAATTACACCACAAACATTAATAAACACAAAACCAATTACATCATCAATAAGAGAATTCTTTGGAAGTTCACAATTATCACAATTCATGGATCAAACAAATCCACTTTCAGAATTAACACATAAAAGAAGAATTTCAGCATTAGGACCAGGAGGATTATCAAGAGAAAGAGCTGGATTTGAAGTTCGTGATATTCACTATACACATTATGGTAGATTATGTCCAATAGAATCACCAGAAGGACCAAACATTGGATTAATATCAGCATTATCATCATTTGCAAATATAAATGAATATGGATTTATTGAAACACCATATAGAAAAATAGATCCAGAAACACATAGAGTAACAGATATTGTTGAATATATGAGTGCAGATGTTGAAGATAATTACATGATAGCACAAGCATCAGAACCTATGAATGAAAATGGTGAATTTATAAATCAACGAGTACGTGTAAGACACCAAAATGAAATAATAGAAGTTGATAAAGACTTAGTTCAATATATAGATGTATCACCAAAACAATTAGTATCTATTGCAGCAGCAATGATACCATTCCTAGAAAATGATGACGCAAAACGTTCTTTAATGGGTTCAAACATGCAACGTCAAGCAGTTCCATTAATGACATCAGAAGCACCAATTATTGCAACAGGTATAGAATATAGAGCAGCAAAAGATTCTGGAATACTAGTATTAGCAGAAGAAGATGGTGTTGTAGAAAAAGTTACTGGAGACAGTATTACAATGAAATATGAAAATGGTAAAACTGTTGTCCATAAATTACGTAAATTCAAAAGAACAAATGGTGGAACATGTATAAATCAAAGACCAATTGTAGTAAAAGGAGAAAAAGTTAAAAAAGGTGATGCTATAGCAGATGGACCTGCAACAAAAGATGGAGAAATGTCATTAGGAAAAAATATGTTAGTAGCATTCTCAACATGGGAAGGATATAACTACGAAGATGCTATATTATTAAATGAAAGATTAGTACAAGAAGACATATTTACATCAATACATATAGAAGAATATGATTGTGAATGTCGTGACACAAAATTAGGTCCAGAAGAAATAACTAGAGATATACCAAATATTGGTGATGATGCATTAAAAGACTTAGATGAAAACGGAATTATCAGAATAGGGGCAGAAGTTAGACCTGGAGACATATTAGTTGGAAAAGTTACACCAAAAGGAGAAACAGATTTAACAGCAGAAGAAAGACTATTAAGAGCAATATTTGGAGAAAAAGCAAGAGAAGTTAGAGATACATCATTACGTGTACCACATGGAGAAGCAGGAACAATTGTTGATGTAAAAATATTTACAAGAGACAATTCAGAAGAATTAGGACCTGGAGTAAATCAAGTAATTAGATGTTATATTGCAACAAAGAGAAAAATTTCTGTAGGAGATAAAATGGCTGGTCGTCATGGAAATAAAGGTGTTATATCAAGAATACTACCAGCAGAAGATATGCCATTTTTACCTGATGGAACACCAATAGATATTTTATTAAATCCATTAGGTATACCATCTCGTATGAACTTAGGTCAAATACTAGAAGTTCACTTAGGAGCAGCTGCAAGAGCTTTAGGATGGAAAGTATCTACACCAGTATTTGATGGAGCATCAGATCAAGAAATAGAAGAACTACTAAAAGAAGCAGGATTATCACCAGATGGAAAACAAACATTATATGATGGAAGAACTGGAGAACCATTTGCAAGTCCAATTACAGTTGGAGTAATGTACATGTTAAAATTACATCACTTAGTAGATGATAAAATACATGCTCGTTCTACAGGACCATATTCACTAGTAACACAACAACCTTTAGGTGGAAAAGCACAATTTGGTGGACAACGTTTTGGAGAAATGGAAGTTTGGGCATTAGAAGCATATGGAGCAGCATATACACTACAAGAAATACTTACAATAAAATCAGATGATGTTGTTGGACGTGTTAAAGCATATGAAGCAATAGTTAAAGGAGAAAATATTCCAGAACCAGGAGTTCCAGAAAGCTTTAAAGTTCTTGTAAAAGAATTACAAGCACTAGGACTTGATATTAGACTATTCTCAGAAGATAACCAAGAACTTGAACTAAAAGAACATATAGACGAAGGTATAGATTATGAGGATGTTGAAAAAGAAAAAGTTCTTACAGAAGAAGATGTATTAAACTTATCAGATTTAGAAGATGGTTATAAAGAAGAAGAAATGGTTGATGAAGAAGAAGAAAGTGATGAACTTTTTGATGAAGATAATTTTGATGATGATGAAGACATTTATGATAATGATATGGCAAATGATAATCTAGATAATGATAATGACATTATAGAATAAGTATAAAACCTAATTGTAAAAAGTATCAAGAGCTGGCAAATTAAATAATGCTAGTTCTTGATAAGATAATTTAATAAATTTTTAAAAATATTTTATATGACATAAAAATTTGCAGGAGCGGGGGATATGTAAATTATTGTTTAAAAATTACCCAAAAAATTTAAGAAGGGGGACATCTAATAAAGATGGAAGAAGACGAATTAGAGATATTTAACAAATTAAAGATAGGAATTGCATCAGATGAAAAAATAAGAGAATGGTCAAAAGGTGAAGTAAAAAAGCCAGAGACAATAAATTATAGAACACTAAAACCAGAAAAAGATGGATTATTTTGTGAAAAAATATTTGGACCAACAAAAGACTGGGAATGTCACTGTGGAAAATATAAAAGAGTAAGATATAAAGGAATAGTATGTGATAGATGTGGTGTAGAAGTTACAAAATCAAAAGTAAGACGTGAAAGAATGGGGCATATAGAACTAGCAGCACCAGTAGCACATATATGGTATTTTAAAGGAATCCCAAGTAGAATTGCATTAATGTTAGATATATCACCAAGAAATCTTGAAAAAGTAATATATTTTGCTGCTTATATTGTAACAGATAAAGGAACATCTGGATTAGAAAAATGCCAAATATTAACTGAAAAAGAATATCATGAAGCTGAAGAAAAATATGGAAAAAAGTCATTTAAAGCAGAAATGGGAGCAGAAGCAATCAGAAAACTATTAGAGGAGATTGACTTAGAAAAATTAACTGCACAAATAGAAAAAGACATAGAAAATGCAAGTGAGCAAAGAAAAGCAAAATTAATAAAAAGATTAGATACTGTAGAAGCATTTTATCAATCAGGAAATAGACCTGAATGGATGGTAATGAATGTAATACCAGTTATTCCACCAGATTTAAGACCAATGGTACAATTAGATGGTGGTAGATTTGCAACATCAGATTTAAATGATTTATATAGAAGAGTAATAAACAGAAATAATAGATTAAAAAGATTACTAGAACTTGGTGCACCAGAAATAATAGTAAGAAACGAAAAAAGAATGTTACAAGAATCTGTTGATGCATTAATAGACAACTCAAGAAGAGGAAGACCTGTTACAGGAGCTGGAAATAGACCATTAAAATCTTTATCAGATTTATTAAAAGGAAAACAAGGAAGATTCCGTCAAAACCTATTAGGAAAGAGAGTTGACTATTCAGGACGTTCAGTAATCGTAGTAGGACCAGAACTAAAAATTTATCAATGTGGTCTACCAAAAGAAATGGCAATAGAATTATTCAAACCATTTGTAATGAAAGAACTAGTTGCAAGACATATAGCACATAACATAAAAAATGCAAAAAGAATGGTAGAAAGATTAAGTCCAGAAGTATGGGGAATACTAGAAGATGTTATAAAAGATCATCCAGTAATGTTAAACAGAGCTCCTACATTACACAGATTAGGTATACAAGCATTTGAACCTGTATTAGTAGAAGGTAGAGCAATAAAATTACATGCATTAGTATGTGAAGCATTTAATGCGGACTTTGATGGTGACCAAATGGCAGTACATTTACCATTAACACCAGAAGCTCAAGCAGAATCAAGATATTTAATGATAGCAACAAATAACCTTTTAAAACCACAAGATGGTAAACCTGTTGCAGTACCAAGACTAGATATGATTTTAGGAAGTTATTATTTAACAATGGTACTTGATGGAGAATTAGGTGAAGGAAAATACTTTAAAGATCCTGATGAAGCATTATTAGCTTATCAAAATGAAGCTGTATCAATACATGCAAAAATACATGTAAGAATAACAAAAGAAATTGATGGAGAAATAAAATCAAAAACTATTGAAACAAGTGTAGGAAGAATAATCTTTAACCAAGGAATTCCACAAGACCTGGGATTTATAGATAGAAAACAAGATCCATTCCAATATGAAATTGATTTTCCAGTTATGAAAAAATCTATGGGAACAATAATAGAAAGAACAATAGATAAACACGGATTAATTGAATCTGCAGAAGTAATAGACTACATTAAAGAACTTGGATTTAAATACTCAACACTTGCAGGAATAACATTCTCAGTTGCAGATGTAAAAGTTCCAGATGCTAAAAAAGATATTTTAGCACAAGCTGACCAAGAAGTTGAAAAAGTTAGAAAACAATATAGAAGAGGTTTAATTACTGATGATGAAAGATACCAATCAATAGTTAATATCTGGGAAAAAGCGACAAATGATGTAAGTAAGGCAATGGAAGAAAACTTTGATGATTTAAACCCAATATATATGATGGTAAAATCAGGAGCCCGTGGTAATATGAACCAATTAAGACAAATTGCAGGTATGAGAGGACTTATGGCAAGTACAACAGGTAAAGCAGTAGAAATACCAATTCGTTCTTGTTTTCGCGAAGGTCTAGATGCATTGGAATATTTCATATCTTCACATGGTGCACGTAAAGGACTTTCAGATACAGCTTTAAGAACAGCAGACTCTGGATATTTAACAAGAAGATTAGTAGATGTATCACAAGATATTATAGTAAGAGAACATGACTGTGGAACTACAGATGGATTAACTATAGAAGATATTAAAGATGGAAATCAAATTGTTGAGGGATTGCAAGAAAGACTTGAAGGAAGATTCCCATTAAATGATATTATAGACCCACAAACAAATGAAGTTATAGTAGATACAAATACTATGATAAATAAGGAAATTGCAAAACGTATAGTAGATGCAGGTATTACAAAAGTTGTAGTACGTTCTGTAATAGCATGTAGAGGAAAACATGGTGTATGTCAAAAATGTTATGGTATGGGACTAGCAAGAAGAGATTTAGTATCAATTGGAGAATCTGTAGGTATTATAGCTGCACAATCAATAGGTGAACCAGGAACACAGCTAACAATGAGAACAATACATTCTGGTGGTGTAGCAGGTGTAGCAGATATAACACAAGGTCTTCCAAGAGTTGAAGAAATTTTTGAAGCTAGAAAACCAAAGGGAGTAGCAGTAATTACAGAAATAGATGGTAAAGTTAAAATTTCTGAATCAAAGAAAAAATTAGAAGTAATAGTTACATCTAAAGACGATTCTAGAACATATGTAATACCATTTGGTTCAAAACTAAAAGTTAAAGATGGAGATGAAGTTAAAGCTGCAGATCCATTAATAGAAGGTTCAATAAATCCATCAGAAATTTTAGCTATAAAAGGACCTGAAGGAGTTTATGAATATGTAATTTCTGAAATTCAAAAAGCATATAGAAATCAAGGTGTTGATATAAATGATAAACACGTTGAAGTAATTGCAAGACAAATGCTTCGTAAAGTTAGAGTTGATGATGGTGGAGATACAGATATGTTCCCAGGATCATTAGTTGATATGTATGAATTTGAAGATAAAAATAAAGAAGCATCAGCACAAGGTAAACGTCCTGCAACAGGAAAAAGAGTATTACTAGGAATAACAAAAGCTTCACTTGCAACAGATAGCTTCTTATCTGCAGCATCATTCCAAGAAACAACAAGAGTATTAACAGAAGCTGCCATAAAAGGTAAAGAAGATGATTTAATAGGATTAAAAGAAAATGTTATTATTGGTAAATTAATTCCTGCAGGAACAGGTATGAAGAGATATCAAGATGTAAGAATAGAAGTTGAAGGAGAAGAAAAACCTCAACAAGAGGAACAACAAGAAGAACAACAAGTGGAAAATACAAACGAAGAAAACCAAGAATCAAAACAAGAGCAAGATGAAACACAAGAAACTTCAGAAGAAAACTAAAAAATAAGAACCTTAGGGAGAAGATTCCTTAGGGTTCTTATTTTTTAGTTATAATTTTTTGTTTTACTTTAAATTGTACTGCATACATAATTAATGAAAAGATTGTAGCAAGAATTGCCAAATAATATAAATATAAATCAAATTTAAATGGCAAATTAATGTGGAATTGATTAATAATAAGAGAACATATAATAGCCAAATAGAACAATGTAGTAGCAAGCTTTCCATACCATTTACTATAAACTACAAAATCTTTTCTTTTGTATAAAAAAGATGCAGTTATAATAATTGTACATTCTTTAATAAAAACAATTGCTAAAATCCACCAAGGTAAAATATTTAATATAGTCAAAGCAAGGAGTAAAGAAATTTGAGTAATTTTATCAGCAAGTGGATCAATTAATTTTCCAATATCAGAGATATAATTATATTTACGTGCAATATAACCATCTAAAATATCTGTAAAAGCAGAAATAGTAAATATAATTATACCAACTAGATAATGGTGAGAAATGACTGCAATAAATATAAATGGTATCAAAATAAATCTAATTCCAGTTAATATATTTGGAATATTTTCTTTTCTCATATTTATAAAAATCCTTCCTAATTATAAATGTCAATTTACACAACTTTAATTTTCAATTCATCATTTTCCATATCAACATTAAGAGTCTGACCATCAGTTACTTCAGTTCTTAATATCATCTCAGAAATTTCATCTTCAACATATCTTTGAATAGCTCTTCTTAAAGGTCTAGCACCATATTTTAAATTTGTACCTTTAGCTAAAATAAATTCCTTAGCAGAATTTGAAACATTTAAAGAAATATTTCTTTCTTTTAAAGCATTTGAAGTATCTTTTAACATTAAATCTACAATTTGAAGAAGCTCTTCTTTTGTTAAAGGATCAAATACTATAATTTCATCAATTCTATTCAAAAATTCTGGTCTAAATACTTGTTTAAGATTTTCTTCAATTTTATTATTATCAACTGTTTTTTTATCAAAACCAATTGAATTATTATTTAAATTAGAACCAGCATTTGATGTCATAATAATTATTGTATTTTGGAAACTAACAACATTTCCTTGAGCATCTGTAAGTTTTCCATCATCTAAAACTTGTAATAAAATATTGAATACATCTGGATGAGCTTTTTCTATTTCATCAAATAAAATAATAGAATAAGGTTTTCTTTTAACTTTTTCTGTAAGTTGACCTGCATCATCATATCCAACATATCCTGGAGGTGCACCTATTAATTTTGCTGTAGAATGACTTTCCATATATTCAGACATATCTACTCTTATAATAGAATCCTCTGAGCCAAACATTTCATAAGCTAAACTTTTTGCAAGTTCTGTTTTTCCAACACCTGTAGGACCTACAAATATAAAAGATGGTGGACGTTTTGTACTTTGTAAACCTGCACGTTTTCTTCTAATTGCACGAGAAACAGCACTAACAGCTTTATCTTGACCAATAACTCTTTTATGAAGATTTGTTTCAAGATTTAATAATTTTTGTGTTTCAGCTTCAGTTATTTTTTTAACAGGTATTTTTGTCCAGTTTTCTATAACTTGAGCAATATCTTGAATTGTTAAATATTTTGGCTTAATTATACTATTTAAATGATCAATTTCTTCAATTAATTGACATTCTTTAGTTTTTAAATCAGCTGCTTTTTGATAATCTTCAGTAGAATCTGCTTGTGCTGCATCTTCTTTTTGAGCTTGAACTTTTGCAAGTTCTTGTTTTAGAATTTCTAATTTAAATAATTCTTTGTTTTCAAGATTAATTCTTGAACATGCTTCATCTAATAAGTCTATTGCTTTGTCTGGTAAAAATCTATCATGAATATATTTTTCTGACATTATAACTGTTTGTTTAATAACATCATTAGATATTATTACTTTGTGGTAATCTTCATAATATTTTTTTATTCCATTTAAGATTGAAATTGTGTCATCAACATTTGGTTCTTCAACTAAAACTTGTTGGAATCTTCTTTCTAAAGCTGTATCTTTTTCAATAAATTTTCTGTATTCTCTTAAAGTAGTAGTACCAATTAATTGAATTTCGCCATTTGCAAGTGAAGGTTTTAAAATATTTGCAGCATTCATTGAATGTTCTCCATCTCCAGCACCTATAATATTATGAATTTCATCTATTACTAAAATTATGTTTTTTAGTTCTTTACATTCATCAATAATACCTTTCATACGAGCTTCAAATTGTCCTCTAAATTGAGTTCCTGCAATAACAGCTGTCATATCTAATAAATAAACTTCTTTATTTAAAAGCTTAGCAGGTACATTGTTATTTGCAATTTTTATAGCTAGACCTTGAGCAATCGCAGTTTTTCCAACACCTGGTTCTCCAATTAAACAAGGATTGTTTTTTGTACGTCTATTTAATATTTGAATAACTCTTTGAATTTCTTTGTCACGTCCAATAACCATGTCTAATTCATTATTTTTTGCTTTTAAAGTTAAATTTGTTCCAAAAGTATCAAGAAATTTCTTTTTCTTTTTTGCCTTTTTTTGTTCAACTTTTACTTTTTGCCTACCATTATTTGAAGAATTATCTTCTTCAGATGGTTTTGAGTTCTTTGGAACAAAATTTGCAAAAATAGAACCAATTGGAATTCCCATTGCTATACCTTCTGGTGAATTTTCTTCATCTCCATCTTCATCGCCATTTTCAAAATTTTCTAAATCTATATTTTCTATATTTTCTAATTTTAAATTTGAAGATAAATCTTTAAACAATGATTCTAGTTGTTTTGACATATTGTTCATATCTATATTATTTATATTATTAAATGAATTAGAATTGTTCTGGTTTGGATTTTGATTTTCAGGAACTTCTAATCCACGTTTTTTTGCACATTCTTTGCATAATCCTTCCATTGAAGAAACGCCATTTTCTATTTTGTTAATAAAAACAACTGCTGTATTTTTTTTACATTGTGAACATATCATATATTATTCCTCTTTTCTTCTTATAATATTATATATTCTACATTAATTTTTCCAAATAGTCAAGAGAAAATACATTTTGGGACTAGACAAAAAAATTTTTTTGTGTTATATTATTTAATATGCTGATGTGGCGGAACTGGCAGACGCACTGGACTCAAAATCTAAATGGATTTTTTTAATGTAAAATCTTAAAAATACTGACAAATAAGAGGTTTAGGTTTTGGAAAGATATAAAAATTACTTAAATATCTAACCAAAATCTAACCAATGTGATATTTGCCAAATTTTAATTTAATATATGCCGTTGTGGCGGAACTGGCAGACGCACAGCACTCAAAATGCTGCGAAGTTTCTTCATGTGGGTTCGAGTCCCACCAACGGCACCAATGACGTATCTGTTCGAACTAAATTGAATAGATAGATACAAAATCAATCAGAAAATAAAATCTGGTTGATTTTTTTGTTGCCTATAAACAATATAAAAATCATCCAATCGAAAGGATGGTGCAAATAAATGAAGATAATTAAGCAAGAATTACAATTTGAAGAAAGTCTAAAGCAAAGACTAGAATTTATATGTGAATTTTCTAAAATTACTCCTACTTTTATTAATGGTAGTATTAGAAAAATTGAAAAAACTAATCTCACATATATTGAACCTCATAGAGTAATAATTAAAAATATTACATTCTTAGTTTTTAATTATTCAAATGATGTATATATTTCTAATTTAACTAAAAAGATTAAATTATCTGAATTAGAAGAATATATAAAAAATATATAAATACCAGTATTTGACATTTCTGCAAATTATGATATAATAATTCAAGTAAACCAATTATGTTTATGGAGATGATTATATGATTTTGAAAAAATTGCATTTTAAAATAAAAATTTTACAGAGATGTCATTAGTATTAGTTTGTACTTTTGATGTCTTTTTTGTTAGATTGGAGGTTTTAAATTGAACGAAGAAAAGAAAAAATGTGGTTTATATATGAGAGTTTCAACCGAAGACCAAGCTCGTGAAGGTTTTAGTTTACCAGAGCAAAGAGAAAGATTAGAGTCTTTCTGTAAGTTCAAAGGTTATGAGATAATAGATTATTACGAAGATGCTGGAATAAGTGCTAAAACTGGTAATTATAGACCAGAGTTTGAAAGATTAAAAAATGATATAAAAGCTAAAAAAGTAAATACAATAGTTGCTTTAAAACTAGATAGAATAACTAGAAGTATTTATGACTGGGAAAACCTTATGACTTTTTTAGATGAAAATAATGCATATCTTGATTGTGTTAATGATGAAATAAATACAACAAGTGCAAATGGTAAAATGATTTCAAGGCTTCTAATGAGTGTAAGTCAAAATGAAATCGAAAGGACAAGTGAAAGAACTAAAGTAGGTTTAGCTGGTGCAATTAAATGTGGTCATATTCCTCACGTTGCTCCATTAGGCTATAAACATGAAGATAAAAAACTAGTAATAGATTATTCAACTAAAGATATTATAGTTAGAATATTCAATTTATACTATAATGGCTATTCTTATCAGAAAATAAGCAATTTATTTAATGAAGAAAAACTACTAGGCAAAGATAATTGGAGAGATTCTACAATACAGACTATTTTAGAAAATGAAATATATAAAGGAGATTTTGTTCACGGTAAAAGAACTAAACACCCTACCTATTATAAAAATGTAGTCGAGCCTATTGTTTCTAAAGAAATGTGGGAAGACTGCCAAGTGCAGAAAAAGAAAAATTCAAGAAGTTATCAAAGAACATTGACATATTTATATTTACAAAAGTTAAAATGTCCTAAATGCAATCGAATATTAGGTGGTAAAGCTACTACAAAGAAAAATGGTAACACTTATTTTTATTATTATTGTAACGACTGTAAAATTCAATTTAAAGAAAAAGTTATAAATGATTACTTTAGTCAATTTATAAATGAATTAACAGAATATGACTCTGTTGTAAATCAATTCTTCCTACCTATGATAAAGCAAAAATTTGATGAACCTAGAGAACAATTAGAAAAAGAGATAAATAACAAGAAAAATAAACTAGAAAGAATTAAAAAAGCCTATGTTAATGGAGTATTTGAATTACAAGAATACAATGAAGAAAGAAAAATAGTAGAAAAAGCAATTAGTGAACTTGAAAATAAATTAGACTCTACAGACTGTGCTGAAGAATTAAGATTTACTCCAAAAGATATTCTACTAAAAAGAGATATTGATTTTATAAACAAAATAAAGCTAGATAAAGAATATCAAGAAAGAACTAAAACTTGGAAAGATTATACACGAAAAGAACAAGCTGAACTAATAATGAAATATGTTGATGATATAGAACTTACTTTAGTTGGTAATGAAGTAGTTGTCAATCAAATTAACTTTAGAGAGTCAATTTGTAAGCCTTGTCAAGAATTATTTGATAAAGGTTATATTGATACAACTAAACCTGCTATATTTGGTAATGTACTTGGTAATATTAGATTTAGTAATTATCTACCTGAAGAAGAAGTTGGAGAAATAATTATGAGATTAAGACAATATTATGATATTGGTTATACTGAAGCAACATACTATGTAGATAAACAAGTATTCTATTTTAATTTTAAAGAAGATAATTCTGCTATTGTTAGAGTATTTCCTTTAAAAGACTATTACAAATTAGATCCAGATAATAAAATGAAAACTTATGAATTTGGAATAATATATATTCGTGAAGAAGATAAATTTCAAATGCAGGAAATTGACTCTGCTTTTGGTTGTATTCCAGATGAAAGTAACAATAGTGTAATTTATACTAAAGATACTACACCTATTCCAGTAGGTGTTAAGCCAGTGAAATTCTGCGAAGATGATACTAAATAAATAAAAAATATTTTAGTTAAAAATATTTTTTATTTCCAAATTAACGTGGCACGTTTTGTTTTTGCAATTAGCAAAAATGAAAGTGGCGATAGTTAATTTGGATAAAATTTATCTATGGAAGATAAATTTTATTGCCTCGCAGAGCCCCCGAGTTTTGATAGCATGTCAAAACTCATAGGGGGTTAGGACTTATGACAAGGTCAAAGTCCTGTAAAAAATACTTCGTATTTTTATGGAGCCTTCGGCTTAAAAAGAATCTTCAAGGAGGTGCTTTTGATGGAACAAGAATTAGCATATTCATTTCACTTAGGTAGTGATAAAAACAAAAGTAAATTAGCCAAAAGAGTATCAAAAGATAATGTATCTGGTACTACTTCTCTTTCCAATAATGCAATTCAAAATGCAAACGATTTATCTAGAGTTAATAAGCATAATTTAAGGGATTATGATAAAAATAAAGAGTTGATTAGAGTTATTTATGGTACAGATAATATTATAAATGATGTAAAAGATTTGTATTTAAAAGAATTTGAAGAATCTAAAATAGATTATAACAACAAACAAACTCGTGAAGATAGAAAAATTAAAGACTATTTCAAAAAAGTATGTGAATCTCAAAACGATATAGCCTGTGAAATTATAATAGAACTTGGAGATATGGATTTCTGGAATGATAAAGACCAAGAATATAGATTGAAAATGATTGATGTATATAATGAACAAATAAAGGATTTAACTAAAATTGTACCAACTTTTAAAATAGCAAATGCTACAATACATTTTGATGAAACTTCTCCACATATGCACATTGTAGGTGTACCAGTAGTTGAAAATTGTACTAGAGGGATGAAAAAACAAGTTGGAAAAAGCAAGCTATTTACTAAAACGTTATTAACAGAAATACAAGATAAAATGAGAAATGCTTGTATTAAGTCATATAATAAGTTTTATGAAGTTGATACTAGACTAAAAGAAAAACAAAAAGGTAGAAATCAAGATATAAATGTAAAAGATATGAGTAATTATAAAAAAATTAAGAAACAGTTGGACAAGAACGCACAAAAACTTGCTGAGGCAAATAATCAAACAGAAAAATTAGACAATAGCAGTAAAGATATAAATTCAATATTAGATAAACTAAAACCATCTAAACTTAATAAAAATAATAATCTTATTTCAAACGAGGATGTTGAAAAAATCAAAAATTTTACAAAAGATGTAAAAGATATTACTAAAACAGTTAGAAGTGTAAATGACTTAAATATGGCTATTAAAGATTTTGAACATAGTTCCTTTGAAATAGCGCAAGAAAATTCTTCACTAAAATATCAATTAGAGTTAAAAAATGATGAAATTGATAAATTGAAAAAAGATTTGTCTGCAAAGGAAAAGATTATTAGCAAATTACAAGCTGAAAAAGAAAAAATAAAACAAGAATTACAGAAATTTAAGGACTTCTGGTATAGAATTATGGGGCATTTTCATAAGCGAATTTGCTATGATAAAGATGAAAACTATAAAATAGTTAGTGATGACTTATACAAAAATAGTATATTTACTAATGATGAAAATGAAATTGCTAATAATATTGCTAGAAAAGTAAAGCCAAAGGAAGAACTAGAAAATAAGAGTAAAAAGAAAAATAATTATGAATTAAAATAAGGAGTTAAAAAGTTATGAAAGAAAATAAAGTTGAGAATGTAATAAATATAATTAAAGATTTGGATACTAAAGATAAATTGAGATTAGGAATTTGTTTAACTACAAGTGATTGGGCTAATATTTTATATAATAAAACAGAAATGTATGAGAAATTTGATACTATGTTAAAAGAAATTGATAAAGAATATAGAACTACTTTAGTAAATTTTGCAAAATATAAGATTGTAATGTTTACAATGGCTAAAATAATGGAATTGGAACAAGCTGAAAGAAATAAAATTGTATTATATTTATTTAATTGCTTGGATTCTGAAATTAGCAAGAATTTTTTGCTTTAATATTTAAATGTAATTGTATCTCGTAATTTAGGTCAAACTTGCAAATTATGTAAAATTGTTGTATAATATAAGTATGCAGACTTATTTTCTTAGTCAGCTAGCCATATTTCAAAAATCAGCAATAATTAAGGAGGAAACTTTTATGGCAACTCAGGTTAGATTTGAAGATGTTTTTTCTTACGATGGTTCTCTTTGGTTTCGGTTTGGTGATGGCGAGGCTTTTAGCGTAAAGTCGCTCAACGCTGGCGTTATGGTTATTGAACCTATATGCGGTAGCACAATTTATTCTTTTGCAAAAAATGTTGCAGGATGCTTTGAGGAAGGTTCCAACTTTAATGGTCTGAAAGCCATTGAATTTGAATTCAACGAAGCATATGTTTCTGTAACTGCAAAAAATGCGGATCCTGACAAGATTGTCCAACTTTGGAATGAAAAGATGGAGGAAATTCGCATTAAGCGCGAAAAAGAACGTGAGGAGTATATGAAAACTCCAGAGTATCGTGCTAAAAGGGCAAAAGGATTGAAGGTTGAATACCGACGTCAGACGGTTGAAGAACTGGTTAAGCAGTCTATGCAAACAGAAAAGCTTCAGTTCAAAGATGAAGAGGCACGCAAAGCCTGGAAAAATTTCGTTGAGGTAAACTCCAAAGACGGATACAGTGCTTGTGTAGTTCGCTACGCAGAATACTGGGCAAAGTTTATGCAGTACCTTATGGTTAAACACAAAGGTGTTACAGTCGCGAAAATTGCAGAACAGGCGTCTCACGCTGCTGACATCGAAGGTATCACAGGTTTCATGTACGGTTGTGCAGTGAATGTTTTGTCTCAGGTCTGGAAATACGGCGAAGAGCTTCGCAAATGGCACAATAAGGAATATGACTATGAAGGAGATGGCGTTGTCAATCCTGCTGTGCTGACTGTCAATGTAGGTTAATTCCTACAGTAAAAGTAAATATTTTTAAAATATTTCTTTCCCTCGGAAGAGGGTTCTTTTTTATTAAAAAATTTTTTATGTATCTATTGCAATTTATTAAAAATATGATATACTTTACTAAATTGATTGATATTTGTATCAATCGTCAAGAGAGCCAAAAGTTGTAAATAACTACTTCGTTGGCACCACAAATTAGTTTGATAAGGCTAATTGATTTTTAAGAATATTATTTTGACATGTGGAGAAGTATAAGATAGATTATTTTGTAGTATAAAGATAACGGAGAGAAGATTCTCTCCGTTTATTAGTGTTAATATATCTACTTTTTTATTATTATAGTATTTCTATAAATTATATAAATTTTTAAATAATTCAATTGAACTTTTCAATTTTGTAAATTTAGCTACTTTTTTAAATACTTGAAATTTCATATTAGATTCACTTACAGTTATATTAAGCATATGAGAGATTAGTATATCTGAAAGTTTTATCTTGTTAATTTCGTTACGATCAATTCTTATTAATTCTGTTACTTTTTTGCTATTAATTCTAGACAACATAATTAAGTTTAATTCTGTTTCAGAAAAACAAAGTATACAATATCTATTAGCAAATTCTGCAAGAGTACCTATAAGTGCTACATTTAATAAGCTTGGTTTCGTCATAGTTATAAAATAATTATCCGTATTAAGTCCTAAATTTTTAAGCATAAGTTCAACATTTTCTTCATTAAATTTTTCCATCTCATAATCCATCTTTGTTACATTCATATTATTCACTCCTCAATTTCTATAATTAATTATATATTAAATTAAAATTTTTGTATATACTTTTAAGTTAAACAATTTTTATTGCTTTTAATCATTTGCTTCTCCAAATATATCTAAAATATATAAGAATAATCCAATAATGTCCAAGTATATATCTACAGCACAATCTACAGCATTATCAGCTGTTCTTTTAAATTTTTGAGATTTATATATATCATATCCTATATATAAACTATATATTATAGCGCCAATCCATGAAACAAGAATATTATCTATGTTAAATATAAGCATAATAATTTCTGTAATAAATAGTCCAAACAAAGCAACAAATAATATTCTTCCTATTTTTGCAAAAAAACTCGGAAATAAAACTCCTGATGTTATCATTACTCCTGTTATTATTGAAGTATATAAAAATGCTTGTTTAACAACAAGTGTATCTATTCCACCATATTCTTGTAGTACTAATGATAATACCAATCCACTAGGAACTACTAACAAATTATAACCAATAAAACTTACTATTGCTTTTTTTGAGACTATTGATAGTATAATACCTAAAAAACCAAGAATCAAATAAGATATAATAAGTATTACAGGATTTATAGACATAGCAAATTCTACTCCATATGCACATAATAAGTAATTTAATATTAAGCCATATAATACTACTATACCAAATAAAGCGTTATATGTTTTTTGACTTAAAATTTTATCATTTTCATTTTTTTGCATTCTTCTTTTTTTTCTTTTTGTAAGTAAATTGCTCATTTTTTCACCTCCAATTTTTTGTATCTTTTATTAAATTTATTCTATCATCTTAATTATTTTTTTTCAATTATTTAAGTAAAAATATAAAAAATGCCTACATTCACTTGATACATACAAAAACAAGTTGGAAAAAGCAAGCTATTTACTAAAACCTCATTAACTGAAATACAAGACAAAATGAGAAATGCTTGTATTAAGTCATATAATAAGTTTTATGAAGTTGATACTAGACTAAAAGAAAAACAAAAAGGTAGAAATCAAGATATAAATGTAAAAGATATGAGTAATTATAAAAAAATTAAGAAACAGTTGGACAAGAACGCACAAAAACTTGCTGAGGCAAATAATCAAACAGAAAAATTAGACAATAGCAGTAAAGATATAAATTCAATATTAGATAAACTAAAACCATCTAAACTTAATAAAAATAATAATCTTATTTCAAACGAGGATGTTGAAAAAATCAAAAATTTTACAAAAGATGTAAAAGATATTACTAAAACAGTTAGAAGTGTAAATGACTTAAATATGGCTATTAAAGATTTTGAACATAGTTCTTTTGAAATAACAAAAGAAAATTCTTCACTAAAATATCAATTAGAGTTAAAAACTGAAGAAATTGATAAATTGAAAAAAGATTTGTCTGCTAAAGATAAGCTTATTGGTAAATTACAAGATGAAAAAGAAAAAATAAAACAAGAATTGCAGAAATTTAAAAACTTCTGGTATAGAATTATGGGATATTTTCATAAGCGAATATGCTATGATAAAGATGAAAACTATAAAATAGTAAGTGATGATTTATACAAAAAAGGTATATTTACTGATGATGAAAATGAAATTTCAAATAATATTGCTAGAAAAATAAAACCGAAAGAAAATCTAGAACAAGCAAAAAATAAAAAGAAAAATAATTTTGAATTAAAGTAAAGGAGTAAAATATTATGGAAGAAAATAAAGTTGAAAATGTAATAAATATAATCAAAGATATGGATATAAAAGATAAATTAAGACTTGGAATATGTCTATCTACTAGTAGTTGGACTAATATTCTATATGATAAAACAGAAATGTATGAGAAATTTGATACTATACTAAAAGAAATTGATGAAGAATATAGAACTACTCTAATAAATTTTGCAAAGTATAAACTTGTAATGTTTACAATGTCTAAAATTATGGAAATGAAACAAACTGAAAGAAATAAAATTTCGGTATATTTGTTTAATTGTATAAATTTTGAAATTAGTAAGAAACTTTTTATTTAATATTGCTGGGTACATCATATCTCAAATTTCTTAAATTTGCAATTTATGTAAAATTGTTGTATAATGTAGTTAATATTCGTAGGTATAGCGAATTATAACAAATGTACCATTTTAGTAAACATTATCGAAATTTTGATGATGAACTAAAAGATTAGGAGGACTACTATGTTGAAGCACTATGTTGAGTATCTGTACCCTGGTATCCTTTTCAGCATCAGCAAGGCTTTTAAACCAAATTCATCGTTCAGCGAAATTTCCGAGCGGGATGTGAGTAAGGTTTCAATTTCTGAAAACTGTATTGGGTTCCGTTTCTTTGACAGAACTGAGACAGTCTTAGACGGAGAAATTCTTATAGGCCATAGAAAGAACATCTCTGGCTGGTATTATAAGGGAGAAAAGATGACCATCGAACAGGTTAAGGAGACCTATGGAAATGACGACAATTTCAGAATTATTATTTCCTCTATGGAATGCAATGATGTTGAATTTGTTGTCAAAACCAGGTTTGGTCAGTTTATACCCTTGCATTATAAAGACGAAGTTATCTGAACCTAATCTAAAAAGAAAACGATTTCTTTTCCTCGAAAGAGGTTTCTTTTTTTGGCTAAAAAATTTTTCTGCTTAATTATTGCAATTTATTAAAAATATGATATACTTTAGTAAATTGATTGATATTTGTATCAATCGTTATGGGAGCCAAAAAGGTTGTAAATAACTACTTCAATGGCACCAAGAAAAGACGTAGTTTAACTACGTCTTAAAAAATATTTAAGAAAAGTGGGACTCGAAAAGGAGGGTGGCAAGTTTTGGGTCGGTAAAAATGGTGTTATATCAGTATCTGTCTTTTTTTGTAACTACTTATCATAGTTTACTAAAAACAAAAGTAAAACCATAAATACTCAAGGAAGTAAGTTATTGTCAGCTTACTTCCTTAATAATATGTATGTATGCCGTTTTACTCTAATTTTAATTTCTCGTCCATTTTTTCTAGTCTACGAACACTACTATTATTTTTCAATAGTTCTAACTGTTTTTTTGCCGTATTATTCAATTTTACAATTCTTTCACTTTGAGAAATTCCACTTGTTATCATTTCAGCATTTAAATTTTCGAGATTTGCTAAAACAACTAAATGCAAAATATCTGTATAATCTCGAATATTTCCATCTAAATTAGGATTGTTATCTCTCTATTCTTTTGCTGTCATTCCAAATAAAGCAACATTTAAAACATCAGCCTCATTTGCATATACATATTGTTTTTGTTTTTCAGTTAATGTTGGGACAATTAATTCTTTTATACTATCTGTGTGAATAATATAATTAGTTTTAGATAATTCTCTTTTTACAGACCATTCAATTTTATTTTGGTATGATTCATTAATTTTTAATCTTTCAAATTCAGTTATTAAGTATAACTTAAATTCTGGACTTAACCAGCTGGCAAACTCAAAAGCAATATCTGGGTGTGCAAATGTTCCAATGCTATATCTACCACCTTTTGCAATAATTCCAATACTATTTGTTCTTTTTATCCATTGTGTAGGAGACATAGCGAAAGAATTTTTTCCATATTCAGTTTTAATTTGGTCGAATTCGACCAAATTAAAACTAGAATTATGTAATTGTTCCCAAAGTCCTATATAATCAATTGTACTAACTCTTCTTAACCAGTTTTTTACGGTAAAAGATGGATCACTTGAATTTTGATATTTAGCTAAATCAGTTAATGATATAAAATCTGTTTTATCAGTTCTAATAACACTTATAGGTGTATCCTTTACTATTATTTCTGTTTTTATAAGTTCATTTTTCATAAATAAAAATCACTTCCAATCTCAGCAAACTTCATACATACTTTAAAACAATTGTTTGCAAAAGTCAAGCAAAATTTCAAATTTTAACACAATTTTAAAGGGATTCAAAAGAAATGTGAAAATTTTGTGAATTTTAGCAACTAACTATTGACGGTGCTAAAAATAGGATGTATAATTAGCATGTAAAAAGAAATTAATCAAAAGATTAATTCCAAATAAAAATAGCAACAAGGTGTCAACACATAAAATTATAAGGAGGTAATGTATTATGATGTTAGTACCAAGAAAAAATTATAATGGATTTGATATTTTTGATGATGTTTTCGCAGATCCATTCTTTGGAGAAAAAGAAAACAAAATAATGAGAACAGACTTAAAAGAAAAAGATGGAAAATACTTATTGGAAATTGATGTACCAGGATATGACAAAGAAGATATAAAAATAGAACTACATGAAGGATATTTAACAATATCAGCAGAAAAAAATGAAGAAAAAGAAGACAAACATGCTAAATATCTAAAAAGAGAAAGATTCTCTGGAATGTGTTCAAGAAGTTATTATGTAGGAGACAATGTAAGAGAAGAAGACATAAAAGCAAACTTCAAAAACGGTATCTTAACAGTAGAATTTCCAAAAGAGCCAGAAAAGAAAGTTGAAGAAAAGAAATATATTCCAATTGGAGAATAGAAAAAAAGATGCTCACAAAGAGCATCTTTTTTTCTAAAAATCAATAAAATGTATTGAAAAATGAATAGAATTATGATATCATAATATTATGTTATTTTGATAGATTAAAAAAAAACCCAATTTGCAGTTTTTGTTTTAATCTATTTTTTTATTGTATAGGAAACAATATGAAACTTTAGGTTTCGCAATTCAAAGTTAAAATTAAATTTTAAACATAAAAATTTTATTTTCAAAAGAAAAATTAATTTTTCTTATACAATAACAGAGCTTCGCTCAAACAGACGTAATGTAAACATAATTTAAAATTCTTTTCTGCAAAAATTGGGCAATAGGAGGAAAAATAAATGAACACAAAATATGTATTTGTAACAGGAGGAGTAGTATCAGGATTAGGAAAAGGAATAACAGCAGCATCACTAGGAAGGCTATTAAAAAACAGAGGGTATAAAGTAACAATACAAAAATTTGACCCATATATAAATGTAGACCCAGGAACAATGAGTCCATATGAACATGGAGAAGTTTTTGTAACAGAAGACGGAGCAGAAACAGACTTAGACTTAGGACATTATGAAAGATTTATTGATGAAAACTTAACACATAACTCAAGTGTAACTATGGGAAAAATATATTCATCAGTAATCGAAAAAGAAAGAAGAGGAGACTATTTAGGAAAAACAGTACAAGTAATTCCACATATTACAAATGAAATAAAAGAAAAAATATACAGTTTTGAAAACACAGACACAGATATTGTAATAACAGAAGTTGGTGGAACAGTTGGAGACATAGAAGGACTATCAATAATAGAAGCAATACGTCAAGTAGGATTAGAAAAAAATCCAGAAGATGTTGTATATATACATGTTACATTATTACCATACATATTTGGTTCAAATGAAATAAAATCAAAACCAACACAACACTCTGTAAAAGAATTACAAAGTTATGGAATTATGCCAGATATTTTAGTTTGTAGAACAGAACAAGACATTCCAGAAAATATAAGAGAAAAACTAGCATTATTTTGTAATGTTAGAAAAACAAGTGTAATTCAAAATAAAACGGCAGATAATCTATATGCTGTACCATTAATGTTAGAAGAAGAAGGACTAGCAAGAGAAGTTTGCAATCATCTAAGACTAGATAAATATATACCAGACAATAGAGAATGGCAAAAAATGATAGATGATATAAGAGAAATTAGTGATGAAAGTGTAAATATTGCAATTGTAGGAAAATATATAAAACTAGAAGATTCATATCTATCAGTTATAGAAAGTATACATCACGCAGGATTTGCAAACAAAGTAAAAGTAAATATAAAATTAATTGATAGTGAAACAATAAATTCAGAAAATGTAAGTAAAAAACTTTCAGACTTAGATGGTATAATAGTGCCAGGTGGATTTGGAAATAGAGGAATAGAAGGAAAAATAGAAACAATAAGATATGCAAGAGAAAATAATATACCATTTTTAGGAATTTGTTTAGGAATGCAGATGACAGTTGTAGAATTTGCAAGAAATGTTTTAGGTTTAAAAGATGCAAATTCTGCAGAATTTAGTGAAACAACACAAAATCCTGTAATACATATAATGGAAGACCAAAAAGAAATAGACAAAAAAGGTGGAACAATGAGACTAGGAGCATATCCATGTATTTTAAAAGATGGAACAATGGCAAAAGAATTATATGGAGTAGAAAAAATACAAGAAAGACATAGACATAGATTTGAATATAATAATGATTATAAAGAAAGATTAGAAAAAGCAGGTTTGATATGTTCAGGAACATCTCCAGATGGTAAATTAGTTGAAATTGTAGAGTTAAAAAATCATCCATATTTTATTGCAGGACAGTTCCATCCAGAACTTAAATCAAGACCAAATAGACCAGCACCATTATTTGTAGGACTTGTTAGAGCAGCAAAAGTTGTCAGTGGGGACGGAGATTTTGACAACAATTGATATCATTGAGAAATAAAGAAAGTGTCAATAGGACGGAAATTCTGATAATCATTAATGAAGAAAGGAACTTACTATGCAAAATATAATGGAAGTAGTTGGAACAATGTTTTTTAAAGATGGAAAGCTATTAATAGACAAACCTCGTTCCAAAAAAACTTTTCAAATGATAGGTGGAAAAGTAGAAAAAGGAGAAACTATTAAAGAAGCGGCAATAAGAGAATGTCATGAAGAATTAGGAAAAAAGGCATTTTTTGATGAAGAAAAAATAAAATTCATAATGGATTTTGAAGAAATTGCAACAAGTGATCCAAACAGGAAAATACATATGAATATATTTCAATATGATGGTGAGTTAAAAGGTGAATTAACTATTTCTGATGAGATAGAAAAATTTATGTGGTTTGGAGCAAATGATGATAAAAATCTATTATCAAATACTTTAAAAAATGAAATTATTCCATATTGCTTAAAAAATGGTCTTATAAAAAGTGTAGAACAAGAAAGATAAAATTAAACTAGATATTACTAAAAAGTGATATCTAGTTTTTCTGTTCTAAACTCGGAGCAATTTGAATATAATAATATGAAGAAAAAATGTGAATATTTTGTGAAAATTAAAAAAAGATATTGACAAAAGGAAAAATAGGGTATATATTATTAGCAGTCAAGCGGATAAAGTGCTAGATTATAAAAATAGCAAATAGTTTGACTAGAGAAAGGAATGTGATAATTATGATAAAACCATTAGGTGACAGAGTATTAGTAAAAATGCAAGAAAAAGAGGAAACTACAAAAAGTGGAATAATCTTATCAAGTCAAGCACAAGAAAAACCACAAATTGCTGAAGTTATTGAAGTTGGAGCAGGAAGATTAGTTGACGGAAAAAGAGAAGAAATGGAAGTTAAAAAAGGAGACAATGTAGTAGTAAGCCAATATGGTGGAACAAAAGTAAAATATGAAGGAGAAGAATACATCATATTAAGGGAAGAAGACATTTTAGCAATAGTAGAATAAAAAATATATTATTAAAGAATTAATGAATAAAAAGGAAGGAAGGATTTATTATGGCAAAACAAATTAAATTTGGAGAAGACGCAAGAAAATCTTTATTAGAAGGTGTTAATAAATTAGCAGACACAGTAAAAGTTACATTAGGACCAAAAGGAAGAAATGTAGTATTAGACAAAAGTTATGGAGCACCACTTATCACAAATGATGGTGTAACAATAGCAAAAGAAATTGAATTAGAAGACAAATTTGAAAATATGGGAGCTCGTCTAGTAAAAGAAGTATCAACAAAAACAAATGATGTTGCAGGAGATGGAACTACAACAGCAACAGTTTTAGCACAAGCAATGATAAAAGAAGGAGTTAAAAACGTTGCTGCAGGAGCAGACCCAATGGCAATAAAAAGAGGTATAGAAAAAGCTGTTGATGGAGCTGTAAATGAAATAAAAGAAATATCATCACCAGTTAACGGAAAAGATGATATTGCAAGAGTAGCAAGTATATCTGCAAATAACACAGAAGTTGGAGAATTAATTGCAGACGCAATGGAAAAAGTATCTAAAGATGGAGTTATAACAATTGAAGAATCAAAAACATCAAATACAGAATTAAATGTAGTAGAAGGAATGCAATTTGATAAAGGATATGTATCTCCATATATGGTAACAGATACAGAAAAAATGGAAGCAATTGTAGATAATCCATATATCTTAATAACAGACAGAAAAATAAGCAACATTCAAGAAATATTACCATTACTAGAAAATCTAATGCAATCATCAGGAAAACTAGTTATAATCTGTGATGATATTGAAAGTGAAGCATTATCAACATTAATATTAAACAAATTAAGAGGAGTATTAAATGTTGTAGCTGTTAAAGCACCTGGATTTGGAGACAAGAGAAAAGCAATGCTAGAAGATATTGCAATTCTAACAGGTGGTGAAGTAATATCTCAAGATTTAGGAATGGAATTAAAAGATACACAAATATCACAATTAGGTAGGGCAAAACAAGTTAAAGTACAAAAAGAAAATACAATTATTGTTGATGGTTCAGGAGATAAAAATGCAATTGCAGCTAGAGTAAAACAAATTAAAGCTCAAATAGAAGAAACAAAGAGTGAATTTGACAAAGAAAACTTACAAGAAAGACTAGCAAAAATTGCTGGAGGAGTTGCAGTAATTGGTGTTGGTGCAGCAACAGAAGTTGAAATGAAAGATAAAAAATTAAGAATTGAAGATGCTTTATCAGCAACAAAAGCAGCAGTAGAAGAAGGAATTGTAGCTGGTGGTGGAACAGCATATGTAAATATTATTCCAGCAGTAGAAAAAGTTGCAAAATCACTTGAAGGTGGAGAAAAACTTGGAGCTGAAATAGTTATAAAAGCACTAGAAGAACCAGTAAAACAAATTGCAAGAAATGCTGGATTAGAGCCAGCAGTAATCTTAGAAAATGTTAAAAAATCTGCAGTAGGATTTGGATTTGATGCAGACAAAGAACAATATGTTGATATGAAAAAAGCAGGAATTGTTGACCCAACAAAAGTAACAAGAAGTGCATTACAAAATGCAGCATCAATTGCAGCAATGGTATTAACAACAGAAAGTTTAGTAACAGATGCTCCAGACCCTAAAGCTTGTGGATGTGGTCATGACCACGAAGTAGAAGGTGCAGGAATGTATTAATAAAATAGTTTAGAAAGGGACTGTAAAAAGCCCCTTTTTTCTTAAGATATAAACTAAGAAATGTGAATTTTTTGTAAACAATTTGAAAAAAAGATAAAAATATGTTATAATTAATAGTACATCTTAATTTGCCTAAAAGGCAGGAGGTATTAATAATGGAAAATGTTATAAGACTTGATCGAGACAGAATCGACCCCAGAACCATGCAAATGTGGAGAATGCCGGGGTGGACGCTAGAAAAAGGCAAGTTCCACCCGTTCGGTAAGTTTTATCTGAATGTGGGCATGAACGCAGAGGCGTTCGTTGCTGTAAATCAGTTTGGGGACGTAGTTTCAATCAAGATTTGGCCGTACTACCACAGGTAAACGGCTACCATTCCATTATTTGATGAGAGTCAAGCTTTGCTTAAATTGAAGCAGAGCTTGGCTCTTTTCGTATTAACTTTTTGTCAATAGAATAGTAAAAAACTATTAATAAAAAAAAATTTAAAATATACGCAAGTTACCATAATATATTGAAATGATTGGTAATAAATGTTATAATATTATTGGCTGTAACAAATGGTCTACAGCACATTTTTAGACTGCATAACTGGGGAGTGAAATATATGAAAAAAAATTTAAGAGGAAAAAATGGAATATCTATTAGACTTGTAACCCAAAAATTAAAAAAAGAAATGATAAAAACACCACCACAAATAGGTAATAAAAGAAGAATTAAGAATTCTTTTGAAAGTGGAAAACTAACAACATCAGATTGGAAATACATTAGCATAGGTTTAAAAACGTTAGATAGAATTGTTAATGAAGGAATTTTTGTACAAGAAAATCAATTATTATCAGGGAAAAGTGATGTAAGTAGAATAAAAAAAGAAATCTTAGGATTTAAAGAACTAATTCAAGATTGTATTAATAGATTAGCAAATAGTTCAAGGGATGAGTATGAGTTCCAAAAAACAATTGATTTATTATTAGATTATTCTCAAATAACACAAGCTGCTAGAGATGGAATAATAGTAAAACAAGAAAAAAGAGTAGAAAAAATAGATGGCAAAGAAAAAGAAACAATTTATGATACAAGTATGACTCCAAGAGAAGTATATGAAATTTTAAGAGAGTATGAAAGACAAGCCGATAGGTTACAATTTGATAAATTGAATAATTATTTAGAATTAGGACTTGGTTTAGCAGGAACTGTTGGTACAATTATAAGAAATAATCAAACAAAAAATAAAACAAATAGAGTTTCTGTACCTATTATTACTATAGGAACAGTAGTTGTTGGAGGATTAAAGTTATTACAAGGAATGATGAAAAATGATAATAGAGAAAAATTATGGCAAATGAGAGATGAAGAATACAAATTGAGAAGTGATTTGCTTAATAATGAACAGATTAGTGCAAAAGCAGAAGAAAGTGCAATAAAAAGTATAAGAAATGTAGTAAATGAAGAAATAAAATTACAAAATAAACTTGGAAATAGTATATTTATGTATGATTTGGGATTAGATTTAGCTGAAGCATTAATTTCTGGAGCATATATAAATAGTAGGATACAAACAAAAGAAAATGGAAAGATAGATGGAAAGTCATTGGCTTATGCATTGATTAGTTTACGAAGTGCTAAAGGAATTGCAGGCAATTTTATAAGTACTGTTCAAGGAATGGTAAGTAGTAGACAAGATGAAGAAGAGTTTCAAGAAACTTGTAAAAAAGTGCAAGAAATATTGAATCAAATGGAAGAAAAAGTATATCCATTAGAAGGTGCAAAACATTCTTTTGATTCTATATCAATCAATGATTTTATAGGTAACTTTTATCCCAAAAAAGATTATGATAGTGGAGAAATTAGTTATGCTACAACTATACGAGTTCCAGAATTTAGTATGAAAAGAGGAGATGTTGTATTACTTTCTGGAGAATCTGGAGCAGGAAAAAGTACATTTTTAAGATTTTTAAAAAGAGGAGATATAAATAATCGAAAAGCAATAAAATTAGACAATGGTGAAAAAGTTGACAATTTAGGAGAAGAATACATTTCATTTAGACCAAGTATAAATTTAGGAGATGAAACTAATGTGTTATATCAAATAACTGGAAAGAAGAATATATCTGATTTATCTAAAGAAGAACAAAAAAATTTAGAAAAAATATTAAAAGAATTAAAGTTTGATGCACCAAATTTACTACAGCAACTATCAACAAAAAAATTTATGGAGTTCTCTACTGGACAACAAAGAAGATTAGCATTATCTAAAGTATTTTATAGAATTGATGACGGAACATCAGTAATAATTGTAGATGAACCAGTTGGAAATGTAGAAGATAGTCTTATAAGAGAACAATTAGAGATGATAAAAAAATATGCTAAAAGAAAAAATGTTATGCTACTTCTTACTACACATAGGTTAGATTTAGCAAAGGATTTGGCAACAAAGAGATATAATATTAACAAAGATGGAGTGATGGAACAAATACCTGTTAAAAGTAAAGAATTAGAAATCTAAATTCAAAATTCATAAAAAATCAATTGACTTTTTTCGATATTATATTTATAATAATCTGTGGCATAAATAAAAATAAGCAATATGGAAATAATACAAAAAGAAAAAACTAAAGTTAAATAAGATTATAAAAAATAAAAATGAAAGGAATGATAATATGGATTTTGAACAATGGAAAGGCTTTGAAAAAGGCGAATGGAAAAGAAAAATTGATGTAAGAAGTTTTATCCAAAAAAACTACACACCATATGAAGGAGACTCATCATTTTTAGCAGGAGCAACAGAAAAAACAAAAAAATTATGGGATGAAGTATTAGCATTATATGAAAAAGAGAGAAACTCAAATGGAGGAGTATTAGATATAGATACAAAAACAATATCAACAGTATCAGCACATGAAGCAGGATATATAGACAAAGATTTAGAAGAAATTGTTGGATTACAAACAGATGCACCATTAAAAAGAGCAATAATGCCATATGGAGGAATAAGAATTGTAGAAAAATCATGTGAAGCATATGGAAGAGAAGTTGACCCAGAAGTTGATAAAATATTCCACACAGTTAGAAAAACACACAATGATGGAGTATTTAGTGTATATACACAAGATATTAGAGCTGCAAGAAGCTCACATTTAATAACAGGACTTCCAGATGGATATGGAAGAGGAAGAATTATTGGAGATTATAGAAGAGTAGCATTATATGGTGTAGATGAATTAATAAAAGAAAAACAAGAAGATTTAGATGAATTAGATGTAGACGAATTTTCTGAAAATGTTATAAGAGAAAGAGAAGAAATTTCTGAACAAATAGATGCATTAAAACAACTTAAAATAATGGCTTCAAAATATGGATTTGATATTTCAAAACCAGCATCAAATGCAAAAGAAGCAATACAATGGCTATATTTTGGATATTTAGGTTCAGTAAAAGACCAAAATGGAGCTGCAATGAGTATTGGTAGAACATCAACATTTTTAGATATATATATAGAAAGAGATTTAGAAAATGGAACATTAACAGAAGAACAAGCACAAGAATTAATGGATCATTTTGTAATGAAATTAAGATTAGTTAGATTTTTAAGAACACCAGAATATAATGAATTATTTAGTGGAGACCCTGTTTGGGTAACAGAAAGTATTGGTGGAATGGGAATAGATGGAAGAACATTGGTTACAAAAAATTCATTCAGAATTTTACACACATTAGAAACATTAGGACCTGCTCCAGAGCCAAACCTAACAGTACTATGGTCAACAAGATTGCCTGAAGGATTTAAACATTATACAGCAAATCTATCAATTAAAACATCTTCAATTCAATATGAAAATGATGATGTAATGAGAGCAACATTAGGAGATGACTATGGAATAGCTTGTTGTGTATCACCTATGAGAATAGGAAAACAAATGCAATTCTTTGGAGCAAGAGCAAATTTAGCAAAAACATTATTATATGCAATAAATGGTGGAAGAGACGAAAAATCTGGAAAACAAATAACACCAAGATTTGAGCCAATAACATCAGAATATTTAAATTATGATGAAGTAATGTATAAATTTGACCAAATGATGGACTATGTTGCAAAAATATATATAAAAGCATTAAATGCTATTCATTATATGCATGACAAATATTCTTATGAAGCAATAGAAATGGCATTACATGATAAAGATGTATTTAGAACAATGGCATGTGGAGTTGCAGGACTTTCAGTAGTAGCAGACTCATTATCAGCAATTAAATATGCAAAAGTAAAAGTTATTAGAGATGAAACTGGATTAGCAGTAGATTATGAAGTAGAGGGAGATTATCCTAAATTTGGTAATGATGATGACAGAGTAGACCAAATTGCAGTAGAAGTAGTAACAGAATTTTTAAAGAAACTAAAGAAACATCCAACATATAGAAATTCAAAACACACATTATCAATTTTAACAATAACATCAAATGTTGTATATGGTAAAGCAACTGGAAATACACCAGATGGAAGAAGAGCAGGAGCTCCATTTGGACCAGGAGCAAATCCATTACATGGAAGGGATACAAATGGTGCTTTAGCAGTAATGAACTCAATTGCAAAATTACCATTTGAAGAATCTGAAGATGGAATATCATATACTTTTGCAATTACACCAGGAACATTAGGACAAGATGCACAAACAAAAGAAAATAACTTAGTAAGTATGTTAGATGGATTTTTTGCACAAACAGGACATCATATAAATGTAAATGTGTTTGACAGAGCATTATTAGAAGATGCAATGGAACATCCAGAAAAATATCCTCAATTAACAATAAGAGTTTCTGGATATGCAGTTCACTTTACAAAATTAACAAGAGAGCAACAATTAGATGTAATAAATAGGACAATTCATGAAAGAATATAAAAATAAAAAAAGTTGGAAGTTATGTTAAAAATGACTTCCAACTTTTTTTAATACAAAAATCGTTTTTAATAATTATTATTGTTATTATCATCATAATAATTTGTTTTTCTTGCATTTGTACTAGCATAATACCAAATTAAAGCAACTATAACAGCAGCTACAGCAGCTATAATAAGCCAAGTCCAAGCATTTGTAGTCATACCTAAAAAAGTATTATTTGTTCCTGTTGCTGTTCTTGTATTTGTTCTTGTTGCAGAATAATTTCCTGTTGTATTTTCTGTAGCTCTCATATAATCTATTGCACCATTTGTGTTTTGAGTATTTCTATTCATCATATTATTAGCATCATTCATAGTATTTTGCATAGCATTTCCAGCACCATTTACAACATCTTCCATAGCATTTTCTGCACCACCAACGGCATCTCTAACGCCATTTACAAGGTCGTTTCCAGCATTTGTTACAGCATTAGTTCCATCAGTAGCTAAACAAATAGACATAGAAAATGAGAAGATTAAAGCAATTGCTAAAACAATTGTAAAAAGTATTTTTTTGCTCATAATATTCATATTCCTTATTTAAATAAATTTAGGTTTTTGGATTAGCCTATAAACCTTTATGTGGATTTATTTATAGCTTTTTATTAATATAAAAAGTAAAAAATAAATCTCATTTATAGTATAAAAATAATAAGAAAAAATATACTTGAAAAATATTGCAAAAAAATGAAAAGTTATATAAAATAATAAAAGTATAAGTTTTAAAAGAACAGCAGTTTTTATACTGCCAAAATATAGAAAAAAGAACATTAGCAGTTTTTTTAAAATATTTTATATGTTTATAACATTTCAAAACCTGCGTCATTGTTTGTGTGCAAATTTTACTTCATAAAATTGTGTGCATATGTTTGAGCGAAGCGATGTTCAAAACATATTTTGACTTTAAGAAAGGAAAACAATTCAAAATGAAGATTATAAATAATTTACAAGATGTAGAAAATATTAGCAAAAATATAAAAAATAAAGATAACGAAAAATGCCAAAAATGTATAAAAAAACAAGAAAATATTATAAAAGATAATAAAACAAATGAAAAATATATACAAAGTCAAAATAAAGAAGAATTTAATAATTTAAATGATGATAATACAGGTATATCAACATTTAATATAGAAAAACTAAAAAAACAAGATGAAGCTAAAACTAGAATTATGAAATTTATAACATATAAAAAAAGAACTGAACAAGAAATTAGAAATAAATTTAAAAACGAAATACAAGAAGAAATCTTAGAAGAAGTAATAGAATATTTAAAACAAGCCCAATATATTGATGATGATGATTTTGTACATAAAAAAATCAATGAGTTTATTAAATTAAAAACAATGTCTATAAAAGAAATAAAATATAAACTTATTGAAAAAGGGATAAATAAAAAGCTAATAGAAAAATATATAGAAAATAATAGAGAAGAATTAGAAGAATATGAGAAAAAATGTATAGAAAAAATAAAAATAAAAAAATCAAAAAATATGGATGAAGATAAAATAAATCAATATTTATACAGAAAAGGTTTTAATATTAGCAAATATAATAATTAAATTTTATAATTAATAAGAAACCATATGAAACTTTAAGTTACTTAGGCTCAAAGTGAAAATATAATTTTAAATATAAAAATTTTATTTTCAAAAGAAAATCTAGGTTTATAGGTATCCATAAAAAAACCTAAATATTTTATATAAGGAACAATACTAAATATGACAATTTTAGCAAAAGATATATATTCAATAAAATTAAATAAATTTGAGGGTCCACTAGATTTATTGTGTCATTTAATAGATAAAAATAAAATGGATATATATGATATAAATATAAGTGAAATAACAGATCAATATATTGATTATATAAACCAGATGGAAAAAATAAATTTAGACATTACAAGTGAATTTTTAGTTATGGCATCAACACTGATGTATTTAAAATCTAAAAAGTTATTACCAAAAACAGACAACGATGTAGAAGAAATTACAGAAGAAGAATTAATAAGAAGAATAATTGAATATAAGAAATATAAAGAGATTACCCAAAAATTAAGAGAATCTTATTTATTAAATTCAAAAAGATATTTTCGAGAAGTAGAAAAAATAGATTTACCAAAACAAAAAATAGAAAAACAATATACAACAGATATAATACCACAAATTTATCAAAAAATTATAAACTCTAATAAAGATAAAATTAACGAAAATGCTTCTAATATAGAAAAAATAGCTATTACAGAAACTTATTCTGTAGGAGACAAAGTAAAAGATATGTACAGAGCTTTAATAAAATATAAAAAATTTACATTTAATAAACTATTTTCATTAAAAAAACATAGTAAAAACGAAGTAGTAACAGCATTTACAGGATTATTAGAAATGTCAAGAAGAAATAAAGTAATAACAGAACAAAGTGAACTTTTTGGAGATATAGATGTTGAAAAAATACATAAAATTGTATAATTTTATTAAGAAATAAGATATTTTAAGAAAAATGAATTTTTAAAATTAAAATTACATATTAGAAAAAGATTATAAATCTAAAAAATGGAAAAAATGATATAAAATATTCATGAAAGGATATGAACTATATTGTTTTTTCTTTTTATTTTCATTTTATTGCTTTTTTTATTAATTTATACAGTACATAGTAGTAAATTAGGAATAGAAATATGCAATTTAAATTTTAACTCAGAGCAAAATGAAAAATTAAATAAAGAATTTAAAATAGAAATATATATATTATTACTAAATAAAATTAAAATATTAAAAAAAGATTTAAGAAAAATTAAAAATATAAAAAAAGATATAAAACTAGACAGAAAAGAAATTGATATATCATTTTTAAAAAATAAAGATTTAAAAATAAAGTATTTTGAAATTTTAAAAAATATCAATCTTGAAATAAACGAAATAAATTTAAAAATTAATATAGGTACAGAAGATTCTGCAATTACTGCTATTTTAACAGGAATATTATCAATTATATTAGGAAATATAATAAAAAAGCCTAAATATCAAATTATTCCTGTATATAAAAATAAAAATGTATTAGAAATAAAATTAGATGGTATATTTTATATTAATTTGATGCAATATATATATAAAGTAGTAAAAAAATCATTAAAAAAGAAAGTATTATTAAAAATTAACTGAGAAAATGGTTTATAGGTAAAATCCATATAAAAAACCTAAATAGTAAAAAAGATTAATATTAGTATGAAAACAATTATTTCACAACTAAATATCTTAGAAAGGAATTAATATGGGAGAACATCCAATTGAAAATTTAATGATGACAGCAATGAATAGTATTCAAAATATGGTAGATGTAAATACAATAGTAGGAGAACCAATTCAAGCTATGAACGGAATTACAATTATTCCGATATCAAAGGTAAGTTTAGGTTTTGCTGCAGGTGGAAGTGAATTTAATGGTGAAACAATGAAACAATACAAATTAAAAGATAAAGATGAAGAAATTGAATATAAATTACCATTTGGAGGACGGAGCAGGTGCGGGAATGTCAATAAATCCAGTAGCTTTTTTAGTTGTTCAAGAAAATAATGTAAAATTAATGCCTGTTGACCACTCTTCTTGTGTTGATAGACTACTAGACTATGTTCCAGATTTAATGCAAAAACTAAATGATATGCTTAATAAAAAAATGTCTGATAAAGAAGATAAAACAAATAAAAAAATATGTGATTTAAAATCTAAAAAGTGTAAAGAAAATAATTTTAATAAAGAAAAAAGTGCTGAAGTACAGGGACAAGAGCAAAAAATAAAAGAAAATGAAAAAAACATAGAAAATTATAATGTGGAAGTTACAGAATCTGATGGTGAAATTTTTGGCGAAGAATAGTTGCTAGCATTGGGGTCGGTCCCTTTTGCTATTGGGGTCGGTCCCTTTTGCTATTGGGGTCGGTCCCTTTTTGTGCTGGGGTCGGTCCCTTTTTTGTCTGGGGTCGGTCCCTTTTTGTGCTGGGGTCGGTCCCTTTTGCTATTGGGGTCGGTCCCTTTTTGTGCTGGGGTCGGTCCCTTTTGCTATTGGGGTCGGTCCCTTTTGCTATTGGGGTCGGTCCCTTTTTGTGCTGGGGTCGGTCCCTTTTTTGTCTGGGGTCGGTCCCTTTTTGTGCTGGGGTCGGTC